>NZ_JBDIUV010000001.1:0-1079537 GCF_039631345.1 Alkalimonas sp. NCh-2
AGTTTTGACTCAGTAGTACTGACTAATAAATTAACATTGGTCACTCATACTGATTATTCGTTTGCACGTATCAACACAAGTACCCACACAGATAATTGATTGCTTATTGTTAAAGAGCAGCGCTTCATTCTGAAGCAGGACGCGTATTCTACTGCGTCAGGGTTTTAAGTCAAGCACCAAATCAACAAGTTTTCCAGTTCACTTCACTTAAAATTTGTCGTACATCAAAGAAGGGTTTCAAACCGCCTCCGCGCTGTCGACTGGGCGGCATTATAGAGACTTGCAACAGCAAGGCAAGCGAAAAAAGCAAAGCACAAACCGTTTGCACAAAAATCCGGCAAACAGACTGATAAACTGGCAAAAATGGCAGCAAAAAAACTTAGCCCGGCTCTGCAGAGCCAAACAAAGGCACCTTTAAAGTATTATCAACTTTATCGGGGGTACCTACCATTTCATCATAAGCGGATTGATGACTGAGGTAGGCATTACGAGTAGTCGCTTCACCAAAAGCAGCTTTAACCTGGTCGATGCTGTGAAATTTTTTAGACCGTCCGGTTTCATCATCGATGATAAAAGCTTTACGGTTATCAAAATCAACTTCAGCTAAATAAAGCCCCATCTCAAAAGAATGGATGACGAGTTCATCAATATGGACATCCTGACGATTTAAATGCTCAATTCTGTGATAGTTCATAGCAGCCTCCTACGTTATGTCCAAGCTGTATACGAGCTTAGTCTAAATTTCGATCCCTTTCCCGCGCTGTCAAGCATATTGGGACATCCTTTACTTTACCGATGTAAGCGCGCACTATGATGGAAAAGTTGACAATGTACTGTAAGTCGAGCTGTTGATGGATCCATCCTTTTTCCGTTGCAAACAAGTCCTGATAGTTGAAGACTGTGCCCCAGTTCGAGCTACAATTAAGAGCATGCTTCAAACCATGGGCTTTGAAGCCATTCATCTGGCACGAAACTCTACCGAAGCATTAAAGAAGTGCTATGAGATCCCATTCGATTTTATTCTCTGCGATTTTAACCTGGGCGACTGCAAAGATGGCTATCAACTCTTTGAGGCATTAAAACAGCAAGAGCTCATTAGTCCGTTGTGCTGTTTTATGATCATCAGTGCCGAGAGCCAGCGCAAAATTGTCCATGGTATGATTGAACTGCAACCAGACGATTACCTGTTAAAGCCATTTAGCTACCCGGTGCTGGAAGAACGTATTGTGCGCATGGTTAAAACCAAGATTGCATTGCGTAAAATTTATCTGGCCATTGCTGAGCAGGATTACGCGCTTGCGATTGCCGAATGCGACAAAGCATTACAGGCGAAACCTGAGCTCAACCAGACAACCTACCGTTTAAAAGGTGAATTGCTACTGCAAACGAAAGCCTATAAAAAGGCTGAAAACTACTACCGGACGCTCAAAGAAAATAAGAACTACCCTTGGGCCAGGCTGGGTTACGCCATTGCAGGCTTCCGGCAGGAACGTTGGGAGGACAGTGAACTGGAGTTGGTTGATTTAACCCAGTTTGATGAAACTAAGGTCGAAGCTCTTGACTGGTTGTCCCGATTGCTGGTTAAGCAAAGCCGTTTCCGACAAGCTTGTGACACCTTGGCAGAAGCCGCATTACTTTCGCCTAAAAACATTACCCGCCAGCAAACCTTGAGTAATTTAACCAGTATCATCGGAGATAAAGAGGCTGCAGCGCGGATCCATAGCAAATTGGTGGCTGCTGCACGCCACTCAATTCATGACACCGCGGATAATTACCTCAATCATGCCAGGGCTTTAATCGATCTGGCACAAACAAAATCGGTCATGGAGCGAGCCGTTCAATTGCAACATGCCAGCCAATTAGTCACAGGACTGAGCAAGCGATTTAATGAGGCTCTGGTGCAACAGGAGGTCCAGTTGGTTCGAGGCCGAATCCTGGCTGCCAAAGGACAGTTGGCCGAGGCAAAGGAACTCATCCATGGCATTACTGGTTTGAAAAGTAAAAAGCTCACCATAGACAGCTGCATGGATGCCGCAAAAGCATATTTCGAAATTGGTGATTTGTATGAAAGCGAGTATTACATTGAAGAAATGCGCCGCCACCTGGCGAAAGATGACTTCCTGACCGAAACTCAGCAGTTGATGTTGAAGATGGAGAAAAACCGGCATCAGGAGCTAAAAGATAAAATAAAAACCATCAACCAGGAAGCCTCAGCAGCATATCAGCATGGACATTATGGCCGCGCCAGTGAATTATTTTTTGAGGCTTTTCAGTTTATGCCCAGCAATCCGGTGATTGCGCTAAATATGCTGCAGGCCATGAGTAAAGGGACAGGTTTGACAGCAGAAACCATGAAGCTCGCCAGACAAGCCATAGCCTTAATTGAACAAGGCGAGCTAAGCATTACTAACCAGCAGCGTTACAAAAAATACTACCGCACACTCATCAGCAAACATCCTGAATTGGCAACCAAAACACGCGCACAATCGATAAGTGGTTAATCGACTGCCCTTGTTGCCTGCCAGGATACCACCTGCCATCCGGTGTCATTGCGTACCAGGGTACCACTGTTGTAAAAACGCAACGACTCCGCATCGCTGTTACCGAGCAAAGTAAAGTTCAGCACTGCAACCTCACCATAAATCCGGATCTGGATATCCTCTGCCGAATAATGCATGCGAATATCGGCTTCAGCAACAGGTCCTCCGCTGCGTACGCCTTGCATCAAGGTCATTTTACCAAAACGAGCACCAGCCGAGCTGGTATACACCAGATCGTCTGCCCAAAAACGCTGGTGTATGGCCTCATCGTTGCGGCTGGCTCCCGCCAAAAACTGATGCAATAAAGCGGTAATGTCCGCTTGGTCGCTGTTTGCTGATGCTGCAGGAGCAAGCAGCACTATTACCAGCAAGCTAAGACTAGATAGGAAATGTTTCATCGGAGTTTCTCGCATAAAAAAGCGAGCCGAAGCTCGCTTTGTGATGGATTACATGCTGATGCCGCCATCAATCTCGATCACCCGACCGGTGAAGAAATCATTTTCAAAAATGTACTTGGCGGTATGGGCAATTTCGCTGGCTTCGCCAAGGCGACCGACCGGTTTCATTTTTTCCAAGCGATCGCGTGCTTCGGGTTTCATTGCATCGGTCATAGCGGTACGAATAACACCCGGTGCGATGGCGCCAACCCGAATGCCGTAACGGCCCAGCTCTCGCGCCCAGGTAACCGTCATAGCAACCACGCCAGCCTTGGAGGCCGCGTAGTTGGTTTGTCCCATATTGCCGCCACGGGCCACGCTCGACATATTGATGATCACGCCTTTAGTACCACGCTGCACCATAATAGCAGCCGCTTCACGGCCACAGAGGAAGACGCCGGTCAGGTTGACATCGATCACCGACTGAAACTGTTGCAGAGGCATCTTGCTAACCAGCTCACCGTCTTTGTATTTCAGCAACAAGCCATCGCGTAAAATGCCGGCATTGTTAATCAAACCATCCAACCCATCAAAGTCACTGTCAATGGCCGCAAAGGTCGCTTCAACTTCTGCTTCGTTGGCGACATTGGCCTGATAGGTTCTGACTTCAGCGCTAGCCGACAATTCCGCTTTGGCGGCTGCCAACTGCTCGGTATTCATATCAATCAGGGCCAGCCGGGCTCCTTCGGCAGCGCACATCCGCGCCATTTCAAGCCCAAGCCCCTGGGCACCGCCGGTAATGGCGATGATTTTGTTGTTCAGATTCATGCTTTTTTCTCAAACAGTTTAAAGATACTGGAAAAATCAAGTTTGCCATGGCCGGCGCGCTGATGAGCAACGTACAGGTTGCGTGCCAAAGCGCCCATCGGCGTGCTGCTTTGGCTTTGAGTCGCTGCTTCCAGCGCCAGCCCAAGATCTTTGGCCATCAAATCCACCATAAAACCGCCTTGGTAGTTGTTGGAGGAAGGTACATTCTCCATCACATCCGGGCAGGGGTTGTAGAGTTCCAGCGTCCAGTTACGACCGGAGCTTTTGAGCATAATCTCCGACAGCACCTTTGGATCAAGCCCATTGTCGATGCCCATTTGCAGCGACTCGGAGGTACCCACCATCAAAATACTCAGCAGCATGTTGTTGCAGATTTTCGCCACCTGACCGGCACCAATGGCACCGGCGTGGAAAATATTTTTCCCCATGCCCTGCAGCACCGGTAGCGCTTTTTGGTAATCGGCCTCGCTACCACCAACAATAAAGGTCAAAGTACCGGCTTTGGCGCCACCCACGCCACCGGAAACCGGGGCATCAATAAAGGCAATGCCCTGCTCAGCCAATCCGGCCCCCAATTTGCGGGCACTGTCAGCATCAATGGTGGAGCAGTCAATCACCAGTGCATCTTGTTTGATCTGTGCGGCGATGCCCTGCTCGCCCAGATACAAGCCAAGTACATGCTTGCCGGCCGGTAACATGGAAACCACAAAGTCAGCACCGGTGGCGGCATCGGCCGCAGAGGCTGCAACTTCGGCCCCTTCTGCTTTCACAGTTGCCAGTGCCTCGACTGACAAATCAAAAGCTTTGACCTGATGGCCGGCTTTGACCAGGTTGATGGCCATAGGGCCACCCATATTGCCAAGACCAATAAATGCAATCGTTGCCATGGTAAACTCCTTACAAGCCTAACATCCGCAGCGGATGCTGGCTGGCAGTCCACGGCGATGTGAAAAAGGTATCGATCAGTTCTTTCGGAACCGACTCAACATTCGGGTATTGCCAGTTCGGCTGACGATCTTTGTCAATCAGCAGCGCACGAACCCCTTCGGCAAATTCACCCATACGACCACACTGCACACTGATGCCAAGTTCCAGCCGGAAGCTATCAGCCAAAATCATGCTCTGCCCCAACTGCAATTGCCGGAATACAATGTGGGCGGTGATAGGGCTGCCATAGCTTAGTGCCTCTTTGGCTTTTTGCAGCCAGCTGTCATCGCCAGGCATCGCATCAATGGCAGCAATCACGGCAGGCAGGTTATCCAGCTCAGCCAATTTGGCAATCTCAGCCTGATGCGGTCGGATCTGACTAAGTGGTAGCTGCGTGCGGCTGTGCTCTTCAAAATCACGGAGCGCATCGGCCAATTTCTGGTGATTGAGCGCTACGGTATCGCCCCATTTCACCGTTAGCAGTTTATCCAGCACAGCCGCTTTTTTATCATGCAAAATAAAGTGATCGGCCAAGCCCACCAAGCGTGCATCGGCCGCATTGATGGAAGCGCCGGTTAAACCCAGGAACAAGCCGCAGCCGGTTGGCATCCGGTTTAAAAACCAGCTGGCACCCACATCTGGATAGAGGCCAATGGCCAGCTCGGGCATCGCAATACGGCTACTGGCCGTGACCACCCGATGCGAAGCGCCCGCCATCAAGCCAAGACCACCGCCCATCACAATGCCATTGCCCCACACCAGCACCGGTTTTTCAAAAGTGTGGATCAGATAATCCAGGCTGTACTCTTTGGTGAAAAACTCTTCGACGTAGGGGGCATAGCTGTCCGGGTGGTCTTTCATCGCCTGGTAAAGATCACGAATATCACCGCCGGCGCAAAACGCTTTGTCGCCGCTACCTTGCAGCACCACCATGGCGATACCAGCATCGTCTTTCCATTGCTGCATCTGTGGCAGTAAAGATTCAATCATTGGCAGGCTCAGGGCATTCAACGACTTCTCTGAATTCAGCGTTGCCAGGCCTATCCGTTTGCCATGCTCTGTGGTCAGCTCCTGATACTGCACGACTGGATGCTCATTGCTCATTATCCATTTACCCATCTTGGTTGACGTTTTTGCAGAAATGCCTGCACGCCCTCAACTTGATCCTTGGTATCAAACAAGGCGACAAACAATTCCCGCTCCAGTGGTAAAGCTCCTTGCATGGTGCCACTTCGCCCTTGTTGGATCAAATGCTTGCAGGCGGTGATTGCCGATGGACTTTGTTCGCCTACCTTTTCTGCCAGCGCCAGCGCGGCGTCCAGCGCCTGACCGGTCGGGACCACCTCTTCCACCAACCCAATGCGCATAGCAGTATCGGCTTTCAGCCGCTCGCCACAAAGGATCATGCGCTTGGCCCAGCCTTCACCCACCAACCAGGCCAGGTTCTGGGTACCACCGGCACAAGGCAAAAGCCCGACTTTGGCTTCCGGCAAGGCCATTTGCGCCTGCTGTTCGGCAATACGGATATCACAGGCCAGCGCCACTTCCAGGCCGCCACCCATGGCATAGCCATTGATAGCGGCAATACTGACACCACGGAACCGGCTTAAGGTTTCAAAGGCATCGCCAAACACCCGCGCCATATCGGAGGCGACGGCTTTGTCACCATCGGCAAACAACTTCAGATCGGCACCGGCGGAGAAAAATTTGTCACCTTCGCCGGTGATCACCAGCGCATAAATGCTTTTATCCTGCTCAAGCTCCAGCACCAGTTGCTTTAACTGCTGCAGGCTGGCTTTGGTCCAGGTGTTGGCTGGTGGATTTGACATGGTAATCAGCGCGGTGTGACCGCGCTTTTCCAGCGTTAATGCTGCCATCACAGACTCCTTGGGTGTAAAACGTACTTAGAGGATATCGCCCGCGGCTTCATCCAGCAGACGGCGACTAATGATCAGTCGCATAATCTCATTGGTGCCTTCCAAAATCTGATGCACCCGGACATCACGGAAGTGCCGCTCCAGCGGGTACTCCTTGATGTAACCATAACCGCCGTGCAACTGCAGGGCCTGATCGCAGACCTGGAAGCCAACATCGGTGGCGAAGCGCTTGGCCATAGCGCAATAAGCCGTAGCCTCGCTATCGCCCTGATCCAGTTTAAAGGCAGCCATCCTCACCAGTTGCCTTGCAGCCACCAGCTCGGTCGCCATATCGGCCAGCTTGAATTGCAGCGCCTGAAAAGCTGCCAGCGGCTTACCAAACTGCTGACGCTCCAGCATGTAATTACGCGCTGTATTCAAGGCTTGCTGAGCGGTACCAATGGAGCAGGTGGCAATATTAATGCGGCCACCATCCAACCCTTTCATTGCAAACGAAAAACCCTGGCCTTCTTCACCCAGCAGATAATGCGCTGGAATACGCACATCTTCAAAGGTAATCAAACGGGTTGGCTGAGCGTTCCAGCCCATCTTCTCTTCGGCTTTGCCGTAAATCACGCCCTTGGCATCGGCCGGTACAATAAAAGCAGAAATACCCTTAGGACCCGCTTCACCGGTGCGCGCCATCACCACCAGCACTTCCGTGCTGCCGGCGCCAGAGATAAACATTTTCGAGCCGTTTAACACATACTCAGCGCCGTCTTTTTTCGCCGTGGTGCGAAGCGCTGCCGCATCCGAGCCTGAGCCTGGCTCGGTCAGACAGTAAGACGCCAGCTTTTGGCCGGTGACCAGATGCTCAACCCACTCGGCCTTGGCATCGGCGCTGCCCCAGCTGGCAATCATCCAGGTCGCCATATTGTGAATGGTCAGCATGGCCGTGGTCGCGGTACAGCCCATCGACAGCTGCTCGAAAATAATGGACGAGTCCAGCCGCGACAGCCCCATGCCACCCTCATCTTCCGGGGTATAAAGCGAGCAAAAACCCAGCTCACCGGCTTTTTGGATCACATCTTTTGGAAAATGATGATCACGGTCCCACTGGGCCGCGTTCGGTGCCAACTCTTGCTCGGCAAACTGCTTAGCCACATCAACAAAAGCTTGTTGGTCTTCGGTTAAATTGAAGTTCATCTACTTGGACCTCACTGCTGAGTCTGATTTAACGTAAATTAATCGACATATTCGGGCCTGAGACCTGAATATCGTCATCAAACCAGCGCGCGGTAATGGTTTTGGTCTCGGTATAGAAACGCACCGCTTGCTTACCATAAGCATGCTGATCGCCGTAGAACGACCCCTTCCAGCCAGTGAAAGAGAAAAATGGCAGTGGCACCGGAATTGGAATATTGATCCCCACCTGACCGACTTCAACCTGATGCTGGTACTTACGCGCAGCAGCTCCGCTGGCAGTAAAGATGGAGGTGCCATTGCCATACGGGCTGTCGTTCACCACTTTTAGCGCTTCATCCAGGGAGTCGACGCTCATAGTAGTGAGCACCGGGCCAAAGATTTCCTGCTTGTAGATTTCCATCTCGGTAGTGACATTGCTGAACACGGTCGGGCCAACCCAGTTGCCATTAGGAAATCCTTCAACGCTGCAATCAGAGCCATCCAGCAAGCAGGTAGCGCCTTCTTTTTTGCCTTGTTCAATCAGCGACAAAATACGGGCTTTGGCTTGCGGGCTGATTTGCGGGCCATAGGCCGCATTCGGATCGGTGTAAACACCAGGCCGTACTTTGCCAATGGCAGCGGCCACTTCCGGGATCCAGTCCTGGGCTGCGCCAACAAAGACAGCAACCGAAATCGCCATGCAGCGCTGGCCAGCAGCACCCACAGACGCACCCACCAGGGCATTGATCACCTGCTGCTTGTTGGCATCTGGCATAATGACCATATGGTTTTTGGCACCAGCAAAGGCCTGCACCCGCTTCAGATTATCGGTACCGGTTTTGTAGATGTACTGGCCGACATTAACCGAACCCACAAAGGAAATGGCTTTAATATCCGGATGATGCAAGATGGTATCGACTTGCTCTTTGGCACCATGCACCACCTGCAGTACCCCTTTCGGTGCACCGGCTTCGGCAAAGAGTTCCGCAATGCGATTCACGGTCATCGGATCCTGCTCCGATGGCTTTAGTACAAAGGTATTGCCGCAGGCAATGGCCATCGGGAACATCCACAGTGGGATCATCGCCGGGAAATTAAAGGGCGTAATACCAGCACAGACACCTAACGGCTGAATGTAACTGTAGGTATCGATGCTACGCGCTACGTTTTCGACCGTTTCACCCATCATCAGCGATGGGATATTCGCGGCCTGCTCCACCACCTCGATACCACGCCAGACATCGCCTTTGGCATCTTCGATGGTTTTGCCCAGTTCCTGACAGATGATCTCAGCAATTTCAGTCTGATGTTCTTTTAACAGGTTGCCAAAACGCATCATTAAACGTGCCCGCTCGGATACCGGTACTTCTTTCCAGCTTTTAAAAGCTTCTTTGGCCGACTCAATCGCCCGGCTCATTTCAGCTGCAGTGGCACAAGGAGCTTGTGCAATCACTTCCTGCGTCGCCGGGTTGGTCACCGGGATCCATTGCTCGGTTGTCGAGTCAATGAAGGCGCCATCAATAAATAATTGGACTTGCTTGGTCATACAATGCTTCTCCCACGAGTTCGAACATCAGCCAGCCAGGCTTATTATTGGTATGCTTGCCCGGCGGACTGCTCATTTAAATCAGATGATCCGTTACACCAGCTCCACAGCCAGTGCCACCGCTTCACCACCGCCGATGCACAACGAAGTGACACCGGTTTTCAGATTGCGTTTACGCAGCGCGTGGATCAGAGTCACCAGCAAACGTGCGCCAGAAGCGCCGATGGGGTGGCCCAGTGCACAGGCACCGCCGTTGACATTGACTTTGGCATGATCCAAACCAAGCTCCTGAATCGCGAGCATGGTGACCATGGCAAAGGCTTCATTAATTTCCCACAAATCGACTTGTTCTTGATCCCAGCCGGCTTTGGCCAGTACTTTTTGCATGGCGCCAACCGGTGCTACGGTGAACAGTGCCGGCTCCATCGAATGGGTCGCATGCGCCACCACCTTGGCCAGTGGCGTCAGCCCTTTGGCTTTGGCATCGGATGCGCGCATCAGCACCAGGGCAGCAGCGCCATCCGAAATGGAGCTGGAGTTGGCAGCTGTGATGGTGCCGTCTTTGGCAAAAGCAGGCCGCAGACCTGGAATTTTATCGATTTTGGCGTTGCCCGGCTGCTCGTCGATGGCAAAGGTGACTTCCCCTTTGCGGGTGCTGTAGCTGACAGGGGCGATTTCATCGGCAAAAGCACCGCTTTCAATGGCATTTTGCGCCCGGGTCAGGGAGTCGACAGCAAACTTGTCCATGGCTTCGCGGCCAATGCCATACTCGTTGGCAGTGTCCTGAGCAAAACAGCCCATGGCTTTGCCGTCGTAGGCATTTTCCAGCCCGTCCAGCATCATATGATCTTTGATTTCACCATGGCCCATGCGAAAACCAGCGCGGGCTTTGGCCAGCAAATAGGGCGCATTGGACATCGATTCCATGCCACCAGCAACCACGACATCGGCAGAGCCGGCTTTGAGCAGGTCATGCGCCAGCATCACAGTTTTTAAACCCGAGCCGCATACTTTATTCAGGGTGGTCGCGCCAGCAGACAACGGCAAGCCGGCTTTTAAGCTGGCCTGACGAGCCGGTGCCTGGCCAAGACCGGCCGGCAACACATTGCCCATAATGACTTCGCTGACAGCATCACCGCCAATTCCTGCCTCGGCCATCGCCGCTTTGATCGCCACTGCGCCAAGGTCAGTGGCGCTGACACTGGACAAACCGCCCATAAAACCACCCATCGCAGTGCGCTTGGCTGCGACAATCACAATTGCATCCTGTTCGGCCATCAGATTCTCTCCGTCATTGCTTCGTCAATTAAAAAGTCTGCGCCAGAGACTACACCATATTGACGTTTACGCCAACGTCAACCTTATACCACTATGGTGCAGTTTTGTCGTTTTTGTTCAGCAAAATGCAGTGGTCAGCGCTCTGTGTTTGGCATCTTTGCTTTACAGCGGTTTGGAAAACACCAGCTCAGACCAGTGCACGACACCGGCCCCAGCTTTACCTTTACGTAAACTTCACTTATAGTTGTCGGCAGATTTCAGGAAGACCACCATGACGCAAAAAACCGAAACAACTTACTCAATCAGTGAGTTAGCCAAAGAGTTTGATATCACCACCCGTAGTATCCGCTTTTATGAGGATCAAGGTCTGCTGACGCCGATGCGCAATGGCCAGACCCGGATCTACAGCAAACGGGATCGGGTGCGCCTGAAACTGATCCTGCGCGGAAAACGGCTGGGCTTTAGCCTGGCGGAAACCGGCAAACTGTTCGAGCTGTACGATGCCGATAAAAGCAGCGTCACCCAGCTCAATACCATGCTGGCCTTGATCGAGCAAAAGAAAACCGAACTGCACCAGCAAATGGACGACATTAAAGTGGTGCTGATGGAGCTGGTTACGGTAGAAAAACGCTGCCGCGAAACCCTTAGTCAGGCCAAACACAGCGGCAGCAAAACTGCCCCTGAAACCCTTGAATCAGCAACCTTTGAATCAACAGTGGAACAGCACCATGATCACGACTTATAAAACTCTGAATTTTGACCTTGGCGAAACCGTCGACATGATCCGTGAGCAGGTCAATGCCTTTGCCCGCGAAGAAATTGCCCCACGTGCCGAGCAAATTGATCACGACAATGCGTTCCCGAACGAGTTATGGCGTAAGTTTGGTGATCTGGGCCTGCTCGGCATTACCGTTGATGAACAGTACGGCGGCTCTGGACTTGGCTACCTGGAGCATGTGGTGGCGATGGAAGAGAT
Source organism: Alkalimonas sp. NCh-2 (assembly GCF_039631345.1). Classification (NCBI taxonomy): domain Bacteria; kingdom Pseudomonadati; phylum Pseudomonadota; class Gammaproteobacteria; genus Alkalimonas; species Alkalimonas sp. NCh-2. Next base: position 11,514 of record NZ_JBDIUV010000001.1, read on the forward strand.
CAGCCGGGCTTCTGCCTCGGTGGCCCTGTCTTATGGCGCCCACTCCAACCTGTGCGTGAATCAGATTTTCCGTAACGGCAATGAAGCACAAAAGCAAAAGTACCTGCCAAAGCTGTGTAGCGGTGAGCACATTGGCGCTTTGGCAATGAGCGAGCCCAATGCCGGCTCCGATGTGGTCAGCATGAAGCTGCGTGCCGACAAACAAGGCGATCGCTACATCCTGAACGGCAACAAGATGTGGATTACCAATGGCCCGGATGCGCACACCTACGTGATTTACGCCAAAACCGATGTCAATGCCGGCTCCAAAGGCATCACTGCCTTTATTGTTGAGCGTGGCTTTAAAGGTTTTAGCCAGGCGCAGAAACTGGACAAGCTCGGCATGCGCGGCTCCAACACCTGTGAGCTGGTGTTTGAAGACTGCGAAGTGCCGGCAGAAAACGTGCTGGGCGAAGTCGGCCGTGGTGTGCAGGTGCTGATGAGTGGCCTGGATTACGAGCGCGTGGTGCTCTCTGCCGGCCCACTCGGCATTATGACCGCTTGCATGGACGTGGTGGTGCCTTACATCCACGATCGCAAACAATTTGGTCAGTCCATTGGTGAGTTCCAGCTGGTGCAGGGCAAAGTGGCCGATATGTACACCCGGATGAATGCCGCCCGCTCTTACGTCTATACCGTAGCCAAAGCCTGCGACCGCGGTGAAACCACCCGTAAAGATGCTGCTGCGGTGATCCTGTACGCTGCCGAGCTGGCCACTCAGATGGCACTGGATGCCATTCAGCTGCTGGGCGGTAATGGTTACATCAACGAGTACCCGACCGGACGTTTGCTGCGTGATGCCAAACTCTATGAAATCGGCGCCGGCACTTCGGAGATCCGCCGCATGCTGATTGGCCGTGAGCTTTTCACCGAGTCGAATTAACGAGTTTTCATCCAGAAACGGTCTTCGGCCCTTTTCTGGATCTACCCAGCGGGCAGTTTCCAGCAACAGGTGACAGCAGTGACAAAAATTCTGAGTAAAGTAAATCCGCGCAGCGAAGAGTTCGTGCGCAACCAGGCTGCGATGCAGCAGCTGGTCGAGGATGTGAACAGCAAGGTTCAGCAAATCAAGCTGGGCGGCGGTGAAGCCCTGATCGCCCGTCATACGGCGCGTGGCAAGCTGTTTGTCCGCGATAGGATCCAAAAGTTGCTGGATCCGGGCTCGCCCTTTCTGGAAGTCGGCCAGTTCGCTGGCTGGGACTGTTACGAAGACTACGTGCCCTGTGCCGGTGTGGTTGCCGGTATTGGCCGGGTTAGTGGCGTCGAGTGCATGGTGGTCGCCAACGATGCTACCGTCAAAGGCGGTACCTACTACCCGCTGACGGTGAAAAAGCACCTGCGGGCACAGGAAATCGCTGAGCGCTGCAACCTGCCCTGCATCTACCTGGTGGATTCAGGCGGTGCCAACCTGCCCCGTCAGGACGAAGTTTTCCCGGACAAACTGCATTTTGGCCGTATTTTCTTCAATCAGGCGCGGATGTCGGCCAAAGGCATTCCGCAAATTGCCGTGGTGATGGGGCTCTGTACTGCCGGCGGCGCTTATGTGCCGGCGATGGCCGATGAGAGCATCATCGTCAAAGAACAAGGCACCATCTTTTTGGCCGGCCCGCCGCTGGTCAAAGCCGCTACCGGCGAGGAAGTCAGCGCCGAGGAGCTGGGCGGAGCCGATGTGCACTGCAAAATCTCCGGTGTGGCCGATCACTATGCGGTCAATGATGAGCATGCATTGCAACTGGCCCGTAATGCGGTCTCGCGCTTAAACCGCAGCAAGCCACAGCAGCTGGATGTGCGCGAGCCGGAAGAGCCGCTCTATGATGCCAAAGAAATTTACGGCATTGTCGGTACCGATCTGAAAAAGCCGTTTGATGTGAAAGAAGTCATTGCCCGCCTGGTTGACGGCTCGGATTTCGATGAGTTTAAACAGTATTACGGCAGTACCCTGGTCTGTGGTTTTGCGCGCATCTTCGGCTATCCGGTGGGCATTGTCGCCAATAACGGGATCTTATTCTCTGAATCGGCGCAAAAAGGCGCCCACTTTATTGAGCTGTGCGGTCAGCGCAAAATTCCGCTGCTGTTTTTGCAAAACATCACCGGCTTTATGGTCGGTAAAAAATACGAAGCTGAAGGCATTGCCAAGCATGGTGCCAAAATGGTGATGGCAGTGTCCTGCGTCGAAGTGCCTAAATTCACCGTGCTGATTGGCGGCAGCTATGGCGCCGGCAATTACGGCATGTGTGGCCGGGCCTATGATCCCACCATGATGTGGATGTGGCCCAATGCCCGTATCTCGGTGATGGGCGGCGAGCAGGCCGCCGGCGTGATGGCGCAGGTCACCAAAGATGGCCTGGCCCGTAAAGGCGAAACCTTATCGGCTGAGGCTGAGCAGGCACTGAAAAAGCCCATCGTCGCGCAGTACGAACAGCAGGGTCACCCTTACTACGCCAGCGCCCGTTTATGGGATGACGGCGTAATCGATCCGGCCCAAACCCGGATGACGGTTGGCCTGGCCCTGGCTGCTGCCTTAAACGCCCCTATTGCCGACACCCGCTTTGGCGTGTTCCGGATGTAATGCTGGAGATTACCTGTAATGGCTGAATCCTACCTGGAGCTGTCTGTATCCCCTCATGGCGTCGCCAGTCTGACGCTGAACCGCCCCGAGGTGCACAACGCCTTTGACGATGTGATGATTGAGCAAATCATCGACGCCTTGCAGCAACTGGCAGAGAACTCTGCTGTGCGGCTGCTGCTGCTAAAAGCCAATGGCAAAAACTTTTCTGCCGGCGCCGATTTGAACTGGATGCGCTCAATGGCCGCCAAAGATTACCAGCAAAATCTGGACGATGCCGGCCGGCTGGCCGAGTTGATGCGTAGCCTGGATCGCTTTCCAAAACCAACCATCGCCCTGGTGCAGGGCGCAGCTTTTGGCGGTGCTCTGGGGCTGGTGGCTTGCTGCGACATCGCCCTGGCGGAGCCCAAAGCCAGCTTTTGCTTAAGCGAAGTGAAAATTGGCCTGATCCCGGCCGTAATCAGCCCTTATGTAATGCGGGCCATTGGCGAGCGGGCCAGCCGGCGTTATTTTTTAACCGCCGATCGCTTCTTTGCCGGGGAAGCCTTGCGACTGGGACTGGTGCATCAGCTGGTCCCTGAAGGCGGTTTAGCCGAAGCGGCTGAAAAACTCTGCCAGCAGCTGCTGCAAAACAGCCCGGCCGCCGTCACTGCGGCCAAGCAGCTGATTGCCGATGTCGACCAGCAGCCCATCAATGCCGCCCTGATTGCACACACCAGCGAAGCCATCGCCCGTATCCGGGTGTCGGCCGAAGGTCAGGAAGGTCTGACTGCATTTCTTACCAAGCGCAGCCCCGCCTGGCTGCCCAAGGATTAACCATGTTTCGTAAAATCCTGATTGCCAATCGCGGCGAAATCGCCTGCCGTATTATCGAAACCGCGCACAAGCTGGGGATCCGCTGTGTGGCGGTTTACTCGGAAGCCGATGCCAATGCCCGCCATGTCAACATGGCAGACGAAGCCTTCTTACTGGGGCCTGCACCCAGCAAAGACTCTTACTTAAAAGCCGATAAAATTCTGCAAATCGCCAAAGCGGCAGGTGCCGAAGCCATCCACCCGGGTTATGGCTTTTTATCGGAAAATGCTGATTTTGCCAAAGCCTGTGACGCTGCCGGTGTGGTCTTTATCGGCCCGCCGGTCGGTGCCATTGAAGCCATGGGCTCAAAAAGTGCCGCCAAAGACATTATGGCCAAAGCCGGGGTGCCGCTGGTACCCGGCTATCATGGCGATGAGCAGGCACCGGATTTCCTGGCCAAAGAAGCGGAAAAAATTGGTTACCCCTTGCTGCTCAAAGCGGCTTATGGCGGCGGCGGCAAAGGCATGCGGGTGGTGTGGCAGCAAAGTGAATTTGCCGATGCATTGGCCGGTGCCAAACGCGAAGCCATGGCAGGTTTTGGCAACGACAAAATGCTGATGGAGCGCTACCTGACCAAGCCGCGCCATGTTGAGATCCAGGTGTTTGCCGACAACCATGGCCATGCCGTTTATCTGGCCGAGCGCGATTGCTCGATCCAGCGCCGTCATCAAAAAGTGATTGAAGAAGCTCCTGCGCCAGGCTTTACTGAAGCCCAGCGTCAGTCAATGGGAGAAGCTGCCGTTAAAGCCGCTCAGGCCATTGATTACCGCGGTGCCGGTACCGTTGAATTTTTGTTCGATGAAGACGGCTCTTTCTATTTTATGGAAATGAATACCCGTTTGCAGGTCGAGCATCCGGTTACCGAGATGATCACCGGCCAGGATCTGGTGAAATGGCAATTGCTGGTTGCCAGCGGCCAGCCATTGCCGTTGGCGCAGCACGAAGTCAGCTTGCATGGCCATGCCATCGAGGTTCGGGTCTATGCTGAAGATCCAGACAACGATTTCCTGCCGGCTACCGGCAAACTGACCTATCTGCGCCAACCAGAAGCCAGCCGTTATGTGCGTGTTGACAGCGGCGTGGTCGAGAACGATGAAATCAGCCCCTACTACGATCCGATGATCGCCAAGCTGATTGTCTGGGATGAAGATCGTGACCGGGCCATCAGCCGAATGTTGCGGGCGCTGGATGATTACCGCATCGCCGGGGTCACCACCAATCTAAGCTTTTTAACCAGTCTGGTCGAGCATCCGGCTTTTGTCGCGGCCGAGCTCGACACCAACTTTATTGAACACCATCAAGAATCGCTGTTCGCACCAGCCACCAAAGAAAACAACCAAGCGCTGGTGCTGGCAGCTTTGTACATTCTGGAAACGCAAAAGCAGCCGCAAAGCTGTAGCGATGCTTTCAGCCCCTGGCAGTTTAGCCATGGCTGGCGTTTGAATGAACAGCCGATGCAACTGCTGAACCTGCAGCATCAGGAGCACAGCCATCAATTGCAGCTGCAGCAATTGCAGGATGCGGTGCTGGTGCAGTTGGATGGCCAGCAACTGCGCTGTCAGGCCCGTTTGCAGGGCGATGAGCTGATAGCCACCTTAGGTGAGCACAAAACCCGGGTGCGGATCAGTCAGTATCAGGACGCTATCAGTGTCTTTATCCGCCACCATCGCTACGATTTCAGTTATCAGACCGAGCTGCTGACCGAAACCGAGCTGAGCGACGACAGCGGCAGCCTGACAGCGCCGATGAACGGCACCATCGTTGCGGTACTGGTGGAAGCCGGCCAGCAGGTCAAAGCCGGTCAAACCCTGGTAGTGATGGAAGCGATGAAAATGGAGTACAGTATCAAAGCACCCACCGATGCCACCGTCAAAGCCGTGTTCTACCAGGCCGGTGAATTGGTGCAAGATGGTGCTGAACTGGTCGAGCTGGAGACGGAGGACGCCTGATGCTGCCAACCAAAGTTCGCCTGGTCGAAGTCGGGCCCCGTGATGGCCTGCAAAATGAAGTCGCGGTGTCGCTTGCAGCTAAAATCCAGCTGGTCAATCAGCTGAGCGCTACCGGGCTCGATACCATCGAAACCGGCGCTTTTGTTTCCCCCAAGTGGGTGCCGCAAATGGCCGACTCGGCCGAGGTTTTTGCCGGCATCGAGCGCAAGGCCGGTATTTGCTACGCCGCTCTAACGCCCAACTTAAAAGGCTACCAGGCTGCCAAAGCTGCCGGTGCTGATGAAGTGGCCATTTTTGGCGCTGCCTCAGAAGCCTTCAGCCAGAAAAACATCAACTGCAGCATCGACGAAAGCCTGGAACGCTTTGCGCCAGTGCTGGCCGCCGCCAAAGCCGATGGTATCCGGGTGCGTGGTTATGTCTCCTGCGTGGTGGGCTGTCCCTATCAGGGCGATGTGGCCCCAGCCGAAGTGGCGCGGGTGGCCAAAGCCCTGCTCGATATGGGCTGCTACGAGATTTCACTCGGCGATACCATTGGGGTTGGCACGCCCAAAACCGTTGCTGCGATGCTGGATGCCGTGCTGGCGGTGGTGCCATTAGAGCAGGTGGCGGTGCATTTTCATGATACCTACGGCCAGGCGTTAACCAATATTTACACCGCGCTGCTGCGCGGCGTTGCTGTGATTGACAGTGCGGTCGCAGGCCTGGGTGGCTGCCCTTATGCTGCCGGGGCGTCAGGCAATGTTGCCAGCGAAGATGTGGTTTATTTGCTAAATGGCCTTGGCATTGAGCACGGCGTGGATTTAAATGCGTTGGCACAAGCAGGCTGGGCGATTTGCGCCGAGCTCGGCAAGCCGGTTAGTTCTAAAGTAGGATTGGCTTTGCAGGCGAAGTGCCTTAAAAATTAAGTATTCAGATTGTTTTCATCGCATTGAGGATTACAGATGGCAGGGTTTAATAAAGTCGTAGAGAGTTACGAAGCAGCGATGGCAGGGCTGGAAGACGGCATGACGGTCATTGCCGGTGGTTTTGGCCTGTGCGGTATTCCGGAAGGCTTGATTGCCCAAATCAAAAAGATGGGTACCCGGGAGCTGACGGTGGTGTCCAACAACTGTGGCGTCGATGGTTTTGGCCTGGGCATTTTGCTGGAAGATAAGCAAATCAAGAAAATGGTCGCCTCCTATGTCGGTGAAAACGCTCTGTTCGAAAAGCAGCTGCTAAACGGTGAGCTGGAAGTCGAACTGACGCCGCAGGGCACCCTGGCAGAAAAAATGCGGGCAGGCGGTGCCGGTATTCCGGCCTTTTTCACCGCCACCGGTTACGGCACCCCGGTCGCCGAAGGCAAAGAGACCCGTGAAATTGATGGCCGTCACTATGTGCTGGAACCTGCCATTACTGGCGATTTTGCCATCGTCCGCGCCTGGAAAGCCGACCGCTACGGCAACCTGGTGTTCCGCCACACAGCTATGAACTTCAACCCGATGGCCGCCACCGCAGGCAAGATCACCGTGGCTGAAGTGGAAGAGATTGTCGAGCCGGGCGAGCTGGAACCCAGCCAGATTCACACCCCGGGTATTTATGTGCAGCGCGTGATCAAAGGCAACTTTGAAAAACGCATTGAACGCCGCATGGTTCGTCAAGGTTAAGGAGGCAGCAATGGCTTTATCACGTGAACAAGTCGCTATGCGAGTGGCGCAGGAACTGCAAGATGGCTTCTACGTTAACCTTGGCATTGGTATCCCTACCCTGGTCGCCAACTACGTGCCTGCTGGCATTGAGGTAATGCTGCAATCAGAAAATGGCTTGCTGGGCATGGGTCCCTACCCAACCGAAGCAGAAATCGATGCCGATATGATCAATGCCGGCAAAGAAACCGTGACCGCAGCAACCGGTGCCGCTATTTTCAGCTCGGCTGAGAGCTTTGCCATGATCCGCGGCGGCCATGTCGATTTAACCGTATTGGGCGCTTTTGAAGTCGACCAACACGGCAACATCGCCAGCTGGATGATCCCAGGCAAACTGGTTAAAGGCATGGGCGGCGCTATGGATTTGGTAGCCGGCGCGCAGAACATCATTGTCACCATGACGCACGCCGACAAGCACGGCAACAGCAAGCTGTTACCGGACTGCACCCTGCCCCTGACCGGCGTGGGCTGTGTGAAGAAAATCGTCACCGATCTGGCGGTGCTGGAAGTACGGGATGGCGCTTTCCATCTGCTGGAGCGGGCGCCTGGCGTCTCGGTTGAAGAGATTCAGCAAAAAACCGGTGGTAAGCTGGTGGTAAGCGGCGATATCCCGGAAATGCAGTTTTAATCGCACTGGGAGCCAGTAGAAAGCTTTTATTCCATACTGCTAAAGGTTGCATCTAAACGTACACACTACGCATAGTGGTGTGTACGTTTTTTTATGGCGCCGAGTCTGACGGCGATTACCACTCATCATTCGGCTTTGCTATGACTGCTATGTGCCAATTGCAGACATTTTACTATACAGGCATTAAAGTCTGCTTTTAGGTATTAGCAGAACACCCCAAGCAGGGGGCATATTTTGCGTTTTGAGCGCAGCGAAGCAAAATATGTCCACTGCCTTGGCTTGTTATGAGTCAGCGCCACGGGTGACTGTCATTCTGAAAAAGAACCTCTTCAATAGAAAAGCTATCTTTAATAAGATTCCTTAATGAATCCTTTGCCGCCTTTAACAGAACTCTATGCTTGTCAATATGCGCCTTTAATCGTCTAGCTGATTCAATATCATCAAACGATATCGTTATAGTACTGACTTGCTCACGGAAATCATCAAGGGTGGAACTAGGCCAGTAGCCTGTATCGCCTTTGACTAAAGCCAACTTTGTTTCATTGTACTGCCTATCTAAGTCAACATTTAGCATCTCATCAGATGGAGCTTTTACTTTTAAAACAGCTACTTCACCGGATCGATCCCATTCAATTGAGTTTGACATAAACGACAAGAAATCAAATTTGGAAACATATAAGGCATCACAACAACTAGCCAGCGTAGGATCGATTATTTCCAAACCACTTCTTAATTCCTCACCTAGCTCAATAAACATATTGGATGCTTGTTCTACCTTGTAGCTATTATTATTTAAAGCGTGCACCATCGCTTGTGCATCCCCTCCAACCTCAAAGCCCTCAAAAGTTCGATAAAACTCTTCTGTTACGTCATCTAAGGTTTGGACACAATAATAGAGCTTTGTAAGTGAGCGGCATGCTTTTTTCCTTTTATCGAACGGCAAGTCAATTAGCTTTCCAATAGTTTTATCTACTATGAAAGTAACTATCTTCCCCACAATTCCTTCAGCGGTAATCAATACAGCCTCCTCGACTCATAACGCCGTTTTAAGCGGCTAAAAATAGTTGGCTGTAATTTTTGAGGTATGAACAAAGCCAACTGCTTTTTTGTCCGACTTGAAAACTCTTGTTAGGTTTCTACCAAATAATTTTACCGTCATAATTTTCTCCTTTGGCTTGCTTTACAATTTTAAAATCATAAAGTCCATAGGGATATAGTTTAGTAATCTCTATAACTTGGCTTGAAGCCACTTTTGCTTTTTTCAAAACAGATTCAGGGCGCAGAGAAATATTCGATGTTCCTTTGATCTTGGCACTGGGAAATATCAAACCATCAATTTCAGGGTGTCTTTCGAGTAAAAGCCTGCTTAATGTCCTAGAGTAAATATAGTTTTTTTCTGAGGCGGAAAGATCATTCAATAACTCAGCGGAAAGTGCATCCATATATAAATAAGAAATAAGTCCGCGAATATCATTTTTGCCAAGTTTATCGATTAATTTTCGTATTTCATAAAACAATTCCTGCGAAATTGTACTCGTGCCATGATAGGCGTTATAAATCTCACCAATTGCCAAGCACCTAATTCCAGAGCCAGACTGATTAGGTAATTGAAACTGTCCAATTTGAACAATGTCACCTTCCTTAGCATTAATTTCCGCGAGTGCTGTGCCTATATGGTATGAAGCATAGAACATTGGGCTACCTTTTTCATTCATGCGCCCAATGCTTGTCACCTCAGGAGGTGGAGAGTGCAGCTCACTCACATGACTAAAACCTTCAATGCTAGGACAAAGCCTCGCTCTTATAATCGGCCGATCATAACCAAATTTAAAATTCAGTCCGCCAAAGGATTCAATATACCAACTTAAAAGCTTTTCAATTGCTTCAGGTGAGTCTGCTGAAGATAAATCTTTTCTAAATCTATCAAGGATATTTAACTCGATAACTTTAATATGCGCTTTCATCTTCTTTAAAACCTAACGCCCGCCACAAACGCGAGCAACTTGTTGCGAGTCGAGCGCCCAACGGGCGCGTTTTGGTGGCGATTATTAGGAACAATTACTCGCGTACCTTGGGTATATCAGGAGTACATCTAATGTTGAATTTAGATATTACCAACCTACAACACAACTCTGCCAACTCAAGAATAAAAAAACTATTAATTTTCATTGGATGCTTCGATTCGTACTTGTAACGCCAGTTAACAAATGCCTCATTACAATCATCTAATTGCACATCAAAGTCTGGCCAATGGGATCTTAACTTTATTTCTACTTGCTGAAAAAGTTGCGGTGGTAACATTGTTAACAAGGGTTTGATTTTATGCCCCCACGGTTTTAATCCATTTTCAGTCAATATTGCTTTCAGAGCTAGTTCTATCGAAAATGCTGCACACATTAAACTTGCATCAGATGATACGCCAAGCCCTTTATGAGAGCACATGTGGGCTGCCCGATAGAAGCTAATAGCATCGAAGCTCATTCCTTCAGTTTGGTAGGCACTCAATTTGACAATCCTCCTAACGTCTGAATTCACCTGCCTGCGCGGCTTTTCGCGCAGGCCTGGTGGAATGAATTGTTAGCCTTTAAGTTATGCGCAAAGGCGTACATGTGAATTGTGAGAAGTCAACATCAAGCTCGTTGGTAAACGGTTCCTCGTATGCCTTCGCGTCAAACCCCCGAAAATCGATCCCAGCCGCCTTCAAGGCACTGAAAACTCGACAGGTTGCTGAGATAAAGATAGGAATGACATTCACGTAGACCTGTTTCATTGGGTATCGATCAGACTCTGCACGCGCCCTTATCTTCGAAAAAAACAGATCCACATTAAGTTGATTTAGTAGTTTCTTTCGGTTTGCTTGACCCATCCTTTTTTCGAGATAGGGTGATGCCATGGCCTCATCTATCCGATGATAGAAGTCTTCGAGCTTATAAAAGTAGCGCATCTTAGATGGAGACCCCAGGGTTGGATAATCAACCAGAAGAAACTCGGCCCCAAGGTAGTTCTTGAACCTTTCGTCCAAGGCCATTTCCTGATTCCAGCCTTTGAATAGCAAGTGGTCGCGATGATGTATCGCATTGCGAATCAAAATAAGGGCTGCCGTATCTGCGTGCGCGAAATAATCTATGTATTCTTTGGAAACATCATACAGGCTATGAAAGGCCTCAAATTTTGACTCAAGTGCGCGATCTAGGTTGTCAATTGCTTCTACTTTATCAATGCGCACAAGCCTCTGAAATTCGAGGTGAGTCTCGACATAGATTCGCATCGAATTTGCGAGCTTTTTGATCGCCTGCTGCAGTATTTCCACGAACTTTCCCTTCAAGGCTAACAGTTATTATGTAGACCTCTCAGTAAAATCCGAAAGGCAAAACAAATTTATACCTATGAGCTCAATGAAAATCAATAACTTAAGAAGCCAGTTAAGGACATAATTTACTTTTAATTTACGACATTACTGAGACTTCTCCATAGTGCCCCCACCAAAAAACGGGGCAATATAATTAATATCAATACCTTATCTTGATTTAGCTTCTTTATCATCAGGTGTTACTGAGAAGTCTCAGTAACACACTCGATAATCAACAAAGGAGGCTTACATGACTCGTTCACCTTTCCTTGAAAGCATCAGGCAGGTTATGCGAACCAAGCATTACTCAATTCAGACTGAAGATGTCTGGTTTTACAGTCAAACCAGACATTCTTAAGGGAATTCTGGTTAGAAGGTAATCTCTGCTATTCGCTCTTAGCTGACGATCAATAAATTGGATAATTACTAAATCTGGTCGTTAGGTGAAAATGCAACTGATGTTAAGCTACCAGTAATGGTGGTGGTAAATTGGGGTGACCTTTTACAGGCTTTCGGATCAGTGGGTGTTCTCGACACAACAAAAGGCGCTTTCCCCACACTTTTATGCGCATTAAATAGTAGGCTCAGTCAATTTTACGCGCATAAAAGTGTAGTGTTGGCCATAATGCTAATACTAAGGTGATGCTATGGAACGCGAATTACTTGCAGAGCTGCTGCGCTGGAAAATCGGGGTCGGAAAATCGGGGTCGTAACAAATTAAATCCGGCATGCGTCATCTGCCCTGTGTGAAGCTGCACCGGAAGTGGGCCGCGCCTTAGCGCGGCTGGTCAGCAAGTGCTACTTGCCCGCCGTTTCCAATTCATGCCGGGCCGCAGTAGCCAGGAAGTGGCTACGGTCGCGGTAGCGATCTGGCGCTACTTTTACCTTATGGTCGATACGGCTGAGGCGGATCAAGTCTTCTTTAATGGTCCTCTGCTGCTATTAATGGCATGACTTTATACCCAAGCTGCAAAACTCACCCACTTCGCTTATAAAAGCCACAGTTCCATTGACCAGTGCCATTCAGCTGATATACTTTTAATGTATCATTTGATAGGAGGCAACAATGTCTGCCGTGATCCGTGAATTTAGCCCCCGCCTCTATACCAAGCCTGATATTTGGCAGCACATCGGCATTGCTGAGCGTGGCCCTAAGCTGTATCAGGCGCTGCATCAGGGCTTTGCCTACCAGGTGTTTGATAAACTTGCATCAGCCTCCTCTCTGGATAAAAAGCAACTGGCAGCGGTTTGTCAGCTGGCCCCTGCTACCTTGGCCCGGCGCGCGAAAAGCGGCCGCTTTACTCAGGATGAAAGCGACCGGCTGTATCGCTTTGCCACCGTCTTTGCGGCTGCCAGCAGCTTGTTTGACGGCGATAGTGCTGCCATTAAAGTCTGGCTGACACAGCCCGTGTATGGCCTTGGCGATCAGGCCCCAATTGAGATGCTGGCCACCTCGGCAGAAAGCCAGGCGGTGCTGGATCTGATTGGTCGTTTAGAGCATGGCGTCTTCAGCTGATGCTGCTGTACCGGCTGGTGCATCGGAAGTGGGCTGATCAGGCGTTTGATGGCGAAGGTGCCAGGCTGTATGGCGGGCGCTGGAACAGCAAAGGCAACGCCTGTGTTTACACAGCAGGCTCGGAAGCTCTGGCTATGTTAGAAGTGCTGGTGCATCTGAACAACCGAGTGGCATTAAAGCAGTTTCGCTTATTTCAGTTGCAGCTGCCTGACGATGCCTTACTTAGCCTGAGCCCACAGCACCTGCCCGCCAACTGGCAGATGCAACCAGCCAGCGCTGAAACCGCCAAAATCGGTGATAGCTGGCTGCAAGAGCAAGCCAGCCTGGCCTTAGCCGTTCCCAGTGTGTTGGCACCGCGCGAGCACAACATTCTGCTAAACCCAGCCCACCCCGACTATTCGGCCTGCCTGGACAGTCGGATGGAACTGGATTTTATGCCAGATCCTCGGTTAAGTCGCTGAGCAACTACTTCTGCAACCGGGCCAGCAGGCTGGACGTATCCCAGCGGTTACCCCCCATGCGCTGGACTTCGCTGTAGAACTGATCGACCAGAGCAGTCAGCGGCAGGTGGCTGCCGTTTTTACGGGCCTCACTCAGCGCTATGCTGAGATCTTTGCGCATCCAATCGACGGCAAAGCCAAAATCGTACTCGCCTTTGAGCATGGTTTGATACCGGTTTTGCATTTGCCAGGACTGGGCAGCGCCTTGTGAAATCACCTCCACCACAGCGGCAGCATCCAAACCGGCGTTTTGGGCAAAATGCAGCCCTTCCGCCAGGCCTTGAACTACACCAGCGATGCAAATTTGATTGACCATTTTCGCCAATTGACCAGCACCAGCCGGTCCCAGCAGCTTGCAGCAGCGAGCATAGGCTTGCATCACAGGCTCGGCTTTGGCATAGGCCTCGCTGTCGCCGCCGACCATAATGGTCAGCACCCCGTTTTCAGCCCCGGCCTGGCCGCCAGACACCGGCGCATCCAAAAAGCCAATGCCTTGCTCAGCACAAGCTGCCGCTAGTTCACGGGCTAGCTCAGCTGAAGCTGTGGTGTGATCGATCAGCACCGAACCAGGCTGCATGCTAGCCAGCACCCCATGTTCGCCATAGACCACAGAGCGCACATCGTCGTCATTACCCACACACAGGAACACCAGCTCGGCACCCAGTGCCGCTTCTGCCGGAGTACTGCCATGCAAGCCACCATACTGCTGCGTCCACTGTCCTGCTTTTGAACTGGTGCGGTTGTACACCCTGGTCTCATGACCGTTCTTTTGTAAAAAACCGGCCATTGGGAACCCCATCACACCCAAACCAATAAAGGCGACTTTTTTGCTGTTTGCGGAAATTGTCATACCAGTGTCTTACTTCTGTCGTAAACTATGTAGTGGCGCTAAGCGTACAAAGATGGCCGCAAAAAAGCAAAAACCTTTTGGGGAAGAACGGATGAACAACCTGCATCACTTTACCGTGAAAGACGCACAGGGCAAGCCTGTCGACTTATCACAGTACAAAGGCAAAACCGTATTGGTGGTCAATACCGCCAGCCAGTGTGGCTTTACACCTCAGTACCAGGAGCTGGAAAGCCTGTATCAAACCTATAAAGATCGCGACTTCGTCATTCTGGCCTTTCCCTGCAATCAGTTTGGTGGTCAGGAACCCGGCTCAGATCAGGAGATCCAGCAGTTTTGCCAGCTTAATTATGGCGTCAGTTTTCCGGTCATGGCAAAAGTACAGGTGAATGGTCCTGAAGCCGAACCCTTGTTTGAGTTCCTGAAAAACCAGGCCCGAGGCTTGCTAAAAACCCGTGCCATCAAATGGAACTTCACCAAATTCTTAGTCAATACCAAAGGCGAGGTTGTTAAGCGCTATGCCCCACGCACCAAGCCACTGGCACTCAAACAGAGTATCGACGAATTACTTCAGCAATAAAGCATGCGTTGATCAATCGCAACAAAACTTGCACTGTTTTTGCTACACTCTGTACAAACTGAAAAAGGACATCCGATGAAAGTTACTGTATACAGTGCAAAAAAATACGATCAACAAGCCTTTAGCCGCTGGGCTGATGCTGCTCTGGATTTTCATTATTTGGAGCTAAAGTTAAACCCGGATACGGTGGCATTGGCCGCAGGCAGCAGCGCCATATGCGCTTTTGTAAACGATGATTTATCAGCACCTGTGCTGCAAGCCTTGCATGATGAAGGCATACGGATGATTGCCTTGCGCTGTGCTGGGTTTAACAATGTCGATTTGGACGCAGCCAAACAGCTCGGTATTCAGGTGGCCCGGGTACCCGCCTACTCGCCAGAAGCCGTCGCTGAACATACCGTTGGTATGATGCTGACACTCAACCGTAAACTGCACAAAGCCTACAACCGGGTACGGGACGATAACTTTTCGCTTGATGGTTTGCTCGGTTTTAATATGCACGGCAAAACCGTTGGCCTGATAGGTACCGGCCGTATTGGCAAAGCGACGGCAAAAATCTTGCTGGGCTTTGGCTGCAACCTGCTGTGCCACGATCTGTACGAAGATGCCGAACTAAAACAGCTGGGTGCACGCTATGTGCCCCTGCCTGAATTGTACCGTACAGCCGATATCATCAGTTTGCACTGCCCACTAACCCCGGAAAGCCGTTATCTGATTAATCAGGATAGCCTGGAACTCATGAAGCAGAATGTTATGCTGATCAATACCAGCCGTGGCGGCTTGATTGACACCAAAGCAGTGATTCAGGCACTAAAAAGCCGAAAAATTGGTTATCTGGGGCTGGATGTGTACGAGCAGGAAGCCGATTTATTTTTTGAAAACTTATCAGAAATGGTGATCGACGACGATGTTTTTAAGCGCTTGCTCACCTTCCCCAACGTGTTGATCACTGGCCATCAGGCCTTTTTTACCGAAGAGGCCATGCAGCAAATCAGCCAGATCACCAGTGACAATCTGATGGCTTTTGCCAAAGGCAAAGCCAGTGGCAATGAACTCTGTTGAGCTGGTAGCTAAAAAGCGAGCCATTTGGCTCGCTTTTTAATGATCAGAAAAACTCATCCAGATACGAATCGTCGTAATCATCCTGCTCTGGTGGATTACCATCGTAAATTTCGTACAACCGATTTTGCAAATAAGCTTCGCGGATAAAAGCATAAGGGTCAAAAGAGTCTTCCAGCAAGTGCTCCATCGACATCGCTTTTTCACGCTGTGTAAGGCCTGTCAGAACATAACGGGTAATGGTAAGCGGCGTATTGAAAAGACCTAGTGGTGAATAAAAAGCATCGACCAAATCACCACCGGTGTCACGCACCGTAGAAGGGCCTCGTGCCGGCACCATCAGAAAAGAACCTTCACCCACGCCCCAAACCGCCAGCGTTTGACCAAAGTCTTCACGTCTTTCCTGCAAGCCTATTTTGGTAGCAACATCAAAAAGCCCAAAGACCCCGATGGTACTATTGACTAAAAAGCGTCCCGCAGTGATTGCCATACTGGATGGCTTGCCTTGCAAGGTAGCATTAACGAAGCTATCAGGCTCACGTAAGTTGGTAAGAAAATTATCCACCCCCCGCCTGGCAGGTGTTGGTACCACCTTCATGTAACCAACTGTCGCCGGCCGCACTATACCCGGATCGAGCACCTCGTAATTCAACTCCCACATCGCGCGGTTAAAGCCCTCTAACGAGTCACGCGGGTCCCGTTCAACGGGCGGCTCCTGGGGGGCACTGGCACAGGCCATCAGACCCAAAGTCACACAACACAAAGTTGCCAGTTTCATAAAGTACTTTGTTCTCAAGATCTGTCCTCTTTTCTTCACCTGGCTACACAACTAATCAGCCTGTAGCCGTAACGATACCTGCACTTTACCATCATTGAATAACTGTGGTGCTGAAACCACCTCAAAACTACCTTGTCGATCATCGACGGTACCACTAGGAGAGAAACGAGCCACGACTTCCACATCATCAATACTGGCCAAAGTCCAGCCTGGCTGCATTGCCATCTCTTCAGTTAACATTAATTGCAGTTCTCCAGCAGGTACCGGAATACGTTGTGCGGCTACGGGCAAGGCCGGGCCATCGGGCTGACGGACAAATACAAAGACACTGGCATCTGGATACTGTTGTCGTAACGTCTGATCCACATCCAGCGTTAACAGCACCACACGCTCTTGCCGGGCACTAACTTCATGTCCTAACTCCTGCAATTTTTCCAGCACCACCGCATAGCGCGGATCGCTAGTTGGCAAGCGGTCAAGTAAGATGGTCCAGGCTGCGGCAGCCTCTGTCATATCGCCTTTTTCATAAGCGACATAAGCCAGTAAGGACAAAGCGTCCAGATTATCCGGCTCAGCCGTTAAGGCCCGCGCTAAAGCACGACCTGCTTTAGCCAGCTTATCATCGCCCCCAACCACTAACAGAGCCTGGCTGTAGCTGATCAAAAGCGCTGGCCGGTTGGGAGTCATCTGCAGGGCTTTTTCAAAAGCATCAATGGCATCCAGCATAAAACCTTGTGACAACCAGATGCGCCCCAACAAGAACCAGGCTGCCGCATCATCGCCATCCCGTGCCAGCTTGGTACGAAGAGCCAAACCAAAGCGGGCCAGTTCTTGCTCGCTCAGGGGTTCGCCACGCTCCAACAAAGCACGCTCACCGTATTCAGGTAACTTTTGCTGAGCCAGTTGCCAATCGGCAAGCTCACGGTAATGACCGTTCCAACTGTAAATACCAGCTACTATCAAGACCAGAGCAGCACTTAAACCACCGTACCAACGCCAACTGCTGTGAGAGGCTTTCAGTTCCATTGCTCTGGCTTCTTGCTCCAGAAATTGCTGCTTCAACTCATTGGCTGCACTGTCAAAGTCTTGTTCTGCCAGCTCGCCGGCATCGCGCGCTGAAGCCAACAAGTCCATCCGTTCAGCAAACAATTGCGCCGGAGTTTGCTGCTCACCAGCCCTGACAGTACGAGGCCAGACAAGAAATACAATACTAAGGGCCAGCATCAGCACTGCCCCCACTACTAACTGCCAGATCATTATTTTTTACTCCGGTAAGCGTCGATAATGGCATCCAGTTCCCGCTCCAGCGCCGGATTGGATACCTCAGGAGTTTGTACGATTTGTCGGCGGCGCAGCATGTACCACAGCATCAGGGCCAACAGCAACACAGGTAACACCCACAGCAGGATCGTCAGCGGATTTAGTGGTGGGCTGTAATGCACAAAGTTACCGTAGCGGTCGACCATAAACTCAATGACCTCTTGCTTTGTGTGCCCTTGCTGCACCAGCTCGTAAGTTTTAGTGCGCATATCAATCGATACCACGGCATTGGAATCCGCAATATTCTGATTCTGACACTGTGGACAGCGAAGTTGTTGCACCAGCTCCTGATAGAGTTGCCGCTTAGCGTCATCTTCAAATGGCAGAATTTCCTGACCAGCCCAAAGTGGCAGACTGCAAAACAGCATCAAAAGTATGACTAAGCGGCTCATGGTTGAGCTCCCAACTGAACCAGACTTGTCTGCTGTAATTGCTCAAGCGCAGGCTCAAATTTTTGCCGCCATACCCGTGGATTGATATCACCAACATGGTGCATACGAATTTTACCCGTTGCATCCACCAGGAACGTTTCAGGTGAACCCGACACCCCTAGATCCAATGATAAACGACGGTTTTCGTCCAGGATATTGAATTGATAGGGATTGCCAAAGTAAGCCAGCTCACGCTGTACATCCCGCTGCAATTGCCCCAGGCTGAAGTGATCGCCAAAGGCTGGATCGACGGGCAAAGGATAATACAAGCCAACGACCTTGATGCCTTGCTCTTTCAGTTCAGTCATAAAACCTAACTGAGCTTTACAAGTCGGGCACCAGACGCCCCACACACTCAGTAAAAAAGGTTCGCCGGTGAGCAACTCGCGATTCCAACGCTGTTCGGGTTGCATTAAATCCGGTAAGTCAAACTCGGGCAAAGGCCGGTTTAGTAAAACTGAGTCTCTGGTCCAGGGATCGGAAAACAAACCGGTGAATAAAAACACCGAGACCCCCAGAAAAATTGCCAGTGGCGCAAAGAACAACCATTTACGCATGAGCCAGCTCCTTGTGCTTATCTGACAGCTCACCGGCCTGAGGCACAGTGTCCCGGCGCAATACTTTACGGCGATAGCGCACATCCAGCAAAGACCAGGTTGCCCCTATGGCCATCAGCAAGCCACCCAACCAGATCCAACGGACAAAGGGTTTGACCTGCATTTTAAACGACCAGGCATCTCCCGGTAGAGCTTCGCCTAAGGAGACATAAAGATCCCGGCTTAAACGGGCATGGATCGCGGCTTCAGTCATCACCGTGCGCTGAATGGTGTAAAAACGCTTTTCAGCATGTAGGTTGGTGATAAAACGACCATCCCGTTCCACTTTAAGATCAGCCGCTTCACCACCATAGTTAGGTCCATCCAGCTTGTACAGATCGAGCAAGGTAAATTCATAGCCAGATAAAGTGACGGTATCGCCTACCTGCATCCGTACATCTCGCTCGACACTGTAGGTGGTGGTCATGGCAATACCAATCACCAACACCGCAAAACCAATGTGTGCTGTAGTCATGCCATAATGGCTGGCACTAAGCTTACGAATACCAGCCAACCCCTGCCCAAACTGACGAATTCGCTGCCCAACCTCGCCCAAAGCCGACATACCAACCCAGGCCCCGAGCAACAAGCCAAGCAAAGCAACATTGGCTTGTACCGATTGCGTCGCTGCCATCAGACCAACCGCGACCATCAATGCAGCTACGGCAACCATTGCCAGAGGTGGTATTAGTGGCTGCCACTTTTGCTGTTTCCATCGTACCCAGGGGCCAAGCCCAAGCAGCAAGCTAAATGGGATGGTCAGATAAAAGAACATCGCATCAAAGAAAGGTTCCCCAATGGAAATGGATCCAAGGCCCAGCTCCTGATGGAACAATGGCAGCAGAGTGCCCAAAAACACCACCAAGGTGGCAGTTAGCATAAAGACATTGTTGCCCCACAGCATGACTTCACGGGAAAACAGTTGATACCGTGCCTGGCTGCGAACTGAGCGCATCCGCAGCGCATACAGCAGCAAAGAGCCACCGATGACAATCAGCAAAAACACCAACAGGAACATACCACGGCTTGGATCGGTAGCAAAAGAATGCACCGATACCAGCACACCGGAACGAACTAAAAAAGCACCCAGTAAACTAAGTGAAAAAGTAGCCAGTGCCAGCAGCACGGTCCAGGATTTAAAGGTTCCCCGCTTTTCTGTCACTGCCAGCGTATGAATAAGGGCTGTGCCAACCAACCAGGGCATAAAGGAGGCATTCTCTACCGGGTCCCAGAACCACCAACCGCCCCACCCCAGCTCTTTGTAAGCCCACCAACTGCCAAGCATGATACCGAGCGTGAGAAACATCCAGGCTGCTAACGTCCATGGCCGAGCCCAACGCGCCCAGGTGCTATCAAATTTGCCGCCAAGCAAGGCAGCAATGGCAAAGGCAAAAGATACTGCAAAACCAACATAACCCATATACAGCAAAGGCGGATGAATGATCATGCCAAAATCCTGCAGCAGCGGGTTCAGATCATTGCCCTCCACCGGGAAGTACGGCAGGCTACGTTCAAAAGCATTGGACATAAAGAGTGAGAAGGCAATAAAACCAACGCCAATCCAGCCCATAATGCCTAAAATCCGCCCTTGCATTAAAAGCGGCAGTTGCTTTGAAAACAAGGCAACCGCGGCGGTCCATAACGTTAGGATCCATACCCAAAGCAACATGGAGCCTTCATGAGAGCCCCAGGTTGCAGTAAGCTTGTAATACCAAGGCAATACCGAGCTTGAATTGGAGGCAACATTGATCACCGTAAAATCATCGGTGTAAAAAGCATAGCTCAGCGCTACAAAAGCTAGGCCAGCAAACAAAGCGGCTGCCAGGGCTAAGGGCTTACCAAGCATCAACGCTCGTTCATTACCGGTGTAACTGCCATACAGCGGCACCACCCCCAGTAACAAAGACAAAGCAAAAGAGAAAGTCAGTGCCAGTTGGCCAAGTTCAGGGATCATCAGTACCCCCCCGCTGACTCAGTCGCAGTTTGCTGCGATGGCGGCACGTGCTTGATACCTTTTAAGGCTTTGGCCACTTCGGGCGGCATATATTCTTCATCGTGCTTGGCCAGTACTTCCGACGCACGAATCAAGCGCTCTTCAACCAGATGGCCTTGTGCTACGATGCCTTGCCCTTCACGAAACAAGTCCGGCAAAATGCCGTTGTATTCTACCGTCACGGTTGGGCCGGTATCGACCAGATCAAAGCGCACCAGCAAGGAATCCGGATCACGAACCACCGAGCCTTCAACCACCACGCCACCAATACGCAAGCGCTGGCCTATTTCTGGCCGAATTTTATCTGCACCTATCCCCTCGACCAACTGGGTGGGGGTATAGAATAAATTGATGTTTTGCTGCAGCGCGTACAACATAGCACCTATGGAGCCGGCTACCAAAGCTAACATTGCTACGATGGACCACAACCGTTTCTGTCGTCGTGCATTCATGGATGTTCAGTCTCCTGATACTGCTTAATGCGTTGTGCCCGCGCCAACTTCTGGCGAAAGCTCTGATGAAAGGCCTTCATTTCCCAGAAACAGTAACCGACCAGGCCAATCAATAAACCATAGGTCAAACCATATGCTAACCAAATGAAAAAGCCGTAGCCCCCCATGGCCAGAAAATCACTGAAACTATCAAACTGCATTAGTGTCCTCCCAGTGTGGCCCGAACCCAGGGGCGATGCTGCTCATGTTCTAAAATAGCAGTGCGCAAACGCAGGCAAACTAAAGCCAGCATCAGCAGGTAGAAACCCAGCAAGCTAATCAACAAGGGCCACAGCATGCTTGGATGCACTGACGGACTATCAAACTTAGTGATGCTCGCTCCCTGATGCAGGGTATTCCACCACTCTACCGAAAAATGAATAATCGGTACATTCACAATGCCAATCAGCGCTAGCAAAGACGCGACCTTGCCGCCAGTCTGACGATCAGAAAAAGCGCCATAGAGAGCGATCACACCAAGGTAGAGAAACAACAAAATTAATTGTGAAGTTAAGCGCGCATCCCACTCCCACCAGGTACCCCACATTGGTTTACCCCAGGCCATGCCAGTAAGTAAAGAGATTGCGGTAAAGACGGCACCAATAGGAGCAATGGCTAACACAGACCACTGCGCCACTTTGACCTGCCAAACCAATGCAATAAAAGCGGCAATAGCCATCATGGTATAGGTGCTCATAGACAGCAAAGCAGCGGGAACATGGATGTAAATAATACGAACTGTATCAAACTGCTGGTAATCCGGTGGAGCAAACACTAGCCCCCATATATTCCCAAACAACAAGATAGAAACGGCCGACAGCATCAGCCAGGGGAACAAACGCCCACAAAAATGGTAGAGGGTTTCAGGTTTAGCAAGCGGGTGCAACCATTTAAACATACTAACTCACATTAATCCGCAAAGCACTGGCTACAGCCAGCGGCACCAAAGCCAACGCTAAAAAAAGCATGGCAACCAGAATAGCAAGTTGTCCACTGTAGGGTAGCCCCATACTGGCAGCTTCAATTGCTGCACTGGCAAAAATCAGCAATGGGATATACAGCGGCAAAATCAGCAACGCCAGTAAAATACCGCCTTTATCGGCAGACATAGTCAGCGCTGCACCAAGTACGCTCAGAATACTCAGCAAAGGTGTCCCCAGCAGCAGGGTCAGCATCATGGCAACAAAAGCCGCTGACTCAACACCAAGTAACATAGCAACAACAGGCGATAGCAATACCAGCGGCAAACCTGTGCTTAACCAGTTTGCGGCAGCTTTTGCCAGTACAAATGCCATCAATCCTTGCCTGGATGCAACCAACTGCTCTATCACGCCATTGCGGTAATCATCACGAAACAACCGCTCTGCAGCCAACAATACACTGAGTAGCGCAGCAATCCATACAATACCAGGGGCCATTATACGTAACTGATTTGGCTCTGGTCCAACCCCTAATGGGAACAAAGTCAGTACAATGATAAAAAACAATAACGGATTCAGCCAATCAGCTTTCTGTCGCCCCAATAAAACCAGCTCCCGGCGTAAAAAAGTCATTACCATCGGTACGCCAGCTCCATAGTTCTTAAACTGGGAAAATCCTGACTCAAGGCTTGATGCGTGGTCACGATAATAGCCCCTTCAGCGGCCAGGTGTTGATGAAAGCATTGCTGTAAACGCTGGATGGCTTGCTGATCTAGTGCCGTAAAAGGCTCATCAAGGATCCATAGAGGAGCTTTGGTTAACCAAAGACGGGCCAGGGATACCCGCCGTTGCTGGCCAGCAGATAACATACGGCAAGGCACATCTTCTAAACCGGCCAGCCCCAGCGAACCTAAAAGCTGCATGCTATCGCTGTAGGGTAATTGGTAAGCCGCCCGCCAAAAAGCGATATTCTCCATTGCTGTCAATTGCTCATGAATACCGCTGTGGTGGCCGATATAACATAAAGAAGCAGCATAGTGTTCAGCCTGCACTGCCAAGGGTTGGCCCTGAAATAAGATCTCTCCATCATCCGGAGTGGACAAACCGGCCAGCAGGCGTAACAATGAACTTTTACCTGCGCCATTTTTACCTTGTATTTGCAACAGCTGGCCAGGTGACAACTCAAGATCAAGCGCTTGGAACAGTACTCTGTCCTGGCGGATACAACTTAAACCGCGGGCGCGTAGAAAGTCGGTCACTATGGCCTCCTGTAAATTTGCGCGGATCTTACCATATTCCAACTGGAATACGAACGCATCAGGACAGCACAAGCATGGTAAAAATGACAAAAACATGAACCCGATCAAACTTGAGCCGCTACTACAGGTTGCAGCTAACGGACGGAGCAGCAGTGCTGTTATTACATTGCAACCAGAAAAAAGCTATCACGGCGTTTTGCTGACCGATCCGGTACAGGGTGCCCGTTTGTTGCAACTATCAACCAGCCAGGGAATACTTCAGCTACACTTGCCCAAAAGTATGTCAGCCAACAATGGCACGCCAATGCAAGCCAGCTTTCAACAACTACCAGATGGCCGTATTCAAATTCATATTCAAACCAAAGGTGAAGCGCTGCAAAGCTTTCCATTGAATCAACAGCAGGCTCTGACTCTGGCTCTGAACTGGCCTCATACCGGCCACTCCAGCCCTCCAACAGGAGCTGTCAGTTCGGCAACACAGTTGGTGGTAGAGCTTCTTAGCAATCCGCAACAAAGTCAGATCAAGCTTCCACAAGGCCCGGTATTGACTCTGCCAGATGCACTGCACCGAACGATTCAATCCCTCTTGGCACAACACCCACAGGCACGGGTCCAGACAAGCATCAGTCTTGGCACAGGACAAGAGCCCAGTTTATTTCTTGATATCCAACCCAAAGTACAACCAAAATCTGCGCTGGCACCAGCGGCTATGCCACTCTCAACTGGCAGTACAAATGAGCCGGCTATTGCAAAGACCAGCCCCCGGCCTCTCTACCAGCAACTGACATTGCCAACACAGTTGCAGCAGCAATTGCTGCATAGTCTGGCACAGAGTATTCAACAGCATGCTATACCTGCCCGTATGCAGCAACAATACCTGCAATTGGGTGGCTTGATGATGCCATTGCCACAAGTGCGACTGCCATCTGGTAGCTATCAGATTGCCCTGCAGCAGGAATCTCAGCACTGGCAATTGCAGTTTCAATCGCATCACAAATACGACCAAAAGCTGATACTTGCCCCCGAAGCATTTAACCGCCCTGTACAATGGCAACAAGGTATCCTGCAGAAGAGTCCCGCCTCAACTCCACAACCAACTGCGCGGCTGTTATTGGATGCTGCCTGGCGCTCGTTATTGCCCGTGCTGGCGGATAGTCCCGCTCGGCTGGCCAGTTTGCCAGAACTACCGCCAGAGCTACAACAAGCGTTGCAACAGATCCGCCAACAGTTACCCGGACCACAGCAGGTGCTACCTGCCGCACAAATACAACAGCACCTCCAGGCCATACTGCAGTTCCATCCCTTGCAGCAACCAACACAGCATAGCAGCAGCGCTGCCGGCACCCTGGCTATCGCCATTCAATTGCTGCTCGGTAAATTAAGCCAGCGTCCTGCTTCAACTGCTTTGCAAAGCGCAGGACAACGCTTAACCCCATTGCTGCAACAGCTGGACTCGCAAAGTGCTGGTCAGCTGTTGCGTCAACTAGCAAGCCACAGCAATGCTATACAACAGAGCCAACTCGCCAGTGCTGAATTGCAACAGCAAACTCCCAATCAGTTTTTGTTGCAACTGCCCATTCAACTGGAGCAACAAAGCACTCAGCTGCAACTAAAGATTGAACAACGCGAGGAGTCATCGTCGGCAACTGGTAACAAAGCCCGTATATGGCAACTCACCATGCACTTCGATTTACTGGAGCTGGGCAAGTTGATGGCCACAGCCCGCTTGCAGGAGAATCGTTTAAGCTTGCAGATTTACACAGAGCAAAGCCAGGCACAGACACTGGCTAAGCAATTTATGCCATTATTAACTGAACGCCTGGTGGCCCAGGGCATTACCGTAGAACAAGCCGAATGCCAGCTTGGTATAGTACCTGACACTTTATTCTCTAAGCACAGCAGCTTGATTACCGTGCAAGCCTGAGGAGTTTGACGATGAAAAAAGAAAAGTCGGCCACCGCACTCAAGTACGATGGCAAAGCTGCCCCCAAAGTGATTGCAAAGGGCCACGGTGAGCTCGCTGAAGACATTCTGGCGGTTGCCAGAGAGCACGGCGTTCTGGTGCACGAAGATGAAGAGCTAAGTAAGTTACTCAGTCAGATTGAACTGGGTGACTCTATACCCAAAGAGCTGTATGTAGTTATCGCCGAACTGATTGCTTTTTCGTATGTATTGCAAGGAAAATTCCCGGATAAATGGCACAACATCCATCAGCGCATTGATTTGAAAACTTAAGACTTTTGCTGATGCAGGTTATACAGCAACTCGGCTTCAGCCCTTGGCAGTTCACACTCGCGCATGATCTCTTCCAAATCAGCTCCAAGCTGTACCATCTTCATCGCTCTGCTGTATATTTTGGATTCAGGCTCTGTCAGTTGCAGCGCTTGCAACTGCTCCCCTTGCGCCGCCAGCAATTGCTGTTGTTCAAGCAGCCGCGATTCCAGATCCAGTACCCGTTGACCAACACCGATAACCCCAGACCGTAACTCGGCTAATTCAGCTCGAAGCAAAGAAAGCTGCTGCTGATGCTCATCTGCCGGAGCCTGTTGCAACAAGCTGTCAGTTACATCGGTCTGCTGCATGGCCGCAAGCTGGAAGCTGCGCCATAGCAGCCATGCTACCAGCAATGTCAGTGCCACCAGCCACCAAACCATCATGCGACTACCTCATTACAAAGCGCTAACTTCATCCCACTCTTCGTCCGTCAGCAATTTGTTCAAATCCACCAAAATCAGCAACTCGCCATCACGGTTGGTAACGCCCTGAATAAACTTCGCACTTTCATCATTGCCAACATTCGGAGCCGTATCTATTTCCGATACTTTCAGATAAACCACTTCGGCTACACTATCGACCAAAATACCTATCACTTGCTTATCGGACTCAATGATGACAATACGCGTGTTATCAGTAATATCTGAACCATCCAAACCAAAACGCGTGCGGGTATCAATCACGGTAACCACATTGCCGCGCAGGTTTATAATTCCAACAACATAATCTGGTGCTCCGGGTACCGGAGCAATCTCGGTATAGCGCAAAACTTCCTGCACCTGCATAACATTGATGCCATAGATCTCATCCTGCAACTTGAAAGTGACCCACTGCAGAACCTGATCACCGTCTGCTGAATCTTTTGCGCTCTGCTTTGCTACATTACTCATTCCTGCTCCTCATCCGCGGGTTGTATAGCCCACAGTATTCAGCTTACTTCTATCGCCCTTGCCCCTGCTGTAACAAGCCAACTAAAGCATCCACATCAAGTAAAGCACACATGTGCTGCTTTATCAGCCCAGCCAACCAGGGCCGTTTGCCCGCTGCTTCTCGCCACTTTACGTCATCTTGAGATAAAGTCACTGTATTAATCAGTTTATCACAAGCTAAACCCCACGCACTGTTACTTAACATTATAACATATTGATACTGATGCGATTCAGCTTGTTCAAGCGTAAATTTTTCTGGCATCACCCAAAGCCCAGTATCGACCACATTGATTTTTTGCTCTCGTTGTAACATCACCCCTTTAAACCAGGCGGGGTTACCAGGCATGGTGTTGATTGATGTTAACTTGTGAATCCCACCTAATTCTTTTAAAGGCAAAGCAACCGTCAAGCCAGCCACACTAAAGAATAGCGCTTGAAAATCCCCCTGCCGGTAAGATTTCTCCGTCAGCACCTGTTCGGCTGTAAATCCAGGCTGTGATTTACGGCTGACCACAGCTTGCTGCAGCTCTGCAGTATCGAGTTTTGGTGCAACAGCCGGCTTTGTTTCTTTTGGCTCCACCGGGACCAGTGCAGCTTTGCGCACAATAGCAGGCTCTGCAGCTACCTTGGTGGTGGTGACTTTCGCCAGCAAAGATTCAAGTTTCTGTTTAACGTCCGGCTCTTGCCGCGTCAGCTGTTGCGGCACGTCGTCGTCAGTTAGTAAAGCAGTCAGATAATGCTGCATGACCTTTTTGCTGGCATAGCGATCAGACATGCGCTGACTCCGCCGACAACTGCAATAAATAACTTAGCAGCGTGTTGTAAGCAAAGACGCCCCGCGAACGTGGTGCGAAAACTGATGGTGGTGTTTGCGCAAGGCTTGCGTCCCGAAATTTGGTATCCACTGGTATCACGGCCGACCAGACTTTATCCTTGTACTTGGCTTTTAGCTCCTTGTAGGCTTCCAACGATGCTTTGGTGCGCTTATCGTACATGGTAGGTACAATGGTAAAGCTGTAGTCTTTTTGCTGGGAATGCTTCATCAATCCCATTGTTGCGATCATGCGTTCCAGGCCTTTAATCGCCAGAAACTCAGTTTGCACCGGTACCAATACCCGGTCACTGGCAGCAAGTGCATTGACCATCAAAACCCCCATCACCGGTGGGCAATCCAACAAAATGAAATCGTAATCCTTAGTCAGCTTGGCTAATGCTTTCTTTAAAATAAGCCCCATGCCATTTTTATTACCTAATGATCGATCGAGCGTTGCCAATGCCATGGAGGAAGGCAAAATATCGAGTTTGTCCATACCACTTGGGCAGAGCGACTGCAGGATCTCTTCCCGGGTGATATCTTTGCCACGAATAAAAATATCGTAAACACTCACTTCCAGCTCTTCCGCATCAATACCGAAATAATAGGTCATGGATGCATGAGGATCGATATCGACCAAAAGAACCCGATGTCCCCGCTCGGCCAGTAAGGCTCCAAGCGTGACTGTGGTAGTAGTTTTACCAACCCCACCTTTCTGATTTGCTATTGTCCATACCACCACATCAAGGTTCCTGCTGTTGCTGCGAAGGCTCTGTTTGCTCTTCGTCCCGAGTTGTAATTCGAATGCCACCACCTGGTAGCCTGATCACCCGAATGCTGCCATCATCCTGCGTCATACTTTCCAGTTGTTGGATCACTTCCGCTGGGATCTCTGTCGGGGGTTCCGCCAGATCAATCGTAGCGTCTTCGGCCCGGTAGCCATACTTGGAAATAGCTATCACGACCCGCCGATTCTCCGCCCGCCCTTGCGGGGTCGAATTATCTGCTGTCGGGTAATACTCGCCATAGCCTTCGATGGCCATACGCTGCGGTGCTACTGCCAAATCCTGCAACAACCGCAGCACCGACGTCGCCCGGGCAACCGATAACTCCCAGTTGGATGCAAAGAGCTCGTTATTGATTGGCACATCATCAGTATAGCCACGAACCCGGATAAAGTTGTTGATTGGCACTATGATGCTGGCAATTTCATCCAGCACGGCCCGAGCGGATAGAGTCGCAGTTGCACTGCCGCTAGGAAATAATAAGCCACTGTTCAGTTCGATGGTCAACCAGTTGTCATCCTGCTCAACTTTTGCCAGACCCTGTTCCATTAAATGCGCTAAGGCTTCTTGCAACTCTGTTTCCAGCGAACTTAAAGGTGAGCCCAGTAAACGCTCAGTGACATCCGATAACTCCGTGGCATCAGCAACCAACTCAGGGCCTTTGGCAGGCTCCAGTGACGCACCATACAAATCCAGCTCACTCTGCGGGCCTGGCTCCAGCAACACAGAGGTACCTTCCACGCCGGTGCCACTTCGATCCGGTCGCTCAAATATTTTCGTCAGGGTATCGGATAAAGCACGGTACTCTTCGTCTTTAACAATCGACATGGCGTACAACACGACAAATAAAGCGAACATTAACGTCATGTAATCGGCGTACGACACCAGCCATCGATCCAACTCTTCGGCTTCAACTTTCTGGTGTTTGTTCTTATGCCGGTACATAACCGTTGTTACCCCGCACGGTAGGCATTCAATTTGCGCTCAATGGTGCGGGGGTTTTCACCATAGGCAATAGAGATTAGGCCTTCAACTATCATTTCATGATGCAATGTATGCTGATGCACCAGATTTTTCAGTTTATTTCCTACTGGTACAAAAATTAAATTTGCGAAACCAACACCATAAATCGTCGCAACAAAAGCGGTCGCAATACCCAGACCTAGTAACTCTGGTTCGGTAATATTGGCCATGGCTTGAATCAACCCCAGTACGGCCCCAACAATACCAATGGTCGGGCTATAACCTCCCATGGCTTCAAAAATTTTCGCCCCACGAAGCAGGCGCTCACGCTCCAACGTCAGCTCTGCATCCAGCGTATCTTGAAGGACTTTGGGATCAACGCCATCCACCAGCAAATTAAGCCCACGATGCACAAAAGGGTCTTTTTCTTCCAATGCAATATTTTCCAAAGCCAGAAAACCACTGCTACGGGCTGCATTGCTCCACTCGATAATGCGATCCACCATGCTGGTGGTTGGTAAGTTGTGCCCTCTAATTACCCAGGGCAACAGTTGAAAACCCAGCTTAAATTGTGGCAAAGGGGTTTGTATCATCACTGCCCCCACAGTGCCACCCACCACAATAATAAATGCCGGCAAATGCAGCAGAGTGAGGATGGAGCCCCCCTCCAGCGCAAAGCCTCCCACGACCCCTACGATGGCAACAAAAAAACCTATTAACGCAAGTTTATCCATGCATCACTTCAGCTATTAATTTACTGGCAGACTCTTCCAGGCTAACTTCTACATCCATTAAGCCGGCTGCTGCAACTGCCTGGGGCATGCCATAGACAACGCAACTGGCTTCATCCTGAGCCCAGATCCGAGAGCCATATTGTTTAAGTAAACGAGCGCCTTCACGCCCGTCGGAACCCATGCCGGTTAAAATGACGGCCAACACCTGATCACGATATACCCGGGCAGCACTGCCAAAAGTAATATCCACGCTTGGCTTAAAAGTAATCCGGGGTGAGTCATCGTCTTTGATACGAAGCTTGGCTTGTTCAGCTTTGCCTTCCACCAGCATTTGCTTACCACCTGGCGCTAAATAAGCCACACCAGGTTTCAATACATCATTGTCTTCAGCTTCCTTGACTGAAATTTTAGCCAAACCGTTCAAACGGGAAGCAAAAGCACCGGTAAATGCAGCTGGCATATGCTGAATCAAGATGATAGGCACCGGAAAGTTCGCTGGTAAAGCAGTGATAATCTTTTGCAATGCAACAGGACCTCCGGTAGAAGTTCCGATAGCAAGTAATTTGTAACTTTTACCACTGGCTTTAAAAGTGGGCCCCGTAAGCGGCCGGGAAGGAGGTGGGTTCTCTTTCATCCGCTCTGAAAGTTTAGGCCGTTCAAAGCTGGTACGGGTTAGTGCAGGCCGCGCGGTTTCAACAGAGCGACTACTGAGTCGGCGACGGGCTACAGCCTTCACACGTTGACGCAATAGAGTTACAGCCTCATCTCTGTCTCTGGCGATATCCTCAAACTTTTTAGGTAGAAAGTCTATCGCACCAGCGTCCAGCGCATCCAGAGTAGCCTTAGCCCCTTCGTGGGTAAGCGAGGAGAACATTAAGATTGGCGTGCGCTGTTGCTTCATAATTTCACGCACGGCCGTGATGCCATCCATCACCGGCATCTCGATGTCCATCGTGATCACATCGGGCTTAAGCGCTATGGCTTTATCAACCGCTTGCTGACCATTGTTCGCTGTATCAATGACCTCGAGCTCAGGATCGGCGTTTAGAATTTCTGTTAAACGACGACGGAAGAAACTGGAGTCATCCACCACCAACACTTTTAATGCCATTCATCACTCGCTTTAGGTCGCTGATTTATTGAATCGCTCAAGTTTGATTTTCGATTTTCTAGCGTAGTGTTTTAATAAACTTGGTACATCCAGTATCAACGCAATACCGCCATCCGACGTAATGGTCGCTCCGGCCATGCCAGGTGTGCCCTGCAGTAAATTATCCAATGGCTTGATGACCACCTCTTCCTGGCCTATCAATGAATCGACCACAAAACCAATTTTTTGCGTACCCAGCTGTAAAATAACGACGTGCCCATGCTCTCGGCGGACAGATTTGCTGGAGCCTTTCACCAGCCAGTGCTCGAGATAAAATAGTGGTATCGCTTTATCCCGGACGATGATGGTAAGCTGGCCATCCACATTGTTGGTTTTGGCCAGATCCAACTGCACAATCTCATCAATGGTACCAAGCGGTAGGGCAAAGGTTTGCTTACCAACCACCACCATCAAGGTAGGTAAAATAGCGAGCGTCAACGGAACTTTGATTTCCAGTAAAGTGCCTTTGCCAAGCTCGGAATTGATATGGACACTGCCGTTGAGCTGGGTGATCTTGGTTTTAACCACATCCATGCCAACGCCACGGCCGGAAATATCAGAAATTTGTTCTTTGGTAGAAAATCCGGGAGCAAAAATCAGATTAAAAGCTTCCGTATCGGACATTCTGCCAGCAGCATCGACATCAAGTATGCCACGTTTAATAGCAATCCCTTTCAGCTTTTCCGGATCCATGCCAGCACCATCATCTTCGATGGTCAGCAAAATATGATCCCCAGCCTGCTCGGCAGCTAATTTCACCTTACCAGTACGGTCTTTGCCGGAGGCTTGCCGCACATCTGGCATCTCTATACCGTGATCGACCGAGTTTCGTACCAGGTGGACTAAAGGATCAGCCAATGCCTCCACCAGATTTTTATCCAGATCGGTTTCTTCACCTTCCAGCTCAAGCACAATATCTTTTTTCAGTGAACGGGCCAGATCACGCACAACCCGGGGGAAGCGGCCAAAAACTTTCTTAATGGGCTGCATACGGGTTTTCATCACGGCACCTTGGATGTCGGCTGTCACCACATCCAGGTTAGCTATGGCTTTACCCATTTCTTCATCTTTGGTACTGGTAGCAAGACTTACCAGACGGTTACGCACCAGTACCAGTTCCCCGACCATATTCATGATCTCATCAAGCCGCTTTGTATCGACCCGAACAGTGGTTTCTGGTTGTGGAGCCGGTGAAGCAGCGGCAGGCTTAGCTGCTGATGAAGCTGCTGAGGGAACCGGAGCCGGGGCGGCAGCCGGAGCAGCACTGCTGCTTTGTGTTTCAGGAACCTTAGGCGCAGGCTTACGCTCTGGCGGAACAGGTTTATCTGTTCCTGCCTGTGGTGAAAGCCCCTTGCCATGCAACTCATCCAGCAAAGACTCAAACTCATCATCGGTGATTTCATCATCTTTGCCCGCTTTGGCAGCAGGAGCTTTTGCAACAACAGCCGGAGCAGCGCTGTCGTCTGCTTTAAAAGAGCCTTTACCATGCAGCTGATCTAAAATAGCTTCAAACTCGTCATCGGTCATGTCGCCCTGCATATCTGCAGTCAGCCCTGGAGCTGCTGCCTGGCTGTGGCCCGGAGCCTTACCACCGTGCAGTTCGTCCAGCAGACGTTCAAACTCATCCTCATCGATTTCATCAATACTGCCAGAGACATTGGATTCCGAAGTAACTGGTGCAGGTGCAGGCTCAGGCTGAGCGTTGACAGGCGTAACTGGTGCTGGTGCTGGTGCAGCACCTGAGCCATCATCAGGCTCACTTAATCGATGCAATGCATCCAATAAGGCTGGATCGGCTGGTGTTAATGGCTGACGGTTTTGCACCTGCACAAACATGGCGTTGACAGTGTCCAGGGCCTGCAAAATCACATCCATCAACTCGGCTGTAACCTGACGCTTGCCGGTACGTAAGATATCGAAAACATTCTCTGCACCATGACACGCATCAACCAGCTCTGCCAGCGAGAGGAAACCAGCCCCACCTTTGACAGTATGAAAACCTCTGAAAATCGCATTCAACAGGTTGGAGTCTTCCGGATTATTCTCCAACTCAACCAGTTGCTCTTGCAGCAGCTCCAGGATCTCACCAGCTTCGACCAGAAAGTCCTGCAGAATGTCTTCATCCATATCAAAGCTCATGCTTGGTCACCTTTTTTAAAAACCTAAACTCGACAAAAGATCATCCACATCGTCCTGTCCAGTGACTACATCATCACGCCCTTCAGCGTCGATAATAGGTCCTTCAGCCTCAGCTGCAGCGATCACTTTCCTGGCTTTTGCAGGTCTAGGGGTATCGGGCAATAAGTCTGGATTGCTTTCACCAAAGGCGGTTAACAGACCAATCAGACTCTCTTCTACTTCACGAACCAGTTCAATAACACGGCGCAGTATTTGGCCGGTTAAATCCTGATAATCTTGAGCCATCAAAACTTCGGTCAGTAGCCCATTCAGGGTGCCAGCATCTGTATTCGCCTGGTCCAAAAACCCGTTTAAGCTATGACAGAGTGACTTGAACTCACCAACCTTAAGATCCCGTGTCATCAAACGCTGCCAGTCAGGCAAAATACTTTGCAGATTTTGCCCCAGCTGATCAGCGATGGGTAAACAGGACTCCACAGCATCCATGGTTTTGTTGGCTGCTTGCTCGGTCATATCGATGACGTGATTCAAACGCTTCTTAGCGTCTGGGATATCTTCTTCCAACAAGCTACTAAGTGAAGGATCGAGCTGGAAGTTTTTTAGTGAATCATGCAGCTGACGGGTAAGTTTCCCAACCTCTGAGAACAGTTCTGCAGAACCTGGTACAACAACTTGTTGCACCAATTGGTTTGCCGCTTCGTTTTCACCCATCTCTAATAACTGAACCAGCTCTTTGGCTTGCTCCA
This sequence comes from Alkalimonas sp. NCh-2, assembly GCF_039631345.1. Classification (NCBI taxonomy): domain Bacteria; kingdom Pseudomonadati; phylum Pseudomonadota; class Gammaproteobacteria; genus Alkalimonas; species Alkalimonas sp. NCh-2. The sequence continues at coordinate 45,406 of NZ_JBDIUV010000001.1, forward strand.
GAGTTATTGATGGCGCTGTCAGTGCGGACATTGCAGTACTCCCTTGTTTAAGTCAGGTTAACCAATCCTTTCAAACACCTTGGATAGTTTTTCCTGCAAGGTTGCTGCAGTAAAGGGTTTTACAATATACCCGTTTACACCAGCCTGAGCCGCAGCAATAATCTGCTCTTTTTTGGCTTCTGCAGTGACCATTAACACAGGAATGTGTTTCAGTTTGTCGTCTGCCCGAATCGCTCGGAGCAAGTCAATACCTTGCATACCTGGCATATTCCAGTCAGTAACAACAAAATCAAAATCGCCATTCTGCAACATAGGCAATGCAGTGCTACCATCATCTGCTTCAGAGACGTTGGTAAAACCAAGGTCCCGCAATAAATTTTTTATGATACGCCGCATGGTTGAGAAATCATCAACCACCAGAATTTTCATGTTCTTATCCAAAATCCCCTCCGCTGAGAAAATCGTTATCGGACATGTACAATAACTTTGATTACAACCAATCCTGCATTCTGGACTTTAAACGAACCAGTGCCTGACTATGGATTTGACTGACCCGGGACTCACTGACATTCAGTACGGCACCGATCTCTTTCAAGTTTAGCTCATCATTGTAATACAGTGATAGCACTAATGCTTCCCGCTCGGGCAAACTACTGATTGTTAGAGCCAAACTTTGCTGAAAAGCCTCACTAGCCTGAGCTTCGTAAAGCTGATCAGTTTCTCTTTCATCAGCAGTTGCCAGTACATCTTCAGATACACCCAAATCCTCAATTCCAAGAATTCGGCCACAACTGACATCACTTAACATATGATGGTACTCATCTAAAGATATATCAAGTTTTTCAGCAACTTCTATATCTTTAACATCTCGGCCAAGCTCTGCTTCCAATTCCGCAATGGTATCGGCGATTAAACGAGCGTTCCGGTGCACAGAGCGGGGGGTCCAATCTCCGCGCCGGATCTCATCCAGCATAGAGCCACGGATACGGATCCCTGCAAAGGTCTCAAAACTGGCCCCTTTGCTGCCATCGAAATTTTTAGCTGCTTCCATCAGCCCAATCATACCAGACTGAATCAGATCATCGACCTGTACGCTGGCAGGCAACCGCGCTAGCAAATGGTAAGCAATACGTTTGACCAGGGGAGCATGGCGTTCAATCAACTGCGTTAGTTGGTCTGCTCCGCCATAAGCAGACAGCTTCGCATTCACGCTAAACCTCGTTGATTTTTATCTGGAGGCAGAATCAATTGCTCCAGGAAAAACTCCAGATGCCCTGAAGCGCCCGGGGGAGCAGGCCATTTACTCACCTTCATTGCCAATGACTTAACAGCCAGGCTGGCTCCGGTTTTGGGAAATGCCTCCACGAAGGCTCGTTGCTTTCTGGCCGCTTTACGAACATTCTCATCATACGGAATAGTGGCGACCAGCTCTAAGTTCACATCTAAAAACCGGTCGGTCACCCGGGTCAGTTTTGCGAACAGCTCTTGCCCTTCCCTTAAGCTTCGCACCATGTTGGCAATAATTTTAAAACGCTGCACATCATGGTCACGGCTTAAAATTTTCATGAGGGCGTAGGCGTCAGTAATGGATGATGGCTCATCACAAACCACCACAAGTACATCCTGAGAAGCTCTGGAAAAGCTCATCACCATATCGGAAATACCAGCAGCGGTATCTATCAATAAGACATCTACCCGGGTTTTCATCTCGCTAAAAGCCCGAATCAATCCGGCATGCTCTGCCGGGCTAAGCTCGGTCATATTCTGCGAACCTGAAGTGGCAGGAATGATTTTGATGCCAGCAGGCCCCTCAATCAAAATATCATCCAGTTCAGCTTCCCCGGAGAGAACATGTGACAAGTTTTTTTGCACACGCAAGCCCAGCATAACATCACAGTTTGCCAGGCCTAAATCGGCATCCAACACCATCACGCGCTTTCCAAGCTGAGCGATGGCTATAGCGAGATTGATTGAGACATTGGTCTTGCCAACGCCGCCTTTACCACCGGTAATTGCGATAACTTTGACCATGTTTGTTTTCATTGTCCTCAGACCTGCGGCCTGATCATCGATGTGCTCATGACTATGCATAGGCTCCTTCCGCTCGGCCCTCAGCGATACTGTCCCACTGATAAGCCGTACTACTGTGTGCGATGCGTAATTTTTCGGCTTGCGCTACGATGTCGTCCGCCCGGGCAATGCGAATATCCTCCGGCACGCGCTGACCATTGGTCAAATAGCAAACCGGTAAAGCATTTTGTAGCGCTGCATTAATAATTTCACCTAAGCTTAAGCATTCATCAAGTTTGGTAAAAATACAACCTGATAATGGAATACGTTTGAAGTGCTCAACACTCTCTTGCATCACCCGAGCCTGCGCTGTTGCAGACAATACCAAATAGCTCTTTATTTTTACAAGAGAATCCTGCATCAATGCTGCAAGTTTTTCTGCTAACCGGACATCTCGCTGGCTCATACCGGCTGTATCAATTAATACCAGACTGCGATTGGCAAATTGCTTAAGCAACAATGCCAGCTCTTCACTGTCCTTGGCTTGACGTACCGGACAACCGATAATACGGCCAAAAGTGGATAACTGATCCAAAGCGCCAATGCGAAAGGTATCGGTAGTGATTAAAGCGACCTGCTCAGCACCATGTTTACGGGCATACTGTGCCGCCAGCTTTGCGACCGTGGTGGTTTTCCCCACACCGGTAGGGCCTACCAGAGCAACCACCCCCCCTTTACGCATGATATCATTATTGCCTGTTGTTAACTGGCCGGCAAGTAATTCCAATGCGGTTTGCCATGCCTCACTATGAGGAATGTCTTCAGGCATAAAGCAAGCCAGCTGATCGGCCATAGCTGCCGACAAGCCCATTTGCCGTAATTGCTCAATGATCAGGGCACGTACCGGCTCACTTCGAGCCAGATCCTGCCACATCAAGCCAGATACCTGATGTTGCAACAATTGTCGCATTGATAGCATCTCATTGCGCATGGCTTCAAACTGAGCCTGAAATGCTTGCTGTTGTTTTTCTTGCAGAGCTGTAATCTCTTGCAAACTGACTATGTTCGAACCGCCATTGTTTTGACGCTCAGCTCTGGGCCCAGGTTTTGTAAACTTTGCGGGCTGAGCCGTTTGCTTGCTCATTTGTCTGGCTAATAAAGCCCGCAGCGAGTCAGTCTCTTCATCCGGCTGCAGCTCTGTTGGTTGTATGGGTGGGCCGAAGACACTGCGCCGTTCGGCAGGACCGGAGGCAGGAACAGGCCGCGCTGTCTCAGTACTGATAGCCACTGCAGGGGCTGCATCCGGGTCGATAGCCGCGACAATCTCTACCCCGTTAGCCACTTTTTTATTGGACATAATAATGGCATCCGGTCCAAAAAACTCTTTGACTTCGTCTAAAGCTGCACGCATATCTTTGGCAACAAAACGTTTAATTTTCATCGGCTATCTCCTAATTTGCCTGGCCTACCACACTGACAATACGAATTTGCTTGTCGTCTGGTATTTCTTGGTAGGACAGCACTCGCAACCCTGGAATGGTGTACTTCACAAATCGTGCCATCACAGAGCGTAAAATACTTGACGTGAGTAAAATGGCGGATTCCCCATTAAGCTCCTGACTCTGGCTGGCCTCCTGCAAGGATTGTTGGATACGCTCAGCCAAACCTGGCTCAATTCCACCGCCATCATTGCCAGCTGCCTGCATCGACTGATGCAGCATTTGTTCCAACTCCGGAGCAAAAGTAATGACGGGCAGCTCAAGTTGACTGCCGGCGATCTCCTGCACGATCAGCCGACGCAGCGCAATGCGGCAGGCTGCGGTCAGCACATCCACATCCTGACTTTTCGCACCGTACTCCACCAATGTTTGCACCAGCGTTTTCATATCCCGAATTGGCACACCTTCATTCAGCAGGTTCTGCAAAACTTTAACCACTGTGGTCAATGGCAAGGTTTCCGGAACCAGGGCTTCCACCAATTTAGGGGAGCTCCGCCCCAGCATATCCAGTAAATTTTGGACTTCTTCATGCCCCAGCAAGCTGGCCGCATTGTTGGTGAGGATCTGACTAAGATGGGTCGCCACGACTGTGGCAGCATCCACCACGGTGTAGCCTAAGGTTTGTGCATGCTCACGCTGATCCTTGGCAATCCACACCGCCTCCAGCCCAAAAGCAGGATCCCGGGTCGCAATCCCCTTTACCGTGCCAAAAACCTGACCGGGATTAATCGCCAGCTCGTGATCATGGCGCAATTCTGATTCCCCGGTAGTAACTCCCATCAAAGACACCCGGTAGCTGTTGGGTTCCAGATCCAGGTTGTCGCGAATATGGACCGCAGGGATTAAAAAACCCAATTCCTGCGATAACTTTTTCCGCACCCCTTTAATACGGGTAAGCAACTCTCCACCTTGAGATTTATCAACCAAAGGAATTAACCGGTAACCAACTTCCAAACCAATGGTATCGACTGGCTGCACATCATCCCAACCAATCTCTTTAACGGCTTGCGGTTCCTGACGGGTATCCAGTTCTGGTCCCTGACGTACCAGCTCGGCACCTTTTTGCTGCTCCTTGCGGTATAAAAAATACGCAAAGCCGCCAACCAGTAATGCCAGAGAAATAAACGAAAAGTGTGGCATACCAGGTACAATTCCCATCAGGGCAAGCACACCGGCTGCTATAAACAACACCCGGATATTGGCCAATTGGCCCGTGAACTGAGAGCCCATGTCTTCAGAACGGTTTTGCCGGGTGATAATGATGGCCGTACCAATGGACAACAACAGCGCCGGAATTTGCGCGACCAGACCATCCCCAATGGTCAGCAGGGTATACACCTCCACAGCTTGCCCGAACGTCAAACCATGCTGGATCATGCCAATAAAGAGTCCGCCTACAAGGTTGATGGCCAGAATCACAATACCCGCGATCGCATCGCCTTTGACAAATTTACTGGCACCATCCATAGAACCATAAAAGTCGGCTTCCTGTGTCACCTCATCACGACGTGCACTGGCTTCTTCTTGTGTTAACAAACCTGCATTTAAGTCGGCATCGATCGCCATTTGCTTACCTGGCATCGCATCCAGCGTAAAACGGGCGGTTACTTCAGCTATCCGGCCAGCCCCTTTGGTAATAACCACAAAGTTAATGATGATCAGAATAAAGAAAACCACCAGGCCAACAGCATAATTCCCACCAATCACAACAGAGCCAAAGGCTTCAATAACTTTGCCGGCGGCATCCCCTCCTTGATGTCCCTCCAGCAGCACCACCCGGGTGCTGGCGACATTCAAAGCCAACCGCATAATGGTTGCGATCAACAACACGGTAGGGAAAATACCAAAGTCCAATGGCCGCAAGGTGTAAATCGTTACCAGCAGTACCACCAAAGCAAGGGCAATATTGAAGGAAAACAGAATATCCAGCAAAAAAGCAGGCAGCGGTAATACCACCATAGACAAAGCAGCCATAATCAAAAATGGCGTACCCAAGCCTTTGAGGTGATTCATCTTGCTGCGATCAAAACGATTGAAGTAACTGGCTAACTGCATGGTTGTCCCAACAAAAAATTGGCGCTATCAGGACAAAAGCAAAAATTGCTCCAACTTGTCAGAGCAACTAGCATTAAACCGTTAATCGTAGTAATAATCGCTGGGAATAGGTAGTTCTTTGCCCAGTTTGCGAGGGCGCTTGCCCCGGCCTTTGATAAAGAGATTCAACTGATAGACATAAGCAAGGACCTGCGCAACAGCAGAGAACAACGCATCCGGAATGGGGTGCTCTATACTAGTCGTGTAATAAATGGCCCTGGCCAATGCAGGCGATTCAACCAGAGGTACCCGATGCTGCTGACCGATTTTACGAATTTGCAGTGCAATTTGATCGACACCTTTTGCCACCACGACAGGCGCTCTGTCCCGCCCTTGTTTATACCGCAGTGCAACGGCATAGTGGGTCGGGTTGGTCACGATAACATCCGCAGAAGGGATTTCCTGCATCATCCGCTTCATCGACATCTGCATCTGAGTGCGGCGGATGCGGGCTTTAATTTTAGGATCACCCTCCATATTTTTGTGCTCATCTTTTACTTCCTGCAGTGTCATCATCAGCTCTTTGTTGTGCTTCCAGGCTTGATAAGGTGCATCCACCAGGGCAATAATGATCACACTGCAACAAAGACCAAAGAACATCCAACCTAAGATCCATAGTGCATCTTCGATGTTATTGGGTGCACTCATCACCGATAAGGTCATGATGTCACGGAAAAACATGTTCAACAGTCCCAGTGCCATGCCAACCACGACCAAGACTTTCAAAATACTTTTTCCCAGTTCAACCATTGCCTGCAAGCCAAACATCCGCTTAAACCCTTTTAGCGGACTCATTTTGCTGGCTTTAGGCCCAGCGGCTTCCCAGCTAAAATTAAAACCACCCAGCAAGCAGTTGCCAATAAATGCCGCCACCAGGATAAAAGCAAAGATAAATACCATCGGAGGCAGTAAAAGCTGCATAATGTCACCCCAGGCCGAAAACATCGACTGCGTGTCAAATACATCTTTCGGTTGCAATGTGAACATACGCTGCCCTATGGTCAGTACCCTGCGGGCCAGCATAGGGCCAAACAACAACAAAGCAGTGGCACTGCTGATTAAGACAAAAGCCGTACCTAAGTCTTTTGACCGGGCTATCTGCCCTTTTTTGCGGGCATCTTCAATTTTCTTGGGGGTGGGCTGTTCGGTCTTTTCACCGCCACTGGAACTTTCCGCCATAGTGCCCCCCCTAGCAGCCAATCACACGACAGCTGTAATCCACAGCCAACTGCCACTGAATGCCATAATGAATAAGAAAGGTATCCAGGGTCAGCCAGAGAATAAGCAGCCCGGATAACATGGTAATTGGGAAGCCAATCGCGAAGATATTTAACTGCGGTGCTGCCCTGGTCATAATGCCAAACGACAAATTCACCACCAGCATAGCAATTATCGGTGCCAGCGTAATGGATAAAGCGGTTGCAAACATCCAGCCGGCAAACTCCATGATCTGCCATATCTGCAACACCGACCACCAGGCATCAACAATCGGCAAAGTATCAAAACTCATCACCAGCATCTGGATGGTGATCAGGTGACCATCAAAAATAAAAAACAGCAGGGTTGCCAGGATCAGATAAAACTGTCCGATTGCAGGCACACTGATACCACTGGCAGGATCAACCATGGACGCAAAGGCTAAACCACTCTGGGTAGCCAGCACCTGGCCGGCAATAATAAAGGTATTGATAAAGATAAGCGTCATAAAACCGATGGCAAAACCAATGGTTACTTGCTGCATCACTTGCAACACCATACGAAATGACATCAGTTCAGGATTTGCCACTGGCGGTATGACCGGCATAATCATTATGGTTAAGGTCACGATCAGCGCAATCCGGATCCGCATCGGCACATTACGGGTACCCAAACCGGCCATAATCATCAGCACGCCACTGACCCGAGCCATTGGCAGTAAAAAGTCGGCCAGGGTTTGCATGATGAGGTCCAGATGAAACGTCATCGCCAGTCCCCGCTTAGCCAACCACAGATGGAATACTAAGGATCAGACCTTCGGTAAAGTCCATAATCACCCGGGTCAGCCAATGGCCACCAAAAATAAGCGCCAGTATGGTGACAATCAAACGCGGTAAAAAGCTTAAGGTTTGTTCATTAATGGAGGTTGCAGCCTGAAACACCGCCACAATCAAGCCAACAAAAAGCGATGGTAAAATAATCGCACTTACCAGCAGGATCACGATGTACAAAGCATCTCGCAGCACATCAACAAACACCTCAGGGCTCATACTAGGTCCCCAATCCAAAGCTGGTGGCCATGGTTCCCATCACCAGGATCCAACCATCGACCAGCACAAACATCATTAATTTAAAAGGCAACGAAATAATCATCGGTGACAACATCATCATACCCATTGCCATCAAGACACTGGCCACTACCAAGTCAATGATTAGAAATGGAATAAACAACATAAAGCCAATCTGGAAGGCCGTTTTAAGCTCACTGGTAATAAATGCAGGAATAATGACGGTGATGGGCAAGTCCATCAGATTGTCGACTTCTTCTACCCCGGCAATGCTGGCAAAAGTGTCCAGATCGCGCAGCCGGGTCTGATGCAGCATAAACTCTTTGACCGGTATACTGGCTTGCTGCAAAGCCTCCAATGAGGTTTTTTCTTCCGCCAGATAAGGCTGCAGCGCCTGTTCATTGATTTCATTGAACACCGGCGCCATGATAAAAAAGGACAGGAACAAAGCGATCCCTATCAATACCTGGTTCGATGGCGACTGTTGCAGACCGATGGCCTGGCGTAAAATAGCCAATACCACAATAATGCGGGTAAAGCTGGTCATCATTATGACCATGGCCGGAATAAAGCTCAGGGCCGTCATAATGGCCAGAACTTGCAGCGTTACACTGTATTCCTGAGAACCGTCTGGATTGGTGGTAACGCTGATGGCTTGCAAGGTACCGACATCAGCATTGACTGCGGAACTAAAACCCAGTGCCAGCAGCACCCATAGAAGTCGCAACATAGTCCATTTTTACTTTTTCAACCACGATTGCAACTGACTATGAAATTCTGATGCCAACTTTTCTTCTGGCAGGGGCTTATCGAGTTCAAACAAGAAATTAATTTGGTGTGCCGTCACCCCTAGAACACGCTGTTTTCCTTGCATTTCAATAACTAACAACCTTTCCTTAGGTCCAAGCGGAATGGTGCTAATTACTTTCATATGCTGACTACCCGGCATCCGGAGTGTCAATTTTTTGAAGGACCAGCCCAGCAGCAACACCATCAAAATAACAAATGCCAGAGAAATGACGATTTTCCCCAAAGACAAACCTGTGGTCGCGCCAGCCCTTTTTAAAGCCTGATCCCCGGCATCTTTATCCTGACCAAAGCGATAAGGTGAGCTGGTTACCATAGCGTCGGAAGCTGGCTCTGTATCCGTGCTGGGTTCTGCATCAACGTCAGATGCCACCAAAGCGATCTCAGGCGACTGGGCTGGCCCGGCTTCTGGTTCATCCGGCACCGCCAGCAAGCCAGTACTAACAAGTAAGCAAAAACCAACTGCAACTAAGGATCTTTTCATCAACGCAACTTCTTAATACGCTCAATCTGGCTGATCACATCCGTCAGGCGAATGCCAAACTTATCATTGACCACCACCACCTCACCATGGGCGATTAATGTACCATTTACCAGCACATCCAACGGCTCACCGGCAACCCGCTCCAACTCGACCACAGAGCCCTGGTTCAGTTGCAGTAAATTCCGAATGCTGATCTTAGATCGGCCAACCTCCATCGAAATGGTCACCGGAATATCCAAGATAGTGTCGAGCTTCAGTTTATCCTCACCTGTACCCTGGTGGTCTTCCGTCAACTCATCCAGCTCGACCGGCGTTGCTCCATCGCCATCAGCTTCTGCCATCGCAGCAGCCCATTCATCCATGGTATCTTTATCATCAGCCATTGTATTTAATCCTCAGTACGTGCCGATAAATTTAAGTCGGCTTCCAGTTCAGAGATATCGGCATCACTATCCAGCCGTCGTCCACCTTTGGTAAAGACGTGCAACTCTGACTTCACCGACTCTGGTCGTTTAATTTTTTCAATGATCTTCAGCGCAACATTATCACGTGAGCGCCCCATTTTAGCCCGGTAAGTCGGCAGTTCTTCAATGAGCACTGTGATATGCTCTGGCAACTCGACCGGGATAATATCCCCTGCTTTTAACTCCATCACCTCTTGCAGCGTTAAATCCACATCCAGCATTTTGGTGGTCAGATTGACTTCAACATCCATGATCTCATCGCGCATTGCTTTACTCCAGCGCAGATCGGTGTCTTCTTTATCACTCTGCACCCCGGCATCCAGCAATTCACGAATGGGTTCCAGCATGGAATAAGGCAAAGCCACATGAAAATCACCACCACCGCCATCCAGCTCAATGTGAAAAGAGCTAATGACCACCACTTCTGTTGGGCTAACAATGTTGGCCATGGCTGGATTGACTTCGGAGTCAAGGTATTCAAAAGAGACATCCATCACCGGAGCCCAGGCTTCTTTGTAATCTTCAAAAATCAATTTCAGCAGCATCTGTATAATACGCCGCTCGGTCGGGGTGAATTCCCGCCCTTCAATTTTTGCATGGTAGCGACCATCGCCACCAAAGAAGTTATCCACCAGAATAAAGACCAGCCGGGCCTCCATGGTGATAAGACCGGTGCCTTTCAATGGACGGAAGCGCACCATATTCAAACTGGTCGGCACAAAAAGGGTATGGACATACTCACCAAACTTAATCATTTGTACGCCATTGATCGACACCTCGGCAGACCGGCGCATCATATTGAATAAGCTGATTCGCATATGACGGGCAAAGCGCTCATTGACCAGCTCAAGCGTTGGCATACGACCACGAACAATCCGATCCTGTGAGGAAAAATCGTATTCTGTGGCAGAGCGGCCGGTGCCATCGCCACCGTCGTCAATATCTTCTTCTTCGATGTCATCAACGCCATGCAACAGCGCATCGATTTCATCTTGTGACAATAAGTCCGTCACGACGCTACCCTTTTATTGCATTACAAAACCGGTGAAGAGAACCTCTTCCACCACCACAGTCCCTGTCACCTTTAACAGCTCCTGTTGCAAATCACTCAAGGCTTTATTGCGCAGGCTTTCTTTGCCTGCAGCCGTCACCAAATCATCCGCATTGGCACTGCTGAACGTTTGCAGCAGGCTGCCTTCAATCAGTGGGATATGCCGCTTTGCCAGCGTATCGTTGTTGCTGCCACGGACCAATAGTTGCACTCGGATCTGTACCAGACGATCCCGGCTACTGCCCGGCACATTAAAGATAAAGGGTCTTGGCAAAGGCACATAATAGGCTGTCCCAGTGGGTGCTGGCGGTGCTCCATCGATGCCAGTTGCTGTTCCGGGCCCCCCGGCCCCTGATTGACCACTATCGCCTGAGGAGAAGAAAAACAGCACCGCTACCACCACAACAAGCAAGATAGCAACGCCACCAGCGACCATCAGAATCAGTTTCTTTTTCGAACTGCCTTCCGCTATTTTCAACTCATTATTGTCTGCCATGCCTTGCCCCGCTTATAAATACTTTATGCTATTGTGAACGCAGGCTGTGCGGATCGCAATTACAGACCTGGTAAAAACATCGTTATGCATAATAATCCACCAGCCTGTCCGTTGGTCTGGCGACTTCCAGCTGCTGCTCTTGCATGAATACATCATCATCTTCGTTTGCCATTGCCTGGCCTGCAGGCTGGTCTTGTTGCTGTTGACCGGATTGCTGTTGCGCTACCTGGCCGTCGGCCAGTTCAATACCATGCTCCCCTAACATATCACGTAACCTTGGCAGCTGTTGCTCCAAAATCTCTCTGGCATGAGCCTGTTGCACCAAAAAATGCACATTGGCCTGTTCCTGCTGCATACTGATACGGATAGTCATACTGCCGAGCTCGGCCGGATCCAGTTTAATGTCAGCACTGTGCACCGAATTACGCACCATCATTACCAGGCGCTCACGCAATTGGCCTGTCGCATCGGCAGCTAATAAGTTCACTGGCTGTCGTAACAGCTCACTGACCGTTGGTGTGACACCGGCCGGTGATGCCGCACTGCCCTGGCTTTGCAGTAATTGGGCGGTATTGATGCTGGCAGACAGGGTTAAGGGTTGTGGCTGGCCAGCTGCTTGCAGACTGGAGGTTGCATTTGTGGCACGCAACAGGCTATCGAGCGGCGATGGAACTTGTTCATCTGCGGCATTGGTCTGGTCTGCATTGTCGTTGCTTTTGTTGGCTAAAGATTGCTGCATGGCGTTCAACAGGTTACTGGCACTGCTTTGATCTTTTTGCTCACCCGACTTTTGCTCACCCGATGGGGATCCACCAGACTGGGAACTGGCTGCGGTGCTGCTACTATGCGCTTCAGCCCGAGCCTGCACTGCTGAGGCCAGCGTTTGCTGATTGGTCGGCCCCTCGCTTCGCGTCAGCGGACTGCTATGACTTGTTGCCGTATGCTCCGATATGGATGCATCAGCAAGCCCCGCGGTCAACTCCGATAGCCCTACCGACGGCTCTGATTTGGCTGTGGCGGTGGAAGTCTTGGCCTCGGACAGATTTGCGTCGCTTGCTTTGCTATCGGTAGCAGCATCAGCAAGTGAACCCGCACGCGAAACCAACACTCCGGGCTCAGCATCATGTGGCATTGTGGCCACAGACTCTCGGGCGGCTACCTCATCGGATGCTGCCCATGCCGCTTTAGCCATGTCTGAGCCTGCAGCCGTCTGTTCAGATGGTGATTGCATCGATTTAGGTTGCTCGGGATTATGCACCAAGGAGCTGGCTGTGCGTTTTTCAGTGTGCTTCGAGGCCGGCAATGGCTCATCGGAAACAGCTGCTTGCTCTGAGCTGACGTCAACTGACGTCGCCCCACCACTACCCGGCTCTGGTTGCACTTCAGCTGCAACCAGCTCGCTTTGTTCATTGACCTTAGCCCGGGCTTGCAAGTGAAAGCCCGTCTCGGACTCCAGTTGGCTCGATGAAACAGCCGCGGCAGCCAAGCTAAAGCTCCGCAGGACCTTTGGTTTCAACGTACTGCTGTCTACCTGGTCCTGATCGGCTTCAGCGCCTGTTTGTTGATCGAGTTTGCTGGCTGCCAGGGTTAAACCGGAGCTTGCTTTTTGCCCGTCACGAATAATGGCCAACCAGGCGCGGGCGGCATCTTTATCATCCGCCGAGCTTTGCTCATCACTAAGAATTGCTTCCAAGGACTCAGAGCTAACCGATTCTGCCACCAGCGCATCATCTACTGCCGAAGGCATGGCAGCTTTTTGCCGTTCGATTAGCCGCAATGGCTGCTCACCCGCTTCGGCCAGAGTATCGGCAAAAGCCTGAACATCTGCCGATAGCTCCGGCTCGACCGTTTTACTGCCAGCACTTGCACCAGGCTGGGCGGTACTCGCCGACAGCAAAAACATCTGTAATGCATCCGCCATGTGCACTCTCCTTACGGCTTACACGTATTGAACTGACCAGAGCAGGCTTACTCTGACGCCTTGCTCAGATGTATTCAAAATCCAGGCCAAGTATTAGGGTATGCCATTTACCGTTGGGAGTATCGGCGCACAAACTGCTGCATCGCAAGTTCATCTTGCAACAACTGCTCGGTTTTTGCTGCTTTTTGCAAAGCCTGCTGCCGCTGTTGCTCCAGCAAGTACTCCAATGCCTTACGCTTTTTTTGCATGCTCAACCATTGCTGGCGACGCTGCTCCAGCACGGTTTGCGCCTGCTGAATTTGTTTTGCCTGCTGCTCCAGTGCCAAATCCAGCTTGGCAATGAAGCTTACAAATTGATTGTACTGACGGCTTTGTAAACCAGCACTGCCTTGCTGCTGGCTTTGCAAAATATAGTCGGTTCGGTAATCGGCCAATCCCTGATATTTTTGCTCGGCTTGTCTGGTGTACTGCAAGGCTTGCATAAAGTTAGCTTGAAGCTTTTCTTCTCGCTCCAGTTGCACTTTTACCAGCAGCTCCAGTTGTTTATTGGCCATTTGTTTTACCCAGGCACAGACTGACTATGGGCGGCTTGTGGCAATATCTGTGTCAAAGCCATCAAACTGTCATCATAGGGCACCACTTCTTTCATCCCCTGCTGTAAAAAGCGCTGGATAGCAGGCATTAACGCAACCGCTTTATCCAGTAACGGATCACTGCCTTTCACATAAGCGCCGATAGCAATTAAGTCTTTACTCTGCCGGTAACTGGCATACAGCTGTTTTAACTGCCGGGCAACCAGTTGGTGCTCCAGACTGGTGACTGCTGGCATTACCCGGCTGATCGACTGCTCAATATCTATGGCCGGAAAATGACCACTATCTGCCAGTTGTCGGGACAATACTATGTGCCCATCCAGTATCGCCCGGGATGCATCCGCAATCGGATCCTGCAAGTCATCCCCCTCGGACAAAACCGTATAAAACCCAGTAATGGAACCTTTCCCCACAGCCCCATTACCCGCCCGCTCGACCAAAGCAGGTAACTTGGCGAACACCGATGGCGGATAACCTTTGGTAGCCGGTGGTTCCCCAACCGCCAGAGCAATCTCACGTTGCGCCTGGGCATAGCGGGTGATGGAATCAATCAGCAATAATACATCCAGCCCCTGATCACGAAAATACTCGGCAATTTGCACTGCCGTCTCACAGCCTTTCAAACGCATGACCGGCGACACATCGGCTGGCGATGCCACCACCACCGCGCGTTCACGGCCTTCCTCGCCTAAAATATCATCAATAAATTCTTTCACTTCACGGCCACGCTCGCCCACCAGCCCAACCACAATCACATCAGCGCTGGTACCACGCGTCATCATGCCCAGCAACACGCTTTTGCCCACACCACTACCGGCAAATAACCCCATCCGCTGCCCCTTCCCTACAGTGAGCACGCTGTTGATAGCCCGCACCCCTACATCCAATGGCTGACGGATGGGCTGGCGTTGCAATGGGTTGATAGGCACTTTCCGCTGCTGCGCAAAGTTTGTTGCTTTAATAGGGCCTTTGCCGTCCAAAGGCTTACCGGCGCCATCGACAACACGGCCAAGCAAGTTCATACTCAAAGGTACTCCTTGCTCATGCAGCACAGGCGTGACCTTAGCCCCCGGAACCACTCCGGAGATATCGTCTTTGGGCATCAGGAATATGCGATCACCGGCAAAGCCTACCACCTCCGCCAGTAGCGTCCCCTGTGCGGTTTCCACTTCACAGCTTTGGCCAATACCAGCACTGCATCCTGTCGCTTCCAGGGTTAGTCCAACCACCCGTACCAATTGACCAGACACCGAAGGCCGGCTTGCACGGATATAGCCTTGCTGCTGACGGATACGCTCAGCCAAAGGCGTGGTCATGGTGGCGGCTCCTGCTCGGACTCTTCAGACAGGCTTCCAGCGTCAAGAGGAGCGGCTTTTTCTTCCGAGTCCGGCGGCAGTTCTTGCCGGGTGCTGGCCGCCACCGTCTGTATTGGTGGGCTGACAGCTAAGGATGGCTCATCGGCCGTGGATAGGAAATGTGCCAAAGCACTCTGCAGTCGCTGCTCTACAGTGCGATCTACCCGGGATAGCTCCGTTTCCAGTCGGCAACCACCTCGGCTTAGAGTGGGTTCAGCCAGCAACTGCCAGCCCCGCTCTTTCAATTGTTCCGGGTTGTACTTTTGTTGCACCAGAGCCAGGTCGTCAGGATGTAACTTGATCTGAACTTTGCCCTGCGCCAGAGGCAAGGCATCTATCGCCTGTTGTAACGCCGTTAAAATCACCTGAGGATTGGTTTGAACTTCCGTTTGCAACACCGCTTTTGCCATGGCCAACGTCAAGGCAACCAGCTCCTGCTCAACCTGTTGCTCCAGCTGTTGCAATGGCTGTTGCAGTTTATCCAGCAACAACGCCAGTGCTTTGAACTGCAGCTCACTTTGCTGCTGCCCTTCTTCCAACCCCAGCTTCTTGCCTTCTGCCAGCCCCTGCTTTACACCATCCTCCTGGCCTTGTTGCCGCCCTTCTTCGTAGCCTTTTGCAAAACCATCGTCTTTGCCCTCACTAAAGCCAGCTTCATAAGCCTGTTGCCGCAATAGCTCCATCTGCTCGGCAGTCAAAGGCTTCAGGCTAAGTTCTTCGTCCTCTTCGGCAACACTGTGCTCTTCTGTCTTCGGAACTGGCCTGGTTTTATTTAAGGCATTGGTTTTTTCATACTTGCGCATATCCGCGCTTAAATCGGGCGTTGACCACTCTTGCAACTGATCCAGGGTACTGGCATCTGGTGAGAATGGGCGCTTATAGCGAAACTGATCCGAACTCATAGGCAGCTCCGCTGTCCAGCATTAAAGGAAGTCATCACCACCACCGCCACCAAGCATAATTTCACCGGCATCCGCCAGGCGACGGGCCGTGGCCAGGATTTCTTTCTGTGCCGCCTCGACATCACTGACCCGAACCGGCCCCATGGCTTCCAGATCATCCCGCAGCAATTCGGCAGCACGTTTTGACATATTGCTGAAGACTTTCTCTTTTAAGCTATCATCAGCACCTTTGAGTGCTTTCATCAGAATATCCTGCTCAATTTCACGCAGCAGCGTCTGAATACCACGATCTTCGACATCAATCAGGTTTTCAAACACAAACATCAGATCCTGGATCTGTTGCGCCATTTCTTCATCGTTTTCACGGATAGAATCGAGCAACTGGCCTTCGATGTTGGTATCCAGGTAGTTCAGAATATCTGCAGCCGCTTTCAAGCCTCCCATCTTCGCAGTTTGAGCTCCGGCTTGTCCGGCAAATTGTTTCTCCATAATCTCATTCAGTTCCTGCAATGCAGCTGGCTGCACTTCTTCCAGGTTGGCAATACGCATGGTGAGATCCAGCCGTACTTTTTCAGTGAACTGCGACAAAATTTCAGCCGATTGCTCAGGCGCCAGATAGGAGAGCACTATGGTCTGAATTTGCGGGTGCTCGTTGCGGATGATATTTGCCACCTGCTTGGAATCCATCCATTTCAGCGAGTCCAATCCTCTGGCGCTGCCACCGATGAGGATCTGGTCAATCAGATTAGCAGCTTTTTCTTCCCCAAGCGCTGCAGTCAAAGCGCGCTTAATAAAGTCTTCACTCTGGAATCCGATGGTACTAAAGTTCTGGATCTGTTCAATAAACAAACGGTGCACTGCGGAAATCTTCGCCTGATTCAGATCCGTCATCTGTGCCATGGCTGCGCCTACCTTTTGCACCTGCTTAGGCTCCAGGTGCTTTAGGATCTGAGCAGCATCTTCTTCCGATAGGCTTAACAGCAGAATAGCGGCTTTCTCAACACCATCCAGCTTACCTACATCGAAACTTGGCTTTTCATCGTTCTCAGTCATCTTCTTCCAACCAGTTTCTGACCACCAGGGCCGACAATTCAGGTTCGTTCGCTACCAAAGCCCGAACCGCCTTCAGCAAATCTTCATCACCGTGCAAGTCCGGCAGCATCAAGGTACCATCTTCAGCAAAGCCAACGGCAGTTTCATCAAAACTCGACTTCAGCATATCAATGGTATCGTCACCCAAATCCAAACCAGAGCCCAGCGCATCTTCATCATAGGCATCTTTGGTATCTTCAGGATAGATCAGTTTTTTCAGCATTGGCCGTACCACAGACAAGATCAATACAATGATCACCAAGCCTGCGATAAGCAACCGTGTAAGCCGCATAAACCACTCTTCCTGATAGAAGAAGACCGTTGGCTCAGCATCCAGCTCTGTCCGGGTGAAGGGCACAGACACCACTTCTATGCTGTCACCACGCTGAACATCATACCCGATACTGCCCTGCAACAAACGTCTTATGTTAGCCAATTCAGCCTGGGTTCGAGGCTGTGGTTCAAGCTCTCCTTGTTCATTCGGGCCAAGTTTGTAATCGACTGCAACCGATACACTGATCCGGCGCACTACTCCAGATTGTTGGGAGCTGTGGCTGATGGTGGTATCCAACTCATAGTTTCGGGTACTCTCGCGATGATTTCGTCCAGGCACCACAGGCGTAGCACCACCCCCGGTTGCTTCCTCAGGTATCGCTGAGGGCATAGGCGGCTGGTTGGACAAAGCACCGGGGATGCCCCCACTTAAACCACCAACACTGCTCTCTTCAATGCTCATCTCGCTGCGAATCGCTGGCAAGTCTGGGTTAAAGCGCTGCTGTGTCTGCTCCAGAGTGCTAAAGTCCATCACCACATCGACCTGCGCGGTATAATTTCCCATCCCTAGCACCGGCAACAGGATGCTATCGATCCGCTGCCGATATTCATCTTCCCGGGCTCGTTCTAGTTCATACTCACGACGTTTCCGGGCCGAAGCCATGTCCTGAGAGCCACTGTTTAGCAAACGCCCATTTTGGTCCGTGACCGTCACACGCGATGGCTCCAGACTTTGCACTGCCGATGCAACTATATCCACAATGGCATCCACTTCGCTGTCGCGGATCACCCGACCACCGCGCGCTGTCACCAACACAGTGGCTGATGGCAAACGTTCACGCCTGGCAAAAACATTTTCAGGCGGAATAGCCAGGTGCACACGAGCCCTGGAAATACTCTGCAATTCTTCAATGGTTCGGGCTAACTGTTGTTCCCTGCTGTGCTTTAATCGCTCAGACTCCAGGCGCTGGCTGACACCAAAGCCACTGTCCTGCATCAAAATATCTGTGCCAGTCGATGGCTCGTGCGTCAGACCTGCCCGAGACATACCAAGACGGATGCTTTGAAACTCATTTTCAGCCACGTAAATCACATTGCCATCCAGTCGGTATTTCACCCGCTGTGAATCCAGATGATCCAGCGTTTGAATCAACTCTTCTGTCGAAAAGGTGCCTAGTGGCCGCATCTCTGGCTGGCGGGCCCATAAAATAATCAATAAGGCGATGGCTAAGCAAATAGTCAGTGCGATGATCATGGTGATCTGACGAAGCAGATCAGTGCCACCCAGGTTGCTGATAAAACCGGATTTTTGTTCCTGCTGATCGCCGGAGTTAAAGTCGTCGCCGCTTAACGCCAGTTCTGTGGATTG
Organism: Alkalimonas sp. NCh-2; assembly: GCF_039631345.1. Classification (NCBI taxonomy): domain Bacteria; kingdom Pseudomonadati; phylum Pseudomonadota; class Gammaproteobacteria; genus Alkalimonas; species Alkalimonas sp. NCh-2. The sequence goes on from NZ_JBDIUV010000001.1 coordinate 64,080, forward strand.
GTTCTCTGCCACAACTTACCCCTTAGCTCTTATACCGGCATCGTCATAATTTCTTTATAGGCTTCCACTACTTTATTACGAACCTGAACAGTCGCTTCAAAAGCAATGGATGATTTCGACGCAGCAATCATAGCCTCGGCAATGGTAACGCCTTCAACCCCATTTTCTACCGCAGAAGCCAAGCCCCGGGCATGCATCTGCAAGCCATTGACGTTATCGATGGCCCCTTTCAGCATGGCACCAAAGTCACTTTGGCTGTGGCTGACAGGAGACACGCCGCCTTGCTCCAGCCGTTGCACGGCCATGGTCTGCTGTGGCCCACGTGCTTGCTGCGCCATGGCTTGCATCTGATTGTACAGTGACACTCCAGGACCTTTGATTTGCATGGCGAAACCCTCTGTCAAAAAATTGTTCTTCACAGAGATAAAGCATAGAGCGTGCCATGTTTTATATGATAAATATCAATAACTTAAATTCGATTTAGTTGGAGCTTTGGTCAAATTTGAAACGCCTGGCGCTTGCCATAAGTCAGTGAGCGCCACAACCACTCCATCGGCCCATAGCGATAGCGCAGCAGCCACCAGTAGCTGAACCAAAGCTGTAAGCCATAATGCAACAAGGCCAAACAGCAAGGAAAACAGCGTATAGAACTTGCTTTGTACAAAGGTAAAGGACAACCAGGCCACCGCATAATCCAACCCGCTTTGCTCGGAGTTAAATCCCAGCATCAGCGCTTGAATAGGCCGCTGAAAAAACTCGATGTTCATCATTAAAATGCCAAAGAGTGCAAAACCACGGATTGCATCCAGGACCAGCATGCGCTCAGCCGGTGCTACCGGGCTGGGGAAGTCAGTTGTCGGGGTTGTCATGATGTTAGCCAATCCATGCAGGACTGCCGGCCAAAGGGGGTCGGTGTATTGAAGATAGCTTAGAGAAGATAGCTTAGATTTGTCGGAAGTAAATACGGTAAGGGTTCGTACCAAGACCGCCCTGCTCCGCAGTCAAACAAGAAGCCCTGGCTTGGGGAAACATCGGTGTAGCCTCGAGAACGGGAGGGATTGCCAGAACCATCCTTGGTTCTGGCCCTTCGGGCCGCACTAAGGTGCGTCCAAATTCGTTCCTGACGAATTTGTCGAACCCAGGGTTCGAACCAAATCCTCGCTCTCTGCCGCGTTAAAACAAAAGGCCCACGCTTTTGGCGTGGGCCTTTTGTTTTAATATGGCGGAGAGGGAGGGATTCGAACCCTCGTTAGGGGTTAACCTAAACACACTTTCCAGGCGTGCGCCTTCAGCCACTCAGCCACCTCTCCGATACTCGCCGTAGCGAGCGCCGCTATACTAGGTAAAAAGCGGACTTGTTGCAACAGTTATCTGTTGCATTGCAACCTTCTGCTGGCAAATTAACCAGTTCAGGCATTCCCCTTTACTGCAACCTGCTGCTCTTTGGCAAAGTTCAGCATCCGATCCAACGGCAACAGGGCTTTATGCCGCAATGCTTCATCCACAAAAATCTCGTGCCCTTGTTTTTCCAGTAATGCTGCCTCAATGGCTTGTAAGCCATTCATTGCCATCCAGGGACAATGAGCGCAGCTACGGCAGGTTGCGCCATTGCCACCGGTTGGTGCTTCGATAAAGGTCTTACCGGGCGCCTGCTGTTGCATTTTGTAGAAAATGCCTTTGTCGGTCGCTACGATAAAGGTATCGTTAGGCAGCGTTTGGCTGGCTTTAATCAACTGGCTGGTAGAACCGACTGCATCAGCCAGTTGTACCACCGAGTCCGGTGATTCCGGGTGCACCAGTACAGCAGCATTGGGGTACTGCTGCTTAAGCTCAACCAGAGCCTTGGCTTTGAACTCGTCGTGCACAATACAGGCCCCGTTCCACAGCAGCATGTCGGCACCGGTTTGCTTTTGCACGTAAGCACCCAGGTGCTTGTCCGGGCCCCAGAGGATTTTCTTGCCTTGACTGTCCAGGTAATCCACTACATCCAGGGCGATGGATGAGGTCACTACCCAGTCGGCTCTGGCTTTAACCGCGGCGGAGGTGTTGGCATAGACCACCACCACCCGATCCGGGTGGGCATCGCAAAAGTCGGAGAATTCTTTGGCCGGGCAGCCTAAATCCAGTGAGCAGGTCGCCTCCAGCGTTGGCATCAGCACGGTTTTTTCCGGGCTTAAGATTTTGGCCGTTTCGCCCATAAAGCGAACCCCTGCCACGATTAGCGTATCAGCAGGATGCTCTTTGCCAAAACGGGCCATCTCCAGCGAGTCGGACACACAGCCACCGGTTGCTTCTGCCAGTGCCTGAATTTCAGGCGAGGTGTAATAGTGTGCCACCAGCACCGCATTGTGCTGTTGTAATAAGGCTTTAATACGCGTCTTGTACTCTGCCGCTTGATCTTGTTGCAGTGGCATAGGCTTGCGCGGAAAAACAAACTGCTGTTCGTCGAAATACAAACTTTGTTCCATCGTGCCAGTCTTCGTTACCGATAAAGGGCAGTATTATACCTTGATAGCAGGGGAAATGACAAAACTTGCGGTGTGCTTTACTGCGATGAAAAAAGTGGTGGGTCATGATGGATTCGAACCATCGACCAATGGATTAAAAGTCCACTGCTCTACCAGCTGAGCTAATGACCCCCAAAGGGATGTGTGAACGAACTGAATTTGGTGGGTCATGATGGATTCGAACCATCGACCAATGGATTAAAAGTCCACTGCTCTACCAGCTGAGCTAATGACCCAATTCAGAACTGTCACAAAGAGGCGGTGGTGGGTCATGATGGATTCGAACCATCGACCAATGGATTAAAAGTCCACTGCTCTACCAGCTGAGCTAATGACCCTCGCCGCGGACGCATATCTTACTGATTTCAGCCGTCAGTGCAACCGAAAATTCTAAAAAAGTGTGCTCCCAATGGTTAAACGCTTAAATAGAAAGCAACTTGCTGAAAATGACAACAGCCTTGCAACCTTTTTCTTAATTTAAGCTGTCCAGTCTGCCTTGCGCCAGACGCACTGCCGGAGCGTTCGCATGTTGTTGTACAACCTGCCGATAGAAGCCTTTTGCAGCATCCAGGTTATTCTCCCGCTCCGCAATTTGCCCCAGTTTAAACAATGCATCCGGTACTTTGCTGGAATCAGAAAAATTTTGCACCACGCGCTGGAAGTAGGTTTTCGCCTTGGATAGCTCATTGTCACGAAGTACCAGCTCGCCCAACCAATAGTTGGCATTGGCTGCATAGACTGAGTTTGGATAACTTTGCAAAAAGCCTTCGAACGCTGTGATGGCAGCATCGTAACGTCGATCGCGCAATACCAATTGTACTGCGCGATCGTAGGCGTCATTTTCTGATACATCGGTAGAGTATTGCGTAGTGACTGGGTCAATACTGGTTTCTATCTGTTGAGGAGCCGTCGCTGAGCCCGAAGCCATACGGCGCTCAATTTCCTGATAGATATCACGTTGACGTTGTACAATTTCTTCCAATTGATAGCTGTGCAGCTCGGTTTGCCCCCGTAGCTCCGATACTTCATCCAGTAATTGCTCCAGTTGCTGTTGCATCCGAAGCTGAGCATTGGCGCGCGCTTCAACTATCCGCTCCAAAGCGTCCAGTCGCTGCTCCATACTGCCAGCCGGAGCTTGTGATTGCCCGCCCCGACTGCGACTAATATCAGAAACCGGAGCAGGATTTGCCCACACGGTGGCTGACATCATAGCTGCCAGTACTATCAATGGTTTTTTCATCTCACAACGCTTCTCTTAACAGGAATTAATACGCCAGTACGGCACGACGGTTTTTGGCAAAACCAGCTTCAGTACGTGACATATCCACCGGGCGCTCTTCGCCATAACTTACGTTACGCATTTGGTTCGCTGGTACTCCCAGGTTCTGCAGATACTGCACCACAGCCTGAGCACGACGCTCACCCAAGGCAATGTTGTACTCTGGCGTACCACGCTCATCGGTATGACCTTCGATGGTAACGCGTACAGATGGGTTATTACGCAAGAACTCGGCATGAGCACGCAGGCTTTCTACAAACTCCTGGCGGATGGTTGAACGGTCAAAGTCAAAGTAAATCACATTTTCCTGACGCAAGGTTTCCATCTGCTGACGCACACGCTCAGCTGGTGTTAAGGCCTGCTCTGCCCGCTCTACTTGCACTGCAGCATCACGCGCCATTTGCGCCTGACGCGCTGCTTCAGCTTCGGCATCCGAAACACTGGTTTGCGACGTAGAACTACAAGCGGCCAATGTTAAAATTGGCAACGCGATCAAAATGCCTTTCAAAGCGTGTTGTACCTTCATAGCAACATATCCTTAATAGATTGAATGATTGAATTTCATTGTTATAAAAATGGCGACCAGGCTGGTGATTTTACCTCACCTTCAGCGGCTGGTAACCGGGCTTTAAAACGACCATCCATAGATACCAAAGCCAGCACCTGTCTGGACCCATGCGTGGTGCTGTAAATCACCATAGACCCATTCGGGGCTATGCTGGGTGACTCATCCAGGCTAGTGGTAGTCAGAACCTGCATATAGCGGGTCTGTCGGTCCATCCGGGCAAGCTGGTAACGTCCTTGGCTACGATTCACCATCACAATGGACTGGCCATCCGGAGTAAAGGTTCCGGCTAGATTCATCTCACCTTCGAAAGTCAATCGCCTTGTAGTTCCAGTTTGTAAATTTACGCTATAAAGTTGCGGATTACCACCTCGCTCCGAACTGAAAATAATTTCTTTACCATCCGGTGACCAGGCAGGTTCAGTATCAATTGCACGGTGGTTGGTGATACGCGTTAACTCTTTGCTGGCAATATCCATCACATAGATTTCCGGGTTGCCATCTTTTGACAGCACCATTGCCATTTTCCGGCCATCCGGGCTCCAGGTAGGAGCACCGTTGATACCAGGGAAGCTGCTTAATACACTGCGACGCCCGGTATAAATATCTTGAATAATAATTTGTGCCTGACGTTGCTCAAAGGTGACATAGGCCAACTTAGTACCGTCAGGTGACCAGCTGGGCGACATTAAAGGTTCAACTGAGCGCAACAGGATTTGCTGATTGGCACCATCGTAATCGGCAACCGCCAATTGGAATGGGAACTCAGCACCATGCTGTACCAGTACATAGGCTATCTTGGTTAAAAATGCACCACGGGTACCGGTTAATCGCTCATAGACAATATCGCTGATGCGGTGGCCAAACTGACGCACCTGGCTGCCTGAAATGGTGGTTTCACGCGCTTCCAGTATATGCTCCTGGCCTTGCACCAGTTGCCCTTGATTCAACCTCTGACGGCTTAAACCAGCGTTGCCCCGCACCACATCAATCAACTCAAAGGATACGGTGTAGCGATCCGGACCAACTTCACGGATGGTGCCTATCACCAGATGCTCCACCCCTTCTTTGCTCCAGGCGGCATAGTCTACATCACTGGCGCGGTGAGGTTGCTGAGGCATTCGAACAACTGGCGTAGGGTTAAACTGGCCACTACGCATTAAGTCGGCAGCAATAACATCGCTGATGGTTTCTGTAGGCCGATTCACCCCTTCAAACCGAAAAGGAACCACAGCGATAGGCCGGGCCGAATCAATGCCTTCCGTTATTACAATCTCCAGCGCACTTCGTGCTTGTACGCCCAAACTAAGAAGTAAAGTAAGGATTAAACTAAATTGAATAATTCTCATAATTAAAGTTCTGGGGCCATCGTTAAGTTAATATTACGCAGTTGCTCAAACACTGCCGGATCCTGCGATACAGGCAAATTTCCAGCGCGCTCTACTGCCCGTAATGCTGCGTCGCACACCAACTGGTCTCCGTCGAGTACACTGACATTGGTCACAAAGCCGTTGCTGGCCAGGCGAATATTAATCCGACACTGCCGGCCTCGCATCCGCTCATCCTGACGGAAGTTTTGCTGAATACGGTCACGGATCATAGCCGTAAAGCGCTCCACCTCACTAACGGTTTGACGCTGACGTGCCGCTTGCCGTGCCTGGGCTTCGCGCTCTAACCGCTCTTGCAACTCACGCTCCTGCTGGGCGCGTAATTGCGCATCGCGTTCGCGTTGAACCCGTTCAGCCTCTGCACGCTCAGCCGCCTCCTGCTCTTGCCTGCGCCGCTCAGCAGCAGCTCTGGCTTCAGCTTCAGCTTGCTGACGTTGCTGTTCAGCTTGCCGAGCCCGCTCGGCTTCCTGTTGCTGCTGCCTGCGCGCTTCTGCAGCGGCAGCAGCGGCTTGTCGTGCAGCTTCGTCTTGCTGACGGCGTTGCTGTTCTAAACGACGGATACGCTGCTCTTCCTCGGCTCTGGCTTGTTCCGCCGCCCGGGCCCGGCGCTCTAAATCCGCGATGCGTTGCTGTTCAGCGCGTTGAGCTTGCTCCCGCTGATCCCGTAACTGTTGCACCCTTTGTTCGTATTGTTGCTGATCAATAGCCACAGCTTCTATCGGGGCTGCTGGTTCAGAGGATGCAGATACCGTGACTGGCGTTGGCTTCAGGCTGGGACTCGGTGCAAAATTACTGATCACCAAAATGACCACAAAGCCAAGATGGAGCAACAGCGACATCATTAAAGCTGTTTTGAACTCCCGCTGCATCATCTAACTGCCCTCCCCCGGGTCAGTCATCAGCCCCACCGATGGCGCACCTGCGTTTTTCAATAAATTAATCAAGCGAATCACTGCATCGTAACTCACGGTATGGTCACCTTTAACGATTACTTGAGTGCCTGGCTCAATAGTCAACCAACTGGCGACTTCATTCACCAGCTCGGCCGAAGTATAGGGCCCGTGAGTCTCAGCATCTTTCTCAAAGTAATACAAACCTGCGGCATCGACGGTTGCAACCAAAGGCATCTTACCATCGGCCATTTGCTCCAGTGGCTCCGCTGAAGATTTTGGTAACTCGACCTTGACTCCTTGCGTTAGCATCGGAGTCGTCACCATAAAGATAATCAGCAGCACCAACATTACATCAATGTATGGCACTACATTGATTTCTGCCATCATACGGCGCTTTTTACGTATGTACATCAAGCGGCCTCGACTGCATTGGTCGTCGCCTGACGATGGAGAATATTGGCAAACTCCTCCACAAAATTGACATAGCTGCTTTCCAGCAACTCTACCTGATGCGAGAATTTGTTATAGGCAACCACCGCAGGAATGGCTGCGAACAAGCCCATGGCCGTTGCAATCAAAGCTTCGGCGATCCCAGGAGCCACCATATTCAGCGTAGCCTGTTGCACTGAGCCAAGAGCAATAAAGGAGTTCATGATGCCCCAAACGGTTCCAAACAGCCCGATGTAAGGGCTGATAGAGCCTACAGTCGCCAGAAAAGGTAAATGCGTTTCCAGGCGCTCAACTTCTCGCGATAAGCCAACCCGCATTGCGCGCTGAGTGCCTTCCATCACAGCGCCGGACTGCCGGGTACTTTTGTGCAGGCGAACAAACTCTTTGAAACCAGATTTAAACAAGGCTTCTAAACCCGTCACCTGGCCGCGGGCGCTGACTTCGGTATAGAGTTTTGACAAATCGATGCCAGACCAGAACTTATCTTCAAAACGTTTTGCTTCGGCACTGGCTTGCTTTAAAACTTTTCTGCGCTGAAAGATCATCGCCCAGGATAAGATAGACATGCCAACCAAAGTTAGCATAACGGCCTGCACAATAATTCCTGCTTCAAACAGCAAGCCTATAACTGAAATTTCACCGGACACTGGACACTACCTCTGAGAGTTTGATATTTGATTCATTGCATCAATTGGCTGAATTCGCGCAGTGCTTATCATAGGGCAGCCATTTTGCGAACTCAACCGGTGTATGACAATTGCCATAAAATACTTTTAAGCCAACAGAACAAAGACTTTCCGCCAGGCAGCAAGTTCCGGCACTACGCTCAAAAAGCCAGAAAATACGACCAATCACCATTGACTTAAGCGAAAGGCTTTTTAGTATTAAGCATGAATTATATTTCCCACCTGGCAAGTATCAATTCAGAAACAAATTGCATGCGTGCGGCCAAAGCATTGGCATCATGAAAGTGTTTTTACAGTATCCGCATGAACAACAGATGAATGATGCATTACAAAATCTAATGGCTGGATGATAATTTTTCTCGTTTGAAGTCTTTGCTCTAACTCCCTAGAATACGCCCTGTGTTCTGAGCTAGCGCAAACTCAGTGAGATAGCTTACTGTTTTAGAACAGATCACATGGCAGTAGAGTTGAGTTCTCCCAATTCACTTTATTGCTTTAGATGTTCCCTGGATTTATTGAAGCACTTCCTTCAACTTGTTGCATTTGCCCGCTCAATGAGCGGGCTTTTTTTTGCCCTGCTTTCTAAGTCGTACCGCAGTGAGCAAGGCTCACTGCGGGCCAGTGCAACATCTGGCGATATTACAAACCGTTAGTTTTCAGGCAGATCAAAGCCAAAATGCTGGTAGGCTCTTGGTGCAGCAATACGACCTCGTGGGGTGCGCTGAATAAAACCCTGCTGAATTAAAAACGGCTCGATCACATCTTCAATGGTGTCTTTCTCTTCACCAATGGCCGCTGCCAGGTTATCCAGCCCGACCGGTCCGCCCATAAACTTTTCGATGATGGCCAATAGCAGTTTACGGTCCATGTAATCAAAGCCTTCGGCATCGACATCCACCATCTTTAACGCATCAGCGGCGACTTGCTGCGTCACCTGACCATTGGATTTGACCTGAGCATAATCACGTACCCGCCGTAGCAAACGGTTGGCAATACGAGGCGTGCCGCGTGAGCGCCGGGCAATCTCAGTCGCACCGGCTTCATCCAGCACCAGATTCAAAAAACTGGCCGAGCGCAGAATGATTTGCGTCAGCTCCGAGACCTTGTAAAACTCCAGCCGCTGCACAATGCCAAAACGATCGCGCAGGGGGGATGTCAGGGCGCCAGCGCGCGTGGTAGCACCAATCAGAGTAAAGGGCGGTAAATCCAATTTAATGGAACGGGCCGCCGGCCCTTCGCCAATCATAATATCGAGCTGGTAATCTTCCATCGCCGGGTAGAGAATTTCTTCCACCACCGGGCTTAACCGGTGGATCTCGTCGATAAAAAGTACATCGTTTTCGTCCAGGTTGGTCAACAGTGCTGCCAAATCACCGGCTTTTTCCAGCACCGGGCCCGAGGTGGTTTTGATGTTCACCTTCATTTCATTGGCCACGATCATCGCCAGCGTGGTTTTACCCAAACCAGGCGGACCAAAAATCAGCAAATGATCCAAGGGTTCACCGCGCCCCCGCGCCGCTTCGATAAAAATCGCCATCTGCTCGCACACATGCTGCTGACCGGTGTAATCCGCCAGCAATTTAGGGCGAATAGCGCGGTCAATGGCTTCATCTTCCCGGCTGGCAGTGGGCTGAATAAAACGGTCGGCTTCAATCATGGTTTACATCATGCTCCTGAGGGCGGCTTTGATCAGCATCTCACTGCTCATGTCGTCGGTTTTTACCTGTTGCACCGCTTTACTGGCTTGTTGCTGAGTATACCCAAGGCTCACCAGAGCACCAAGCGCATCCTGCTCGGCTTGCTCAGAGGCGGTCAGGCTGACTGCGACCGGTTTAAGCTGCAAACTACTGAAAGCACTGTCGGCAGGCGCCATACCCCAGTCTTTTAACCGATCGCGCATTTCCACCAACAAACGTTCGGCGGTTTTTTTGCCGATGCCCGGTAGTTTCACCAGGGTAGATAAATCGTCCAGCTGCACACAACGGACAAAGTCATCGGCGGTTAAACCGGATAAGATGGTCAATGCCAGTTTAGGCCCGACGCCATTGGCTTTGATCAGTTGACGAAACAAAGCCCGCTCGGTCGCATTATGAAAACCATACAGCAGCTGCGCATCTTCACGCACCACAAAATGGGTGTAGAGCACCACTTCCTGCCCCAGCTCCGGCAACTGATAAAAACTGGTCAGCGGCAGCTGCACCTCGTAACCCACACCGCCGACTTCCAGCAGCACATCGGGGGCTTGCTTTTCCAGCACAATACCACGCAATCGTCCTATCATCAGGGTTCCTTATCGTAAACGGCCGCGCACGGTTTTGCGGGCCTGGCCGGCCAGGCTGATTAAACTTTGCTGGGTATGGCCATGACAAAGCGCCACGGCCAACGCATCGGCCGCATCGGCCTGCGGTGTGCCCGGCAACTTGAGCATGGCCTTGACCATATGCTGCACTTGGACTTTATCGGCCGCGCCCGTGCCGACCACAGCCTGTTTGACCTGGCGTGCCGAGTATTCAAACACGGCCAGGCCGGCATTGGTGGCTGCGACTATGGCTGCACCACGGGCCTGACCCAGCTTTAACGCAGAGTCTGCATTACGCGCCATAAATACCTGCTCAATCGCAAAGACTGTGGGTTGATGCTGGCTGATAAGCTCGGTCACCGCCTGGAAAATAACTTGCAAGCGCTCAGCTAAATCGGCCTCGGGTAAACGAATGCAGCCGCTTGAGCGGTACTCTAAGCGGCTGCCTTGCTGCTGCACCACCCCATAGCCGGTGACACGGCTGCCAGGGTCAATGCCAAGAATAATGGCCACCCTTACTCCAGGCTCGCCAGTACGTCGTCGCTGATTTCGGCATTGTGAAAGACATTCTGCACGTCATCCAAATCCTCCAGCGTATCCAGCATTTTGAGGAATTTCTTCGCTTGCTCCAAATCCAGGCTCACCTTGGTACTGGGCACCTGGGTGATTTCAGCGTTGGCCGGAGCGAAGCCTGCAGCAATCAGCGTATCTTTGACATCCGAAAAGGTATCCGGCGTGGTCAGTACATCGAAGGAGTCATCCTCGTTGCGTTGCACGTCTTCGGCACCGGCTTCAAGCGCCGCTTCCATCAGCGCATCTTCGTCGGTGTCGCTGCCATACGACAGCACCCCCTGCTTGCTGAACAGATAGGCTACCGAGCCGTCCGTGCCCAGGTTGCCACCATTTTTACTAAAGGCATTGCGCACATCACTGACGGTGCGGTTGCGGTTGTCGGTCATGGTCTCCACCAAGACCGCGACCCCATTGATACCATAGCCCTCGTACAGTAGCTCGTCGTAATTCTCGCCTTCACTGGCGCCGGCTCCGCGCTTAATCGCCCGATCGATGGTATCGCGCGTCATATTCTCAGCCAGCGCTTTATCAACCGCCACCCGCAACCTGGGATTGGAGCTCACTTCAGGGCTAATGCGTGCTGCCACCGTCAACTCACGGATAATTTTGGTAAAGATTTTGCCTTTTTTGGCATCTTGTCTGGCTTTGCGGTGCTTAATATTCGCCCACTTGCTATGACCTGCCATGCTTACTCCTTGGTTAGCTCTATCATCAACTCCGCCAGCTGAGCCGGATTGGCCAGGCCAGGTGCATCGGTCAGAGGGCAAGCCGCAGTGGTGGTTTTTGGAAAGGCCATCACATCACGGATAGAGGTTGCACCGGTCATCAGCATCACCAGGCGATCCAGGCCAAAGGCCAGACCAGCATGCGGCGGCGTACCGTATTTTAAGGCTTCTAACAGGAAGCCGAATTTTTCAGCGGCTTCGTCGTCGCTGATGCCAAGCAAACGGAATACCGTAGCCTGCATCACCGGATCGTGAATACGAACCGAACCGCCACCGAGCTCAGTGCCATTCAAGACCATATCGTAGGCATTGGAAAGCGCTTCAGTCGGTGCTTGCTCCAGCGCCGCCGGATCCGGGTTGACTGGTGAGGTAAAGGGGTGATGTATCGCCATCAACTGGCCATCGTCGCCCTGCTCAAACATCGGGAAGTCGACCACCCACAGCGGCTTCCAGCCCTGCTCGGTCAGGCCATGCTGTTCACCCAGCTTCAGCCGCAGCGCGCCCATGGCTTCACACACCACCGAATAGCGATCGGCACCAAAGAACAGGATATCACCGGCAGCAGCTTCGGTGCGGCTTAGGATCTCATTGACAATGTCATCGCTTAAAAACTTAGCTACCGGCGACTGCACGCCTTCGATGCCCTGCCCCACGGCTTTGACTTTCATCCAGGCCAGGCCTTTGGCACCGTAAATGCCAACAAAGTCGGTGTAACCGTCAATGTCTTTGCGTGAAATGGCTTCTGCTTTGCCCGGTACTTTCAGCGCGACCACGCGGCCTTTGGCATCGTTGGCAGGGCCAGAGAACACCTTAAATTCAACCTCTTTTAGCAGATCGGCGACATCAACAAACTGCATCGGATTGCGCAGATCCGGCTTGTCCGAACCATACAGGCGCATGGCTTCGGCGTAGGTCATACGGGGGAAATCGCCGAGGTCGACCTGCAATTGCTGCTGAAACAGCTCACGGATCATTTGCTCAGTCACCGCCATCACCTGATCGGCGGTCATAAAGGAGGTTTCGATATCGATCTGGGTAAACTCCGGCTGGCGGTCGGCACGCAGGTCTTCGTCGCGGAAGCATTTGACGATTTGGTAATAGCGATCCAGGCCCGACATCATCAGCAACTGCTTAAACAGCTGCGGTGATTGCGGCAGCGCAAAAAATTTGCCTTTGTGGGTGCGGCTGGGTACCAGATAATCGCGTGCACCTTCCGGGGTCGCCCGGGTCAGCATCGGAGTTTCCACATCCAAAAAGCCGTGGCTGTCCATAAAATTGCGGACAAAGCTGGTTACTTTGGCACGAAACTTCAACCGCTCCGTCATCTCCGGACGCCGCAAGTCCAGGTAACGGTATTTCAGCCGCTGCTCTTCGCTGTTGTTTTGGTTAGAGTCCAGTGGCAGTGGCGCAGCCTTGCTGAGAATTTGCAGGGATTTGGCATAGACTTCAACTTCGCCGGTTGCCATGTCGGCATTGACCTGAGACGCCGGGCGAGCACGAACTTTGCCACTGACCTGAATACAGAACTCATTACGCAGGGTGTAAGCCAGCTCAAACAGGGCTTTTTCATCCGGATCAATCACCACCTGCACCAGGCCTTCACGATCACGCAGGTCCAGGAAAATCAAACCACCCAAATCACGGCGACGATTGACCCAGCCACACAATGTAACCTCTGTATCTACCTGCAAAGCGGTTAACGAACCACAATAATGACTGCGCATGCATTCAATCCTTACAAAACTGTCGTGAAAGCCTGCAACCAAGGGAAAACCGGCAGGCATAGTTGGGGGGACATTATAAAGAAAACAACAGCAATGTCACTGCCCGCACCCTCTGCTATGATGGCATTTTTTTTCAAGAGGTCGCTGCTATGCTCTACCTTGGCTGCCCGATGTGGGCCAATGCCAGTTGGAAACACAGCCTGTTTCGTGCAGACTGCAAAACCGCCGATTTTTTGCAGCAATACAGCCAGGTGTTCAACTCTGTGGAAGGCAATACCACCTTTTATGCCGATCCAAAACCTGAAGCCTTGCAGCGCTGGGCCGCGCAGACTCCGGCTGATTTCCGTTTTGTGCTCAAAGTGCCTTCGCGTATCAGCCATCAGGCCAATGCCGATGCCCAGGCAGAGCTTAAAAACTGGTGGCAGTCGCTGCAGCCGCTGCACAGCCGCATCGGTCAGGTACACCTGCAACTACCAGCCACTGCTGGCCCTGAACAACTGGCATGGATTGCCGCAATGCTGGATGCACTGGTCGCTGATGTCCGCTGCTGTGTAGAAGTCCGACATCTGGCTTTTTTTGATAAAGCCGAGCACGAAGTGGGCTTAAACCGGCTGCTGCGTGATTACGGCGCTGAGCGGGTGGTCTTTGACAGCCGGGCTCTGTTTGCGGTGCCGGCCAGCAATCCGGCACTGATTGATGCCCAGCGCAAAAAGCCCCGTTTACCGGTGCATGCCATTTGCCTGACCGATACGCCTGTGGTGCGTTTTATCGGCTGCGATGATGCCGCCATCAACCGTCAGCATTACCAGCCCTGGCTGGCTAAAATCCGTCAATGGCTGGATGAAGGCAAAACGCCCTACTGCTACTTTCATACCCCGGACAATGCCTCCGCGCCTGAGTTGTGCCGTGCTTTTGTGCAGGATCTGGGCCTGGATCACCCGGTGCTCAAACAATGGCCTGGTGAGCAACACCAAACAACCAGCAGCATACAGCCGGAGCTGTGGTAAAGCTTAATAAGCGTTATGCCGTTGGCTTTTGCAGCAACACCACATCAGGGCCGCAGAACTCAAGGTCCAGCTGGTAACGTGCAGCCAGCCAGCGGAAACTGTCATCGGCAAAAAAACTGATGTGGGTGGGGTCCAGTGTATAGTGCCAGTCGGCAAAAGCCGCATCCGTCGTCAGCCGCTTGGTCATCAGCCCCAGCCAGCCACCGGGTTTGAGCAGGCCAATCAACTGGCAGAGCACCTGGCCAGGCGCGCTTAAGTGCTCCACCACCTCAGTGCTGACAATATAGTCGTAGGGCCGGCTTAAATGCTCAGGCTGATGGCAGTAATACAGATCGTAATTGGCGCAGCTAAAACCGGCTTCTGCAAACATCAGCGCCAGCGTCGGCCCAGGGCCACAACCAAAGTCCAACCCGGCAGCGCCAGGCTGAAGTCGCTGCTGCAATGGTTCAAATACACGGCCTAAAAATTTACGGTAACCCGCATCATCTGGCAGGTTTTGGTGTTGATCGTACACGGCTTTTTCTGCCGCAGCATCCAAATGAAAAACAGCCGGCACAAACACCAGTGCACAGTTACCACAGCGCAAGTAATCACGGGGCAATACCTTCGCTCGCTGCTCCGTATGGTACCGATGGGTTTGGTTGGATCGGCACAGCGGGCAAAGCGGTGGTACGGTATTCATTGAGAGGTGCACTCATTACATGCTGGCATGAGCCTTTGATTTGACATCGAAAACTGCTCGCTCTAGGCTGGTAAGAACCAATAGGCGCTAAGCCTAACCGAACCAGCCTTGTCTGACAACTCGGCACACACCTGTGGGAGCCACCATGACTGAACAAGTTCGCTTGTTACCACTGCCATTTAGCAATAATCACCAGGGGAAACCCAGACGCATTGGCGTAGAAATTGAACTCAGTGGCCTTGAACTGAACGAACTCGCTGAGTTGGTCGCGAAAGAGCTTGGGCTGAACACTGAGCAAAAAGGCCGGTACGATTTGCGTTTAACCGGCGATCAGGCCGGTGACTGGGTGGTGGAGCTGGATTTTCATTTACTGAAAGAGCTGGGTAAAACTGAGCAAGACCCCGGCAGTCTGTCACAAAGTGCTGAGCAGCTATTGGCCTCATTAGCCAGTCAGTTGGTGCCACTGGAGCTGGTAAGCCCACCGCTGCCGTTTGAGCGCTTAAAGGATATCGAACACATTATTGACCAACTGCAGCAGCAAGGCGCGAAAGGCTCTTCCGATGAATTTCAAAATGCCTTTGGTTTGCAACTGAACCCGGAGATCCCATCTAAGGATCCGGCAATGTTGCTGCGCTTTTTGCAAGCCTTTGTCTGCCTGCACGACTGGCTGTTGCAACAAGAGCAAATCGACGTCACCCGGCGTTTAACCAGTTACATCAATCCATACCCCAAAGCCTACCAAAAGCTGATTTTGGCGGCCGATTACCAGCCAGATTTGCCGCAGCTTATCGATGATTACCTGACGCATAATCCCACCCGTAACCGGGCGCTGGATTGTTTGCCGCTGTTCATGGAGTTGGATGAAAGCAGAGTTAAAGCCGCCGTCAAAGACGAGCTGGTTAAAGCCCGGCCGACGTTTCATTACCGCCTGCCCAGCTCGGAAATCCAGCTCGCCGGCTGGGGCCTGCACCGGGCCTGGAATGGCTGGATTAAAGTAGAACAACTGGTGGCAAATCCTGACCAACTAAGCTCCTGCGCAGCCACCTACCTGGAGCTGTTAAACAAGCCACTGGGTAAATTGCTGCAAGACTGGCCCAACCAACTGGAGCAACAATGGCTAAACCGGTAATTGCGATTACAGGGCCCGAGCGTGGTGCCTTTGGCCCCCGCTTTTTAGTGGCGCTGGCCGTGCGCTTTTATGGTGGAGTCCCTCTGCAATTGCGGCCATCCCAACACCCACAATCCGTCCACTTCGATGGCGTAGTAGTAACCGGTGGCCATGATGTCGATCCGGTGCTTTACGCTGCTGAGCCGGAGGTCCATCCAAAGTATGATCCGGAGCGGGATAAACTGGAAATGGCGGTGATCAAACAAGCTTTGCTGCAACGCAAACCCTTGCTCGGGATCTGTCGTGGTGCCCAGCTTTTAAATGTAAGCCGGGGCGGAAATTTGCATCAGCAGCTAAAAGAACATCGCTACAAAACCTCGCATCGCTGGACCGTGCTGCCGCTGAAAACCTTGTGTTTAGAAGCAGGAAACTCGCTGCTGACAAAGTTACTGCAATGCCAAAGGTGTAAAATCAACAGCCTGCACAATCAGGCCATCAATCAAGTCGGTGATGGTTTGAAGGTGGTGGCGCGGGATCTGGATCAACTGGTGCAAGCCATCGAAGATCCCAGCTACCCTTACCTGCTGGGGGTGCAGTGGCATCCGGAGTTTTTGCTATTTTTAGGTCGCCAACGCCGTTTATTTAAGGCCTTAGTAACCGCAGCACATAAACAGCAAACAAGCTAAGCCCACATCACACACACAGCCGCCAACACGATCAGGCCAAGCCCCAGATGATCGTTACGCACCAGCTTTTCTTTGAAGAAAAATACCGAGATCAGCAGCATTAAGCGTGGCCGTTGCCACAAAGCCAGTAGCACAGCCGGATCACGCAGCAGCATCCAGACAATCAGGTTGCAGCATGTGCAAAGATACAGCAGCTAAGTCGGCTGCTGCGATACAATCAAAAAATCGAACACTCAACTGAATTTTATGCAATTTAATCGTAAGGATCCCGCCCCCACAGTGTTCAAAAGCAATCAACTAAGGATCTTCTTATGGCTGACTTATTCACCCCACTTGAACTTGGCAAACTCCGCCTGCCAAACCGTATATTGATGGCCCCTTTGACCCGCTGCCGGGCCGATGCCAACCATGTACCTACCGACATCATGGCCGATTACTACGCGCAGCGTGCCAGTGCAGGCTTGCTGATTGCAGAAGCGACCATGATCACCGAAGGCAACTCGGCGTTTTGGCGCGAACCAGGAATATACTCAGAGGCTCAAATCAGCGCCTGGCGTAAAGTCACCGATGCAGTGCATGCCAAAGGCGGACGAATATTTTTGCAGATCTGGCATGGTGGCCGGGCTTGTCATCCGGCCCTGAATAACGGAGCCACTCCGGTCGCTCCATCCGCCATTGCCATTGATGATACGGTGCATACCCCGGAAGGAAAGCTACCTTACGTGGTACCGCGTGCACTTGAGCTCAGCGAAATTCCAGCCATTGTCGCTGCCTTTCGTCAGGCGGCACTCAATGCCATGGAGGCAGGCTTTGATGGCGTTGAAATCCACGGTGCCAACGGCTATCTGCTGGATCAGTTTTTACGCAGCAGCTCCAATCGGCGCAGCGATGCCTACGGCGGCCCCCTGGAAAACCGTGCCCGTTTATTGTTTGAGGTGATTGCTGCGGTGACCGATGCCATTGGCCCTGATCGCACCGGCCTGCGTTTATCACCGCTCAATAGCTTTAATAGCATGCTGGACGATAACCCAATTGAGCTGATGCAGTATCTTGCTACCGAGCTAAACCGCTTTAAGCTGGCTTACTTGCACCTGATGCGAGCCGATTTTGCCGGCATTCAACAGGCGGATGTAGTCTCCGTCACCCGTGAGCACTACCAAGGCACCCTGATTGGCAATATGGGCTACAGCTTCGATGAGGGCAGCTCTGCGGTGGCTAGCGGCCAGTTGGATGCAGTTGCCTTTGGCAGTGCTTATATTGCCAACCCGGATCTGGTGGAGCGTTTTGTGAAGCAACTGCCTCTGGCCGAGCCGGACCCGGCCACCTTCTATACCCAGGATGCTAAGGGGTACAGTGATTACCCGTCACATGCTTAACTGGTAAAGTTTCTGGCAAGATGGCTTCGCACAAACGAGGCCATTTTTTGCCAGTACCATACAAATCTCCCCCAAGCTAACGTCGACGAAGCCAGTGTTCGAAGTCAGCAACGGCTAGCGGCCTGGCAAACAAATAACCCTGAAAATAATGACAGCCACTGGCAAGTAATAACTGATGCTGAGCTTCGGTCTCTACCCCTTCGGCCACCAGAGCCATGCCAAAGGTATTGGCAATACCAATAATGGCTTCCACAATGGCCCAATCTCTGGTTTTTTCGCCGTGCTCACTCTGCCGCACAAAGTACTGATCTATTTTCACCTCATCAAAAGGTAAACGGGATAAATAAGACAGCGAGGAATAACCAGTACCAAAATCATCCATCGCAAAGCGCACGCCCAATGCCTTTAACTGTTGCATCCGATGCACTGCATCATCCAAATCTCTTAATACCAGGCTTTCTGTCAGCTCCAGAGTCATTTGCGCCGGATTGACCTGATAATAGCGCAGTAACCCGGTCAGCAAATCGACAAAGTCTGGCTGATAAAACTGCCGTACACTGATATTGATGGATACCGAAAGACCTGCAAGCAGCGGATCCCGCTGCCACCCCTGCAATTGCTGACAGCCTTGTTGCAAAACCCAGCGACCTATAGCTTCAATCTGCTCAGATTCTTCAGCCAGTGGGATAAAGTAAGCAGGGGCAATCATCCCTCGTTCCGGGTGCTGCCAGCGGATCAGAGCCTCAACCCCCACCACTTGCCCGGCATGGTTCAGTTGCGGTTGATAAAACAAACAAAACTGCTGTTGCGCCAATGCCTGGCTAATAGCCTGCTGCAACACAAAACGTTGCTCCACTTCGGTCAACATGCCAGGCAGAAAAAAACGTACTTCGTTGCCACCTGCCTGCTTGGCATAACTCATTGCCAGATCGGCCCGCTTTAAACACTCGTCGGCTTGCTCAGGCGCACTGAAAGTGTAAACCCCGATACTGACCGAGCAGCTGTACTGATGGCCACTGATGCTAAAAGGTCGCTGCAGCAGTTGCAGCAACTGGGCAGCCTGTTGCCCGGCGATATCTCGAGCTAAGGCCGGGACCGCAGGCAGTCGCCCTAAAACCACGGCAAACTCATCGCTGCTTAACCGGGCACAGAAGGTGGTAGCTGGCATTTCAAGCGAAATCCGGTTGGCAACCTGCAGTAACAGCTGATCTCCAGCCTGATGGCCAAGGGTGTCGTTTAGCCGTTTAAAATCATCCAGATCAAGGTAAATCACCGCTGCAAAATGCTGGCTCTGCTTCATGTCCTGAACTAACTCCTGCAAACAAAGCAGAATTTTTTTGCGATTAAAAAGCCCGGTCAACTCATCGTAATAAGCCAGGCGATGAATGGTCTCATCCGCCGCTTTACGCTCGGTAATATCAGTGATAAAGCCATACCAACTAATGCCATCCGCCTCTTGCTCGGGTACCGAGTTACCAAACACCCAGCGACTGTTGCCCTGCTCATCCAGTACTCTGTACTCATAATGCCATGGCGATAAAGTGGCGGCTGAACGTTCAATTGACAGCAGCATGCCTTCCCGATCATCCGGATGAATCACATCCATCACTCCGGATGCATCCAGTGCTGCCTGTTGCGGAGAAATCTGATAAAAATCACGAATCGATTCACTGGCATAAGGAAAGGTAAAATGACCATCGCTGCTGCGTTTAAACTGATACACCAACCCTGGAACCCGCTCTGAAATACGCTGCATCCGCTGCGACCAAAGCAAGGCAAGACGCTCAGATTGATCACTCACCCTCTCAACCCGATGCAAACGCTGACGCATCCAAACCGCCACCGATGCAATCAACAACAGAGCAACGGCCACCATCACTGCCAGCGCCCCTAAGGTTGATTTGCTAATAGAAGTGCCACTTAACCCCTGTATGGTTTCCGTTGGTAAATACAAGGTGGCATGCATCGCCAGGTAATGCATACTGGCAATGGCCAACCCCATCACCACGGCACTGAGCAATTTGAGGATCTCATCTTGAGCAACAAAAGGACGCAGCAGTGGCCGCACCGCCAAAGCCAGCGTAGCCAACACCACAGCCACCAGTACAGAGGCTATAAAGAGATCCAGCCGGTATAAGCGTTCGGCCTGAAGCACCATAGCGGCCATACCGGTGTAATGCATCATGCCAATCCCTGCGCCCATAAAAATCCCACCAAGCCCGATGCTACGCCAATGCAGCTGCGGCAGCGCAACCACATGCAATATGACGGCTGCAGCCAGAATGGCTGGGACAATAGACACCAGAGTGATACCAAGCTGGTAATTCACTTCGACAGGCAACTCATAGGCCATCATACCGCTAAAATGCATGGCCCAGACGCCCCCACCCAGGGCTATGGCACCAAGCCCGTGCCAAAGGCGACGTATATTGTGTGATTGGGTGGAGCGCATTAACTGGCCAAAGTTAAAACCGGTATGGGCGGCCAGAATAGCAATCAGCAAGGACAGCAGCACCAGTAAATGCTGGTGGCTACCGCTAAGAGCTTGGCTAAGATCCGTTGTTTGGTCGGCAAATGCCAGCAGTGACATAAAGGTTCCTGCAAAAAGCGACGTTGCGTCACTGTGATGCTTATCCTTGCTCTATCTAAGCACAGAGCAAGCCGTTCGTCGAGCCGGATAAGACAAACCCAGCCGAAGCCGGGTTTGCTGGTTGGATAACAACTTAACGTTGCTGTTGGTCTTGCTCTTTTAAGTAATCATCGTAACTGCCGGCAAAATTCCGGATGCCATCGGCAGTGATTTCAATAATACGGGTGGCCAGTGAGGACACAAACTCCCGGTCGTGGCTGACAAAAATCAGCGTGCCCGGGTACTCCAACAGCGCCTGATTCAGCGATTCGATGGACTCCATATCCAGGTGGTTGGTAGGCTCGTCCATCAACAGAATGTTGGGCCGTTGCAGCATCAGCTTGCCAAAGATCATCCGGCCTTTTTCACCGCCCGATAACGCCGTCACTGGCTTTAAAATATCGTCTTTGGAAAACAGCATCCGGCCAAGCACGGCGCGCACCGCCTGCTCGTCTTGCTGCGGTTGTTTCCACTGCAGCATCCAGTCAAACACCGACATTTTTTGTTGGAACAAATAGGCATGATCCTGGGCGTAATAACCAATCTCGGCATTTTCCGACCATTTTACCAGGCCAGAGTCGACCGGGTATTCGTTCATCAGACACTTTAACAAGGTGGTTTTTCCGATGCCGTTAGCACCAATCACCGCCACCTTTTCGCCCACTTCAATCAGGGCTGATACGCCTTTTAATACTGGCAGCTCATCGAAGCTTTTCTTCACATCCTGCAGCTCCAGCGCCAGTCGGTACAGCTGCTTATGCTGCTCGAAGCGGATAAAAGGATTGACCCGGCTGGAGGCTTTCACTTCAGCCAGCTGAATTTTTTCAATCTGCTTGGCGCGCGAGGTAGCCTGCTTGGCTTTGGAGGCATTGGCCGAGAAACGACTGACAAAGCTTTGCAGCTCGGCAATTTGCTCTTTCTTCTTGGCATTCTCGTTCAGCAACTGCTCACGAGCCTGGGTAGCGGCAAACATGTACTGATCGTAATTGCCCGGATACAACCTGAGCTCACCGTAATCGATATCGGCCATATGGGTACAGACCCGGTTTAAGAAGTGCCGGTCGTGCGAAATAATCACCATAGTGCTGTTGCGCTCGGCCAGCACGTTTTCCAGCCAGCGGATGGTGTGAATATCCAGGTTGTTGGTCGGCTCATCCAGCAGCATGATATCCGGATTGGAAAACAATACCTGCGCCAGCAAAACCCGCAGCTTTAAACCCGGTGCCAGCGTCGACATCAAATCAAAATGTTGCTCGACCGGAATGCCAACGCCAATCAGCAACTCGCCGGCGCGGGCTTCGGCAGTGTACCCATCCATTTCACCAAACTGCACTTCCAGGTCGGCCACCCGCATGCCGTCTTCTTCGCTCATCTCGGCACTGCCATAGATGCGATCGCGTTCGGCTTTCACCTGCCACAACTCTTCATGGCCCATAATCACCGTATCAACGATGCTGTACTGCTCGTAGGCAAACTGATCCTGGCGTAATTTACCAACCCGCATATTCGGCTCGACCGAGACATTGCCGCTGGAGGGCTCCAGCTCACCGCTCAAAATCTTCATAAAGGTCGACTTACCACAGCCATTGGCGCCGATCAGGCCGTAACGGTTGCCCTGCCCGAACTTAA
Source organism: Alkalimonas sp. NCh-2 (assembly GCF_039631345.1). NCBI lineage: Bacteria > Pseudomonadati > Pseudomonadota > Gammaproteobacteria > Alkalimonas > Alkalimonas sp. NCh-2. The sequence goes on from NZ_JBDIUV010000001.1 coordinate 86,286, forward strand.
CGGAAATATTTTCGAATAGCGGTTTGGAGCCAAACTGCATGGTGATATTGGCGGCAGAAATCATGCTTTTCAGGGTCTCGGATGGTTGCAGCAAAAGGGGCGCTAATCTACGCGAAATGGGGAATTTATTCAATCAAAGTTGCACTTTTTCGAACTGGCCCTGCATTTCATATACGAACCAAAACAGTGAAAAGCATCCAAATGACCTTGCTCTGCAGCCCCAGGCAGCTTAGCGTCATTTAGTGCTTAACCACAACGGTTTATCGCAGCCAGACCAACTAAGAGGTGATTCATGCGTTACTACTGCTGTTGTCTGCTCCTATTGCTGGCTTCATCGCTCTGTGCCAGTGACTGGCAGGCCTATTATCAACGCTCGGCTGAATTGATGGCGAACGATCAGGATTTTATCCAGGCGGAGCTGAAGTTATTAGGGCAAGCACAACCAGAACTGCCTGCTGCGACGCGCCGTTTTGGCTTTGATACCAATCAGCCGGTCGACTGGTACCTGACGGAGGAAGGCCAGCAGGTGGTTGCAGCGATATTGTCTCTGCAAACCCCATCCGGTGGCTGGTCCAAACGCACCGACATGAGCAAACCTCGCCAACCGGGCCAGGCATTTGGCGTTGAGACGAATTACATCCCAACCTTTGATAACAGCGCCACCACCACCCAGTTATGGGTACTTGCCAATGCTTATAGTGTCAGTGGCAAGCCGGCTTACCGACAAGCCTTTGAGCGTGGCATCCGCTTGCTTCTGAGCGCCCAATACCCGAATGGTGGCTGGCCACAAAGCTTTCCTCTGCGTGGTGGCTACCACGACCATATTACCCTGAACGATGAAGTGACAGAGGATATACTAAAGCTGCTTTGGCACAGCCTGCAGGCAGAACATCCCTTTAATTTTGTGTCTGAGGAACTGCGCGAGGCCATAGCCCCTCAGTTTGAAAAAGGGTTAGCCATGGTGCTGCGCCTGCAACAACAAGACGACAATGGCTTAAGTTTATGGGCCGCCCAGTACCACAAACACAGCCTGGAGCCAGCCTGGGCCAGAGCCTATGAAATGCCGGCGCTGGCAACGGCTGAAAGCGCCACCTTGCTGGATTTCCTGATGCAGTTACCAGATCCTTCCGCCGAGTTGCAGGCCAGCATCCACAGTGCCATGCGGTGGTACCAGCGTCATCAGATCCTGGATCATCACTGGCACCCGACCCAAAGGGTATTAGTGCAGCAACCAGGAGCTGAGCCCATCTGGCCACGCTTTGCGGAGCTTGGAAGCAACCGGCCCATTTTTGGCGATCGGGATGGTTCCCTCTATTACGACGTGCATCAGGTCTCGCTGGAGCGGCGTCAGGGCTATGGCTGGTACACGGATAAGCCTGCTGCCACACTGGTGCGTTATCAAAACTGGCGGCAGCAGTTCCCTGAGTAGCAGTTCTTCAATTAATCATGGCCCCAGGGTGCTGGCGGCAATTCAGCAAGCGGCTTAGTTAAATCAAAGTCGATGCGCCAACTCCAGTTGTCACCCCGCACGGTCCCGTAGGTGTAACGTACGCCGGGTTCAATTTCGATGCGCCAGCCTCGAAAGTAACCCGACTCTTCGGTGCGGGCAACGGATTGAAACTGCTGGGTGATGGCCGAGCCATCGCCAACCGTGAAACCGCCATACATGGTAGTGCTGTCGTCACTGCCATCGGCTTTGCGGTGATCGTGTCGTAGCTCCAGGCCATCGGCATGGCGGCTGATAATCCAGGTGCGGGAGCGATCCCAGCTTTGGCTGGCTTCCAATTCAATATGAAACGGCAATTTTAGCTGATCGTCGCTACACTCCCGAAAGTGCACGATCAACAGCTCGGTGCCAGTCAGCATCTCATCACCTTCCGGCTCCAGCGTCAGGCCACCGGGATAAGCCTGGCCACAGTGCTGAGCCAGCGCCTGAAAGAATTGGTTAAAGGCCGGTGTTTGGTTAACAGGATGCGGTGCCGTCAGCTCAGCAGGCTGGCAGCCAACCAAAGTAGCGGCTCCCAACATCAGTAATAGTGTTTTCATAAGATCTCCTTTTTCATCCAGCCTACGGCATGCGTTTGCTTGATGCAATTGGCTTTGCAAGGCAACAACGCTTGGTGTACAAAAGAGTCTGTGAGGAAAAAAGGATCACAGCATGCTGTTTGCACTGGAAAAAATGGCCTTACGGCTCTATATGGCAGGTTTCAAACTGGCTACCGCCTTGCTGCCCTTTCGCTGGCCGCAGGTCTTTCGCGGCCCCAACAGCAGCCTTGCCTTGCTGGCAGAGCTGGCTAGTCATCACCACAGCGGTATTCTCCTGGTCAGCGACTCGGCGTTAAGTCAGCTCGGTGTGTTGGCTCCCATACAAGCAGAACTCGAACGGCTGAAGATCCCTTACCAGCTGTTTGATCACATCACGCCAGACCCTACCAATGCGCAAATAGAAGCCGGTTATCAAGCGCTGCTTGCCGCCAATGCCAGTGCCTTACTGGCGGTGGGTGGCGGTTCGGTGATTGATGCCGCCAAACTGATTGGTGCCCGGGCCAGGAATAACAAGCCGGTGCTCAAAATGAGCGGCCTGCTGCGGGTTTGGCGCGGCATGCTGCCGGTCTATGCCATCCCCACCACCGCAGGGACCGGCTCGGAAGCCACCATTGCCGCTGTGGTGTCCGACCCGGCCAACAAGCGCAAACTGCCGTTGATTGATGTGCGCTTACTACCAAAAGCGGCGGCGCTCGATGCCAGTCTGATGACCGGCCTGCCGCCAGCCATTACCGCCAGTACCGGCATGGATGCGCTAACCCATGCCATTGAAGCCTTCTTATCGAATAACGCCACCCGAGCAACCGACCAGCAGGCACTGGCCGCTGCAAAGGCGATTTTTCAGTATTTGCCGCGCGCTTATAAGAGCGGAGCCGATCTTGAAGCCCGGCAGCAAATGGCCGAAGCAGCGCATTTAGCGGGCAAAGCCTTTACCGTGGCAGGTGTCGGTTACATTCACGCCATCGCCCATCAGTTGGGAGCTTATTACCACCTGCCCCATGGCCTGGCCAATGCCATCGTCATGCCTGTGGTGCTGCAGTACTCCGAGCCCAAAGCCCGGCGCAAAATGGCGCTACTGGCCAAACACTGCCAGCTGGCGGCTGCTGAAGCGACTGAGCAAGAAGCGGCTCAGGCCCTGATCACAGCCATTCGCCAGCTCAATCAGGACTTTGGGATCGCCAGTACGGCCGCCGAATTAAAGCCAGGCGATATTCCGGCTATTGCCAATGCAGCGCTCAAAGAAGCCCGTTTTACTTACGCCGTACCACGCTATTTGAATCAACAAGGTGCTGAGCAACTGATAAGCCGTCTGCTGCCTTAAAAAGCCAGGTTAAAACCAAGGGCGACATAACTGCTGGACGACTCCAGTTCACGGCCATAGGAAAGGTCCAGCTCCCATCGCTCCAATAGCTGCCAGCGCAAACCTGCAGCCAGAGTTGGATCCTCCCGGCTGATACCGGCACTTTCAATAATGAGGGCCAGATCAGGCCACAGTGCCGCAGTGATCGCAGCCCCCCAACTAAGCGCCCTATTCCGTTCTGCGTACTGATACACAGCCCCCAGATTAAGATGCAACTCCAACCAGGGTAACCACTGCTGACTGTAGGGCAGATTGACAAAAACGTCTTCCAGCCGATGTCCATCCCTTGCCAGCATGCCGCCGGCCGAAAGCGCCAAAGCGCTACCTGAACTCAATTCAGTCAACCGCATTTTGGCTTCCAGGCCATAGCTGGTGACATTGCCGGCAGCAAATTCTACCGGCAATGCCCACTCAAAACCTGAGCGGGTACACATCGGGATCACTGTGCCGGCACCAGCGCCATTCTGCCGGGTCCACCAGGCATCCAGGCTGCAATGTCCTTCATCAGTTATGACAGCATCATCAACCAGAAACAGGCCGCCGTTAGCGAGCGTCGATGCACTGAACAGCACGACAGGCAAAGCTAGCAACATACGCATGATGGTGTCCTCCGGTTGTGTGCTCTCCACTTAGCTCGGCGGTTGCGCTCTGGTACTAGCTCGCGATTTTAAAGCGGTTGACATGGTCTTTTAACCGCTGCGCCAACTCCGATAATTCGGCACTGGCCTGAGCACACTGATTGGCGCCTGTCACTACTTCGGTAATGCTGGACGCCATCGTATTCACGCTTTCAGTAATATCATTGGCAACATGGGCCTGCTCTTCGGTGGCAGTGGAAATTTGTACATTCACATCCACCACTTGACGAATGGCCTTGCTAACCGATTGGAAAGAGCCGCCGGTTTCTTTCGACGACAGCAAACTTTCATCAGCCTGTGTGGATGAACTTTGCATCGCCTCTACCGCCTCGTTGGCACCACGGCGCAACCGCTCCATGGTTTGCTGAATACTTTCAGTAGACTGTTTGGTATTGGAGGCCAAAGCCCGCACCTCATCAGCCACTACAGCAAAACCACGGCCCTGCTCACCAGCTCTGGCCGCTTCAATAGCCGCATTTAATGCCAGCAGGTTGGTTTGCTCGGCAATGCCCTGGATCACTTCGAGGACCTTGGCAATTTCCTGGATCCGTTCATCCAGTATTTTCAGCCGCTCTGCGGTTCCAAGTATCGAACCGGACAGCAACTCCATAATTTCCATATTTTTTTCAACCGCATTAAGCCCGTCAGATGCTTGATCATTAGCAGTTTCAGTTGACTCCAGCGCCAACTGCGCACTGCGCGCCACTTCCTGCACGGCTGCAGCCATCTCGGTAATGGCGGTGGCTATCTGTGCGGTTTGTAGCTCCTGACTGGCGGCAATCTGGCTGACCTCCTGACTGACACTGCTTAGCTGCTCGGATGCTGCCGCCACCTGATTGGAAGCGCCTTCTACATCAAACAGCACCTTCTGGAAATGCCCCATCAAGCGGTTAAAGCATTGAGCCAGGGTCGATAGCTCATTGCGACCATCCTGATTGGCCCTAAGAGTAAGATCCGAGTTATGCTCGACCTGCTGCATCACCTGGTTTAACTGCTGCAAAGGGTGCTGAATGGACCGGTAGACTAGCAAAGCCAACCCCACGACTAGCGTAATAATCACAGCACTGATAAGGAAAAATAGCCGGATGTCATTTTGATATTGTTGCTGAGCCCTTGCTGCATCCTCGTTGGCATCGGCCATTTGGATCTGGAGCAACTGGTTTAAAGGCTCATCCAGTTGCTCTGCCTGTTGGACCATTCGCTGCAACAAGTCGCTATAATCCTCCCCTCGTAGTAAAGCTTGAGAAAACGCTGCCAGGCTGCTTTGTAGCTCTGGTAGCACCCGCTCGGCCTCACGCACAAACACCATTTCCTGAGCTGGCAACTCTGCGGCCCGAAAGCGCTGCCAACTGCGCTCACTTTGCTGCAAGCTGGCCTGCAACAGATTGGCGGCTTGCGCAGCAGATTGCAGCCCTTGCTGGTAACCAAGCAGCGCCAGCATCGGCTCCGTCACCAGACTTTGCCGGACTTCGGTCAGCATTTGCTGCTCCTGCATCTCATAATGCAACTCCTGAGCAGCCTGATTAATGGCTCGCATGTCCGAGAGAGCTAAAAGCACCATCAGCAACATCGCCAAAACAGGGATCCCAATCAATACCAATAAACGATAACGGATCGACAGATTCGCAAACATAAGCCCTCCAGCTCAAACTCAGTGACAATCTGTGGCGTCACAAAATGCGACCACCCCTTAAGAAGTAGTTGAATTCACAGGCTTTAGCAATTTTAATGGGAAGATTGCAGCAGTACTGAATTTTTGCTAACAGTTCTGCTGCAACAGACATTGAATAGATTAACTTCTTTGCAGAAAGTCCAGCGCACCTGCAATAGCCGCCTGCTGCGCCTGAATGCAGTTTTCCGGCGTACTGCGCGGGCTGTCCGGGTAGACTTCGGTGGTGGTGACAAAAACGGCATCCGTCATGCCGGCACAAAGGCCTGCTGCTTTGGTGTCGTACAAAATAACGCCAGGCTGCACCACTGGCTCCCCAATCAAACAACCCTGCTCATCCGGCTCGGCAATATGGGTCACTTTGGCCACCGCCTCGATAACGGCTTGCTGAAAGTCAGGTGCTGGCTGCTGAGTATCAGCCACCAGATAAAAACCATCCGGGATATTCCAGTTGGTATTCACGGTACCGTCACGGGCCGCCTTGGCCGGGCGAAACTCGCTGTTGTCGCTGTCGGTGGTCTCGTGCAAGTCAATGTGCGCCAGCCAGTGGTTGCTTACCGAGTGCACATAAGCCATCGCCAGCGCCGATTCAGCCACCGGGCTATTGCTGATAAAAGAACGGTTTGGATCCAGTGCTTTGGGGTTCCAGCGGTTGATGGTTTCATAGCCCCAGGGGCTAAGGCACGGCAGGATCAGCAGGTTGAAGTGTTCGCTGTAGCCTACAGCCTGCTGCTGTATAAACGCCAAAGCACCCTGCACACCGCTGGTCTCGTAGCCATGCACCCCACCAGTCACCAGCACTGAGGGTTTGGCCGGGTCCCACACCTTGCTTTTCACCGCATACAACGGGTATTCACTGACACCCAAGGAACGGTAATCGAGCTGGCCGTAACAAACCAACTGAAAGCCGGCGGGAATGGCATCCAACTGGCTGGCAACCTGCTGCAGATAGCTGCGCTTGATGCTTTGCTGGCTTAACCACAGCGCTTTTTCCGCTTCACCCCAGGGGGTACCCACCGTGCCAATGGCATAAATCGATTCTGTCATCACGACTCACATCTGCAAAAAAAAAGCCTATGCTACACCATGATGGATGCCAGAAACAGCGTGCATCGACAGGCAGGCGGGCTTCTTCGCTGGGTTTCAACTGATAGCTATGATAAAATGCCACCCAGTGAATCGTATTCCCCTCTTAACCTACAGAGTCCTTTATGCGTGCCGTTATTCGCTTATTTTTTCGTGGTATCCGCCTGATTTTAACGCCCTTTATGCTGCTCGCTGAAAAGCTGAGTACCCCCGCAGCGATAAAGCGCGAGCCAGCTGCGCAAGCCAAGGTCGATACCGCCTGCCAACAACTGGTGATGTATCAGTTTTTGGCTTGCCCTTTTTGTATCAAGGTGCGCAAAGAAATGGCACGGCTTGGCCTTACCATCGAAAAGCGCGACGCTCAGCACAATGCCAGCCACAGGGCAGAGCTTGAACGTGGTGGTGGCCGGGTAAAAGTGCCTTGTCTGCGTATTGAAAACGAACAGGAAGAAGTGCGCTGGTTGTATGAGTCCAATGCGATTATTGCGTACTTGCAACAACAATTTGGCCAACAGTAAACCAGCGACCTTAGCGGAGATATTCTCCTGACGGAGCTTAGTTTGCCAACCGGTAAATCACATTTACCGATTGCTGAATGCGAATATGTTTTGGCAGCACCAGGCTGCTCTCTGCCATATCAGCACTGGCCCGCATCTGCACGCCATAGACACCGCTACCAGCACCAAAGCCAAAATCAGAGCTCAAATTACCCCAACTGCGGCTGCCTTCACTAATAGCAAAAACCGAGTGAAGGCCAGCCCCTTGAGCATTCGCCAGTCGCTCGGCACGCTGGCGGGCATCAGCGCCGGCTTTGGCCATCAGCTCCTGTTCCAGTTGCTCTTTCTGACTGGTTTCAAACTGGCCCTGAATGGAGAAAATATTCGGTTGTTTGAACAGGTGATCCATAATATCAATGTAATGCTCGATACTGCGAAGCTGGATGAATACCGGCTGAGTTGCTGCGTAGCCGGTAATCACACGGCTGCTGTAATCCTGATAAGTCGCTTCTTTGTTGATTTCCGCTGCTTCAATGTCGGCCAGATCCACACCTTTGCTTTGCAAGTAACTTAGCAGGCTGCGGCCTTGCTGGTACACCGCACTGGTGGCTGCATCCGCCGTTTCGGCATTGGAGCGGATCACCAGAGTAATACGGGCGGAGTCTGGCGCCACTTCCATCTGCGCAGTACCAGTCACCGTCACAAAAGGAAAGTCTGGCACCGGGCTGGCATGAGTTGCCGTGGCCATCAGACTGGCAAACAGTAAGCTTGAAAGCATTAATTTCATATTTTTATCCCAATAGTAAGGTTAACTTGCTATCCTAAAGGCTGACCGTGAATACCACCTTAACGCTAGATCATAGCAGCAGCACCTGATTGAAATTGTTACCATTGGTTAAAACAAAGCGCATGAGCCCCTATGCTAAAAGCCATTCACCATGTTGCCATTATTTGCTCAGACTACCAGCGTTCGAAAGCTTTTTACCATCAGTTGCTTAAGCTGCCCATTCTGGCAGAACATTACCGGGCCGAGCGCCACTCCTGGAAACTGGATTTGCAACTGCCCGACGGCGGCCAACTGGAGCTGTTTTCTTTTCCATCGCCACCGCCAAGACCAAACCAACCAGAAGCACAAGGGCTGCGTCACCTGGCTTTCACGGTTGAAGATGTTGCCAAAGTCAAAGCCTACCTGGAACAACATGGCGTTCTGGTCGAGCCCATTCGGATAGATCCCTACACCCATAAAGCCTTTACATTTTTTCAGGATCCGGATGGGTTGCCGCTAGAGCTTTATCAGGCCTAACGAAGTTGTTCGCACCTCAGCCGGCGATAGAGTAAACAGCCAACTGTAGCCGGTTTGCTGCTTTCTTATAACAAACGCATAAAAGCGGTGAAAATATGACATGGTGTTAAGAGTGACTGGTCGGTTTCGACCAATTTAGCTAGACTAATCACTGATAAGCGCGGATGCGTTCGGCGGAGCGAAATGAAAACACCAGTAACCAGCAAAACCATAATCTATATCGATATGGATGACACATTGTGTGATTATCAGACATCACATGATGCGGCTAAGGTTAAACAGCCTGAGATTAACTACCCCCAGAGCCAGGAAGGCTTCTTTTTAAACTTACCACCATATGAGGGCGCTGTAGACACGGTTCGTTGGCTAATTGAGCAGCCAGAACTGCAAGTGCTGCTACTGACTGCCCCTTCAGTATTAAATCCTCATTGTTATACAGAAAAAAGGGTATGGGTAGAACGCCACTTTGGCTTGGAGCATTGCCACCGGCTAATTATCAGCGCATATAAAGGACTCTCTCGCGGCGATTATCTGATTGATGACAAGACATCAGGTTTTGGCCAGGAAGACTTTCAAGGCACACTCATTCACTATGGTAGTTCTGCCTTCCCAAACTGGCCTGCCGTCAAAATGTATTTTGACAAACTAATAACAGCGACCTTGCACCCAGTGCAATACGAAAGCTAGCTTTCATGGCATCAAGTCAACATAGCGTAAGTTTTATGCGCTTTTTTGCTTTAGTAAGGTTTGAGTAAGCTGACCATAGTAAGAAATTAAGCCTTGCCATAGAACAGTTAGCAGATGCAATTGATCTTTTGCTGAATCGAAGATACCCCCCAGTCTCCGCTATTAATTTATTTAGACAGAACAATCTGAAGTTTTGACTTTTCGTTGTGTCACAAGCCTCAGAGCTTGAACCAGAATTCAGAAATATTTGAGACTCTCCAATTTTTTGTGCAAAAAAACCACAAATCACCTTGACACCGTTACTGTGTGCCACCTAGTATACAGATGCTGTGCCACATACAGTATGTGGCACACAGTAATCAGGAATCAACAATGACCTCAGCGCAACTGGACAAAATGCGGCTGGAACTGCGGCGCGGTGTGCTGGTACTGGCGGTACTCAGCTCACTGAAAGCCCCGCACTACGGCTACTCACTGCGCAAGCAACTGCAGGACGCTGGTATTGATATCGACGAAGGCACCCTCTACCCGCTAGTGCGCCGACTGGCCGATCAGGGCCTGCTGGACAGCGAATGGCGTCAGGGTGAAGGCCGGGAGCGGCGCTACTACCAACTGTCTGACGTGGGTGCTGACTTGCTGGTGCAGTTAACGCAGGAATGGCAACAACTGAACACCGCCTTAGGGCCACTATTGGAGCACTAATCATGGACTTACTGGAACGTTATCTGGCCGCCGTGCAGCAAGAGCTGCCAAAAGAGAAACAGCAGGATGTCACTCGCGAATTGAAAGCCAATATTCTCGATCAGCTGGATGCCATGCAAGAGCAAGCGCCCAGCCTGACGGATGAAGAACGAATACACAGCGTATTGAAACAGCTTGGCCCGCCGAAACAAATGGCGCATCAGTTTGCTCCGCCAACCCCCTTAATCCCAATCGGGCTGATGCCGTTATTTAGCTACACCCTGGCCATGGTGTTTGGCATTCTTTTTCTGATCCAGGTCATTCAATCCAGCCTGCTTTGGCTTGGCAACGAAAACCTTGGGCTGCTGCTGATGTTAAAGCATATGGCAGGCGGGTTTGTTCGCGATGCGACCTTTGCTTTTAGTGTGATCACCTTCGGCTTTTGGGTGATTGGGAAAGAGCAAGGCAGTGCTTGTAAGTCTGCAGCCAGCTGGGATCCTGCCAAGCTGCCTCAATTAGCGAAACCTTGGCAACAAATTGAACTAAGTGATATTTTCATCGATCTGGCGACGTATTTGTTCCTGCTGCTGCTGATTTGGTACCCGGTTTTTGGGCAGAGCCTTGCATCGGCAGAACTTAGCATCCACAGTCGTTTCTTGCTGCAGGCCTTTAGCCCTCTGCTGTTGCTGGGTATTGCACTGTGCGCATGGCAACTGAAACAGCGTTACTGGACAACAGCCCTGCTGAAATGCAACCTGGTACTCAATGCTCTGCTGGTAACAGCCATTGTTATTCTGGCATGGGCCAGCCCGTTTTACAGCAGTGTACCTGCGCAACTACCCTGGCTGACAACGGAGCAGCTGGAGCGCAGTATCACCATCACGTTACTGATTATCGCCCTCATTCCTGGCTGGGAAGTCATTCGTGACTGGCGGCGCTTGCAACAATTTGACAACTAACCAATGCGGTACAAATGGCTCAGATCACAGTACAATGCTCTGAGCCAGTTTTGACACCATTGCAGAGGCAAAACACAGGGTGATCGAATACAAATCAGCCACATTTTATCGCAGTGCCTTCGCGTTGTGTCTGGCTGCCGTTGCCGTCTTTGCCAATTTGCATCTGTTGCAACCGCTGTTACCCGAACTAAGCCGTCACTATAGCTTATCCCCACTGCAGGTAAGCTGGAGCTACACCATAGGCACTTTATGCCTTGGACTCTCCCTGCTGGTGTATGCCTCTTTATCCGATGCCTGGGGCCGTAAAAACTTGCTGCTGCTTACCTTAGCCGGCATGACATTGAGCACTTTTATGCTAACCCAGGTTGAAAGCTTTGCCAGTTTGCTGTTCTGGCGTGCCATACAGGGGTGTTTTCTCGGTGGTTTACCGGCCATGGCCATTGCCTGGATGGGTGAAGAGTACAGCAAACCAGCCTTAGTCACAGCAGTTGGCTATTACATCAGTGCCAACTCACTGGGAGGGATTTCGGGCCGTCTGCTGGCCGGCAGCCTGGCAGACGTGGGACACTGGCAATGGGTATTTTGGCCAATGACCTTGCTTGGCGTGCTTAGTTGCTATTGCATCTGGCGCTTTCTTCCCCAGGCAACACAGTTCCAACCCAAACCTTTTCGCTGGCGGCAAGCTTTGCAGGATCAGCTGTTTCACCTGCGTCAACCATTGTTATTCCTGACTTACCTGATTGGTGGCCTGAATTTTCTGGTGTTTCTCAACCAGTACACCTACATCAGTTTTGTCCTGGCAATGGAGCCTTTTCATTTAAGCAGCAGCTTCATCGGCTTACTCTTTATCACCTATCTAACCGGTACCCTGGGATCCGCCCTGTCAGCCAGGATAGCCGCCAGGCTGACTGCACCAGGGGGAATGGCTCTGGGCATTGGAGTTATGGTATCAGGCTCTTTGCTAACACTATGGCCACAATTATCGGCCATTGTAGCTGGATTCTTTATCAGCGCTTTTGGCTTTTTCCTCTGCCATGCGCTTGCCAGCAGCTGGGTGAACCAACATGCCAGCAGAGCCAAAGCCAGTGCCAGTGCGCTTTACCTGGTATTTTACTATCTCGGCGCCAGTGTTGGCGGCTTGTATCTGCAGCCATTCTGGCAGTGGGGCAACTGGCCAGGTGTGGTCGCCGGCTCTGTGCTGATGTACGCAGCTACCTTAGCGCTGTGCTTCAGTCTTTGGCGGATTAAACGGCAGCAATGCTAGCGGGTTACCACAGGCAAATAAGCAGAATCGCCCTGTCCAAAGCAGATAGTAATGACAGCCGCGCCTGATGCTAATTTTGCGCAAAATACAAACAGCTCCTGGAAGGTTAAGGTGGTTCGCCAAAAAAGTTTTGGCTAACCCTAAGATAAACCACAACCACTTTGCTGGTTTTTTCAGCAAAATGGCGATTATTTATGACAGGCTCACTTACTTGGACGGGACACCCACTTTGACACTCTGCTGCCGACGTCCAGTTAATGCTTCCACCTTCGGTTTAAAGCGCTCACCCCATTGCCATCCCGCTTCCAAGAAGAATCCGGTTGTTTTTACCCGCCCCTCAGATGTGAAAGGGTAACGGGGCAGTCAGTCTATTGCTCAATCTTTCTTCACCTCATCATCTTTAGGGATTTCATCTGGATGCTTTATATGGTGCCATGTACCAATCAGATCCATAAGTGTAATGATTACTCCCCAGGTAACAAACCCACTTGCAATTACTCTATACCAGCGTTGCTGAGGTGGCCCATAACCTTCTGAAACCCAACCAAAGTACTCATAAATTGCATCCCCGATTTCCACGCCATACCAGAAGAAATAAACAACCGCTATCAATGGAACATACATTTTTATCTGTCTTACCCAAAAGGCCTTCCAGGTAAATTTATTTATCCCCATTACTCTTCCCCCCTTTCTGTATCAGGTTTAGGCGATATATCTGGCTGAGGCACAAATGCAGGACTACCATGGAGTATAGTTTCCACTCCCTTACCGACCGACGTTGCAGCAGGTAAGGGGATTGTAGTTGTTGCCGGCGTTTGGAAATAAGGAATGGCAACAGAAGACGGCATATCCTTTAGGGAGTTTGAAATTAAACTGCTGAAATAAGTCCCGCTCCCAGCCCCGACAGCTCCCCAGAAAGCCTCCTGCTCCCACGATTTATTCTCATCATAATAAAAATTATTCGCTGCCACATTACCACCACCAGCCGTTGCGCCTAACGCAGTATTTAGCCGCCATGACGTACTTAGCAGAGGCCCAAAGGTCAATGCTGTTTGGACAGCTAACACCCTTTGCCCTGGCCGGTATTCTCCCTCTTGTACCGATTGACCTGCAACATCAAAGGCAACAGCTGTACTTAGTAAGCCCAGTGTTCCCCTTCCTCCTAACGCAGATAACGATGCGCCACCTGACATTGGAGCACCAACTGCTCAGTCTTTCTTCACCTCATCATTTTTAGGGATTTCATCTGGGTTCTTTATGTAGTGCCAAGTATTCATCGCATCAATCAAAGTTCCAAACAAACACATAGCAATGAACCCACTGGCAATCATCCGGAACCAACGCTGCTTCGACGGGCCATAACCTTCTGTTGACCAATTAAAAAAATTGCCCATCATATTACTAACTTCCACCCCGTACCAAAAAAGATATACAATCGCCACCAATGGGACATACACCTTTATCTGTCTTACCCAAAAGGCCTTCCAGGTAAATTTATTTATCTCCATTACTCTTCCCCCCTTTCTGTATCAGGTTTAGGCGATATATCTGGCTGAGGCACAAATGCAGGACTACCATGGAGTATAGTTTCCACTCCCTTACCGACCGACGTTGCAGCAGGTAAGGGGATTGTAATTGTTGCTGGCGTTTGAAAATAAGGAATGGCAACAGAAGGCGGCATATCCTTTAGGGAGTTTGAAATTAAACTGCTGAAATAAGTCCCGCTCCCAGCCCCAGCAGCCCCCCAAAGAGCACCTCGAGCAACATCTTTATTCTCATCATAATAAAAATTATTCGCTGCCACATTACCACCACCAGCCGTTGCGCCTAACGCATATAACGATGCGCCACCTGACATTGGAGTGCCAACTGCTCAATCTTTCTTCGCCTCATCATTTTTAGGGATTTCATCTGGATGTTTGATGTAGTGCCAAACAGAAATTGCATCCATCAAAGAACCAAACATGGTCATCAAGATAAAACCACTGGCAATTACTCTATACCAACGTTGCTGAGGCGGCCCATAACCTTCTGAAACCCAACCAAAGTACTCATAAATTGCATCCCCAATATCCACCCCATACCAAAAAAAATAAACAATCGCCACCAATGGGACATACACTTTTATCTGTCTTACCCAAAAGGCTCTCCATGTATACTCCCACTGCTTTTTCATTCCTTATCTCCTGACTGATTTTTATCAGCATGAACAACTTCAGGTAGCCGCTGTTTTTCCTAAAAACTGCCCAGCCTGCCAGCTTTCATTCGTAACAGAAGCTGCTGTCCAACCCAGAAAATCGCCCAAGCCACCTTCCGCTGCCCCTGCGCTTAACCCTAGTCCACTGTAGGCTGTTTTTCGCTGGCTCTAATCCTTATTTCCCCCTGTAACTGAGCGTAACTGAGTATAAGCATCCCAACCGTAAGGAGCTACCTGACCAACACTAAATTAACGGGGTCAGATCAAAATTAATCCTGCTTTAGCTTTGGCCGCCCTCGCTGTCCCATATGTTGCCGCCGCCCTGTCAAAGCCTCCACTTCTTGCTTAAATCGCTCATTAAGGTGGTTCGCCAAAAAAATTTTGGCGAACCCTAAGATAAGCCACAGCCACTTTGCTGGTTTTTTCAGCAAAATGGCGATGACTTATGACAGGATCACTTACTTGGACACTTGGACGGGACATTGGCTTGGACAAAAACACCGACCCCCATAACAATATGATTATTAATAATAATAATCCCATTAGATTCATAATTGTAAAGCTTCCCCTCTCCCCATTTAATTAAGAATACAGAGTCAAAGTCAAAAATTTCGATAGCATAATCATCAACTCTATCTACTGGAAAGGAAAATATAGGTACGTCACTTCTTTCAATGGAAAAAGCATTCTTCCCTTTAAAAACACGTGACGGATATAGACTCTCAACCTCCAAGATTTTTCCACTCCCAGAAACCCACACGCTTGTCCCATACCCAATATTCTTTACTGTTGCTGAGTCATTCATCATGATTGACTCTATCCCATACACTGGGACACTTTCATCCATGTAATAACTAAACTCATTAACAAGATTTTCAGGATTATCCATGTTAGTCTCCAAAGTCTCCCGGCTGAATGCCCACAACTTGTTTAGTCTTTGGATTAACAAAAACTCTCGTTCCCGTGACTGGATTTACAAATTTCAAACTACCATTTTCACCAGGCATTGAGTTACTTGAGAGTGCATCCAAAACATCGTCAGGCATAATATCCTTTCGACCTGATTTGAATAAACTGTTATACGCATGGGGATTAAGCGTGTAATCTGTGTCTGGAATACCATCTTCCTGCCATGCATCAAATGCTGGCCGTCGAATCTCTCTCAGCTCTGGCTGTCCAGATGCAGAATAAATTTTTTCAACATCACTACCATCCTCACTAAAATAAATACTATCACTCCAATGCCCCTCATGCACCGGTGTTTCAGTATTTACTGCAATGTCTTCACCTGCCTCAAAACCACCAACATCGCCCGGAATATCCGGTGGTGTGTTATCCAGAACTGTTGGTGTGATAGCTCCCGGTACTGGGTTCGGCAGTGCCGTTATTGCCGGCTCATCGCTTTGCTGGAAACCACCGCTGTTGGCCAGACTGCCATTCAAGAAATCATGAACAAATCCTGACACCACATGGTCTATTTCTGCCCGGCTTTCCGGCGGCAGGCTTGCCGTTAATGTGTTGCGTAAATCGGTAATGTCATTGAACGCATGATGATTTAATGAGCCTGAGTCCTTCAGTTGCTCTTCTTTGACTTTAAGTGCGATAAGCTCATTAATCACGTACTCTGTATCAATACAGCCTGACCCTGCAGACTCACGGCCCAACAGCGTATTTACGTCGTTAAACAGTGTTTCTACGTCCTGAGCAAACTGCCTTTTTGCATCGGTGGTTCACTAAGAAAGTTTTGGCGAAGCCTAAGATAGGCAACCGCCACTTTGCTGGTTATTTCAGCAAAATGGCTGGATCACATACTTGGGCACTTGGGCGGGGCAGGTTATTTTAAGTTTTCAACAAGGTCATCAACCAAATGAATGAAATTATTTATATTAAAACTGTAGCAAAACTCAAAATCAGAGTCGCTGCATGATATCTGGTAATCGTCATTAAGCTTACCTATATAAATATCTGGAATATCTCGGCCTCTAAACGCAAACCGTAACCCATGAGACACTCTATAATTATACAATTCACCAATGACAAATTCATCCATATCGTCTGAAGAATAAAAGTCTCTAATAATCTTGGCAATAGATACATAATCTCCTATGGGAACAGGCAAAATATCATTTTTTATACTTTCTAAGTTTTCTCTAAACCAAGCTAGCTCTTGTACATCATCCAGTGGGATAGATGCCAATGAAATAAACTCTCCCTGATTAACTTCAATCGAAATAGTAAAAAAATAGACTCCTGGGAACCGTTCATCACATTTATCAACCAACTGAACAGTAATATCAAGCATTCTTAGTTTCCCTTGCCTTTTATAAACTTTCTATACTGAGCATTTGTAATCTGCCTGAGGTATCAGGTGCAACATGATACCTCAGGCACCCTCAGTGAAAATAATGCTTTCCCTTCATTCTCTACCACATAAGTTTTATCTGGAGACATCAGCGGATGACCCGATCCGGCACAACCATACAGCATCATAGTAATTAAAATTATTATCCGCATTTTCATTTTCTGTTCTCTCTGATTAGGGCTTGTCGCCGCAATTGATCTTACAATCATAAGTCGAGTGCGGTGATAGGGAATTGGTTTGAGTGCCATTGGAATCGTATTTCGGATATTTATCATCCCCTAGCTTTGGTAGATTTTTTAAACCG
The DNA here is from genome assembly GCF_039631345.1 of Alkalimonas sp. NCh-2. NCBI lineage: Bacteria > Pseudomonadati > Pseudomonadota > Gammaproteobacteria > Alkalimonas > Alkalimonas sp. NCh-2. Next base: position 103,339 of record NZ_JBDIUV010000001.1, read on the forward strand.
TTGAAAATGCTATCTGGTATCGAGATGGGATCAGCACTTCCCTGGTTCAGAGAGGGAATATAGGTCTCCCGGTTTGAGGGTACGGATCACTACCAACAACCGAAGATCAAAGTCCATTCCTACGTCTTATTTCTTCCACGTCTTCTTTTAACTCATCCCTAAAGTTATCTGTAATCTCTTTTTGTCTTTCCAACCGTGCTTTTTGTGCTTCTGTGAGGGTCTCTGGATCATAATATGTATCTGTTGTAAAAGGCGTTAGAAACTCGCAACTTCCTTCTCCTTCTGAACAGTAAATCATAGATTTTATTTTCTTACTTCTTATGTTTTCTGACGAATGAATAATCACCTCAACTTGGTGAATTTTAAATTGTGTTAAAGTAATAACGAATTGATACCACTCATTCCTTCTTACACTTGGAACATCACTCCGCAAAATATCAACACTTTCTTTTATTAATTTATCGTCAGAATTCTTCCATACAACCGTGATAGATTCAGGAATAGGTCCAGGCATGGAAGCATGAGTCCTGCCTGGCGGGAATAAATTCTCCTCTGACAACCCAACTATATACCCTCCCCTTACTAACCACTCACCCCACATTCCATACTCCACATAGATTTGCTCATCACTATAATTTTTAAAAGTAATATTATGACGAGTGCTTGAGCATCCGATCAAAAACATTGAAAAAACGATAATTAGAACTATCTTATCCATTAGGATTTTCTCCTTTTGGGTGATAAACAGGCCGAGATTCACGACCCTGCCTTTGTTCCCAGAAATACCTAGAGTCGTGAATGTAATTTTCATCTAATGTTTGCTACGCACCAGTATCACCATCATATGCGGGTAATCATCCTGAAATTACCTGATGTCTAAACTCTGTGCTCTTAACCCCTCTGCTGTTTGGTTTGCGATATCTTGATGATGAACATATTGTTCTCCAATAGTTGTCTGCGGCCTTGGAAAGTCAATCGGCTGGTGAATGCCATTCGCACTCAGCAATCGGAGGCCTAGCGTCAGGTCGATGTTACCTTGCTGGCAGTCTTCGCTGTAAATATCTTATGAGCGGGGCATCATCTGAAATCAAACAAATTGTCTCTATCAGATCCTGTTTTAAACCCCATTAGCAACCCCACTTCTAACAATTTAACGGCTGCTAAACCTGATAACTTAAAAGGAAACAGCTCCAAATCGCCAACAATGCACTCGTAGGCAAGACCATACTCTCCTGCAGGCTCGATGTATTCGCTTATTTGAACCATGTCATCCGAATATGACGATGAATTATTTGGGTAATAAAGTGCAACTTCAGGTTGAGCTCTTAATTCGTTAAGAATAAAAATCAGATTTTTCTCAATCAACTCGTAATTTATTTGCTTCACGGCTTAGGATTCCCTAGAGTAATTGGAGACTCTGTCGGGTATGCTGTCACAACAAGCTCCAAAGAGCTCCCTGCTGCACGGACTTATTCACATCATAATAAAAATTATTCGCTGCCACATTACCACCACCAGCCGTTGCGCCTAACGCATATAACGATGCGCCACCTGACATTGGAGTGCCAACTGCTCAATCTTTCTTCGCCTCATCATTTTTAGGGATTTCATCTGGATGTTTGATGTAGTGCCAAACAGAAATTGCATCCATCAAAGAACCAAACATGGTCATCAAGATAAAACCACTGGCAATCATCCGGAACCAACGCTGCTTCGACGGGCCATAACCTTCTGTTGACCAATTAAAAAAATTGCCCATCATATTACTAACTTCCACCCCGTACCAAAAAAGATATACAATCGCCACCAATGGGACATACACCTTTATCTGTCTTACCCAAAAGGCTCTCCATGTATACTCCCACTGCTTTTTCATTCCTTATCTCCTGACTGATTCTTATCAGCATGAACAACTTCAGATAGTGGAATAAATGCAGGCATGTTATGGAACACTGTCTCCACATTCTTACCGACTGTAGTTGCTGCTGGTAATGTTACTGTAACAGTCGCAGGCGTCTGGAAAAAAGGTACGCTGATCTGCGGTGTCACATTTTTCATTGTGTTTGATATGTAATTCCCTAAATAAGTCCCGCTCCCAGCCCCGACAGCTCCCCAGAAAGCCCCCTGCTCCCACGATTTGTTCTCATCATAATAAAAATTATTCGCTGCCACATTACCACCACCAGCCGTTGCGCCTAACGCAGTATTGAGCCTCCATGACGTACTTAGCAGGGGCCCAAAGGTCAATGCTGTTTGGGCAGCTAACACCGTTTGCCCTGGCCGGTATTCTCCCTCTTGTACCGATTGACCTGCAACATCAAAGGCGACAGCTGTACTTAGCAAGCCCAGTGTTCCCCTTCCTCCTAACGCATATAACGATGCGCCACCTGAAATTGGAGCACCAATCAAGCTGGCCATACCCAATGTGAATTTATCCATATCATGCTCTATTTGAGAAGTTGTTCTGGTATCAACTGTATCCAGATTAAACGAGAGTCCTGTCGCCATTGCCAGACTCCCTGCTCCTCTGTAATCCCAGAAGGGCTCACGATAACTATCCTCTACCCGCTCCACCTGCTCAATAAAGCTATATCCCAAATCCTGCTGCTTGATGTACTCCTTTGCATCGTCGTTCAGCGGGATTGCACTCATGTCCTGCACTAGATAACGGGCGTTACCGTCTTCGCCAGGTGTCACGATTAACCTGCCTTCGCTTGCATCCATAAAGGCCAAAGCTTCTTGTGTTGCAATAGCGGTATCCAGAACATGGCTATTCATCCCTTCCGGGTAGCTTTCACCCTCCGGCAAGTTTAACGTATGTCGCAAGGCATCCAACATCTCCTGCTCGGTAAATAGCCCTCCACTCTCTTTAGCCAATCGTACTGCCAACTCCCGCTCGGAAGGTGTTAAGTAACGATAATCCACCTGAGCATTGCCCACATTATCGGCACGGGTGTTGCCATACTGCACGGTAGCGCTGCCAGCCAGTCCCGTTGTGCCGGTATTGCCTAATGTACCGCCCAGGGCACCATCCAGCCGGTTGGCTAACTGGTTACCAACCATGTCGGCGATGACTTCCTGAGTAGCATCGTTCACTCCACCGGTTTGCAGCGTATAGGTTTCATACACTTCGTGTCCTATGGTGCTTGCCATGTCCTTGCCGTCGCTGGCGTTGTCCACATTGACAAAGATATTACCGTACTCGTCATGCCCCTGCTCAATCACCGTCGCACCTTTGACATCTGCCAGTAAGGTACTTTGCAGCGACGTGCTGTCGGTTTCTGTTTCGGAGTAGAACAGAATATCGCTGGGGTCAATACCAAACTTACTTTGTGCCAGCTGGCCTATGGCTGCCTGTGCTGCTAAATGCTCGTCCGGGTCCTCACTTTGCAGTTGCTCCAGCAAGGCCTGACCTTCTGCGGTACGCATAAGCTCATTTTTCAGCTGCGTCATTTTATGGTTCGCATCCAGGCCATCCAGAAAGCTACTCAAACCGAGCACTTCTTTTTTATTCAGGGTGCTGTACGTGGTGACAATATCCTCACCTACATCGGTCACATTTTCTGCCACAATACCCCAGGCATCGACACTCCCCACATTGGCCACATTATCCTTCCACTGCCCCAACTGCTGCTCTGGGTTCTCCACCAGATTGCCCAAACTATCCAATGCCGTGGTGCTGGCGTACAGGGTGATGGCTTTGCTGTCGTCTTTGGTCACTTCCTGAGCGATTTGGCTGTCGCGGTTTAAATCGCTGAGGTCCTGGCCGGGGTTGTCCCTGACTGTGATGGTCCCTTCGCCCACAGTGGCACGGTTAATCTGCTCTTTATCGTGGTTGCTGTAGTGGCCGCTGGCACTGTAGTTGGCACCACTTTCCTGCTGGTTGGTGTTGGTGTTGTTGCCCTGGGTAAAACCAACATTCAGGTAATAGCTTTTTTCCTGGTCGTGGTCCTTGATATCGCTGTAGGCCAGGCTGCCGGTATCCAGCGTTAGGTTGCCCTGGTCGTTGCCATGCTCATCCAGGTTCGCTATCAATGCACCGTCTATCTGCGTATGGCCTTCGGTTCGGATGGTGACGGAGTTGGAGCCAATAATGCTGCTTTGCTCATTCACCCAGGCACTGCTGCCTTCGGTTTCACCGTAACCAGCACTGGCACCACCACTGACCCCGGCACCCACGGTAACATGACCACTGACATCCCAACGCCCACCCGTTACCTGGCTGGTGTTTTGCACGGACGCTACCGTTAAATCACCGCCGATAGCCATATCGATATCCGCAGCCGCCAGATTGCCGCCTGCAATGGTAGTGTCGTTGCCACAAATTAACGGGGTCAGATCAAAATTAATCCAAATTAACGGGGTCAGATCAAAATTAATCCTGCTTAAATTAACGGGGTCAGATCAAAATTAATCCTGCTTTAGCTTTGGCCGCCCTCGCTGTCCCATATGTTGCCGTCGCCCTGTCAAAGCCTCCACTTCTTGCTTAAATCGCTCATTCCCCAGCGCCATCCCGCTTTTTATCGTGCTTCGAATATCTGCAAGCATGGCCTCATTCTCTTCATGCCTGAACAAATCTCGATACGATTGTTGTCGCTCGCACTCTGTATCTGCCAACGCCAAATAGCTGGCATGAGGCTGGCACAATGCCGACTGTTTACCCATCGCATTAATAGCGTAACTCGACCACTGGTATTCTGCAGGGGATGCCACCATCCCTGCTCGGACTGGATTCATTTCGATATAGCGGTACACCGCCATGATATAGTGGGCTTCCTGCACCAGGCACGACTTAAAGCGACCCTCCCACAATGTGCCACTTCGACGATATCGCTGATTAAAGTACCGCACGTATTGCCGACCCAAGCTCTGCATCATCAAGCTGATGCCGCTGTTGTCTGATGCCGTACAAAGCAAGTGCACATGGTTGGTCATAAATACCCAGGCGTGCATATGTACACCAAACTCTGCCGTATACTCTTTTAACCAATGGGCATAAGCGGCAAAATCCTCATCGCTGGCAAAACAAACCTGACGGTTATTACCACGCTGAATAATATGCTCTGGCACACCGGCCAAATGCACTCGGGGAAGTCGTGCCATAACGAAACCTTTGCAATCCGATCACTAAACAGAGCTAAGTTTAGCCTATTTTATTTTGATCTGACCCCGTTAATTGACCCCGTTAATTATAACGAAACCTTTGCAATCCGATCACTAAACAGAGCTAAGCTTAGTCTATTTTATTTTGATCTGACCCCGTTAATTATTCACTGCGCTCAAACGAATATCCTGCCCGGCTACCACATCACTGCCTGATAGCAACAGGTTATTGCCCGCATTGAGCTGCACCGTATTGCCCGCACTCAGTACGCTGCCAGTCTGGCGGATGCTGTCACTGGTTAAGGCCTCTTTTTGAGTGTCGTCTCCGGCAAAGACACTCAAGGTATTGCTATCGGCGCTGATGGCAATACCTGTCCTGCTTTCACTGTGGTGGCTGTAGCTGCTGCCACGGCCCTCACCGGTGGTAACATTGATGTCCCGTCCTGCATCCAACAACAGGTTGTTGCCGGCATGCAGCTCGGAGCCCACCACATTAATATCACGGCTGGCACTCAGTGCCATCGTCTCTGTGGCTGTGAAGATACTGCCTATATACTCGGTTTGAATGGTTCGGTTTTCACTGGCCGTTTCTTTGGCGACCGATAAAAAGTTATCGCTAAAGCCCAGCGAAAGGCCATGCCGGCGGTTTTCCTGATGCAGCGCGATGGTTTCGGTATCGCCCAGAATATTGATATCCGCATCTTTCGCATCTTCATTGCCAAAACCAGCTTGTGCCACTATGGTATCGGCGTTCATCCGGCCCGCCAGCACAGTAATGTCGCTTTGTGCTAACAAGGTCATTGCGCCATCGGCATTCAGCTCGGCATGGCCCAAGGCCACTTACACAAAAGATTTTGTAGTCTCCAGCGGAACCGCTCAATTAGACGGAGAAGGATAATCGACCCATTTATAAATTTCATGGGTACTCTCTTTCTTTATCAATCTTATTAGATCCGGAATACCTACGATCGTGGTGAATCCACCATTATCATTTTTCCCATCTATAGAGTTAATTACAATAAAACCAAGTGGCAACGTGAAATAAACAACATTAACCCAATCAAGCCACACCTGCTTATCATTATATAGTCTATGTTCGTAATCAAATAAAAACCATGCTCCGACCTGGAGATCCTGTATATCCTTTTCAGTAAAATTAGGAATGCATGCAAGTGGAATACTTCCACCCTTGGCAGAAATAATATCTTTCCTTGAGCATACAAATAAATCATTCCAGCCCTGATCATGTGCAAAGTTAGAGATTAGCTCCCTTTCGTTATCCAAAAATCCGCTACTGTCAGTAGCATGGATACACTCCCACCCCTTACGCAACACAGCATCAACATTAAACTCGAATTCACTCGATATTAACTCAATCAGCTCTGAAACAACACTCTCTCCAATATCAAAAAAACCCAAACATTCCGGAATTCGTCCAACTAAATCTTTTGGATAAACGTCATAATTCATAATCAATCTCCGAATCGAATCTTTTGAACTGGGCGCTGACTACTACGATTTACATCATATACTTCTATTGTCGGACGTCCATCATCACTTGGTCTCACTGTGATTCGTGTTCCATCTGGCAGCGTTCCTGTTTTAACAATACCTTTGGGTGTCTGATATACTCCAATATAATTAACGGGGTTAATTAACGGGGTCATAATTAACGGGGTCAGATCAAAATTAATCCTGCTTTAGCTTTGGCCGCCCTCGCTGTCCCATATGTTGCCGTCGCCCTGTCAAAGCCTCCACTTCTTGCTTAAATCGCTCATTCCCCAGCGCCATCCCGCTTTTTATCGTGCTTCGAATATCTGCAAGCATGGCCTCATTCTCTTCATGCCTGAACAAATCTCGATACGATTGTTGTCGCTCGCACTCTGTATCTGCCAACGCCAAATAGCTGGCATGAGGCTGGCACAATGCCGACTGTTTACCCATCGCATTAATAGCGTAACTCGACCACTGGTATTCTGCAGGGGATGCCACCATCCCTGCTCGGACTGGATTCATTTCGATATAGCGGTACACCGCCATGATATAGTGGGCTTCCTGCACCAGGCACGACTTAAAGCGACCCTCCCACAATGTGCCACTTCGACGATATCGCTGATTAAAGTACCGCACGTATTGCCGACCCAAGCTCTGCATCATCAAGCTGATGCCGCTGTTGTCTGATGCCGTACAAAGCAAGTGCACATGGTTGGTCATAAATACCCAGGCGTGCATATGCACACCAAACTCTGCCGTATACTCTTTTAACCAATGGGCATAAGCGGCAAAATCCTCATCGCTGGCAAAACAAACCTGACGGTTATTACCACGCTGGATAATATGCTCTGGCACACCGGCCAGATGCACTCGGGGAAGTCGTGCCATAACGTAACCTTTGCAATCCGATCACTAAACAGAGCTAAGCTTAGCCTATTTTATTTTGATCTGACCCCGTTAATTAACCCCGTTAATTAATTATTATTTTGATCTGACCCCGTTAATTAACACCGCTTACCCCATAGCTTTGCCCTAAGGCGGTGGTTTCGGCTTCTTTGCTGTTGGATGAGTGCCGCCCGGGATGAGCGAGGGCGCACAGCTCATTCCGGTGTAAACGCCCGGACAGTGGACGTCCGGGCCAGTTGGCGATCATCAGGGATATGTTTACGCCGAACGTAAAAGCCGGCAACTAATGGCGAGATTACTTCTTTGGACACTTGGACGGGACAGCAGCATCATATTGGATGTTGGTTTGCTCATCAGCCAATAAATTTACTGATATAAGGCATAAAGTCAAACCTCCCATCATTACGCATCAATATATGATGACAATATTTATCAATAGCTTCGACCGGCTCAGTCAGGACCATTAAATTATCAATGTCGCCATCGCGGATGTAATAGATAACGCCATCTTGTATATGGTTCTTCACAAAGAAAATATCGCCTTCTTTACCACTTAATGTCGGACGGGTGTCAAGAAAGATCATAAGCTTGGTGTAGGGATCTGACTTGCGTTTAGGTTTGCAGCCTGGAAACCATTCATGTACCAATTCCAATTTGCTTTTCAAACGTATCTGACTTAAATAGCCATCAATCGACTGCCATGGTCTATGGATAGGGAATGGCAATAATCTGGTATAGATACCATGTGCAGCGGTTAAAGGAACATTTAATCCATCAAACCTGCTGTAATAGGCTTGGCTGATTTCAAAAGGTAAGCTCAGATGCCGCTCTTCCATAACAGTCGGCTTGCCCCATTTCCTTGTTAAATTTTGGTTTATTCGTTCAAGTTTGACCTTATATCCAATATCATCAGGATTATCTCCAATCGGGCTCCGATAAATGCCTAGAACGAAACCATTAACCTCCAGCCCGCAATGAAGAAAATAGTCATTGTCAGGATTGGTTTTATCCCAGCGCTCTGCTGGCTTGCCATAAAGAAACAGTTTTCCTTTTGATAGAATGTTACCCGTTAGTGGTTGATACTTCGCGGTATACTCAAACAACCATTCCGCCCCCTTATCGAGTGCTGTCATATAATCACCACATCGACATATTCCTATTTTTTGCTCAAGCTTCTCTATTACACGAGAAGGTAAGTCATCCAGCTTAGTTGAAAAAAAACTTGAATAATGTTCAATATCCGCCAGTGTAATCATTATCCACCATTCAGTAATTTATCAATTATAGTTTGTAATCTCTCTTGAGATTCCTCCTGCTTATCTTTCAACCAATTTCGATAATCAGGATTTAGTCCTCCTGGGACAACTTTTTCACTCGGATTCCAAGATCTATCCGTACCTTCCACTGTACATCCTTTTGAGCAGTTAGGCGATGCAGGCATAAGCTGGTAATTATCAGGATCACTCAGAACCAACCTTTTCTCATCAGGGGTCAATAGATCAAAACCTGGTAATTTCTTAATTTCATTTTTGGGAAAAATATGATCCTTATGGATCTTGGTTCCTTCAGGTAACGGTTCAATTTGGTTTGTTACCGGATTACGCCATGTATCCCCACTTTTACTAAAATAAATACTATCACTCCAATGCCCCTCATGCACCGAAGTTCCAGTATTTGATGATAACCCACCTTGCTCTGTGGTCTCAGTATTCGGTGCTATCCACTCACTTACCGGATAACCACCTACATTCCCAGGCACATCATTTGCATTAGCAATAGGCGTTGTCGTCGATGTAATCACACTATCAGGATCGTGTGGCAGGAAGCCGCCCTGTTGCCCTAACTGCTCCGTGGAAAGTATTTCATATGTGAACGATATGAACGGGACACCCCCTTGATTCTGCCCCCTTGATTCCTGAATGGGATAACAGGAAAATTACGTTAATTCAAAATCAGGAGGGTCTGAACATATAATTGCCTCTCCCCAATCTCCCAAAAGGCGATACCCTTCTGACGACAATTCAAAAGAATCAATATTCCCATAGTCTTCACTACCATCAGCATCGGTAAACAGCATGCTATTCTTTTCCAGCCATCTGACACTTTTCAAGCCTTTAAATACAATTCTGGCTTTTTTGTAACAATACTGCTCATACTGACTCGGAGGAGCGTGCTTTGGATGCTTTTCTGTTAGCACCGCATCAACTGTGAATGAAATTTCCTCTTCAGACTCGTCAATTCGGAGAACGAAGCTATCCTCAAGATAAATATTTTTGAATACACCCCATTCATAATATTTACTCATACCTTCCCTTATTAGTCATAATCTATTGGCGGATGGTTGCCGGGACTTTTTCTAGTTAATCAAGGGGTCAGAGTCTGAGGGCCCACTTGATTGCCCCCCTTGATTGCCCCCCTTGATTGCCCCCCTTGATTAACTCATCTTGATTGACTCAAAACCCGACAAACTGCCACAGCAGCAAACTAGCACTCAACAATAAAACTGCAAAGGTCAGCAGCATGCCAGTAACGCGAAAATTTAACTGCTCTTTTAGCTGGCTCACGCCCCAGGCATGCGATACTCGTGCGACCAACAAGGTAATACCTAACCCATGCACCAACCAGGCAGCACTCCCCTGTTGCTCGATAAAAAACAACAAAAGCAATGCCAGTGGCACATACTCCACAAAATTAGCATGTACCCGAATGGCTCGGCTTAACTCACTGTGCTTTCCGTCTCCCAGCGCCACCTGAAAGCGCCTGCGCAAACGGATCACTCGAATGGCCAGCACAATGAACAGCAAGACCAGTAAAGCAGCATAGAAAGGTGTAATCATGAATAGAGCTTCCTTTTGTAATGAACGACAGCCGCAGAGATCGTGATCCGACAACAGGTGCTATGGTAGTCTACGACAAAATCTTTAGGTAATCACAAAGTCCGCATGAAAATTATCCACACCTCCGACTGGCATCTCGGCCAAAGCTTTTTCACCAAAAGCCGTAAAGCCGAGCATCAGGCCTTTTTGCACTGGCTGCTGGCACAGGCAGAGCAGCAGCAGGTCGATGCCATCCTGGTGGCCGGTGATGTGTTTGATACCGGCACCCCACCCAGTTATGCCCGCGAGCTGTACAATGAATTTGTCGTGGCCTGCAACCGGCTGGGTGTCTGCCTGGTGGTGCTGGGCGGCAACCACGATTCGGTATCGGTATTGAATGAATCGCGCCAGTTGCTGGCTTGCCTCAACACCTATGTGGTGGCCAGTGTCACTGATGATCCCGAACAACAACTGCTGACCCTGCCAAAACGCGATGGCAGCCCTGGTGCCCTGCTGTGCGCCGTGCCTTTTGTCCGACCGCGCGATGTGCTGCAAAGCCGTGCCGGCGAGAGTGGTCTGGCAAAACGCCAGGCGCTGGGTTCGGCCATTCAACAACACTACCAACAGCTGTACCAGTTGGCCCTGAGCAAGCGTGAGGCATTAGAAAAGCCGCTGCCGATCGTGGCGACAGGCCATTTGAGTGCTTTGGGGGTCAGTCAGTCCGAGTCGGTGCGCGATATATACATAGGCACCTTGGATGGCTTTGCCGCCGATGCTTTTCCACCGGCCGATTACATTGCCCTTGGCCATATTCACCGGCCTCAAATCGTCGGCAAAAAGCCACATATTCGTTACAGCGGCTCGCCGATTGCGCTTAGTTTCGATGAGCTGGGTAGCAGCAAGCAGGTGCTGCTGGTGCAATTTTCCGATGGCAAACTTGAGGAAGTGAAACCGCTCGAAGTACCACGCTTTCAGGCCATGGCTCTGCTAAAAGGCAATTTGAGCGAACTGGAGCAGCAACTTAGCCAGTACCCGGAGCAAGCAGAGCAGCCTACCTGGCTCAGCATTGAAGTCACATTGGATGATTACCTGCCCGATCTGCAGCAACGGATTCAGGCACTGTGCGACGGGAAAGCGGTGGACGTACTGCAGCTGCGCCGGGCCCGCAGCAAACAGCGCCAGTCGCTGAGCCAGCAGCAACAGGAAACCCTGACCGAGCTGACCCCGCAGCAGGTGTTTGAACGCCGGCTGGCGCTGGAGCACTTCGACGATGAAAACACCTACGCCCGAAAAACACGGCTGGAGCAGCTGTTTACTCAGGTACTGAATGATGTTGCACAGGGAGACAGCGGGGAGAACCCGGCATGAAAATTCTGAGCCTGCAATTTGCCAACCTCAACTCCTTAAAGGGCCAGTGGCGCATTGATTTTACTGAGCCACCTTTTGCCGACAATGGCCTTTTCGCCATTACCGGGCCAACCGGTGCCGGCAAAACCACCATTTTAGATGCGATTTGCCTGGCGCTTTATCACCAAACGCCACGGCTAGGTCTTATCACCCAAAGCAGCAACGACATTATGACCCGCGGCTGTAGCGATTGCCTGGCCGAAGTGGAGTTTGAGGTTAAAGGCACCGTCTACCGTGCTCACTGGAGCATGCGCCGTGCCCGCGGCCAGGCCGATGGCAAGCTGCAACCGGCCGATGTGGAGCTGGCGGAAGTTTCAAGCGGCAAGGTGCTGGCCAGCCAGCTAAAGCAAAAAAATGAACAGATTGAACAACTGACCGGGCTGGATTTTGCCCGCTTTACCCGTTCGATGATGCTGTCGCAAGGCCAGTTTGCCGCCTTTTTGCTGGCCAATGAAAGTGAGCGCGCCGAACTGCTGGAAGAGCTGACTGGCACCGAAATTTATGGCCAGATCTCGATGCTGGTGCACGAGCGTTTCAGCCAGGCCAAACAGCAACTGGACACCTTAAGCGCCAAAGCCGATGGCATGCAGCTGCTAACCGATGCCCAGCAAACCGAACTGAAAACGCAGCAACAGAGCCTGCAGCAACAACTGCAGCCATTGCGCCAGCAGCAAGACAGCCTTCGGGCTCAACTGGCCTGGCATAAGGCCTGCCAACAGGCACAACAGCAGCAACAAGCAGCCCGCGCCGCCTGGCAACAAGCCGAACAAGCGCAGCAGCAAGCCGCCCCGGCACTGCAGCGGCTGGCTGACAGTGAGCCAGCCGAGGCGTTGCGTGGTCTGTATCAGCGCTGGCAAGATAGCCAGCAGCATGCACAGCAGGCCGAAGAGCAGTTAAACGAGCGCCAACAGCAGCAGCCCGAGCAGGAAGCCCGGCTTAACACCGCCACTTCCGAAATGCAGCAACAGCAGACAGCGCTGCAAGAAGCCAAAAGCCAGCACAAAGCGCTGGAGCAGCTACTAAGCGAGCAGGTGGTACCGCTGGATCTTAACCTGAAGCAACGGACCGCTCAGCAGCAACAACAGCAGGCAGAGTACAGCAGCCAGCAGCAAAAGTTGCAGCAACTGGAGCAGCAGCTTAAGGATAAAGCCCAGCAGTTGACAGAACTGAGCAAAACCTTGCAGCAATTGGATAGCTACCTGCAGGAACACCAGGCCGATGCCCAGCTTGGCCGTGAACTGGGCCGCTTGCAACAGCTGCATCGAAGCTGCCTGCAACTGCAGCAACGACTGAGCGAAAAGCAGCAACAACTGACCCACTGCCAGCAGCAACTGGCAAAGAGCAGCGCCAAAGCAGCGGAACTAAGCAACCGCTGCCAGGCATTGGAAAAGCAGTTGCAACCGGCGCAGCAACAAGTCGCAGAGACACAGCAATTGCTGCAAGAAGTTGGACAAGGCCGTCCACTGGAGCAGGACGAAGCCGCACGGGATGCTATCAACCAACAGTTGCCCCACTGGCATGCCTTGCAGCAAGTGCAAAAGCATTACCAACAAAACGCCGCCCAGCAGCAGGAAAAGCAGCTGAAGTTGCAGCAAGTGAGCCAAAACCTGCAAGCATTGCAGCAGCAACACCAAAACCTGACAACACAATACCGCCAGCAGCGCCAACTGAGCGAGGCCCTGAGCAAGCTGGTGACGCAAGATGAGCAACTGGCGCAGTACCGCTCGGAGCTTGCACCCGGCAGCCCCTGCCCGCTCTGTGGCAGCGAGCAGCACCCGGCACTGGATGGGCATGCGTACAACCCGGCGGAGCACCTTCAGCAGCGCGATCAGGCTTTATCTGAACTCAAAGCCCTGGAAGAGCAAGGCAAACAACTGCGGGCGGAGCTGGATAGCTGCCAGCGCCATCAGGCTGAGCTTCAAACGACCTGCGAGCAACTGGTCGCTGCACAACAGCAGCTGCAGCAGGAATGGCAGCAGTGCCTGGCCAGGCAGACCGCCGTACCAGCGACCATGGCGATTGACGACGACACAGCGCTAAGCGCGCTTTTAAGCAACCAGCAGGCAGAACTCGAGCAGCTTAGTGGCCGTATTTTGCAGCTACGCACACTGAACCAGCAATTACAGCAACAACAGCAGCACTGCCAGCAATTGGAGCACCAACTGCAGCAAGCCAGGCAGCAGCACCAGGCGTGCCATCAGCAACAAACAGAGCAGCAAGAGCGGCTGACTAGCGAGCAAGCCGCACTAAGTAAGCTGGAACAAGAGCTAAGCGCCGAGTGGCAACACATCAGTCAACTGCTGCAATCACTGCAGCAAAGCCTGCCAGCGCCGGCTGATTTTGCCGACTTCCTTGTTAGGAAACAGCAGGATGCCGAGCTGTGGCAACACAAACAACAGCAGTTGCACGATTTAAAACCGCAGTTAGAGCGCCAGCAAAGCGAGACCCAGTATTTGCAGCAACAGCAGCAGGAGCTGACAGAGTGGCTGCAAAGCCGCAGTGCTTTGCTGCAAGCAAGTGACGCAGAGCTCGACCAATTAAAGAAGCAACGGCAGCAGCTGTTTGCCGATAAGGATCCCGCTGTCGAGCGCCAGCAAAGCATGCAGCGGTTGGAGCAAGCTGAGCACCAGCTGCAACAAGCCGAGCTGCAACGTCAGCAGCAACAACAGGCCTGGGATCAGCTAAGCGCCAGCATCCAAAGCCTGCAACAGAGCCAACAGCAATGGCAAGAGCGCAGCCAGCAGCAGCGCCAGGCGTTTGCGCAGGCCTTGCAGGCTTCGATTTTTGCCGACGAGCACAGCTTCCTGCTTGCGCTGCTCACCCCTGAAGATAAGCAGCAACTGCAGCAACTGCGTGAGCAATTGCTGCAGCAAAAGCAACAGGCAGAATTTGCCAGGCAGCAGCTCGATCGCCAGTGGCAGCAATTGCAGGATGATGCCCATGCCAGCCAGTATGCCCAAACCGATGCCAGCGACACCGAGCAGCAACTCGATAACCTGCACCAGCAACTGGATGCCCTGAACCAGCAGCTTGGCAGCATCAGCGGCCAGTTGCAGCAGGATGAGCGGCTTCGCACCGAGCAGCAGCAATTGCTGTCAGACATCAGCTCTAAGCGCGAGCAGCTGGACGATCTCAGCTATTTGCATGGGCTGATAGGCTCACGCGATGGTGCCAAATTCCGCAAGTTTGCCCAGGGGTTAACGCTGGATCATTTGATTTATCTTGCCAATCAGCAACTGCAGCGATTGCATGGCCGCTATCAGTTGCAACGCAAAGCCGGCGAAGGGCTGGAGCTCTGCGTACTGGATACCTGGCAAGGCGATGCGGTGCGCGATACCCGCACTTTATCTGGCGGCGAGAGCTTTCTGGTCAGTCTGGCACTGGCGCTGGCGCTGTCGGATTTAGTCAGCCACAAAACCAGCATCGACTCATTATTTTTGGATGAAGGCTTTGGCACTTTGGACAGCGAAACGCTGGATATTGCGCTGGATGCACTGGATAACCTCAATGCCAGCGGCAAGATGATTGGGGTGATTAGTCATATTGAAGCGATGAAAGAGCGCATCCCCACCCAGTTGGTAGTGACGTGTAAAAGTGGCCTGGGTGAAAGCCGGCTGGCCAGCCGCTATGCAGTGGCAGCTGCTGATTAGAGCGCGATGTTTTA
Source organism: Alkalimonas sp. NCh-2 (assembly GCF_039631345.1). Classification (NCBI taxonomy): domain Bacteria; kingdom Pseudomonadati; phylum Pseudomonadota; class Gammaproteobacteria; genus Alkalimonas; species Alkalimonas sp. NCh-2. The sequence goes on from NZ_JBDIUV010000001.1 coordinate 118,729, forward strand.
GACTCCAGGTGCCTTAGAGTCCGCCGGCACTGATGCAGCCTCCGGTTTCAGATCGGCCTTTTGCGCGGCAGCTTGCACTTGCGCAGCCACCAAGCGCTCGCCGGCCAAACGGGCGCCAAAACGGCGCAGGTGTTCAAAGCCAAACAGACAAATCGCCACTGCCAGCAAAGCTACAGCCATGCCACCGAAACCCAGCACGCTTTGCTCGGAATAGAGGGTCCAGACAAACTGACCAACACAAAGGGTGGATACCACCAGCAAGGTCGGCTTGCGGCCAATTTTCGCCACAATATAGACACCGAGCGGTGCCCCCAAGGCGACCACGGGAGCAGCAGCCAGCCAGTTTTCAAACACGCCGGGCGCAAGGCCAGGGCCAAGCGTTACTTTAATAAGCACGCCAAGCACCGAGGCAAAGGCCATAATCACGACCGAAGTAGGAATAGCGATTTTCAGATCGGCCCGGCTGATCAGCACCAAAGCGGTATAGAGCACCATATCAATGCCGACACCAGTGACTGAGACCACCAAAGCCCCCGCCAGTACCCCGATATTCAGCCCGAGCCGAAAGTCCCAGCGCTCGTCAAATTCGGTCATGCCACTATGGCCGGCAATCTCCTGCAAGCGCCACAGGTGCAGCACACCAAAGCTGGCCCACACCACCGCAAACAGCAGTTTGATCCACAGTTCCGGCACCAGAGGTGCTAACAGAAAGATACCCAGCGGCAAGCCCAACAAACAACCCAGCATGGCACCTTTCAGCATGGCCCAGGCGATGGGCTGGCGCCTGGCCAGAATGAAAATACTGGCGCTGACCATGCCAATGGATTGAATGGCAAAACTAAAATCACGCCCCAGGCTGGCCGGCAGCTCAAACAACAGCACCAACACCGGGAAGCCAACGGTACCACCGCCCATCGGGGTGGAACCGGCTGCGTAGCTGCCAATCGCCATCGCCAGCGCCATTGGCCAGTGCTCCAGCGCTACCGGCCAAAGCCCCTGCCCCAGCACCAAATAGAGCCAGGCACTGAAAAATAGCACCAGCCAAAGCAACCAGATCCAGAGTCGGGGTTTAGAGGATACTGGCATGGTCATAGGAATAGCTACCTGAGTGCGAACAAAAGATAACCATCATAGTTTAGCCAGGCGGAACTGGCAATCCTGGCTTGCTTCCTAACCTATCCATCGCTATTTTCAGGCGGGAAGCTGCTTTGCCACACCATGGGATTGCTGTTGTTGATGCTTGATAAGCGGCTTTGGCTGAAAGAGTTTTTGCCGGTTCCAATAGGCCTGGGTGTTAGGCCTGGCAAATAAATAGCCTTGCATGCGTTCGCAGCCTAATCGCAGTAAAAAACGACGCTGCTGATCCGTTTCCACCCCCTCTACCACCAGTTTCAATTCCAGAGCCTTTGCCAGTTGAATGGTGGTTTGCAGCACTTTAACTTGCAGGGCATCATCCGGGACACCGGTTAAGAAACTTCGGTCCAGTTTCAGGGTGGTTGCAGGTAGTTTTGTTAATAAACTTAATGAGGCCTGGCCGGTGCCAAAGTCATCAATCGCCAGGTTAAAACCCAACTTCTTCAGGACACTTAGCTTTTCAAACATCAACTGGCTCTGAATAATGATGCTGGTCTCCGTTAACTCCAGCTCCAGCACATCCACCAGCCATGGCTGATGTGTCGCCAGCGACACCAGTTCAGCAAAAAACAGTGCATCAATAATGTCGGGGCCGGCCAGATTAATGGATAACTCAAATGTGAGTCCTTTGTCACGCCATTGCGTCAGGATCCTGACAGCTTCATTCAGGACAAAGCTCGACAAAGGCACAATAAAACCATATTGCTCTGCCAACTGAGCTACCCGCTGCGCTGGCACAAACTGACCCGGCGCACGCTCCCAGCGTAACAAGGCTTCAAAGCTGTATACCTGCCCAGCGGCATTGACTTTGGGTTGGAGCCACAAGCACAGCTCATGGGCACTCAAGGCAGCTTTTAGCTCATCCACCAACTGCAGCTCTGCTTTACGCTCTGCGAATGCAACAGGGTTAAATAATGCGACCGGGTTGGTGTGATAATCAGCAAACTCTAAGGCTGATTCACATTGTTCAATGTACTGCTCTATGCAGTTGGATGATGCTGGTGTCACTGTAACACCAAACTCATAAGCCAGGTTTAAGTGCACCTTTTTAACCGGCAAAGCCGTTGGCAGCTGCTGATACAAGCTCTTAGCATAGGCAGCGACATCAGCACCTGGCGGCAAAGGGCTCCATAAAATAAACTTGACCCCCCTGATTCGTCCAATCAGCACTTTGGCAGGTAAAACGGCCCTGGCTTTTTTCGCAAACGCTAAAAGCAAAGCATCCCCGGCACTGTAACCATGTGATTGATTAAACTGTTTGATATTGCAAATCCGCACAATGATCAACACCCCGGACAATCGTTCCGGCTGTTGCTGAAGATGTTTGCTAATTAAGCGGCTATAAAAGCTTAAATTGGGTAACTGGGTCAGTGCATCGTAACTAAGAGAACGCTTTTGCTGCTGCTCATTGCTTGAGATACGATGATTTAACTCGCGCAGCACAGAAATATCTTCCAACTGAAAAATAAGGTGCTTTTTCTCTGTCGTCGCAAGATGCTTCAGGACTATCGAGCTTTGATCAGAAGTCAGGCACTCACAATCCTGAGTCAACCAGAAATCCTGACCAGAGCCATCTTTGTCTTTTGGTGTTAGCACCATAGACAAGTTCATGTCGCTACCATGCTCCAGCTTTAGCAAGCGCTGTGCTTTCGTATTTGCTTTTAAAATAGTGCCATGCTGATCAGTTAATACAGTAGCAAGATGACTGTTTTCAAACACCTCTTCATACAGCTGATTGCTGTGCGTCACTTGCTCGTTCAGAGCCCGTAGTTGGTGGGTATTGCGCTTTAAAGTGGAAAAAACCCGCAAAATCGATAGTGGGATACACAGATTAAAAAACAAAAACAACAAGGTATGGATGTAATGGTGGGTATCAGGTAATTCAATCGAGAGGCTTACAATCGTGATCGGTGTTGGCCAGAACAATAAAAAGGCATAGGGAATAAAGTTTAGCAGCATGATGATGATGGTAACCCGGAGAGGGAAAAGCATCAGGCTGATTAAAGGCGCTGCGTAGACAAACAAAAGACCAAGCTTGGATAGCTCAAAATCCTGGACAAACAACACAATACACAAGCCGGCGCCAAATACAGCCACCATCAGCATAATACTGCTGATCAATTGATAACGCAGCGAGAATAGCAACGAAATTAAAAGTGCAGAGTAGAATGCTAATGTAATGGCAATAATATGATAGGCGCCAATCGCATAGGCTTTCAGACTGCTGTGTAAAACAATCCCCCCAACCAATAATACACCCGTCAAGATGATAATTCGTAATACACTGAGGCGTACTGCTTGTATTGAGTGGGAGTTCAAATCTTGCTCTGTTAATAAACAAAAACGCTTCAGACGCTCCAATGCAACACCTCAACCATCATTAAAAACCATCACTCCTGTATCTAACTTATTCAATAACAAGCAATAAAAAATAATACAGTCGTTTAAAACACCACTAACAATACGCCGTAAAGCTTTGCCCTAAAGACAGCTTACCCAGCTGTTTCAAATTTAACAACACATTATTTGTCTATTCACGCCAAACCATGTGCTTGTGCATGAAAAAAGTCACTGACTATGCCATTAACAAACTTGGCGCGGCGTCATTTTATCCTATAATAACCCTATCTATCGGCTTAGCCACACCCAAAGCTTGTTGTAGCAGCCACCACGATGTCGCAGAGCAGGCAACAGCCGTAAAACAACAAGCCAAGACCATCCGGGGGTCTGCCATTTTTATCAACCAACGCCAGATACCAGATGCAGCGGCAGTATTACCGGTTAGGCTGAGATCTCAGCGATGACGCGCATCCTGCCTTTCCTCGCCATGCTTTTGCTTAGCTTACCGGCTGCAGCTGATAGCTTGCGGGCTCTGATCAGTGAAACCAATACACCGCCATTCATTATTTATAGCCATGAGGCCACTAAAACCGGCCTGGTGATTGATATCAGTAATGAAGTGGCACATCAGTTGGGCTTGGAAATTGAGTACCTTAGCATCCCAAGAGCCAGAACCGAACAGTGGATCCAGACCGGTCAAGCCGATCTATGGTGTTTCACCAGCCCCAAATGGGTCCGTGAACCTGAAACCATGCTCTGGTCTGAACCCTTGTATACCACGGTTGACTTACTAATACGTAAAGCATCCACAGCACCCTTTCGTCAGTTGGCTGATTTGTATCTTAAAAAAATAGGCACCTCCAGAGGTTTTCACTACCCGGAGCTGGAAGCGTTATTCGCCACAGCCGGTGCCAGCAGAGATGATGCCCTGAGCCTGAAAGAGAATTTGCAGCGGCTGCAGCTGGATCGGGTGGACGTGGTAATTGCCGATGACTTTTCTTACAACTACTACATGAATGCCAATAAAGATTCTGCAGAGACCCAGGCACTGGCAGCTGACCAGATCTGGTCTTATGCCCAACCCAGCTATTGTGCCATCAGCAACACCAATCCACTCAAAGCCGAAGCCATCCGCCGGGTATTAGCCGACATTCATGCGAATGGCAGCATTGAGCGTTGGTTACGCCACTATTTTTGACTTTAGTTCCTCATACTGGCACCGTTGAAAGCGAACCGATCAGCGGTTATGGTCTTGTGCTCCAGCTTTGCATTTACTGCCAGACTAAAGGTAGTCCAGTCATTCTCCAGCTTTACAGAGGTTTTCAGCATGTCGGATTATATTATCGCCATCGACCAGGGCACAACGTCTAGCCGGGCTGTGCTGTACAACCGTCAGTTGCGCCCACTGGCCAGTTGCAGCGAAGCGTTGCCGCTAAAGTATCCCCACACGGGCTGGGTAGAGCAGGATCCGGAGGCAATCTGGCAAAGCGTGCTCCATTGCATTCGACAGCTGCTGCAACAAAACGACATTCTGCCCGAGCAGGTCGCAGGCCTGGCCTTGACCAACCAGCGGGAAACTACCTTGCTGTGGGAGAAAGCCAGTGGCAAAACACTGTACCCGGCGATTGTCTGGCAAGACAGACGCACCGCCGATCGATGTCAGGCACTAAAGCAACAGCATGAAACCAGCATTCGCGCCAAAACCGGCTTGCTGGCCGATCCCTACTTCTCTGCCAGCAAACTGCAATGGCTGCTGCAGCAGATCCCCGGCGCACAGCAGCGCGCGGAGTCCGGTGAACTCTGCTTTGGCACAGTAGACAGCTTTTTGCTGTGGCGTTTAACAGCTGGCACAGTGCATGCTACCGATGCCAGCAATGCCAGCCGCACCCTGCTGTTTAATATTCATCAGCAATGCTGGGATCCGGATCTGCTGACTCTTTTTCAGATCCCAGCTCCCCTCTTACCCGAAGTCCGTGACAGTGCTGCCGACTTTGGCCATTGCAGTACCGAGCTGTTTGGTCATCCCATCCCCATCGTCAGCCTGCTGGGTGATCAGCAAGCCGCCTTGCTGGGCCAGGCCTGCGTCACCTCTGGCATGGGAAAAAGCACCTACGGTACCGGTTGCTTTGTGATGGTCAATACCGGCGCCCAGGCACTGTGCAGCCAACACCAGCTACTAAGTACCGTCGCCTGGCGTATTCGGGGTGACACTTGCTACGCACTGGAAGGCAGTATTTTTATGGCCGGCGCTACTGTGCAGTGGCTGCGCGATAAATTGGGCATCATTCAGCAAGCCTGCGATACTGAAGCATTGGCCGAGGGGGTCGACTACCAGCAAACCGAACTGCTGATCCCAGCCTTTACCGGCCTGGGTGCCCCCTACTGGCAGCCAGAAGTGAAGGCTGCCATCTTTGGACTGACCCGAAACAGCGGCAAAGCCGAGCTGTGCGCAGCCGCTTTGCGCAGTGTGGCCTACCAAACACAGGATTTATTGCTGGCAATGGCCGAAGATGGCATCCGGATTGCTGATTTACGGGTCGATGGCGGTATGACCGTGAACCACTGTTTTTTGCAGTCCCTGGCCGATCTGACACAACAGACCATCACCCCAAGCCAACACAGTGATGCCACTGCGTTTGGCACCGCATTTCTAGCGGCCTGGCAGCTGGGTTGGTACCCACAGCTCAGTGACGTTACCCACTTGTGGCAAGGCTCGGCACAGTTCACACCCAAACTAAGCAAAGTACAACAACAAAGCTGCTACCATTACTGGCGCACCAGCATTGCCCGCCTGTTGGTCAGTTGAGACTTGAAATCATGCCCAGCAACCCTAATGTACCGCATCTGTACCAAACCAATGAAACCAAGGCGTGCTGGCATGACCAACGACATTTGTTACCGCTTTCCAAACACTCAAATCGCCTCACGCTTTTTGCATGGACTGAAGCACTGGCCAGTGGCCGATGTTGCCACCCGGCTGCTGGATGGCGGCCTGGTAGTGCAGGTTCGCTATCAATTTGACGATCAGGGCTTTGATTACACCCTGGCAGAGCTGGATGAGCTGGCAGCCAAACATGGTGGCAGCGAAACTAGCTGAGTCCGAAGTAACCGCCTCCTTGCATTGACCCCCTACTTAGCTGCTTCTGCCTTTGCAAACACATAGTGTTACTAGCTTGAAAGGTTTATCATACCGCATCAATTGCTGCCACCTATGCCAATCACAAAGGCCGCTCCAGGGGAAATTATGATTTTAAAAAAAATGGAGTATCACCATGCAAACTATCCTGATTGTTGGAGGCGGCGCCGGCGGGCTTGAATTAGCAACCAAGCTGGGAAAAACACTGGGGAAATCCGGCAAAGCACGGATCACCCTGGTGGATAAAAACACCAGCCATATCTGGAAACCTCTGCTGCATGAAGTGGCCAGCGGTTCGCTGGATACCGACACCGACGGCGTGATCTACAGTGCCCACGCTGCCAGGCATCATTACCACTTCCAGCATGGCGAATTGATTGGCTTAGATGCCGGGCAAAAACACATTCGACTTGCGGCTATCTATACCGATGAAGGGGAATTGCTGGTTGCCGAACGATCCCTCCCCTACGATACCCTGGTGCTGGCGATTGGCAGTGTTAGCAATGATTTCAAGACCCCGGGCGTAAGCCAGCACTGTTACTTCCTTGATTCCGCCCCGCAAGCGTTACGCTTTCACCGGGCTTTAATGAACAACTTTGTCCGTTTCAGTCAACAAAATGATGACCGGGCACTGAATATCGCCATTGTCGGCGGCGGGGCTACCGGGGTCGAATTGGCCGCCGAGCTGTATCATGTGGCCGCCCTGGCCAAGCGCTATGGTTTATCCGGTATGAGCGCCCAAAAGTTGAAAATTCATCTGCTGGAGGCAGGTCCCAGCATTCTGCCTGCACTGCCCAAGCGTATCGCCGATGCAGTCCGCAAAGAGCTCAGTTTGCTTGGGGTGGAAGTACTGGAAAACACCAAAGTCAGCGCAGCCACTGCCGAAGGCTTTATCACGGCCGATAATCAACTACTTAGCGCCGAAATGATGGTGTGGGCGGCTGGGGTCAAGGTGCCGGATTTCATTGCCCGACTTGGCATCTTTGAGCTGAACCGCTTGCAGCAAATTCTGGTCACGCCGGAATTGAAGGCCAAAGGACAGGAAGCCATTTATGTCCTTGGTGATTGTTGCGGTTTCCAACAACAGGATGGCAGCTGGGTGCCTCCGCGCGCTCAATCAGCTCATCAAATGGCCAGTCTGGTGGGGCAGAATATTGTGCGACAACGCCGGCAAAAACCGCTTAAATCTTTTGTCTATAAAGATCACGGTTCACTGGTCAATTTAAGCCGCTACAGTACCGTCGGCAACCTGATGGGCAACCTGACCGGCAACAGCATGTTTATTGAAGGCAAGCTGGCGCGCTTTGTTTATATCTCCCTGTATCGCATGCACCAAATTGCCATTCATGGCTGGTGGAAAGGCATGCTGCTGGTACTGGTGGAAAAAATGAACCGGGCTGTGCGGCCTAAACTTAAACTGCATTAACAGCATTGCGTCCCCTGGTTTGCGCCTGAGAGCTTAGTGCCACAGGCGCATATCAAACTCCGACAGGCAGCGGATTTTCACATCAGCGATACCAAACTTTTCATGGTGCCACTCTTCGGCGGCCGGAATCGCCACCACCGTCATACCGGCCGCTTTGGCTGCACTGATGCCGGTGTAAGAGTCTTCAAATACCAGGCAGTCGGCGGGTGCTACCTCCAGTTTACTGGCAGCCAGCAAGTAAATATCCGGGGCTGGCTTGCCTTGTGCCACCATCTCGACACAACAGTGTGCAGCAAAATAATGCCGAATGGCTAAAGTATCGAGGGTGGTATCCATCAGGTACTGCGATGAATTGGTAGCCAGCGCCGTCGGCAACTGTTGCTGTTGTAATTGCTGCAATAATCGCAGCACCCCTTTCTTGGCCTCGCCCCGGCTGGCTATGGATTGCGCCACCTGAGAAATCACTGCCGCTTCAGTATCGGCCAGGCTTACACCTTGCCAGGGCGATTGCTGGTACCAGTACTCGGTAACAGCCCGGGTAGTCATGCCCGCAGTTTGTTTGGTTTGATGCGGTTGCAATGTTACGCCAAGGCGGCCAAACACATCCAGCTCGGCCTGTTGCCACATAGGCTCGGAGTCTATCAGTACTCCATCCATATCAAAAATTACTGCTTTTACCACTGTGCTCTCCTGCTAAAAACTGCACGCCAGAAACCAACACATGCAACAGCCATTTTACAACGCATGCCGCCATAATCACAGCTTGCCTGTGCTACCAAAATAGATGCCAACAAGCCCCTGCCTGTAACAAGTTCATCCAGCGAGCTAGCCAATACCCCTCTCTCACACCAATACTATCCAAGCGGATAGTCATCCACTAAGCTTAAGTGACCGAGCTAGTGAGTCACACTAAGGATCAGACACTCATGCGGTTATTACTTGGTTTATGGTGTTGTCTAGCGGCCTATTCTGCAGGGGCTGAAAATGCTGTCTTACGAATGGCGATGCCGGATTACCCTCCTTATACCTATGTTACCAACGGCAGCTATCAGGGCGAAGGTTACAAGAACCCGACTTTATGACAAAACTGAACCAAGCGATCGCAAGCTACCATGCCCAAAAAGCAGAAGCAGCTTTACCCGAACGCTAGCCATTGATAATGGATCGCATAGCCTGCCAGCCGACCCATACCGAAACGGATGCGCTGAACACTATGATTAGCGGCTCCGACAACGTCCACGGCTCAATAACCCTGCATGTTGATAAATAGCATCCAACAATTGCATCGTATGAATGGCATCTGCACCGCCAGTGAGTGGCGTGGCGCGCCCCTGCAAACAATCTAAAACATGGAGCAACTGGTAATAATAGGTGCTGTGACCAGCGACGCTGTAGTACTGCTCCTTTTCGGCTGTCGTAATTTTGATGCTATTTGCTAAGTGCGGTGTGATAAGCCCGGTAACGTTGATACTGCCTAAAGTCCCCTCCAGGCTCAAAGAGGTATCGGCGGTACGGCTTAAGTGCTCTGCCATGCTGGTGCCAATATCCGCCATGCATCCATTGGCAAACTGCAGCCTGGCCTGCATGGTGACATCAATTTGTTCCCTGCCGGTAATCGAGGCTGCAGTGATGCAGTTTGCACGAACGACCTTAGGCTCGCTGCCCATCACAGTCCGCACCCAATGCAATGGGTAACAGCCTAAATCCATCATGGCACCACCACCTAGTGTGGGCTCGTGGCGCAGTGAACCAGCAAAAAACGGGATCCGTACCGAGAAATTAGCCCGTACATGCTCAACCGAACCAATGGTACCTGCCTGTACCAAGCGCATGACCTCGATAAATAACGGGTGAAAGCGGTAATGAAAGGCTTCAAGCAACAGTTTGCCGGATGTTTGCGCCGCTTGCACCATGGTCTCGGCTTCTGCTGCATCCATAGCAAAAGGTTTCTCACACAAGACATGCTTGCCCTGCTGCAGCGCCTGTATGGTCCAATACGCATGCTCAGAAGGTGGCAGTGCATTGTAAATCAGATCTACGTCATCCCGCTCCAGCAGCGCACGGTAACTGTTTGCCACCTGCTTAATGCCATGTTGCCTGGCATAATTACGGGCTTTTTCTACCGACGATGCTGCCACAGCCTGCAACGCAAAGCCGCTTAATTGCTGCAATGGCTGAAAAATTGCTTTCTCGCTAATACGCGCTGCACCTAATAAGCCAATGCGAATCATGCCAATTCCTTGTTTATTAAACTTTACGTCATTACCACTGAGGGTGCGCCATCGGTAGTAACACGTCCACCTGATAGTTTTGGCCAGCCATAATATCGGTAATGAGCGGCGCTGGCTGCAACTGACCATCGACGGTCAGCTGCATTTGATTGATCCCATGCTGCCGGCGCATCAGGATGTGAAAGGTCGCACCGCGAAACTGCCGTACTAACTTCACCTCCGGCCATTCAGCTGGTAACTGCGGTTGGATCGATAACCCCTCAGGGCACCCCTTCACACCAAACAAACCTTCAATCAGTGAGCGGTACACCCAGTGCACAGTGCCAGTATTAAATAACTGGCTGGAGCGCCCGGCCGTGCGCGGAAACTGCTGATAAGCACCACGATAGTAGTTGGGAATAAATACCGGTAATTGGCCGCGTTGCAGGTAATCTTGCTCAGCACTGCCAGGCAGCATCTGTCTGAGCACCTGGTAAGCTTTATCAGGCTGGTTCACCTGATACAGTGCATACAGATAAAACGCTGCCGCATGATTATACACCGAGCCATTTTCAGCCGAGCCCGGATGCTTTTGCGTCACCCGGCCAACATCATCACGCATCGCGGTGTAGGCCGGCGCCAGCATCTGTACCCCAAAGGGGGTGTTTAGCTGCTCATCAATCTCGTGCAACATCAGTTGCACCTGCTCAGCGTTAGCCGCCCCACTTAACATGGCCCAGCTTTGCGGGTTTAGATAAATACGCCCCTCGGCATCCTTGCTCACACCAAACAGTACCTTGTCATCGGTAATACCGCGACCATACCATTTGCCATCCCACAGATAATGATTCACTACCTGATTAAAGCGCTCAGCATCGGCCCGGTAGTGTTCCGCCCGATGATGCTCCCCCAACTGCTGGCAAATGGCAGCCCAACAGTTCAACGCATAAGCCGCTGCCAAGGATAACCAACCCGATACCCCATGGCCTTTGTAACCGACCATATTCATCGGATCACACCAGTCGCCTTGCTCAATAAAGCTAAGGCCTCTGGCATCGCGTTTATGCAGCAGCCAGCTCATAGCCCGACACAGATGCTCAAAGACACTGACTGGCTCTGTGCTGTCGCTAAAAGCAACTGTTTCTTCTAGCAAAGCGTAGTCGTTGGTTTCTGCCAGATAGGCGGTTAAACATACCGGCAACCAGACGCATTGGTCGGTATGTGGTACCTGATTGATGTACTTTAGCTCTGCATCCGGATGCAATAAGATGCCATCTGGCATCTCGCCACTGCTGTGTTGTTGCGCCAGGGCTGTTAATAAGGCGGTGCGAAAAGCCGCTGGCCGCACATAGCTCATGCCCATGTTATCTTGCAGATAATTCCGTGTTTGTGGATCGGTTGTCAGGCGGTTCACATCACCATGATAATACACCTGGCGTGGCAGCCAGTGATTCACAAAGTTATTCAGCGCCGCATCCGGCGTTTCGATCTGTAAACACCCTTGTCCTTGTGCAATGTAGTCACTGTATTGTTGCTGAGCTTTGGTAAAGCCATCTGGCGTTAAAAAGTAGCGCTGACGGGCCGCAGCAATCTCCGCTTCATCCAGCGCCGGGCCAAACACAAAGCGATACTGCTGCTGAGCATGCCCTGCCAGTTGCAACCGGTATTGCATCACACAAGCCGGGGTTTCATACAAAGCATCGCCGCCATCCAGCTCTGCTTGTTGCAAGGCATCCGGTGCATGCAAGCCGCCCTCGCCTTCAAATGCCTGCTGGGCACATTGCCAGCTGTCAGGCTGCTGCTCCGCTAGTAAAAAGGTTTTATCTTTCAGGTGTTTATTTTTAAAGTAGTCGGGGTATTGCTGATAGGGCGTAACCGATGAGCAAACAATGGCACTCAAAGCGGGTTCAAACCGGGCCGACTGATTCATCCAGGACATATACCCGACTGGAAAGTAGGGGTAGACACTCAACTGACGCGGCACCCCGGTCAAATTTGTCACGGTCAGTTGCCATAGCTCGTGCGGTTGATCAGGGCTTAAACTCAGCTGCCATTCCAGTTGCAAACCCAGTTGCTCCAGCTGCCAGCGAATATCGCTTTTACCGGCAGAGAAGACAAAGCGGTCGGCTTTGCTGCGAACCGGCTCATAAGGGATCGAAAAAATGTCCCCGGTTTGCTCATCTTTGATGTAGACAAAACGCCCCGGGTGATGCGCGTAATAAGGCTGCTCCGGTTGCATAAAGGTTTTGGCTTCAAGATTAGGCGCATGCGCATACTTGGCCGGCTCCGGCTGCATAAACTGCGCAGTAGCGTAACCACGGCAATTTAACTGCACCATTAAGTGCTTGTTCCACAAAAATGCCGCCGCTAACGGCATTACGACCGGGCTAAAGAGATCATAGCGCTGCTCATTCTCAGCAGGTTGCATCCACACAGCTGTCATCAAAATCTAACTCCAGACAATAATCATTTAGTGCGCAACGGCTTCGCTTTTACGCTGTTGCAGGTCAAACTGAATGGTTACCAGTTGTTGGTTATCCAGCGTGTAATAACGCATCACAAAGGCTGCCAGCAGGGCAATCACCCCAGGGATCACCGAAATTAACAGCACAATGCCGATTTGCGAGCCACTGCTCTGCTGCTCATTGGCAACATAGCCAATCGCCGCTAACAACCAGCCAATCAAGGCCGAGGCGATAGCACCACCCAACTTTTGTGAAAAGGTTGCCGCAGCAAAGGTCATCGCCGTTGCTCTGCGACCTGTTCGCCACTCATTGTAATCTGCGGTGTCTGCGTACATGGAAAATGCCAACGGCGATTTTGGCCCCAGCACAAAGCCAATCGCCAGGTTCAAAGCAAAGATAAGCCCCACCGCATCAGCCGGAACAAAATACAAACTGATAGAAAGAATGCCGGCTAACGCCATCAGTAACACCATCAGGTGCTTCTTATCAAGAAAACGCGTCATCAAAGGGGTGGAGGCAGCCCCAAGTGCTAAGGCCAGCATATAAGATGATAAAAATTCGCCCACCAGGTCGGGCCGCTCCACATAATACTTAAAGTAGTACACTCCGCTGCCGGCACGCATGGTAATGGTCACCATAATAATCAGCGCCAGCGCAAACAGGACCAGCCAGGGCTTATTATTTTTTAAGTCGGCCAAGTCCTGCAGCACCGCGTTGGGCTGGATGCTAACAGGGGTAATACGCTCTTTGGTGGTAAAAAACGTAATTAAAAACATCAGCGCCGCGGCAATGCCAAACACCAGCATGGTCAACTGCCAGCCCAGGACATCATCCCCCTGCCCCAGCAAGGGCACTAATTTAGGCGTTAAATAAGTCACCAGAATACCGCCGCTGAAACCGCCGATAAAACGAAAGCTCACCAGGGTGGTACGCTGCTGGCTGTCACTGGTAATAACACCAGACAATGCCGAGTAAGGAATATTGATCGCGGTGTATACCAGCATCAATAAGGTATAGGTGCCATAGGCCCACACCAGCTTGCCCGTTTCGCCCAAATCCGGTGTCGTGTAGGTCAGCACTCCGGCACCAGCCAGTGGTAATGCCAGCCACAGCAAATATGGCCGGAATTTCCCAAAGCGACTGCGGGTACGATCAGCTACCGCCCCCATAAGCGGATCGGTAAAGGCATCCACAATTTTTGTAACCAGCATCATGGTACCAGCGGCAGCGGCGGAGAGGCCAAAGACGTCGGTGTAATAAATCAGCAAAAAAGCCGAGATATTCGCCCAGTAGAAGTTAAAACCCATATCGCCCAAGCCATAGCCGACTTTCTCAGTCAGGCGCACCGAAGACGTGATCTGTTGTGTTCCTATCTGTGTCATACCCTGTTATCCGTTATTATAATGTCAGCCAACAAGCTAAATTTGATAGCGCAATCAGCCATAAAGCTACGCAGCTAAACACTGCATGATTTGCTGCACCAGTACAGGTGCCGGCACCGTGATATCCAGCATGGTGATATCGGCCTCACCATGACAGCTTTGCATGGTTTCCAGCTGACTTTGCAGCATGGCCGGTGGCATAAAGTGATTTTCCCGCTGCTCCAGACGCTGTGACAGCAGATCCACATCACCTTTTAGATAAAAAAAACAGGCCCGCTCTGCACAACTACGAATTTTTTGCCGGTGTCGGGCGATTAAACCTGAGTAACTTAACACACAAGGTATCTGCTCAACCTTACAGGCCGTAAGCTCATCACAGAGCCTTTGCACCCAACGCTCCCGCAATGCATCTGCCAGCGGAATACCACTGGCCATCATATCTTTTGCTTCCTGGCTGTGATAATCATCGCCCTCAATAAAGCGCCAGCCAAGCTGCTGTGCCAGCAAGGCTCCGACTGTTGACTTACCGCTGCCGGCTACACCCATAATGACAATAGTTCTAATTGCTGTAACGCACATCATGAGCGGCTTCTTCCTGTTAGTATCACGAGTGTGATTGCCAGCTTAAACCAGCACGAATGATTGCGCAACCATTTTGACTAATGTAATCGAATACAGTATGGTCATCGAAAAGGCCACAGAGCGAACCTTATGAGCAGAAAGCCAAACTTAAAAGACGTTGCCAAAGTGGCTGGAGTAAGCGCCATTACCGTATCGCGGGTACTGACAGATCCAGCCAAGGTATCGGATAAATTACGCAAAAAAGTGGAAAAGGCCATTCATGATATTGGCTATATTCGCAATCATGCTGCCAGTGCCCTGGCTTCCAAAAAGTCCGGCGTTCTTGCGGTGATTATTCCATCGTTATCCAACATTGTGTTTAACGATGTCCTGCAGGGGATATACCAGGCAGTGAAAACAAAAAACCTGCAGGTACTGCTGGGGGACTGTCATTATTCACCTTTGGAAGAAGAAAAGCTGATTGTCACGCTGCTCAGTCAGTCACCGGAAGGCTTTATTGTGACCGGTGCGGCGCAAACTGATTATGCCCGCAAGTTGTTACAACAAGCCGATATTCCCGTGGTGCAAATCATGGAGCTCACCAATCAACCCATAGATATGAACATTGGCTTTTCACACTACCAGGCCAGTTATGACATGACAAAGCACCTGTTAGAGCGCGGTTACCGTGCTCCGGCCTTTGTCGGGGCACGCATGGATCCGCGTACTCAGCAGCGGCTGGCAGGCTTTAAGCAGGCGATACTGGATTGGCCGGAGCCATGTCGCAGTTTTGTAAAGACAACGGTGCAGCCTTCGTCCATCAAGCTTGGGGGCCAGCTATTGCAAGCCGTAATTGCAGAATCAGACAGCCAATGCGATGCGTTATTTTGCTGCAATGATGATCTGGCACTGGGAGCCTTGTTTGAAAGTAAACGGATGAATTTGACTGTTCCCAAAGATATTGCCATTTGTGGCTTTAATGATTTAGAAGCTTCTGCCCTGGTAGAGCCGGCGATTACCTCGGTTGCTTCACCCCGGGCTGACATGGGACGGCAAGCGGTAGAAATGTTGTTCAGTGCTGCCGGCCAGGGCCGCCATGCCATTGCTCCGGTCGATGTCGGCTACGACATTAAGGTGCGAAGCTCGACCTGAGTGCAGCGTCATAATAAACAAAGCAGCTGATGACTCAGCTGCTTTGTCGATGGGGATTAATCGAAACTCACCTTTACCCGCATCCCAAAAGTACGGGGTGACTGCCACATGTAATTGGGAACCGGGTTGCTGTTCCAGCGCCCCTGATCCGTTTTAATGGCTCTGTCAGTGACGTTATTAACAAAAGCTTCCAGACTCCAGGTACCGCCTGATGGCATAAATAGCAGGCTCGCATCCAGCTTGGTGTAAGCCCCTTGCCGATCAATATCCGCCGCATATGGCAAGTTACGGAAGCCTTCCGGCCTGTCACCACGGTTGGCTGGATCAAACCAGATCTCAGAAGAGTAACTGGCACGGATACGTGGCCGTAACGAAGCCCCATTACTAAGCGCAAAGAAATGAGCATAGCTCAATGACATACTGAACTCAGGTGCCTGCACTAAGCGATTACCACTAAAATCGAGCAAGTTCGGCAAGTTCGGGTTACCGGCTGATGGGTTAAAGGCAATGCCATCGGCCCCATAGCTGGAATCCGTGGTCAAGAACTCATCATACTTTGCATCCAGATACGCCATGCTACCGTTCAATTCGCCATTACTGCCTACCAACCACTTGGCCTCAACTTCCAAGCCATTGATAGTGGCCTTACCGGCGTTGGTTTTACGCAATAAATCAGCGCCGGTATCCGTGGTCACATTGCTGGTTACCTGCAGATCGGTATACTCAGTGGTAAACAGAGCAGCAAAAACCTGCAACGTATTATCAAGAAATGCACCTTTCAAGCCAAGCTCAATGCTGGTGTTTTCTTCAGGTGCCACATAGGCGTTGGTTCCAGCAGCTTCATTGTTATTGCCGGCAATAATGGCATCTAAATCGGCCTGGGTAAAAGGACCTGAGCCGGTGTAACTACCGCCATCCTGAATGGTGCCGGATTTAAAACCGGTGGCATACGAGGTATAGACCATCACTGTTGGGGATAGATCCCACTCCAGCCGGGCCATACCTGTGGTTTTATCCCAACTGGGGCTGGTATCGTTGTAGGTGTCTACCCAACACTGACCTGGCTGTACCAGCTGCTTGTTTGGTGCCAGGCCATTGAGCAAATTATCAGGGTCCAGCAAGCCAATATAGTCGCTGTTTAGTGGCAGGTTTTCAGTACGTTTTGCCTGTGGGCACATGATATTACGCCCACCGATATCCCACCGCTTATCCTCGGTATAGCGCAAGCCCAGACTAACACGAAATGCATCAGTCACCCGGTAAGTGCTTTGGGCATAAATACTGTTTGATTTTAGCCCACGATCCGGCTGGCGGTAGGTCGACCACAGGTTCGGGTTAGGAGTGTTCCCTCCTTCCCAGTCGGCATCCGGATGCACAATATCAAAGTGAGTGCTGTTGTTCTCTTTAAAGTAAAACAATCCAATCATCCATTGCAGGCGAGCACTGTCATCATTCTTGATCTGAAACTCATGTTGGGTCGCTTCATGAGTGCACTCAACGCAGCCGCCCCACTCATATCTGTCTGGCGTCCAGCTTCTGTCCCAAACCGACTCCCGGGAAGAGTCGGTATAGCCACCGATGTACGACAGCATAATGCCATTATCGAAAGTGTAATTTATCCGGGTACGCAAGCTGTCGATCACAAAATCATTAAAGCCCGGCTCCTGAATATAGGCCGAACGATTTGAGCCACTCACGGTAGGAATATGACCGGTTCCTTGATCGGTAAAGTTTTCATACGACAAAAACCAGTCAAAGTTATCAGTCGGTTGCCACAGAGCACTGATACGGGCGGCTGACAGATCGGTCGAGCCATACTTTTTCCCCATGGCCGAGCCCGGTGCCATAGCCACATAACCATCGGATTTGTCCGTGGCAGCAGCTACCCGGATAGCCAGTGTATCAGTCAGTGGCAGGTTGACCATAGCCCGGAGCGCGCGTCGGTCATAGTTGCCCACTGTGAGTTCAGTATTGGCTTCAAAGTAATCCAGCTGAGGCTTCGCTGTATGCAGGTTGACCACCCCACCGGTAGCATTACGGCCAAACAAGGTGCCTTGTGGCCCACGCAGGATTTCAGCACCTTCCAGATCAAACATCAGCGCCGAGGCACCCTGTGAGCGCGCTGAATAGACGCCATCGATATGAAAAGCAACAGCTGGGTCGCCGCTTTCGGTTTGATCCGACGAACCAATACCACGCAAATAAACCATCGGGGTATTTTGCGTTCCGTTCTGCGCGATATGCAAACTAGGCACGGTGCCCTGTAAATCGTTCAGTTGCAGCACATGGTTATCATCCAGTGCATTTTGATCAAAAGCAGTAACCGCCAAAGGGGTTTCCCGTATCGTCGTTACCCGCCTGGTTGCGCTGACCTGAATCACTTCGATGCCGCGTGACTCGATGCTTTGTTCAGTCACACTGTCTGCTAACGCAGCCGTAGTGGCAGCACTAAGCATGGCTGCCGAAATAAAAATATAACTTTGCTTTAATTTACCAACTGGCTTATTGGCCATCTTCATTTCTCCCCCTGTTGTCTGATTCTATCCGTTGCTTAACTGCTCCGCATAAAGCACGGTTATTAGTATCTACCAATCTGTTTGCGCTAACATCAACAGCGATAATGGCTGCCAACAACCTGAGCAAGACCGGCTATAATCAACCAAATATAGCGAACAAGATCCCACAAGTTGTCGATACCACAAAATGATTGCGCAACCATAAATTGATAAGCAGGGCTAAACTAGTGCGAAAGCCACCACCTTGTCAAGGAAAAAAGTCGCGAAGATCTCTATAAATGGCCTGCTGCAGCTTCAATATCCTTGCTGAAAATGACCTCCAGTGGGGATGCTCCCGCGTTACAAGTTGTCGTAATTTGCTCTATAGATTAACACTTTTGTTGTTGCCTTATAGCGATACAGAGCTTACTGTGTAGGTATTTGAGGTAATTCCTATGGGCATTGTTGTGACAAAAGCGTGCAGCGTTCACCCCCCTCTGGCCTTTAGTTGCCTGCTAATGGTTGCGCTAACTTTATGCGTAACCGGTTGTGGTGGCAGTGATAGCAACCAGCCAATTGATGAACCACCATCCGGAACACCGCCACCGATCGTAGCACCTCCGGTTACACCCGCGCCGGAAGATCCTCCGCCCATTGTTGGACAGCCAAGGCCGGAGCTTGAAGCTGCCCCCACAGCAGATATTAGCCCTTTGCCACAACCAGGAGCCCCGGTCTTACCGGCCCCACCTGAGTGCCTCAGAGTTGCCGAAACCTATGATAAAAGCGCCCCGGCACAGCCAGTCTTTGCGCTCTCGGCCAGCTCTTCCGGTGATGAAAATACGACCAATACCGCAGATAAGGCCATTGATGGCGATGCAAGCACCCGCTGGGAAAGCCGCTGGAGCGGTGAAGCCGATGCTGACAATGCCTGGATTCAATTTGATTTTGCTGAAAAAACAGCCATCGGTTATATGAAGCTGTATTGGGAAAACGCCTATGCAGAAGAGTATGCTGTTTATGTTTCCGATGATGCAGAGAACTGGTATCAGTTACGCTATATCACCGGTGGCCAGGGTGGTACCGAAGAGTTTTTCAATCTGGATGTTTACGCCCGTTATGTCCGCCTGCAAGGGATCCGCCGGCATACGCACTATGGCTATTCATTGTTTCAAGTTGAATTTAAAACACCTGGCAACGATACCTCTATCACGGCCTCAGAAACTTCCTACCTTCCTTACCCGCTTAGTGGCGCCGGGCGCCAGCCTCTGCCGGTACCAGACGAGCCCGTTGAACTGGTGCGATTTACCTTGCCAGATGGCACCCTGGTGACACGCTTTGGGATGGTAGGCCGTTCACGCCATGCACGCGAGCGTGGTGAAGCCTGGAACGAAATTGGCTTTGGGCCGAACGAGACCGTGGATGCACAAGGCAACCCGGTTGATCACGGCCCGGGAGCTCATTTAAATTTTGTCGCCAACTACTTTAAAAACCGCACCTGGGGTGTGGAGTTCATTGACAACAGCAATGTCCCTGGCGTGACTAACCCCAGTATTATTGTGAATCAATATTTTCTACAAGCTCAAAAAGGCGGTGGGCATGCTTTTGTGCGTCGTTTTGACGAGCCTACCGTCACTGGATTTGGCTGGATGAGCCCAGGCAGGTTGCTTGATAACTCAACTTATCTGAGTGATGGAGCCCCCTGCCCGGTGGTAGCTCGCCCGCCTGTAGGTCAACTCTTGCGCCCGGACAGCGGCTATAACGACATTATTGGTGCCAACGATGGTTGCAGTGTTGTGTTTGACACTTACCCCGGACACAGAGCGCTGTCGGAAAATACAGATGGCGTTATGGTGCCAAATGGCGATACCGTTGCCGCCCGTCCACTGCGTAAAGGGGATGTGATTGAGTTTACCGGTTCATTCTTTTCTACCCGCGAGGTGATGGATGCACTGGGCGATGATGGCGGCTTTCGTTATTACACCAATGAACTGACTTATGTGATGGGACTGGGTTTGCGTCCATGGTATGGCGTGCAACCACGCCTGATGAACTCACCACTGCCCGACAGCACCCTGCAGGGAGGCCTGGGCTCTATTTCTTATGACTATGCAGACAACGCCAGCTTTATGTTCCAGCAGCCGCACAGCCATATTGGCATGAATAATATGCAACGCTTTATGGAAGGGCGTCGTTGGTTGCATACCAATTTGTGGAGTGGTGAGCATAACGAAGCAGGGAACGACCGCAATGATGATGGCCGGCAGCTGCAAGGCCCTCGCTTTAACCAATCATCCTGCCTGAATTGTCACATCAGCAATGGCCGCAGTGTGGCCCCATCCGTTCCGAATCAACGACTGGATACCATGGCAATACGTGTTGGAACTACCGGTACCGACGCCAACGGAAACTATTTGCCACACCCATTGTATGGCCAGGCCATGCAAATGAATGCCCGCTCTATCACCACCGGGGCCCGGCAAAACTGGGGGACTGCAGCCTTGGTTGCAGGCTTTACCACAGAGCAGCTGTACTTAGCCGATGGTACACTGGTTGAATTACGTAAACCCCAAATAGCCTTTGAAGGGCCTGAGCCTCCGGTATATTCACTCCGCTCAGCACAGCCATTAATTGGAATGGGCCTGCTGGAGGCTATTGACGATGAAACGATTCTGGCGCGCGTGCGAACCGCACCGGATAGCGACGGGGTTCTGGGAACCGCCAATTATGCCTATGATCCGGAAACTGGCCAGGTACGCCTGGGACGTTATGGCTGGAAAGCTTCGAAAGTCAGTCTTCGTCACCAGGTGGCCAATGCCGCCTTGCTGGATATGTCTGTCACATCGTCCATATACCCCAGCCTTCATTGTCTGTACGGTTCAAAGCATTGCCATGAGGCCAATCCGCCAGAGACCGGCTTACCAGATGAAGCGCTGCAATTAATGACTGAGTACTTGCATCTCTTGGGGGTCCCAGCACAGCGCAGCCTGATCAGTGGCTTCCCCAATGGAGTTTCGCCACTGCCCTACCTCGATGTTGATCCTGAAAAAATAGCCTTGGGTGAAGCGGTGTTTCACGCCATCCGCTGCAATGCCTGCCATATCAGCGAGGTACAAACCAGCGCTCAATCAGCCTTTGATGAAGTTCGTCATCAGCGCATCCGTCCTTACACCAACCTGTTGCTGCATGATATGGGAGCAGGGCTGGCAGACAATTTTTCAGAAGGGCTGGCCAATGGCAGCATGTGGCGCACACCACCCTTGTGGGGGATAGGTTACACCGAATATGTTGCAGCAGGTGCACCTGTAGGCTACTTGCACGATGGTCGGGCCCGAACCCTGACCGAAGCCATTGTATGGCATGGCGGCGAAGCTGAGGTGATTAAAAACCGTTTTATCGATTTACCTACCGGGGAGCGTGAAGCCTTACTGGCATTTCTGAAATCGCTATAACGTAGCAGCAGTGCTTACCGGCCCCGATGATTTCGTGGTGTCGGTAGCGCACTGCTGCTGTTATCCATCTCAGTATTGTTTTACATCAAGTTAAAACGCATGCCCCTTGCTAGACACTGAGCGAATCACCAATTCACCCACATCTACGTTGTCAGGCTGGGAAATCGCATACAAAACTGCATTGGCAACTGCGTCTGGATTTAACGACATGGTGCGTAGTTGCTCTACTAATCCAGCGGCAGCTTCATCGGTAATATCATGACCAAGTTCAGTGGTGGTGACACCGGGAGACAGAACGGTCACACGGGTAGTACTGGATTCCTGGCGCAAACCTTCACTGATCGCCCAAACCGCATATTTACTGGCACAGTAAACAGCACAAGAAGGACCCACAGCATGTGCTCCAGTGGATGCGGTATTGATGATCTGACCATTGCCTTGCTGTTCCATCAGCGGTAATACCGCAGCGATACCATTCAAAACACCTTTAATATTGATATCGATGATCTTGTTCCATTCATCGGTCTTTAATGCGCCCATCGGCGATAAAGGCATAATGCCAGCGTTGTTAAACATCACATCGATACGACCAAAAGTATCTTTGGCAAAGGTCACAAACTCATTCACCTGCCTGACATCGGCTACATCCAATGCATGATAAGCAGCCTGACCACCGGTTTGCTGAATATCACGAACAATGGCGGCTAGCCGCTCGGTACGCCGTGCACCAAGAACGACGATTGCCCCCTGTTTGGCCAGTAATCTGGCCGTGGCTTCACCAATACCACTGCTGGCACCAGTGATTAAAACTACTTTATTCTCGACATGTTGCATGTGCTCTCTCCATTCGTATGTGTCTGTAATGACCATACAAATAGTAGAGACAAAGCCACCGCCTTTGGATACATAGAGCTACAAAGGAATTGCCCATTCCTACGGTATTACCCCGATTTTTAATGGCTGAAATCACTGGCAGATGATGAAACAACAGCTCATCTCACTATGGTTGCTTCCTATCCAGGGAGTTAGGAGAGATCAGGGTACTGAAGGCAAGGTAAGTTTTGATTCGAAGCGCTTAAAATGCAGAGCATAAAAGCCGGACAATTCCGGCTTTTCCCTGTAATCCTCCTTACATCAGCTGGATCCCACCACCAAAACTACGGTAAATACCAACAAGGCGGAGAAAGCTTTGTTGTTGCACCTGCGCCAGTTGATCGCGGCTGCGTAGCAACTCGCGTTCGGCATCCAGCAACTCCAGAAACTCACCGCTGCCGGCCATGTAACGGTTGCGGGCTATTTGCACTGCCTGGTTGCTGGCCTGCCACTGCAGCTCGGTGCTTAGCTGCTGCTCACGGCTAAGGTTGTAACTGCTAAGCGCTAATTGCATCTCGTTGATGGCGGTAAACACCTGCTGCTCAAACTGCGCCAGCGCCATCTGTGAGCTGGCTTTAGCGGCACCAATGCGCGCTCTTACCGAGCCCAGATCAGCGGCCTGCCAGCTTAAGGTTGGCGCCACGGCCCAGCTTTGCGTGTCACTGCCAAGGGTTAAACCGGGGCCAGAGACAAAGCCTAAGAAGCCACTGACCGACAAATTCGGATACAAATCGGCGGTTGCCACACCGATGCCTGCCGTACGCGCAGCGAATACGCGCTCTGCACTTGCTACATCGGCACGGTAACGCAGGTAGTTCTCCCCTGCGACCACCGCCACCGGTTGCTTTAACTCAGGCAAGTGCGGTACAGATCCCAATGTTAACTGGCCCGGCTGCCGCGCCAGCAAAGCCGCTAAGGTTGCCTCAGCCGTTTGCTGCGCGACCCGGTGGGCTGGCACCGATGCCTGCACCTGATGCAGCTGTACATCAATTTGTGCCAGTTCCAGCTCTGAGGCCATACCGGCCTCTAGCCGGGCCAGCACAATGGCCCGGCTTTGCTGCAGGTTGTGTACATTTTGCTCTGCCACCAGCAAACGCAGTTGTGCTCCCCGGTACTCACCATAGCTGGTGGCAATCTGACTGATCAGCTGCAGCTTCGCATCGTGCCATAAAATATCGGCCTGCTGGGCTTCGGCCTCTGCCGCCTCGCTGGCACGACGCAACTTGCCAAACAAATCCAGATCCCAGCTGACACTAGCACCTGTGCTGTAACCACGGGTAATCACGCCGTTATCGGCCGGTGATACCGTGGCATTCTCACTGGCCTGATAACCGGCATCCACTGCTCCCTTCGGCAACAGATCATGGTTGGCATCACGAAAAACCGCATAAGCCCGGTCAACGTTGGCTCTGGCTTGCGCCAGGCTTCGGTTTTCCTGCAAGGCTATGGTAATCAGCTGGTTGAGCGTGGCATCATCAAAGGCCTGCCACCAGTTTTGCAGCTGCTCAGCCTGCTGGTACGGACTGGTAAAAGCAATGTCACCCACCTGTGCCGGCCGCTGATAATCCGGCCCAACCACACAGGCACTGATGGAGGCCACCAGCACAGCAATGGCTGAGCGTTTGATGGTATTACGCATGCTTCACCTCCAGCGCTTCAGTGCTGGTTGGCGCAGACTGCAGTGCTTTTTTCTCAGCCCGTCTGGCCAGCATGTAGTAGAACAGTGGCGTTAAGAGTAAGCCAAAAATAGTCACGCCAATCATACCGGAGAATACCGCCACCCCAAGTGCCTGGCGCATTTCGGCACCAGCACCGCTGGAGAAGGCCATAGGTACCACACCCATGATAAAGGCAATAGACGTCATCAGGATGGGGCGTAACCGTAGACGACTCGCCTCCAGAATAGCTTCCATCGCTTTCATGCCTTGATCTTGCAGTTCTTTGGCGAATTCAACGATCAGGATGGCATTTTTGGTGGCCAAGCCTACCAGTACAATTAAGCCTATCTGGGTCAGGATATTATTGTCACCACCGTAGATCAGCACGCCACTAAGCGCCGATAACAAGGTCATCGGAATAATTAAGATAATGGCCAGCGGCAGGCTTAAGCTTTCGTATTGAGCGGCCAGCACCATAAACACCAGCAAAATCACCAGGGGGTAGATAAAGACGCCGGCGTTACCCGCCAGAATTTGCTGGTAAGTCAGCTCTGTCCACTCGTACGTCATGCCATGTGGCAAGGTTTCCG
Source organism: Alkalimonas sp. NCh-2 (assembly GCF_039631345.1). Taxonomy (NCBI): domain Bacteria; kingdom Pseudomonadati; phylum Pseudomonadota; class Gammaproteobacteria; genus Alkalimonas; species Alkalimonas sp. NCh-2. The sequence continues at coordinate 143,600 of NZ_JBDIUV010000001.1, forward strand.
CCAGGATCCGTTCAATGGCCGCCTGAGCTTCGCCACTGCTGTACCCCGGCGCCGGACCACCGTTGATCTCTGCGGTGGTAAAGCCGTTGTAGTGCATCACTCGATCTGGCCCGGCCGAGTCCGTTACATGGATAAAGGAGCCGAGCGGGATCATCTCCCCTTGCAGATTCCGCACTTTTAACTGACTGATTTGCGCTGCACTCTGACGGAACTGCTCGTCCGCCTGCATATTCACCTGATAGGTACGGCCAAACTGGTTAAAGTCATTGACATAGACCGATCCCATGTAAGCTTGCAGCGTCTGGAAGACTTCATCCAGCGACACACTCTGCTGTTTGGCTTTGGTGCGATCGATAGCCAGATCCAGTTGCGGCACATTGACCTGATAACCGGAAAACACCCCCGCCAGTTCCGGCGTCGCCCAGGCTTTTTGCATCACCTGCATGGTGACATGGTACAGCTCTTCGTAACCATGGTTGGCGCGGTCCTGAATTTGCAGCCGGAAGCCACCAATAGTGCCCAGCCCCATCACCGGAGGAGGCGGAAAAATGGCAATAAAGGCATCTTCAATACCGGAAAACTTTTGGTTCAGCGCCGCCGCTATGGCATTGCCCGATAGCTCTGCACTGCCGCGTTCATCAAAGCCATCCAGACCAACAAAAACAATGCCGGCATTCGGGCTATTGGTAAAACCATTAATGCTCAGGCCAGGGAAAGCAACTGAGTTCGCCACGCCAGGGTGATCCAGAGCAATTTGGGACATTTCCCTTATCACAGCCTCCGTCCGCTCCAGCGAAGCAGCATCCGGTAACTGGGCAAAAGCCACCAGGTACTGTTTATCCTGGCTGGGTACATAACCGGTAGGGGTTGTGGCAAACTGCAAGCCGGTGACACCTACCAATGCAATGTACATCACGCCGACAATAGCGCCATAACGGATCACCTTTTTCACCAACCAGCCGTAGCCGCTGGATAAACGGGCAAAAAAGCGGTTAAAGGGAGCGAATACCCAGGTACCAAATAACTTATCCATACCGCGGGTTAAGGCATCTTTTTTCTCGTTATGGCCTTTTAACAGCAACGCTGCCAGCGCCGGGCTTAGCGTCAGCGAGTTGATGGCCGAGATAAAGGTAGAAATGGTAATGGTTAACGCAAATTGCTTATAAAACTGTCCGGTTAACCCCGACATAAAGGCAGTAGGAATAAACACCGCCGCCAGCACCAGGGTGGTCGCCACAATAGGGCCGGTCACTTCTTTCATTGCTTTTTGTGTTGCCGCCAGTGGCGCCAGGCCTTCACTGATATTCCGCTCGACGTTCTCCACCACCACGATGGCATCATCAACCACGATACCGATGGCCAGTACCAGCCCGTACAGGGATAATGCATTGATCGAAAAACCCAGCAAATGCATAAAGGCAAAGGTACCGACTAAGGATACCGGCACCGCCACCAGTGGAATAATAGAGGCCCGCCAGGTTTGCAGAAACAACACCACCACCAGCACCACCAACAGCACTGCTTCCAGCAGTGTTTTCACCACGGCCTGGATTGAACCACGCACAAACACGGTTGGATCGTACACGATATCGTAGGCCAACCCTTCGGGAAAGTTGTTGGCTAATTCGGCCATTTGTGCCCGTACATCGTTCGAGATTTGGATCGCGTTCGAGCCAGAAGCCTGAAAAATAGGAATGGCAACGGCTTCCTGATTGTTGAGCAAAGAGCGCAACGCATAGTTGGATGCCCCCAGTTCGACCCGGGCAACATCCTTTAACCGGCTGATTTCGCCATTGGCACCCACCTGAATGATAATGTCTTCAAACTCTTCAACCGTGGTTAAACGGCCTTTGACATTGATCAGCAACTGAAACTCAGCATCCCGGCTGGGCTGGGCACCTAAACTACCGGCTGCAGCTTGCTGGTTCTGCTCGCGAATGGCGGCAGCGATTTGTGTGGGTGATAAGCCCAAGGCGGCTACTTTATTCGGATCCAGCCAGATACGCATGCTGTAGTCACCGGCACCAAACAGCTGAACGTTACCCACGCCGTTAATCCGCGCCAATTCATCTTTCACGTTCAGTGCGGCATAGTTGGACAGATACAACATATCGTAACGCTGATCGGGCGAGGTTAAGTGCACCACCATGGTGAGATCGGGGGACGATTTCTCAGTCACCACGCCAAGACGCTGCACTTCCTGCGGTAACCGGGGCATGGCACGATCGACTCTGGCCTGCACCTGACTTTGTGCCAAATCCGCATCGGTTCCGATGGCAAAGGTGATGGTTAATGTCATCCGGCCATCCGAGGTGGCCTGCGATGACATATAGAGCATATTCTCCACACCGTTAATTTCCTGCTCCAACGGTGAGGCAACCGTTTGTGCAATCACTTGCGGGTTGGCTCCCGGGTAATTCGCTGTCACCACCACCGTTGGCGGCACTACCTCCGGATACTCGGTCACCGGCAACTGCCACACCGCTATGGCTCCGGTGATAAAAAACAGCAGGGAGATCACCGCAGCGAAAATAGGCCGCTTAATAAAAAATTGCGAGAACATAGTGCTTCCTTATCCCTGATCCGCCGCACGACTGGCCTTAGCCGTCAATGCCATGCTGGCTTGATCCAGCTGTTGCTGTTCACGACGCAGATTGGCCAATTGCTCCGTGGTTGCCATTGGCACCATTCGGGGCTCGATCTGCATATTGGGCATGACCCGCTGCAGGCCATTGACAACAATCCGATCCTCAGCCGATAAGCCCTCACGCACAATGCGCAGACCATTGACCTTGTCACCCAGCGTAATTGCACGGTACTCCAGCTGATTATCATCCCGCACCAGCAACACAAATTTGTTGTTCAAATCCGTTCCTATTGCTTTCTCATCAATCAAAACGCCGTCGTACGAATGACTTCCGACCAATCGGACGCGGGCAAATAAACCAGGCAGTAAATCGTTCTCGCTGTTATCAAATCGGGCCCGGATGCGAATGGTCCCGGTCTGCTGATTGATGCGGTTGTCGACAAAATCAATACTGCCGGTATAACGAAATGCCGGATCATCGGCCAAAGCCATATACACCGGGTTGGCGGCGGCATCGCGCGGATCGGCCCGTTTGCCTGCACTGGTTAACCGGCTGTATTTCAGATAGTTTTGCTCATCCACATCAAAGTACGCATACATGGTATCGGTCGAAACAATGCTGGTCAGCAGACTTTGGCCAGCCTGGACATAGTTGCCGGCTGTAACCTCAGCATAGGAAACCCGGCCGCTGATTGGGGCTGTAATGCGGGTATAGCTTAAGTCCAGCTCAGCACGTTGCAACGCAGCTTCGACCGAAGCCACGGCAGCTGCCGTTTGCTGTTTACGGGCCAGGCGGCTGTCCAACACTTCAGCCGATATAGCACGCTGCTGACTCAAGGTTTCCGCCCGGCGGTATTCACTCTGTGCCAGCGCAGCCGCACTTTTTGCACTAAGCAGCTCAGCGTTCAGCCTGGCCACTTCAGCTGCGAAAGGCCACGGCTCTATCTGCAGCAGCAAATCACCTTGCTGCACCAGGGCTCCTTCCTGAAAATGGATTTGCTCTATGTACCCTGAAACACGTGGCACCAGTTGCACCGTTTCCGGTGCCTGCAAGCGGCCGGTAAATTCATCCCACTCGGTAATGCGTTCATACACTACCTCGGCCACACTCACTTGCATTAGTGCAGGTGTCTGTTGCTGATCCCCAGCTTCCGGTTGGCTGCAGGCCGCCAAAACCAGCGTTGCCGCGCTGGCGAGTAGCAGACTTTTTATCTTGTTGCTGGTATCCATCACATTGTTCTCCACACTATAGCGATTGCATATTAGCGATTGCATAACGATTGCTTGCTAGCTGTTGCCTGGCTGAGGCTTGGCTTAGAATTTTCTTCAGGCAGCTGAATTTTGTACCGAGTGGTAAATATATAGGACCGTGAAAAACTGTCAATTTATTTTTGTACCGATCAGTAAGTAACTTTCATGCTAAGGCAGAACAATTTGTTCTAAACAGGAGCACCAGCAACTTTGCCGCAGTGCCCGGCGCTGTATACAGTGCGCATTAGCTGATGGTGGTATGGCATGGTAAACAAAGCGGTCAAACGCCTTAATACCTAAAGTCGCCTGATTCTTGCCTGATACTGCAGTGACGCCGATCAGCGACAATGCAATGAACGAATGTGCAGATAGAGGTGTCTTAGTGGATGCCCGGTGTGGCTTTGTGTACCCTTTGGTAAAAAACCACACTGGACAAGGGGGCTTCGGCTATTTACCATATTAGTAAGTTTTTATTCAGGAGCTGAACAATGTCCGCAGTAAGTTGCACTCCTACCATGGGCCGCCCACGCGCTTTTGATGTGGATACAGCGCTGGAAAAAGCACTGGAAGTATTCTGGCGCAATGGCTATGACGGCACCTCGTTATCCGATTTAACGGAAGCCATGGGCATTAACAAGCCCAGTTTATATGCCGCCTTTGGGAATAAAGAGCAATTGTTTTTAAAGGCCATCGAGTTCTACGAAAACAGAGCTTGCTCGTTTTTCCTGCCCGCACTGGAAAAACCAACCGCATACGAAGTGGCCGAGCATATGCTGTATGGTGCAGCGATGAATATGACTGATAGTGACCATCCGCAGGGATGCATTGTGGTGCAAGGTGCTTTGTCTTGCAGTGAAGCGGCAGCCACCGTAAAAGAAGCGCTGAAAAACCGTCGGGTCGAGGGGGGTGAAAAACTCTGTGAGCGCTTTAAAAGGGCCATTGCAGAAGGTGATTTACCAGCGGATGTGGATGCGGAGGTGCTGGCATGCTATCTGGGCACTGTGTTGCAAGGTATGGCGATTCAGGCCACAAATGGCGCCACCTCCGAGCAACTGCGCCAGGTGGCGCAAATGACACTGCAAGCCTTTCCTCGTCGCTGAGAAGCCGTAAATAATACGCACTGCGCACTTGACCTAAACTTAACTTGAGGTTTTACACTAACGGCAGTTTTTGGAAAACCTCAGGAAGCATGATGTCTGCAGATACAGCCAATCAACTCGAATTCACATCCTCCCTGTTACCCTTTACTGCGCCAGCCTTGCAGCAAAGTGCAGAGCAGCTGCTGCAAAAGCTGCAACAGGCGGTAAATCAGCGTGATCTAACTGCACTTGCCTCCTGCTACGCGGAACAGGCCATGTTAGTCAATATTCTGGGGCAGCGACTGTCTGGCCGGCAGCAAATTGTCGATTACTTCAGCGGCAGTCTTGAACTGCATCGTGATGAATACCTGAGTTATGCCTTGGTGCATGCCATGGCCGTCAATAACGACTGTGCAGTGCTGAATGTGAAACAGCAGTGCATCAGCCATCTTGATAACCGCCCTACAGGCATTAGTACAGCACCGCTTTGGGTGATCCACCGTCAAGCCGGTGACTGGCAAATTCTGGCCTGCAATTCGGTCTAGCTTTTTCCGCACTTACTTGTAGCATCCGTTTATGCTGGCGCCCAGGTTGGAAAGTATCCTCTGGACTATAGTCACCCGGGTACCTAAGGCTATCGGCTGAACTCGATATCACTGCCTTAAACTCCAGACTCCTTGCCTGATCCTGCAAAGTACAGTGGTAACGATAGGCAAAGCCGGGTTAGCTGCTTATACTTCGTTTATCAGTAAGATGGAGATACAAATATGACCGATGAACGTGAGCGTTTACGCCTGCAAGTGCTGCAACCATTGCAGGCAGCGATCCAGTCCACCGGTTTTCACGATACCATCATCCCCGGTGTCAGGCTGTACCGCAGTGATGGCCCGACAGCAGCAGTCCCAACGATTTATGAGCCAACCTTATGTTTACTGGTGCAGGGCTCCAAACAAGTTTGGATGGGCGATGAACGGCTGCAGTATCATGAGTTGCAGTACTTGCTGGCTCCGGTTACCTTGCCGGTAAGTGGAAAGGTCATTACTGCCAGTCCGAGCAAGCCTTATCTTGCTTTAAGCGTCAGTCTGGACTTGCGTGAACTGACCGATCTGGTGATTGACCTGGCTGATAAAGTACCACAGCCAACTGCACCCGCCCGAGGCATTGCAATGGGCGACGCGGATATCGAGTTGGTATCCGTGTTCCATCGCCTGATTCAGCTGATGCAATCCCCACAGGATATTTCGGTATTGCTACCATTACTGAAACGGGAAATGCTGTATCGCTTATTGCTGGGGCCAGTCGGCAGCCAGTTACGCGAATTCACCCTGATAGGCAGTCAGGCACATCGTATCAGCAAGGTGATTGACATCCTGCACCAGCGTTTTCACGAGCCACTGCGCATCAAAGAGCTGGCAGATGCCGTGCATTTGAGTGAGTCGGCGCTGTTTCAAAGCTTTAAAGCGGTCACTTCTATGTCCCCGCTGCAGTTTCAAAAACAACTCCGTTTAAACGAGGCACGGCGCATTATGTTGCTGGAAGGTCTGGAAGCCGCGACCGCCAGCTACAAAGTTGGTTATGAAAGCCCGTCTCAATTCAGCCGTGAATACAGCCGTTTTTTTGGTGCTCCACCACAAGCTGATATTCGCCGTTTAAGACTCCCCACGAACCACCCAAGCTGATGCATCAGAGTTATGCGCCAGCACATAGCTCAAGCAAACGCATGCATAAACAGCCAAGTTAAAACGGCAATGTAAGCGCTTCCAAATCATTTAATTAATCACCCACTCCACAGGCAATGTCTCCGCTCCAAATTGCACAATAAAAAATCAAATCCACCACCCAAAGGACGTTGGGAAAGCCAAAAAATAAATTACTTCTAATTGATAAATAAAGACTTTTAAATAAATCGCTTATAAATCAATCTTTTTGTATTGACGACTGAAAAAAAATCACCTAACTTTATGAAAGCGCTTACAGTTGAGTCTTGAAGTATTGGCCACCTGTCTGGCGACTACTTTATTAAAAACAAGAACCAAATATTGTCGACAGGGAATTAACATGAAACCGCACACTTTTAGAAAGACCAGACTGGCTACCAGCTTATCTTTAATTCTGGGTATGGGCGTCTCACTACCCAGCCTGGCTCAGGATGCCCTGGCTGCAGAGCCAGCTACAGATATCGAGGTGATTGCCGTAACAGGTATTCGTGGCAGCTTAACCAACTCTATGGCCGTTAAACGCAGTTCAACCGGTATCGTTGATGCCATTTCAGCAGAAGATATCGGTAAATTTCCCGACACCAATCTGGCAGAATCGCTGCAACGGATCAGTGGCGTGTCCATCGATCGCGTCAATGGCGAAGGCAGCAAAGTGTCTGTTCGGGGCTTTGGCGCCGACTACAATCTGGTCACACTCAATGGCCGCCAAATGCCGGTCACAACCGGCTCACGGTCATTTGACTTTGCCAACATCGCCTCAGATTTAATCAGCGGGGCTGAAGTCCATAAAACCAGTTTCGCTTCCAACCCAACAGGTGGTATTGGTTCCACCATTGATATTCAAACATTGCGGCCACTGTCGGCCGGTGGTGACAGAGCTCTGCTGAGTATTGCCGGTGTGCATGACACCTCATCAGAACGAGGCTCATCGATCACACCAGAGCTTTCGGGCATTTATTCAACAACCTTTGATAATAATAAGTTTGGTGTGTTGATTGCAGCCAGCTATCAGGAGCGTGACAGTGGCAGTCAACAAGCCAACGTGGGTACCGGCTGGCGTAGTTTCCCAGGGATCACCGACAATGATTGGTCAGGCGATAATGCCGACTGGGGGGGCGTGCCACAGCAAAACCAGGTGAACCGTCCGGGCCCGAATGATGTGTATTCAGTACCACAAACCACCATATACAAATTTGAAGAACAGCAGCGGGTACGTACCAATGGTCAGTTAGTGCTGCAATATGCGCCGACCGATACCCTCAAAACAACGCTGGATTACACCTATATGCGCAATGACATCGACACGCAATACAACGACGTGTCGGCGTGGTTTACCTTTGCCCCATCACAAAACGTCTGGACTGACGGGCCAGTTGCATCACCACTGATTTACTCTGAAACCTATGATACTGCAGCAGACCTGTCGATGGCCGCAGGCGATTATGGCGTGCGTAACCAAAGTGGCTCGCTGGGTCTTAACATCGAATGGCAAGCCAGCAATGCGCTGAAACTGACCTTTGATGCCCATCAATCCACAGCCGAGTTCAAACCGAATAATGCCTTTGGTTCAGATAATACCCTGAGCACTGCTGCATTTATTCGCACCAGCGCAGCTACAGATTTCAGTGGCCCCCGGCCCTTGCTGTCTGTCGGTGGCGGCAACAGTGTACAACCGTCCGATATGATGGTGACCGGTAGCGTATTTGGTAACGCCACCAATAAATCTGAAATCGGTCAATATCAGTTAACCGGTGAGTATGTGTTTGAGCAAAGAGGCAGCATTGATTTTGGCATCGCACTGAACAATGTGGATAACCGCTCCCGCTCCGTAAATGTCCAGCGTAACGATTGGGGTGGTGTTGGTCAGGCCGGCGACTTTGACGAATCGTTCTTTCCGGCAGAGACCATTCAGGATAAATTTAGTACCGGCACCGGTGATTTCTCACTGGCACCCGGCCAGACGTTCGAGGTGCTAGATCGTATTTTCATGTGGAACTTTGGCATGCTAAGAGATCGGGCTGAAATGTTATACACACCAGTCGGGTATGTGGGTGCGGGAGATTGCGGTACCGATTTTTGCCCATCGACGGACTACGCCAGCGACGTGGACCGTTACACCAAAGAGAAATCACAATCGGTGTTTTTACAGTACAACTACGAGTCTGACTTCAATGGCCGGCAGTATGATTTCCATATTGGTATGCGTTACGAAAAAACCAACGTCACTTCTACCTCTGCGGTAGCCAGCTACGATGGTGCCAACTGGATTGCTGAAACCGAAATTGAATTGCAAGCCAGCGGCCTGCGCGAACTCCAGACCCAAAAAGGCAGCTACAATTACTTCCTGCCAAGCATTAATTTCAATATTGAAATCATTGACGATGTGATATTGCGCGCCGCCTACAGTGAAACCATTGGCCGCCCAGACTATGTAGCCATTCAAGGGGGTACCGTGGTGAACACCCTGGCCAACCGCGGTGGTGGTGGAGGCTCAGCGGGGAATCCAAGCCTGCTGCCACTGGAGTCAAAAAATATCGACTTCTCGGCCGAATGGTACTTTGCTCCCTCAAGCTATGTCTCTGTGGGTTACTTCCGCAAAAACACCTCCAATTTTATCAGCAACACCGTGGTGGAATCGACGATTTACAATATTCCTAACCCGGTCAATGGCCCTAAATATGCTGAAGCTATAGCTGCGGTCGGTTCAGATGCACAGGCCATCCGCAACTGGATTTTCGCCAATTATCCGAATGCTCCGGGTGTTGATGTCGCCAATGGTGTGATCAGCGGGGTAGCCGGCGAAGACAATGACCTGGTGTTTAGGATCGACACCCCATCAAACAGCAGTGTATCTGAAGTCATTGATGGCTGGGAGTTTGCCATTCAACATGTGTTTGGCGACTCTGGCTTCGGGATACTTGCCAACTACACCCTGGTGAACAGTGAGAATGATTACAACAACTTTATTCTGGCAGATCAGCCGGCTATCCTGGGGATCAGTGATACGGCGAACGCAGTGTTGTTTTATGAAAAAAATGGTTTTCAGGCTCGTATCGCCTATAACTGGCGGGACCAGTTCTTAAGTTCACGTGGCCAGGAGACCGGTGCAAATCCGCAGTATACCGAGGCTTATTCCCAGATTGACGTGTCAGCCAGCTATGACTTGCCAATGGTACAAGGGCTAAGCCTGTATGTGGAAGCATTAAATATCACCAATGAATACCAACGTATCCATGGCCGCGCTAAAGAGCAGGTATTAAGCCTGGTGGAAACTGGCCCACGCTACAGCATTGGTGCCCGTTACGTGTTCTGACCAGATGGCGCTACCCAACAAGGCCATAGCATTATGGCCTTTTATTTACCGATAACTTCAATGCTGCCAGCAGATACGTTATCTTGACTATGTTCTGCATAACAGCCAGGCCCTGACCAGGTCTTCACAGCGGTAATGATCAGATGGATACAGTGATTAAACAGATAGTGATTGTCGGTGGAGGAACCGCAGGCTGGTTAACTGCGGCCATACTGGCTGCTGACCACAATGCCGATCAGGGACGCTTACTCACGCCTGCCACGCTGCAGATTACCCTGATTGAATCGCCCGATATTGCCTCTATTGGTGTAGGTGAAGGCACCTGGCCGTCCATGCGCAACACACTGCAACGTATTGGCATCAGCGAAACCGATTTTCTAAACAGCTGCGATGCCAGCTTTAAGCAGGGTTCGCAGTTTATTAATTGGTGCACGAACACCACCGATAGTTATTTTCATCCTTTCAGTCTGCCGATAGGCACAGCCGAGATGGCTATTTGCCCATATTGGTTGCCTTTTCGCCAGCAGGTTGCTTTTGCTGACGCCGTCAGCCCGCAACCCCGGCTCTGTGCGGCCGGCCTGGCACCAAAGCAAATTTCCACCGCCGAATACAGCTTTATCAATAATTATGGTTATCACCTGGACGCCGGAAAATTCAGTAACCTGTTACAACAACATGCAACTGAGAAGCTTGGTGTACACCATGTGAAAGCGCATATAGCGCAGATCACCAACAACGCCAACGGTGATATTGCGACTCTCGTTACCGCAGATGGCACGGTGATAAGTGCCAACCTGTTCATCGATTGCAGCGGTACGGCTTCGCTCCTGCTAGGCAAACATTACGCCGTGCCTTTTGTCCCGCAACAACACCGGCTATTTAACGATTCAGCCCTGGCGCTGCAAGTACCTTATGATCAGCCTGATGCCGCTATCGCCTCCTGTACCGTCTCTACCGCTCAGCCCTCTGGCTGGGTGTGGGACATAGGGCTGCAGTCACGCCGCGGTGTGGGCCATGTGTATTCCTCCGCCCATTGCTCTGACGAGCAGGCCGAGCAACAGCTGCAGCGCTATTTGCACCAATCCGGGGTGACCGATACCGCCCAGCTTAACTGGCGCAAACTTAGCTTTAAGCCTGGACACTACAACAAATGCTGGCACCACAATTGTGTCGCTATTGGGATGGCAGCCGGTTTTATCGAGCCGTTGGAGGCATCTGCCTTAGCCTTGGTAGAGTGGAGCGCCAACTACCTTTCTGCCCAATTGCCCCTGCCCGTCTCCTTGCTAACGCTGGCTGCCGAACGGATGAACCAGGCTTTTACCCGGCATTGGCAGCAAATTATTGAGTTTTTAAAGTTGCATTATGTACTGAGTAAACGCAGCGATCATGCTTACTGGCATGATCATCGTGAATCCTCCAGCATACCCGAGCCATTGCAACAGTTGGTGCAGCTATGGCAACACAAAGTACCATCAGCTCAGGATATTACCCACAGCGATGTGCTGTTTCCGGCGGCCAGTTACCAGTACATTGTGTACGGTATGCATATGAATACCCAGCCTTATAGCCACTTAAAGCCATCACTGGTGCAACAAGCCGATCAGTTATTTGCTGAAAACGCCAAGCGCAGAGCCCACCAGGCGGCGGCATTACCCGATAACCGGCAGTTACTGAACAAAATACGCCAGTATGGCTTACCACCTATTTAACGAATAACAATAATAACTTACGCAACAGGATAGAATGATGAGCAAGCATGTACTACTAAACAGCGTCGAGCATCTGGATCTGAAAATCATCACCAGCCGCGGCGCTGAATTTGGCGACAATGTCTGGTTTACCCCGACGTTCCCGCAAGAATTTCGCAGTGTCCAGGCGCATTACCCGATTTTCTTCCATAAAGATGCCGCCACCGGCCAGTTTTTTTCGGTGGCGGTATTTGGCTTTACCCACCAGGAAAACCTGTTTTTACAGGACAACAACTGGCAGGGGTATTACCTGCCACTGACCGTTCGCCGCCACCCGTTTTTAATTGGCAAGCAAGCGGTAGTCGAAGACGGGGTCGAGCACATCCAACATATGATCCATCTTGATCTGGACAGTCCGCGGGTCAACAAAGAGCAGGGCGAAGCACTGTTCTTACCGCTGGGTGGCAGCAGCCCCTATCTAGACGACGTATCCGCCATGCTGCAAACCATTCATCAGGGCCTGCAGGACAACACGGCCTTTATCGATTTATTGCTGCAACACAAGCTGCTGGAGTCGTTCACCCTGGATATTCAGTTGGATGACGGCAGCAAACACCAGATGATGGGGTTTTATACCATTAACGAAGACAGCCTGGCAGCATTACCTGCCGAGGTGTTGGCTCAATTACATAACCAGGGCTATTTAGAGGCCATCTATATGGCGATTGCGTCACAGTCGAATATCCGCAGTCTGTTGCGGTTAAAAAACCAGCTGAACGCCAGCACTGTGGCTTAAGCGGAAGGTAACCATCATGACCGCAGCCCTCACCCCGATAAAAACCCTGCCGGCTTGCGACAGTGCCAGCTTGCAGCAAATCATTGCCACAGCCACCACGCCACTGGTGTTTCAACAGCAATGTTTACACTGGCCGCTGGTACAGGCAGGGCTAAACAGTGCCGCCGCCGCGGCTGATTATCTGCGGCAATTTTATCAGGGTGAGCCGGTCAATGCCTGCTTAGTGCCTGCCGGGCACCAAGGCCGAGTGTTTTATAATGAGGATTGCACCGGCTTTAACTTTCAGGCCGGTAAAGTTGACTTTAACCAGTTTCTTGACCGCCTGCTGGCACAGGCTGCGGATGACACCAGTACATGGTATATGGGCTCCACCGACATTCAGCGCTGGTTTAACGGCCTGGCCAAGGAGAACAGCATTGTCTTGCCAGGTATCACACCCCTAACCAGCCTGTGGATTGGTAATCAGTCACGGATCGCGGCACATTATGATTTTCCGCATAATCTGGCCTGCAATGTGGTTGGCAGCCGCACTTTCACCCTGTTTCCACCGGAGCAAATTGCCAACCTCTATCCTGGCCCGATGGAGTTTGCCCCGGGCGGCCAGGACATCAGCATGGTCGATTTCGAGCAGCCCGATTTGCAGCAATTTCCACGCTTTACTCAGGCGTTGGCAGCAGCCCAAACCGCCACGTTAGCGCCGGGCGACGTATTATTTATTCCCAGCATGTGGTGGCACCATGTTAAAGCGTTAACACCATTTAATGCATTGCTCAGCCATTGGTGGCGCGATACACCGGCCTATCTTGGCCGCCCTAACAATGCACTGTTGATGAGTATCCTCAGTTTACGCAGCTTGCCTAAAGCCCAGCGCCAGGCATGGAAAGCCATTTTTGAACATTATATTTTTGACCATGATGAAGTATCACAGCAGCACATACCGGACGCTGCCCAGGCCATGCTGGCCAAACCTATTTCCGAGCTGCAGGCGCGCCAGCTGCGCGCTGATCTGCTTAATAAACTCAAGCGTTGAACCGCCATGATACCAACAGACACCAGCAAGGGGGCAGCATGAACCAGGCGCAGCGGATTAAAAAAGTAGTGATTGCCGGTGGCGGCACCGCCGGCTGGATGACCGGCGCAGCGCTGGCCAAGCTGATGGGGAAATCCATCGAGGTGGTGCTGGTAGAGTCGGACGAAATTGGCACGGTCGGCGTGGGTGAAGCCACGATTCCAACCCTGCATATTTTTCACCGGCTACTCGGCCTGAAAGAAGCGGAGGTCATGGCCGCGACCAATGCTACCTTTAAGCTGGGGATCGCCTTTGAAAACTGGCACGATCTCCATAAAAACTACCTGCATTCTTTTGGCTATTTAGGAAAAGATTGTTGGGCCTGCGGCTTTCAGCACTTCTGGTTGAAGGGGCAGCAACGCGGTATTGCCGCCGACATTGGCGACTATTGCGTAGAACACCTGGCTGCGCGGCAAGGGCGCTTTGCTGTACTGCCGAATCAGGATCTGAACCATGCCTATCATATGGACGCCTCACTCTATGCCAACTACCTGAGAAACATCGCACAGCAACATGGTTTAAACCGGATTGAAGGCAAAATTGCCCGTGTGAAGCAGCACGATCATGGCGATATTGCCGGGCTTGTGCTGCAAGATGGCCAGCATATTGATGGCGATTTATTTATCGACTGCACCGGCTTTCGTGCCTTGTTGATTGAACAAACGCTAAATACCGGCTTTGATGACTGGAGCCACTGGTTACCCTGCGATAGTGCTATTGCGGTACAAACCAAAAGCGTGGCCCCACCCCTGGCATACACCCGATCCATTGCCCGCCAGGCCGGCTGGCAATGGCGTATTCCGCTGCAAAACCGTGTGGGCAATGGTCTGGTGTACTGCAGTAAATACTTAAGTGATGCCGACGCCAGACAAACTCTGGTCGATAATCTGGAAGGCGATATGCTGACCGAGCCGCGACTGATTAAGTTTCGCACCGGTACTCGCCGTAAACACTGGCAAAAGAACTGCATTGCTATCGGCTTATCGTCGGGTTTTCTGGAGCCATTGGAGTCAACCAGTATTCATCTGATCCAGCGCAGTATCATTCGCCTGCTGCAAATGTTTCCAGCCCAGGGCATTCAATCGGCCGACGTGGCCGAGTTTAACCGGCAAACTGAAATCGAACTGCTGAATATCCGCGACTTTATTATTCTGCATTACAAAGTCACCGAGCGCACCGACACGCCGTTCTGGCGCTATTGCAGCTCGATGCAAGTGCCCGATTCATTGGCCCATCGTATCGCGTTATTTCAGCAAAGCGGCAAAGTGTACAAGTTTGCTCAGGAGTTGTTTGGCGAAAGCTCCTGGATCCAGGTGATGCTGGGGCAAGGCTTGCAGCCAGCGCAGTATCATCCGATTGTTGATGCAATGTCCGATGACGAACTGGCCAGCTTTTTACAGCAGATCCAGAGCAATGTGCAGCGCAGTGTCGCCAAATATCCGTCGCATCAGGACTTTATCCGGCATTACTGCCAGGCTGTGGCAAACTGACCATGCAGACGACTGACTTTGCAATAAACCCCACGCTAAGGCCCGAAGTGATCTATCTGGGGCAAGAGCGTACCCCTTTGCTGATCATTGATGATTTTGTCAGCGATATTACAGCACTGCGCCAACAGGCCCAGCAAAGTGCGTTTAATCCTGATCACACAGCTTATTACCCGGGTTTGAAAGCGCCATTACCCAAACACTATGTCGCCGCCACCCTCACCACCCTGTATCCACTCATTTATGATGTGTACCAGGTACCAAAACAGCTGCGGCTTAAGCCACAAAACCTGTTTTTTGCGCTGATTAATCAAACCGAAGACACATTACAACCACTGCAATGCCTGCCGCATTTTGATACGGCAGATGGTCATTACTTTGCTTTTTTACACTACTTAAACCCACAACCACACGGCAGCACCGGTTTTTTCCGGCATAACCCTACCGGCTATGAGCGCATCAGCGAGCAGCGCCGGCAGCACTACTTTAACGCAGCACAGCACTTTATTGACCAGCATGGTAACCCCGCACAGCAGTACTTTGTTCAGAGTGATGCCCATTTCGAGCTATACCACCAGGTGCCTTACCAGGCCAACCGGCTGATTATCTACCCGGGCAACCTGCTGCATTCTACTTTGGTGAATACCAGCACCGATATTGACAGCTCACCGATCAGCGGGCGACTTACCGCCAATATTTTTACCAGTTTTTTATAAGCAGCAGCGGGCACCAGATGCAAGGGCACGCTAAATCGATTGACTTAACGCAAAATGAAAGCGATTACATTATGGCATACACTTTACCTGCAGCATCAAAAATGCTGAAAAAAGACTTTATCTACGGCGTGGCAACGGCCTCGTTTCAAATTGAAGGTGACTCCGCATCCCGCTTGCCTTGTATCTGGGATACCTTCTGTGCCACCCCCGGCAAAGTCCGCGATGGCTCCAATGGCGATGTGGCCTGTAACCACATCAATTTATGGCAGCAAGACGTTGAGCTGATCAGTTCGCTGGGGGTAGATGCTTATCGCCTGTCCATTTCCTGGCCCCGGGTGATGCATCAAGACGGCAGCCTGAACCAGCACGGCGTTAATTTTTACATTGGCTTACTCGACGCGCTAAAGGCAAACAATATCAAAGCCTTCGTCACTTTGTATCACTGGGATTTACCGCAATACATTGAAGATAACGGCGGATGGTTAAATCGGGAAACCGCCTACTTGTTTCGCGATTATGCCGATAAAATTACCCGGGCATTGGGTGACAGAGTCTATGCTTACGCCACCTTCAACGAACCCTTTTGCAGTTCTTACCTGGGGTATGAAACCGGTGTTCATGCCCCAGGCCTGGCCAAAAAAGCCTATGGCCGCCAGGCTGCCCACCATATTTTGCTGGCGCATGGTTTAGCCATGCCGGTACTGCAAAAAAACAGCCCGCACAGCCTGAATGGTATTGTACTTAACTTTACTCCGGCCTATGCCCATAGCAATAGCGCAGCCGATATCACGGCAGCACGGCTGGCAGATGAGTATTTTAATCAATGGTATATCAAGCCGCTGTTTGATGGTGCTTACCCGGACAGCTTTGCGCTGTTGTCTGATGAAGATAAACCGGTTATACAGGATGGCGACTTTGCCATCATGCAGGCCCCGTTGGACTTTTTGGGGATCAATTTTTACACCCGCACTGTGTATAAGGCTGCACCGGACAAGGCCTTTACCGAAGTCGATATGGTCAATGCAGCCAAAACCGATATTGGCTGGGAAATTTACCCACAAGCCTTTACCGATTTACTGGTCTCGTTGCATACCAAGTACCCGTTACCACCGGTGTATATCACCGAAAATGGCGCCGCTATGGCCGATACACTAAGCAATGGTGTGGTGGACGATCAAGACCGCATTGACTACTACCAGCAACATTTGATGGCAGTGCACCATGCCATAGAGCAAGGCGTAAATATTGCCGGCTATTTTGCCTGGAGCCTGATGGACAACTTTGAATGGGCCGAAGGCTACCTGAAGCGATTTGGCATTGTCTATGTGGATTATGCCACCCAGGAACGCACCATTAAAAACAGCGGTATTGCCTATAAAAACCTGATTACCTCACGTTAATCAGCAGAAAAACAACAAAACAACACCAGACAACAGGGGTAAGGTAAGCATGGTTAGCATCAGAGAGAAAATGGCTTACGGGCTTGGCGACACAGCAAGTAATATCGTATTTCAAACCGTTATGTTGTTCTTAACCTTTTTTTATACCGATATTTTTGGCATTTCGCCGGCTTTTGTCGGCACCATGTTTTTACTGGTACGCTGTCTTGATGCCATTACCGATCCACTCATGGGGGCCTTTGCCGATCGCACCCAAAGCAAATATGGAAAATTCCGCCCTTATTTGCTGTGGTTTGCACTGCCCTTTGGCGTTATCAGCGTGTTGGCGTTTACCACGCCCGATTTTTCAGATACCGGCAAAATGATTTATGCTTTTGTCACCTACACTTTGCTGATGATGGTGTATACCGCTATTAATATCCCTTATTGTGCCCTGGGTGCGGCCTTAACGGCTGATCCGAAAGAGCGGGTGTCGATACAATCCTATCGTTTTGTCTTTGCCTTTATTGGCGGCGTACTGGTGTCGGCCTGCACCTTGCCATTGGTCGCCTACTTCGGTCAGGGGGACAACGCCAAAGGCTATCAGCTGACTATTTTAGCCATGAGTACCTTAGGCGTACTGATGTTTTTGCTCTGCTTTTACGGCACCAAAGAACGGGTGATCCCGCCGAAAGAGCATACCGGCACCTATCTGCAGAACTTCAAAATTCTTTGGTTAAACGATCAATGGCGGGTACTGGCGCTGGCTACCTTGTGCTTAATGAGCGGTTTTGTGCTGCGCACCACCCTGGCCATTTACTACATTAAATACTACTTGCTAAAGCCCGACAGTATCTCGCTGATTATTACACTAGGTATGGTTGGCAGCATTATCGGCTGTCTGATGGCGCAGCCACTGGCAAAGCGGTTCAGCAAAATTAAACTGTATATTGTTATTCAGTTGCTGGCCGGTGCACTCTGTGTTGCCAGCTACCTGGTCGCGGATACCAATGTGGCACTGGCTATTGCGCTGTATGTGCTATGGAATGCCGTGTTTAACACTGGTACACCGCTGCTGTGGGCCAAAATGGCAGACACGGTCGATTACGGCCAATGGCGCACCGGCATTCGAACTACTGGTATGGTCTATTCATCCATTGTATTTTTTATTAAGCTGGGCGTTGCGGTGGGTGGTGCTTCGGCAGGCTGGCTGTTAGCGGGTATGGGTTATCAGGCGGGTGCAGTGCAAACCGAAACCACCCGGGCTGGTTTATTATTGGCATTCAGCCTTTACCCGGCAATAGGTTCCGTGATTGTGGCCGTGGTAATGCGCTGGTACGTCCTGACCAATGAAAAAATTGGCCAAATCAGTCAGGAGTTGAAGCAGGCGTAACAGTAAGCCTGTACTATGACATCTTTAGTTCAATAGCGAGTAACTGCAAATATTATGGCAACCATTTACGATGTGTCCCAGCTGGCTGGCGTGTCTTTAGCCACCGTGTCCAGAGTGATCAATAAAAACACCAATGTCGGGGAGAAAACCCGGCAAAAAGTGTTAGTTGCTATGGAAAAGCTGGGCTATCGGCCAAATACCTTTGCCCAGTCGTTGGCGTCCAGTTGCTCTAACAGTGTTGGTGTGTTGGTATCGCAGTTGGACGGCCCCTACTATGGTCCGATGATGGCAGAAATAGAAGCCGCACTCAGAGCAGAAAATAAACATGTGATCATCGCGGTAGGTCATAGTGATGCCAACCAGGAAAAGGATAGCGTCGAGTTTCTGCTGGATCGTGGTTGTGACGCCTTAATCCTGGATGTCGAAGCCGTATCCGATGAATACCTGATTGACCTGAGCAAAGGCCCTACCACCATTGTATTAATTAACCGCTATATCGAACAAATCAGCGAGCGCTGTATTTATCTGGAAAATGAGCTGGGTGGCTACATGGCCACCAAACATCTACTGTCCCTCGGGCATCGTCACATCGCCTACATTTCCGGACCAGCGAAAAAACACGATGCTATTGAGCGTTTGGTCGGCCACAAACGAGCGCTCAGCGAACTCAACATCGAATTTGATCCCAAGCTGTGTTTCGAAGGAGATTACCGCGAAGAAGGTGGTGTCGATGGGATGACCTATTTGCTCACCCAGCGCCAGCACAAGCCCTTTACCGCAGTAGTGTGCGCCAACGACCAAATGGTATCCGGCGCCATCTCGGTGTGCTTAGAGCGCGGCATGCGCATCCCGCAGGATTTATCTTTTGTCGGCTATGATAATATTCCTTTCGCCCGCTATGTGTCCCCTAAACTTACCACCGTAAATAACCCCATTCACGAAATGGGCAAGATGGCAGCCTTATGGTTGTTAAAAAATCTGTATAACAAAAATGTTGAGGTAAACAACGTTTTTATGCCAGAACTGATTGAGAGGGAATCATCCATTTCGACCTGATTCCCTACGCCTGCCACAACCATATTCAAAACAATTGGTGCATAACATTTGACATGCAACCGAATGGTTGCATAATTAAAGCTATGACATCAGACGCACACGACATTTTTAAAGCGCTGGCCGATCCCTGCCGCCGCGAGCTGCTTGATCGCTTAACTGAAGAAAACGGCCAGACGCTGGGTTCGCTCTGTGAGCGCATGGCCATCAGCCGTCAGGGGGTCACGAAGCATTTGGCGCTGCTCGAGGCCGCCAATCTGGTGGTGGTGGTTTGGCGAGGCAGAGAAAAGCTGCATTACTTAAACCCAGAGCCAATCCAGCAGATCTATCAGCGCTGGCTTGGCAAGTTCGAACCGCAGCGACTGCAAGCACTCGCCACCTTAAAACAAGCTCTGGAGGACAAATAACATGACCGCCACAAACTTTGTCTATGTCACCTATATCGATACCAGCCCCGAGCAGTTATGGCGAGCACTGACCAGTGCTGAGTTTACCCGGCAGTACTGGGGGCAACGCGGCATTGAATCCAACTGGCAAGTCGGTGCTCTGGTACAACTGCTAAAAGAAGACGGTTCACTGGATTGGTCTGGACAGGTGCTGGAAGCAGAGCCTCCAAGACGCTTGTGTTACACCTTTCTCCCTGCCACCGATGATGAGATGCCAGGTTACCAGGGGCAAAGAGTAGACCTGACCCGGCCTGAACAACCATCCAGAGTGACTTTCGTGATAGAGCCATACCTGGGCAAAGTAAAGCTGACCCTGACGCATGATCAGTTTGAACCGGGCAGTAAAGTGCTTCCGGGGGTGAGTAACGGCTGGCCAGTGATTTTGTCTGGCCTGAAATCGTTGCTGGAAGGCAACGCATCCTTGTTCCCTGATTGGCGCTAACGGCGACGAATGCCCCAAAACACAATCCACACCATCACTACCGGAGCACCTATGATCAACATTGAACAGATTCAGTACATCAAAGCACCCGCATCGCAGGTGTATCAGGTGCTCACCACAGCGGCTGGTTTAGCCGCTATCTGGACAAAAGAGCTGACGTTTAGCGCCAAAGCTGGTGCCATCAATGAATTCCGGTTTGGGGATGAAACACCCACAAAAATGCAAATCACCGCCCTCACGCCAAATCAGCGTATGGACTGGCTTTGTCTGGATTCAGATCCTGAATGGATAGGTACCCGTGTTTGCTTTGAACTGCAAGAGAGCAATGGCAAAACCGCCGTCACTTTGCAGCATGCCGACTGGCGGGAACTCACCGACTTCTATCGGTTTTGTAACTACAATTGGGCCATCTTTTTACTGAGCCTGAAACAGTATTGCGAGTCTGGTGAAGGCATTAATTTTCAGGCCCGGAGCTTTTAACTACCGAGCCCTAGCAGCATAAACTATGCCTTACCAGCACTCAATGCGCCTGACCAGCTAGTCGCAGCAGACGTTGTGCCTGCTTGTTAAGTGCTTGCCTGAGCTCCGGTGGCTCCAGAATGGTGAAATCAAACGGCAATTGGCTGAGCCAGAGGGCGATGCAATCGCAGTTGTCGATTTGAAAGCTCAGCAGCAAACCACCGACCTGAGGTTTTAACAAGGAGGCAGTTAAGCCAAGATGCTCGGCAGCCGTGGTTAAGTCGGTATGCAGCATGACTTTTACCGACAAATTACCCGGCATCTGATTCAGGCTGGCATTAAAATGCTCTGCCGCATTAAAGTTCGCCGGCCGGGTAAAGGTCTGCTCCAGCAATGTCAGTTGCTGAATACGATCCAGCCGGAAAATACGCAGATCCTGGCGCAGATGGCAGTAACCGCTCAGGTACCAGTGCTGGCGGCGAAACAGCAAACCATAGGGATCCACCCGCCGCTCTACCGGCTCGGTATGGTAGGACGCATAACGGATCTGCACCGCACGCTGCTGCTCCAGCGCATCCAGCAACGGCGATAATGGCACCCCCCGACTGGCGGGTGCAGGCTCCGGCAACATCAGATTGATGGTGTCGGCAATCAGTCGGGTACGGGATTTCAACTTCGCCGGCATCACCCGTTCCAGTTTCGCCTGCACACTGCTGATAGCCGCTTCCGTCTCGACCAGGCTTAACTTTTTCGCGGCCAGCAAACCAAGTGATAACGCCAGGGTTTCTTCATGGGTAAACATCATCGGCGGCAATTTGTAACCAGCCACCAGCATATAGCCGCCATCGCGGCCCTGCTCGGTGGTCACCGGTATGCCCAGTGCTTCCAGCGCCTGAATATAGCGCCGCACCGTGCGCTTATCCACGCCAAGCTGCTGCGCTATCTCAGTGCCGTTTAAGCGTGGATGCGATTGCAACAGTTCCAGTAAGGTCAGTACCCGAACCGTGGGGCCACTCATAACAGCTGCCTTTGTATCATCCCGCCCCCTCCACTGCTTGCTATGCTTTGTGCACATAATCGCTCTGCTGTCTGCAAACGATCAAAGTGAAACTAAAAGTGCAACTATAGCCGAAAATTAGGACGTATTCTGCCCTATATGGGTCGTATTCTTTGCATCAGCGGCAAAACCGCCACACTGCCAGGCCAGATCACTGACCAGGTGCAAAAGTTACCAGCAACAAGGAATACCACAATGGCAATGCACGAATTAACCTTATACACCAACCCCAACTCCCGCGGCCGTATTGTCCGCTGGCTACTGGAAGAGCTGGGAGTCCCTTACCAGGTGAAGTTACTGCAGTACGGTGGTGACATGAAGTCCGCCGACTTTCTGGCGCTGAACCCCATGGGCAAAGTACCGGCACTCACCCACGGCAATGTGGTGGTCACCGAGGCCGCCGCCATCTGTGCTTACCTGGCCGATCACTTTGCCGATAAGCAACTGGCACCCGATCCACAAAGTCCGGAGCGGGCGGCCTACTATCGTTGGCTGTTCTTTGTTGCAGGGCCACTGGAAATGGCAACCAGCGCCAAAGCCTACGACTGGCGCATTGATGCCGACAATGCGCCGGCAGTGGGTTCTGGTTTTTATCAGGATACGATCAATACACTGGAAACAGCGTTAGCCCATGGCCCCTATATCTGTGGTGAGCAGTTTACCGCCGCCGATGTCTATGTGGGCAGCCATATTATGTGGGGCCTGATGTTTAAAACCATCGAACCACTGCCAGCCTTTTTGGATTATACCGAGCGCTTGAACGCCCGGCCAGCAGCCATCCGGGCCAATCAACTGGATGATGCGCTGCTGGAAAAAACCACCCAGGGCTAAGCCTTGCTGATGCAAACCGCCCCCTGTGATCGGACGCTCACGGCAGCTTGTCGTAGCGTCCTTTTTTGGGCCATCTTCGTACAGCTCGGTTTAGCGAAGCTGCTCGCGGCATATTTAATCCCTGGCCGGGCTGGCATACAGCTTTTTCAACTCGTCCAGCAGCCATGAAAACACCGGGCCATGCGGCTCGCCTTTGCTAAAAATCAAGTCCACCGGTACCGACCAGGTGGCATGATCAATCGCCAGCTTCATCCGGTGCAGCTGCCCATTATTCAGTAAGTGCTGCACCATAAAACGCGGTAAGTAGGCCCAGCCCAACTGACGCTCAACCAAAGAAAGCGCCTCGCTGTAACCGGAGCACCACCAGACTTTGGAAGCAATGCTCAGCAGTAAGGACGATTCGCGCTTGTCTTTGCCCCGCACCGCAATTTGCCGGTAAGGCAGCAAGGTGGAAATGCTGATACGCTCCAGCGCCGCCAATGGGTAGTCGACATGACAAACAGCAATCATCTCCAACTGGCCAACAAAACAAAAATCGGTGGTTTTGGCCGCTTCCACTTCCGAGAACATCACCCCAAGCTGAACCTCCCCACTGCGCACCGCCGCAGCCATATCGGTCGAAGGCAGGGTTAGCAGTTCCAGCTCGAGCGTAGGAAAACGCTCCTCCAGTTGTTTAAGCAGTGTAAACACCTGCGGCAACAACAGACCATCATCCAACGCTATGGTAAAGCGGGTTTCCTGCTCTTTATCAATGGCCTGGGCGGTTTTTTCCAGCTCATCAGCCTGCTGTAGCAAGGCCCGTGCCTGGCGCAACAAACGCTCTCCGGCGGGGGTTAAACGTGGATTGCGTGATGAGCGATCAAACAGCTCCAGGTTTAAATCCAATTCCAATGTGTTAATGCCATGACTGACGGCCGACTGCACTTTGCCGGTTTTTCGGGCGCAGGCCGAAAACGAGCCTTCCTCTGCCGCAATCACAAACATTCTGATCTGTTCAAGACTTAACATATGAAATTATTCGATGGTATCTAACTTTGATAAATCTAATTAGTAGATATTATAGCCACTCTGTCAAGGGCAATAGCGCAAACAAGATGAGGACATCATGAGTTGGATTTTTTTACTGTTGGCTGGTTTTACCGAAATTGGCTGGCCTGTAGGGTTAAAAATAGCGCAAAGTGGCCAGCATAAATTAACCGGCATCGCGATTGCAGTCGGCTTTATGGTGGTAAGCGGCACCCTGCTGTTTCTGGCACAGCGTACCATACCGCTTGGTACCGCCTACGCCGTCTGGACCGGCATGGGAGCAGCCGGCACCTTTTTGGTCGGGGTGTATTTCTTTGGTGATCCTACCTCGCTGCTGCGTTACCTTGGGGTCATGATGATTATCAGCGGCGTAGTGGTGCTGAAGCTGGCCAGTTGAGCTATGCGATCACAGCATAGAATGCCGGCTGGCGGATCGGGACGTGAAACAAGATGCCGAGCCACACAGACGGGCCCGGCAGCTTGTAACCCTTCTGCAGGGCTGTTTGAGCGGCAACAACTAACGGATCAATCTGGCCAGGCACTGGCCAAAAGCTTCGGTCTCGGCCGAGCGGTCTTGCTCAGTGCCATCAGAGATGGACATTTCACCCGACAGTTGTGGCGAACCGCTGGTTGTATCCACAATGCCCATCACTTCAAAGGTGTAGACCTGGCCTTGCGGCAACAAGCTGGCACACTGTTCAATGGTATTCATGGCTGGCTGCTGTGAAGCACCAGCAAGGTTGATAACAGCAACAACAACTCCGGCAACAATTATGGTTAACGCGATCAAAGTACGCATACATTCTCCTGTTTACTATGGCTTGATGCCCGATAGCGAGTCGACTGCTTTAGGAAGTAGAAAACTCATCACACACTACCCAGGATCTTTCTTTCCATCACCTTCGCTGCAAGCAAGTTAGCCAGCTACTACAAAAAAATCAATAGCTTTATCCGATGGTAATTACATCAGGATCAGCTGCCCATGCCACTTTACAATGCCTTTAGTAGTCCAAGGTATTGCCGATAACCAGGCTCACTGTAAGCCTTGGATACCGGGTTCATAAAGCCATGTTGCCATGCTGTGCTGCTGGCTTGAACGCCCGGCTGCTGCGATAAAACAGCGCAGGCTGCGCGAACGTCAAAATGCAGCTCACTGGCACCGAAAATAACGTGAACCGGTGCGCTTGGGTTAAGCACCAGGTAGGGCTGGATCTGCCCCGGATAAAACAGTACAGCTTGTTGTACCTGGCTGGTACCCGGCTTAGCCAAAGCACGCCAGAGCGCACTGGCACCGGCGCTAAAGCCAATGGCAAGAGCCAAGGGATCCGTGTATTCAGCCAACGCCTGCCGTACCAGGCTGGCATAATGCTCATGGCCACAGCACTCGGTGTAAGCCTGATACGCTTGCGGCTCATCGCTGAACGACTGCGACTGCCCCTGATAAGGGTCCAGCACACGGATGCTGCAATCAGGCGCCGCCAGATCCTGCAACAGCTGCTGCAGCCCTTGGCACTGGCCAAAAATATCGCTGACAATCAATAGTTTTTGCATCGTATTCAATCGATAGCTGTAAGGATCACTTTTCACAAAAGTCTTCCATGTTGCTATGGTAAAAGCAAGCCAAAGCATTTTTCTGGGCCTCGGAAAAAAATAGGCACTCATCAATTCACAACCGCTTCACAGCTCCCCCCTTATGCTGCCCCTTTCAAACCAACAGCTGACTATTTAGCACAGGAACCCATGCATGAACCTCATCAAAATCAGAACAACACTACTCACCATTGTTGGAGTAGCCGCGGCCCTGGCTGCCGCCTGGTACAGTGTCTTTGGCTTAAAACCTTATACCGTCTCGCCCACACAGATTGCTGAGCGCTACAGCTATTCGGTGGTTCAGCCAATGACCATGCAGTTAGAGTCCACAGACAACACTCATTTCAGCTTTAGCTATCGCAGCTTTGACGGGGCTGTGGTCAATGGCCAGCTGCGCTATCCGATGCCGCTGCATGACGGTCAGGAGCCGCTTCCCGTGCTCATTGGTATCCATGCGATGGGCCGCTCACAGCTACGCTGGTGGCAAGCCAGTGTCAATGATCGTCCTACACTTGAGAATACCGACAAACTAGCCGCTCTGGCGCTGGCCAACGGCTATGCGGTTGTCACCATCGATGCCCGCAACCATGGCGAGCGGAAAGATCCGGCACTGGGGATAGTGGCACTCTACCGCAACCTGCACTGGTGGGGGCAACGTGAACCCTACGAAGCCATGCTGATTGATACGGTGCGTGATCACAGAGTGCTGCTGGACTGGCTGACAGAGCAGCCGCAGTTCGATCCAACGCAAATCCATAGCGCCGGTTATAGCATGGGTGCTCAGCTTAGCTTGCTCCTGGCCGCCACGGATAACCGCATCAACCGGGTTTTGGCGCTCGTACCACCGCATATCAACAACACCACGGCCCTAGTGGCGCCGAAAAATATGCTGGCAGGGCTGGCCGGTAATCCTGTCTGGCTACTCAGTGCGAACCAGGATGAATACGCCAGCAAAAAACAGAACCGCCTCTTGTTTGCCGCCTTACCAAGCCCCGATAAAAAACACATTACCTTTGACGGCGGCCACCTGTTACCGGCAAGCTATGTGCAGATTCTTGACGATTGGTTTAGCCATGATGACAGCCCCACTCAGCGTGTTACTGATTGAAGACAACAGCAGCATCAGCGCCAATATTGCCGATTATTTTAGCCAGCAGGGCGCTGTGCTGGATTTTGCCATACAAGGCCAGCAGGGGCTGCAGCTGGCCTTGCAGCATTACTACGATGTGGTGGTACTGGATTTGATGCTACCCGTCATGGACGGGCTGACGCTGTGCAAAGCACTACGCTCTCAGGCCAATCGCCATATACCGGTATTGATGCTGACGGCCCGTGATACCCTGGATGACAAGCTGCACGGCTTTGCCTGTGGTGCTGATGACTACCTGAGCAAACCCTTTGCCCTGCCAGAGCTATGGGCTCGCTGTCAGGCACTGGCCCGCCGGCCGCTGCCACCGGCATACCAGGTGCGTGTGGGTGAGCTACTGCTCGATAAGAAAAGTCGTCAGATCAGCCGGCAGGGGCAGTTACTGCTGCTTAAACCCATTGCCTGGCAAATCCTGAGTTTACTGATGGAGTCGCATCCCAGGCCAATGAGCCGAACTGAACTTTGCCGCCGGATCTGGGGGGATGAGCCTACCGAGTCGGACGCTTTGCGATCGCACTTGTATCAATTGCGCAAGGTATTGGATCAGCCGTTTCCAAAGCCGATGCTAAAAACTCTGCATGGCGTTGGTTTTTCCCTGGAGCTCAGCAGCGATGATTAAAAAGCACTCGATACAGCGGCGCATGCTGGCTGCTTTGGCGCTGACGACCCTGCTAATAGCCCTGCTGTTTAGCCTCACCACCTTCTTATTTGCTTACCACATCGAAGATCGTTTCTTTGCCGCCCAACTGGCTGATGAAGCCAGAGATGCAGAGCAACAACTGGCAGCCGGTGGACACCCCGCCCCCCAGCTTGCTTACATTCGCTACTACAAGGACGCGACCGCTTTGCCAGACGAGCTGCAAAGCATGCTACAAAGCCAGCCGAACCGCACCGAGTTTAGCGGTCAGGAACAGCGGCACTATCATTTACAGCGCCTGTCTCAGGGCTTCTTGCTGGCGGAAGTGAGCCAGCATTTGATGGTACGGGAGCTTCGCCCCTTGATGCTGAAATTCCTGCTGGTACTGCTGCTGATCACCCTGCTGCTTGGCTCTGGTATGGCCTGGCTGATGGGCCGCCAGTTGCTTAGCCCACTACAACAACTCACCACCTTGCTTGACAATGCCTCCCATTCATCGCTACCTGCAGGATTTTCCGCCCGCTTTAAGCCCAATGAAATGGGCCAACTGGCAACAGCGCTGGAGCAAAGTTGGGCCCGTACCAGTGCTTTTATCGAGCGGGAGCAATTGTTTACCCGTGATCTGTCGCATGAACTGCGAACGCCGGTCACCATCAGCCAGGGGGCACTTAGCTTGCTGGCAGCGACGCCCTTGAAGAAAGAACAACGGGAACTGGTCGGCCGACTGGAGGCCGCCCAACAACAAATAGCGCAGTCAATGGACACCTTGCTGGAGCTGGCCCGCGAGCAACAGCCAGAGCCGGGTCGCAGCCTGTTGCTGCCAATGGTTGAGCAGAGCATCCTGCAGCAACACAGTCGGCTTGCCGGCAAAGATATTGAACTGCAACTGGCCATTCCTGACACTAGCGAGGTGGCCATGGCCGAGGCGCCCCTGTTGATTTTGCTGAATAATCTACTGGCCAATGCCTTTAGTTACACCGATAGTGGCAGTATCCACATTAGCTACCAGAACCAGCAGCTTCTTGTAAAGGACAGCGGCCACGGCATTCCGGCAGCATTGCAATCGCAGTTATTTAGCCCCGGCACCAAAGGCGCAACAAGTCAGGGCCTGGGTATGGGCTTATCCATTGTCAGCCGCTTGTGTCAGAAATGGCAGCTGTACTGCAACATCGAAAGCGCTGCTACCGGCACCTGTGTACGAATTACTTTTCCATTATCCCAACAACTGCACCACCCCAATGCCCAGCAGCAAAGTTAGCCCTAGGCTAAGCAAAGAGCCAAGCAAAATGTACTCGGTTAAGGCCCGATCATTGGCATTGCGTAAATCGCTGAAGCGCAGCACCGATTTGGCGGCGATCACAAAACCCACACCGCCGTATTGCCCGACTAAAATCAGGGTCAGCACCAGTACCCGCTCCATCATGCCGATCCAGTGGCCGGCAGCCGGTAAGCCCGAGCCAGCACCGGTCGCAGGTGTCGCGATTTGATTCAAGATAAAACCAATCACCACCGATGCCGGCTTTAATACCAGCAAATACGCCAGCACCAGTAGCAACACCTTAGGGCTAAGCATGCCAGCTAACAAAGCCAGCAACTGTGTGATACTGGTATCTGTTAACACCAACCAGATCAGGCCTATCACCAGCAAGTGCAGCAGCTGATCCAACAAAAAGTACCGAAACCCCTGCAGATAGGATTTGGCTAAATCAATCAGGCAATGACTAACCGCATTCAGCAGCGCCGAGCCAAGCAGCAGCCAGCCGCTTAGTGCCGACCAACTGAGCCAATGCCACAGCATAATCACTGCCAGAGTTAACCCAAAATGCAACAAGCTGTGGTAATAGAGTGCAGCAGCACGCCAATGCTGGCTGGCCCTGGCCTGCACCCAGGCGGTGGGCTGAAAGAAGAAATCGGCCAGCACATGGGCCAGCAGCAAACTCAGCAATAAGCTCAGATCCGTCATGATGCCATACTCCAGCTAATATGCTGCTCGCAATAAGCCAGAAATGCCTGCAGCAATTGATAATCAAAATGACTGTTATTCAGCAGCTTGGTGACATTGGCTCTGGAGGTACCGAGCTTTTGGGCCAAGGCCTCATGCGCCAGCCCTGGATTAATCAGGTACAGCAACACGGCTTCCGCCTGGCGGGCAGTCAGCTTGGTCAGCATGGCGTCGGCCAGTTGCACCGGTACGGCTAAAATGTTCTCCAGCTCACTCCACTGACAACCAAGTTGCAAACGCTGGGAGCCACTCAGGCTATCCAAGCCGGTGCCCGATAAGGTAAATGCCGGGCCAGTGGCACTTTTAATGTCCTGCCGTAAGTTAGTCACTTCACCGATACCAATGCTGATTTTGCAATCCAGCCCCAGGCTGAGCAGTGTTAAGCGAATGCACACCGCCAATCGCACCCCATACTGAGGTTTCGCCAGCAGCAACTGAAAGGCATCACCGCGATAAAAACTGTAATTGAGCGCCCAGGCTTCGGCTTTCGAAGCAAACAGCTGTTCCAGCTGATACAGCACGCTATCGTATTGCTCGGCCTTGATGGCGCGGGATTGAACTAAATCGCCGGTTAAAACGGCATAGTTAGTAGCATAGTTTCTGGCATCGTGTGCGGACATAACTGAGCTGCATAATTAGATACAGCCTAAATTGTAATCGAAAAAAGTTACAAGTAAAGCATGTAACCGAATTTAGTTACCAATAAAAATGTAACCAGATATGGATACCAAAAACACCTTAACCACCAGTGCTGATACGAACCAGCAGAATCACCAGCCCATAGCTACTCACTCCTGCCAGTACCGGCCAGCCCAAAGATTTGGTCCATAACCAAACCATGAAGGCAGATAAAGCACCCAGCAAGGTGGCAAGCCAGGTGGACCAGTCCGCAGTAGCAGGTACCAGCGAGACACCAAGCATGGCGGCAATCATCAAGGGTCCAAGCACACTCAGCCAGCCAGGGATCGACGCCAGGCCTCCCTGGCTCTTTTGTTTCAGCAGATGGCGCTGCATCCAGAGCAGCGGCAGGAAACGCATACCTAGGGTGCCTGCGCTCACCAACAGCAAGGCAAGCCAAAAACCATTATCCATTACGATACCCTCCAGCCCGTATAGTCAGCTTTGCCAGGTAAAAGCACAGAGCCCCGGATGCCGCTGCCAGAGGGATCGACGCATTGGTAAAGCCATACAAGGTAAGCAGCATGGCAACAGCGATGGTAGCGCCCAGCGCAATGCTCCAGGTACGTGAGGTAAAACGCGGTGCCAGTAATACCAGAAAGAGGGCTGGCAGAGCAAAGGGCATGATCTCGCCCAGCAAAGGCCAGTGCCGGCTAAGTTCTTCACCGGCGATAGCTCCAGCCGCCGTGCCAGCCACCCAGCTAAACCAGGCCAGCAACATGGCACCGCTGTACCAGCCTAGCCGTTGCTCAGCAGGCAACTGCGGCAGGCGACTCAGCGCCAGGGCAAAGATTTGATCGGTCAGACCGTGGCTTAAAAACGGCCACCAGCGACTTTTGGGCAACCAAGGGGCGATGCTGGGTCCATACACCACATGACGCGCATTAATCAGCAGTGTCATCACCACCACCAAGCCCCAGGGAGCCCCAGCCGCCACCATAGCCACAAACAGAAATTGCGAAGCGCCTGCATAAATCAGAGTCGAGATCAGGATGCTTTGCCAGACACTAAAGCCCGCTTGCACCGCAACCATACCAAAGGAAATAGCGACAGGAATATAGCCCCCCAGTAAAGGAGTGGCTTCACGGGCGCCGTTTTGCCAACTCACTCCCTTACCTTACTTACTACGGCCTGCTTTGGCTTTTGGCCTGGCGTTAGCTTTTGGCCTGGCGTTAGCTTTTGATGGAGCCGCGGCTTTCGGCTTAGCCTTGGCTTTCGAGCCAGCCTTGCCTGAGCGCTCCAGGTCGATGGTGGTTTCAGATGCTTTGTTGGCGCGCCCGGTCAGCACTTTACGCGAAATGCTTTTTAACAGCGAATCGCGGGTGCTGACTTCAAAACCTGGTTTGCTAATGCGCTTAATGGTACTGCCCATTAATTTTTGGATGCGCTCTAAGCTTTGCTCTTCCTCACGGCTGACAAAGGAAATGGCATGGCCCTTAGCTCCTGCCCGCCCGGTACGGCCAATGCGATGCACGTAATCTTCCGGCAAATACGGCAGATGAAAGTTGACCACATAATCCAACCCCTGAATATCCAGGCCCCTGGCGGCTACTTCAGTGGCAATCAGCACCTGCAACTTGGCCGATTTAAAATCGGCCAGGGCCCGACGCCGTGCACCCTGGCTTTTATCGCCATGACACACCGCCGCCTCGATACGGCGCTGCTGCAGGCCAGCTAATAAGCGGTCTGCCTGGTCTTTGGTACTGGTAAACACCAACACCTGAAACCAGTTTTGCTCGGCCAGCAGCTGTTCGAATAACTCGATTTTGCGACTTTCTTCCACCGGATACACTACGTGGTGGACTGTATCCGCTGCACTGTTGGTTTTGGTGACCCGGATTTGCTGGTGATTCTTCAGAATTTTATGCGACAACTCATTGACCGCAGGCGAGGTAGTGGCAGAAAACAACAAGGTTTGTCGGTTACGGGCTGTCATCTGCAGCAATTTCAGCACATCGGTGCTAAAGCCCATATCCAGCATGCGGTCGGCTTCATCCAACACCACGAACTCCACATCGCCTAACATCACGTTGCCAAGCGCCATATGCTCCAGCAAACGGCCGGGGGTACTGATGACTATATCGACGCCAGCCGCCAGTTTACTGGCCTGGCCGCCCATTTTGACGCCACCATACAATGCCGTCACGCTTAGCGGCACAAACTGCGCGTAAGCTGTAATGGCCGTGCCAATTTGCTCGGCCAGCTCACGGGTTGGCGTTACAATCAAAGCCCTTGGACGACGCGACTGGCTAGCTTTCGGGTTGTCCAGCATGCGCTGCAGCACCGGGATAGCAAAAGCCGCCGTTTTACCGGTGCCGGTTTGCGCTGTGACCTGCAAATCCTTGCCCCGCCGGGCCGGTACGATGGCCTGAGCCTGCACCGGCGTCATCTCGTTGTAACCGCACTCGATCAAAGCGCGCTGTAAGTCTGCCGCTAAATCTAAAGATGAAAATTGCATAAGAGTTCCTCTGTAGAATAGCTACAGTTTACAAAAAAATTAATCACTGGCACCGTCAAAATCGCTATCTGTATCGTCACGACGATCGCGTGGCTGATGCGGGCAGGCTCTGGCCAGAATTTCAACATAAAAACCTGGCAAGTCTTGCGCCACAGCCGCATCGATCTGTTTATTGATGTCCGGGGTGAAAATTTTGACGGCCACCTCTTCGGTAGCACCAAAACGGCAATCAAAGGTCCAGTAGTCCATACCCGCTGGCAGCGCTTTACGTCGCTCCCGCTTCAGGTACTTTCTAATTTCATGCTTAATGGCGTCTACCCAACGTGCTGGTTTTAGCCTGGGATGCGTTAACGCGAATGTCTTTTTCATACCTATCCTACCCATATGCACTGCATCAGAAAATCTGGCTGCGCTTAGAAAACGCGCATTCTACATGGAAGCGTAGAAGATAACTGCCACTATCTGCAATTTTTGACAAATCTAATGCAAATTAGCAGCCACACAGGGGCTCAATGTTAAAGACAGGCACCATCCCCGGGGATTAGCCGGGGTATGGTGCGGCCAGGTTAACTGCTTTTTTTACTTTGAATAGAAAACACCACAGCATAGAGCACAGGCACAGCCACCAGCGTCAGCACTGTGGCAAAAGCCAGGCCCCCCATAATGGTCACCGCCATGCTGTTAAAAAATGCATCCCACAGCAGCGGCAGCATGCCCAAAATGGTGGTCAGTGCCGCCAGGATCACCGGGCGGATCCGGCTGATGCTGGCCTGGACAATGGCCTCAATTTTGTCTGGCAGTTGCTGCAGTTGCAGGTCGATTTCATCCACCAGCACAATGGCATTTTTCATCAGCATGCCCGACAAACTTAAAAAGCCCAGCAAGGAAGTAAAGCCAAACGGCAGGCCGGACAACAGCAGTGCTGCCGTCACGCCGCAAATCGCCATCGGCACAATCAGCCAAATCACCAGCGGCTGCTTTAACGAGCCAAACAACAAAATACTAATCACCAGCATCACCAAAAAGCTGAGCGGCAACTGATTGGCCAACGATTGCTGGGCTTCAGCCGAGTCTTCGTATTCTCCGCCTAAGGTTAAACGGTAGCCTGTTGGCAGTGCCAGTTGCTCGAGCTGATCTTTAATCTGTCGCAGCGCCTGGTCGGCCGTGATCCCAAGCACCGGCTCGGCCTCTACCGTCAGGGTGCGAACCCGGTCGCGGCGGTGAATACGGGCTTCTTCGCTGCGGGTGTACAGACCATCAATCACCTGAGTAATAGGAATGTAACTATTGTCGACCGAACTCCAGATCATCCGATCCTGCAGGTTATCGACACTCAGCCGCTCATGCGCCGGTGGCCTCACCACAATCGGAATTTGCCGGTCGGCTTCACGATACACCCCGCTTTGCACCCCGGTGGTGGCGAGTTCCAGCGTTTGCGCTACATCGGTGCGGTTCACCCCGGCCACCCTGGCCCGCTCTTCGTTGAAATCCGGCACAATCACCAGCTCACGCTGCCGCCAGTTTTGCCGGATATCGGTGATGACGCCACTGGCCCGCATGATGCCTTCCACCTGTTGGCCATAGCGACGCAGCTCGGCTTCATCGGCACCGGATAACCGCACCTGCAACTTGGCACCGGCCCCCGGACCAAACATCAGTTGCTGCAAATAGATGGTGCCTTGCGGTAACTCAGGCGGCATTTGCTCGCGCAGCCGCTGCATCAAGGGTGGAATTTCATCACGATGCCCGGTGCGAACAATCAGTTGCCCATAGGCAGGATTGGGCAGCTCAGGCGCATAGGTCAACATAAAACGACTGGCACCACCACCGACAAAACTGCTGACGGACTCCACCTCAGGTTGCTGCAGTAAAAAGTCTTCCAGTTGGGCAATGTCCCGCGACGTAGCCTGGATATCCGAGCCTTGTGGCAGGTAATAATTGACATAGAAAATCGGCGTGTTCGAGGCCGGGAAAAACACCTGCGGCACCTTGCCAAAACCAAGCACACTAATCAGGGTCAGCAATACCAGTCCACCCAGTGTCAGCCAGCGATGACGCAGCGCCCGCTGCAGCAAAACAGCGTAGTGGCGATAAAAGCGCCCGGCATAAGGATCGGCCGAAGCCCCGCTGGCCGGCTTAAACAGGTAATGGCCAAACAGCGGCGTCACGGTGACGGCCAACACCCAGCTCAGCAGCAGGGAAATACCAATCACAGCAAACAGCGAGAACAGAAACTCGCCGGTAGCATCTGGCGACAAGCCAATGCCGGCAAAGGCCATAATGCCAATGACGGTAGCACCCAGCAACGGGATTTGCGTGCGGCCTGCCGCTTCCCGGGCGGCCTGGCGCGAGCTCAGGCCACGCTGCATATTGATCAGCATGGTTTCAGCCACCACGATGGCATTATCAACCAGCATACCCATGGCAATGATCAACGCCCCCAGCGAAATCCGCTCCATCTCAATGTGCCAGAGCCGCATAAAAAATACCGTACCAAGCACCGTCAGCAGCAAAGTAGCTCCCACCACCAGCCCAACCCGCCAGCCCATGGCCAGGCACAGCACGCCAATCACTATCAACACCGACAGCACCAGATTGACGATAAAATCGTTGATGGCTTTTTCTACCACCAGATGCTGCTGGTAAATCGGCTGCAGCGTTACCCCAAGCGGAATTTGTGCCTGCAACAGCTCAAGATGCTGATCAACGGCTTTACCCACATCGACAATATTGGCATCGCTTAAACCGGCCACCGCCAGGGTAAAAGCCGGTTTGCCGTTAAAACGAATGAGTTCGCTCGGTGTTTCCACCGCATCGCGTCGCACTTCGGCTACATCGTAAATACTCAGTTGTTCGGTCGAGCCGGGGTTGCCTATGCGCACGTTTTCAATGGCGGCCACAGAGTCAAGTCCCGGCTTGCTGACCAGCCGCACCCGCTTATCACCCACCAGCACCGAGCCAGCAGAAGCCACCGCATTTTCCGATTGCAGCGTATCGACAATCACCCCAGGGGGTAACCCCAGCCCTAGCAAGCGCTCGTGCGGGATTTCAACGTAGATGGCCTCCTGCGGCTCACCGGCGGTCTGTACCTTGGCTACCCCTGGTACCGTCAGCATTTCCCGCCGTAAAAAGCTCGCCAGCTCGCGGATCTCCCGGTCGCTAAAACCGTCGGCTGTTACAGCATAAAAAATGCCAAACACATCGCCAAAGTCATCATTGACCATCGGAGTCAGCACACCGCTGGGTAGCTCAGGCTGAATATCATTGACTTTGCGCCTGAGCTCATCCCAGATTTGCGGCATTTGGCTGCCATCGTATTTGTCCTGAATCTCGACCCTAATTTCCGACATGCCCGGCATGGATTTCGAGCTGATGCGCTTTAACTGCGACAACTGCTGAATGGCCGACTCCATTTTCTCCGTCACTTCACGCTCGACTTCCTCGGCGGTCGCGCCCGGATAAGGCGTCATCACAATGGCTTCTTTTAAGGTAAAGGCCGGATCTTCCAACCGGCCAATGGTGTTAAGGGCCCATAGACCCCCCAAAAAACACAGCAACACCAGCAACCAGGTGCTGATTTGCTTATCAATGGCGTAACTGGCAATGTTCATGCGTTATCCTCGCTCAGTAAGCCTGAAAGGGGCGTACCCGCTGCCCCGGCTGCAAATGCACGAGACCAGCCGATACCAGTTGATCGCCATACTGCACGCCACTTAAAATATCGACCTGCTGGCCGTGGATTTGGCCAAGCTCCACCTGAACCCGCTCTACCGTCTGGCTGTCACTCAGGTAACGCCAGACATAAAACTGCTCCGGCGTGCCGGTATCAATCGCCGACAAAGGTACCGATAAGCTGCTTTGCTGCAAGGTACGCTCGGTTACCACATTCACCGTCATACCCGGCAGCAGATTCACCCCGGCCACTGGTTGCAAGGCAAAGGATACCCGATAAGTTTGGGTGATGGCATCGGCCTCAGTAGCATGCTCGCGGTAGTGCAGCGCCACCCCATCCGCCAGACCCGGCAGGCGCACCAACACACGGTAATCAGCACTGTCGTTTACCAGGCGCATCAATTGCTCCGGCACATTGATATGCACCCGAAGTTCGCTGATATTCTGCACCCGCAGCACCGGCGTGCCGGCCGCCACGGTGGTATAGCGCTCAATCAAACGGCGGGTGATCAGCGCATCAAAGGGTGCTTCCAGCTGGGTATGTTCCACATTGCGCCGGGCATTATCCAGCGCTACTTTGGCCAGATCGTAACTGGTTTGCAGCTGCTCAAAATCCGACGGCGTTAAAATGCCCTGCTCCCGCAGCGGCCTGGCCCTTTCCAGATCGCGCTGCGCCTGCTCCAGTTGCACCCTGGCTTGTTGCAACGCCAACTGGTAATCGGCAGGATCCAACGCCGCCAACAGCTCACCGGCCGGCACCACCTGGCCTTGCTGTACCGCCAATTCCGTCACCCGGCCACCGACCTGAAATGCCAGATCAACGGTGCTGACCGCATCGACCCGGCCGACAAAGCTGCGACTGCTGTGCTGAGCATCGCCATTCACCGTCACCAGCCTTACCGTCACTGGCGTCTGCTGGTCGGCTTCATCCGGTGCTTTCGAGCAGCCCGTCAACCCAAGTGACACCATTAACAGCAAGGTGAAAGGAACCAGTGTTTTTACCAACAAAGTTTTCATGGCATTAGCTCCTCAGCCCTGCGTAGTATGTAGTGTTGCAACTGCTCTTTTTGCTGGCTAGTAAAGGGCGAAATTGACAACAGATCCTGAAACCAGAGCGCATCGCAGGCCAGCATCAGTAATACCGCTTCCGGGTTATCGCCGCTTTCAGTATTAATATCCTGCACCAGGACCTGACACGCTTGCTGCACTGGGCTCAGCAAGCCAGGCTGCTCGGCAGCAGCCGCTAAAATGGCCATGGCGGTATTGCCCTGCACTTGCTCGGTTAAACGGGCATGCGCCTTGATCATGGAGGTCAGTGCATTGTCGCCCTGCGCCAGCAGTTGCTGCCGGTCAGCTTCGGTGTCATCCACCAACTGCTGCACCATAGCGCTTATCAGCGCTTCTTTGCTGGGAAAGTGATACAGCAGGCCGCCTTTGCTAAAACCGCTGACTTTGGCGACTTCATCCAGCGTTACCTTGCCAGCGCCCTTTTCGGCTGCCACGCTTAGCGCCGCTTCAATGATCTGCGCTTTGGTTACCTTGGCTCGTTTGTTCATCATTCGCCCTCAAAAAACCGTCTGGTTGGTACAGTAGCGCGAATAATATACCGTCTGGTTGGTATAGTAAATAGATCTGTGAACTTATCATCAGCAATGAATGGCTTGAACATATCGAAAAGCGTGCTGCAATGAGTTAGTGGCTGATCTTAGAATCACCATGCAATCAATACGTTGCATGGTGATTCTGTGTGTTGGGTTGTT
The DNA here is from genome assembly GCF_039631345.1 of Alkalimonas sp. NCh-2. Lineage (NCBI taxonomy): Bacteria > Pseudomonadati > Pseudomonadota > Gammaproteobacteria > Alkalimonas > Alkalimonas sp. NCh-2. The sequence continues at coordinate 181,334 of NZ_JBDIUV010000001.1, forward strand.
AATCAATGCAATTTTTTAAGGATTTGCGGCAATTCAGGCCAGCACAAACCTCGTGTACAACCCTGTTGGCAGTGCGATGAGGCATCCGCTGCTAACAAGTAGACTATTTTTCCAAAAAGGCTTGCTCGATGACGTAATCACCTCGCTGACGGGAGTTGGCTTTGCTAAAGCCTCTGGCATTTAAAATGGCCATGGTGTCATCCAGCATAGCTTGATTGCCACACAGCATAAACCGGTCCCGCTCCGGGCTCAGTGGTGGCATGCCCAAGTGCTCGGTGAAGATGTCCGACTGCAGTAAGCTGGTGATCCGCTGCTGATGCAAGGCATGGCGGTACGCTTCACGGGTCACTGTTGGGTGGTAAAGTAATTGGTCCCGCACCCAGTCACCAAAAAACTCATTGTTAGGCAGTTGATTGCAGATCACATCCTGATAAGCAAGCTCAGAAACAGTGCGCACGCCGTGCACCAGAATCACCTTGTTAAATCGCTCGTAAATAGCCGGATCTTTAATGATGCTCATAAAAGGGGCCAAACCGGTGCCGGTGGCCAACAGGTACAGGTTTTCGCCTGGTGTCAGGTGCCCTGCAACCAGGGTACCGGTTGGACGGGTCGAGATGTGCAACGACTGCCCCACCTGAATGTGCTGCAAGCGCGAGGTCAAGGCACCGTCCGGTACCTTGATGCTGAAAAACTCCAGCTCATCTTCGTAGTTCGCACTGGCAATGCTGTAAGCCCGTAGCAGTGGTTTGTTGTCCACTTCGATGCCAATCATCACGAACTGACCATTTTCAAAGGTGAAGCCAGGGCGTCGTGTGGTTTTAATACTAAAAAGCGTATCGTTCCAATGATGAACCTGAGTCACCGTTTCAGTGATAGTACCTCGCATAAACCCCTCATTATCAGTATGCTTAACACAACCACCAAACAAGGCCGCAGCATGTGCTGTATTCATTAGCGCTGTTTGATAATCTGAGAAATCGCCAGAAAAGGCGATGGTACAATACCCGAGTAAAACACTCAACTATTTATCCGAGTATTTTAGTCAAGTATTTGCAGGCACTTGCAAAACCATGCACCAGCATTTGAGTTGCATGCCACAAAGCTGACTCAATAATGCCCCGTGTTTGTGGATGTTCCTTCTGAGTTTTAGCGATTGGTAGCGCCTTCCAAGCCAGTAACACTGGAGCAGACAGCTATTCCTTGTTAAGCTGAATGAAGCCGCCTAATAAGGAGCAGTGCTATGCGTTTTGCGAGTCCGCAGCGAATCTTCGTATCTGTTTTCATCGGGTTGATGGCAACTGCTGTTTTGCCCGTTACAGCGGCGACTTCATCAGTGGAGCCATTAAACGCCGAACAATCCGATCCACGAACGCTCGGTTGGATGCAGGGTTTTCCGCCGCCGGTAGAAAAACGGATCACTCAGCCCGATAGCAACTTCTTTAGTTTCCCTAAGTTACGCTGGAGCGTGTGCCACATGCGTGAGTTACTGCCCACTGCAGCCATTCCGCGCGCCATCGACCACTATGCCCCACTGCCAGAAGCACTCATTGCGTCGATTGACCAATTGCAGTTCACTCCTACAGGGGCCAGCACGCCCATCAGTTGGCACGATAGCCTGGCGGCCAATTATACCGATGGACTTTTGGTGCTCCACCTCGGCAAAGTGGTGTACGAAAGCTATCGGGGCTGTTTGGGCCCACAACAACATCATGCCGCGATGTCGATGACCAAATCCATCACCGGCTTATTGGCGGAAATGCTGATTGCACAGGGGCTGCTGGATGAAAGCGCTCTGGTCGGCCAGCTGATACCAGCGCTTCAGGATTCGGCCTTTGCCAATGCTACGGTAAGGCAGGTGATGGATATGACCACTGCGCTTCAGTACAGTGAAGATTATGCCGATCCAACTGCGGATATCTGGCAATACAGTGCTGCGGCTAACCCACTACCGAAGCCTGCCGGCTATCAGGGGCCAGTGGGTTATTTTGAGTATCTGATGACCGTCCGGGCCGCGGGAGAGCATGGCAAGGTGTTTGGCTATAAAACCGTCAACAGTGATGTATTGGGCTGGGTGCTCGCCACCGTAACCGGTAAACCCTATCACCAGTTGGTGTCTGAACTCTTGTGGCAGCCATTGGGGATGCAACAGGATGCCTACGTGACTGTCGATGGGCTCGGCACACCCTTTGCCGGTGGCGGTATCAGTGCCACCCTGCGGGATTTGGGCCGTTTGGGACAAGCACTGCTGGATGCAACACTAGGTAAACCCGGCGTCATAACGCCAGAGCTGGCCCGCAGCATTCAGGCCGGTGGTGATCAAGCGGCCTTTGCGGACGGTTTTAGCAGTTTAACCGGTGGCAGTTACCGCAGTATGTGGTGGGTCTTTCATAATCCGCATCAGGCTTTTGCTGCCCGGGGCGTGCATGGCCAGACCATTTACATCGACCCGACCGCTGACATGGTGATTGTGCGTTTCGCCTCGCATCCGGTTGCCAGCAACAGCGCCAATGATGCAACCTCGTTACCGGCTTATCAGGCATTGGCAGAGTTCTTGATGCAACAAAATTCAGACTGACTCTTTTCCGAGAAAAGTCACTGCATCGCTTGGTGCAGTGACCTTCTCGCACGCTATGAACTATTTTCGTACCATACTGCGAAACACCCCATCCCGCTTTATCAAGCCGTGATAGAGGGCGGCACAGCTATGCACCACAATCAGCAGCACCAACAGCAGTGCTGCCCAGCCGTGAATTTCGCGGAACAAGCCGTACAGGGCTAAATCGGTATGAAGTAAGGCTGGCAGCGGCAGCCCAAACAAGCTCAGTGGCCGGCCGGCCGCGTTTTGCATTAAATAGCCAGACAGCGGCATCACAAAGAGCAACAGATAAAAGCCAAGTTGCGTGAGCTTCGCAGCCATTTGCTGCATGTTCGGCACACTAGCAGGTAATGTTGGCGTTTCTGAGCGCAGGCGAATGATAAGGCGCACCACAATCGCCAGCAAGGCAATCAACCCCATGGCTTTGTGCCAGGCCAGAAGTTGCTGCTGCCAGGGCCCCAGTGACTTGACCATGGTTAAACCGGCAAATAGCAGGCTAAGCACTAACGCAGCCATCAGCCAATGCATCACCCGCATGGCAAGGGGATAAGTCTGCGGCTTATTCATTGGCACCTCCGACAACCTGCTGCATCAAGACTTCGCGGGCCCGGCGCCGGTGCGATTCGGCATAGGCGGCTGCGCGGGCGCGTAAAATCGGATCTGCCGATGGTGCAAAGCCAGCGGGCAGCACCAAGGGGTCGAAATTAAGCGCATTGCAGGCGCCCTCTTGCTGCACACTGGCTTGCTCAATCACGATAGTACCGGCACTGAGCTGTAGGTTGCTTTCCGGCCAGGGAATAGTGGCGTCGGCCGGATTATCCTTGGCGGTTGCCAGGGTAAACTGCAAGTCAAAGCGCACTGGCCCTTGCTGCAGTCGACTGAAAAACTCTTGCTGCAATGCATCTGCTGCCTCTTCGTCCGCAATAACGCCAGCTTCATCCGTCAGTGGTAAGGCCGTCCAGCGCACTGCTTGCTGTTTGCCTTGCCGGTCAACCAGATAAAAAGCATTAATGCTGTGGTAGCGCTCCGTGGCATAACTTTGGGTTGGCTGATAGTGGCTACGCCATTGTAGAAAATGCGCGCTTTCCGGGTGATCAGCAAAAAACTGCGGCACGGTATTGCTTTGAATGGCCAACAGCTGTTGATAAAACTTTTCCGGCGTTGCTACCGCCATCACCGGCGGTGTATTCATCGCCGTGCGCCATTGATGCACTGTGTCAGGCAAAATGGTTAAAGCCAGGCTGCGCACTGGTGCGCGTAAATCAGGTGCCGTTGGGTTGCTCCCGGCAATTGAAATGCGGCCAATAAAGGGGTAACTGCCAGGCTGCAATGCTTTGGCACTGGAGTAAGCAGCTAATTCTCCGGAGGCCTGAAACTCGCCACTGATGCAAAACCCCTTGGCGTGAGCGCGCCTGAAACCCGCCTGAATTGAGTCGCCTTGTTGTAAATTGACAAAATCCTGGGCACTGACCGGTGCCCGGCCACTCACAGTAACCGCATAAACAGCAGCCGCTACCACGGCTCCCGCCGCAGCAGCAAACAGAACATATCGCATAAGCATGACTTCTTTTGGTTAGACATTCGGATGGTGCTAAAAACCAATAGACCAATACGCTCTGATGGGAAAAGCGATCATAATTTTGTTCTGGCCTGGCTAAACAGTACGGCGCATATCCGGCAGCCAGAATGCCAGTATGCCCAGCAGGGGAAACCAGGCACAGAGCTTGAAAATAAAACCTATGCTGGTGACATCTGCCAGCATGCCAAGTACGGCCGCGGCTATGCCACTGATGCCAAACATCAAACCGTAAAACAGCCCGGAAATCATCCCTACCCTGGCCGGCATCAGTTCCTGAGCAAACACAATAATGGCCGAAAAAGCCGACGACATCACCAGACCAATCAGCACCGTTAATAGCGCCGCGCCGAATAAACTGCTGTAAGGCAGCATTAACGCCAGCGGTGCCGCGCCCAAAATCGATACCCAGATCACCCACTTGCGGCCAAACCGGTCCCCGATAGGGCCGCCGGCCACCGTGCCCACGGCGATGGCGGCCAAAAACAAAAATAGAAACAACTGCGAGTCGGCTACCGATACTTCAAATTTTTCAATCAGGTAAAAGGTGTAGAAATTACTCAGACAGGTCATATAGACGTATTTGGAGAAAATCAGCAGTGCCAGTACCCCCAATGCCTGGCGGGTTTGGCGGGTGCTTAAGCCATTGCCCTTTCTCGCGGCATTGCCTAGCCGCTGCCTGGCATTGGATTGCACCACCCAGCGGCTGACCCACGCCAGCAGCATAATGCCGGCAATGGCAAACAGGCAAAACCAGCCGATGCTGCCCTGGCCGCGCGGGATAATGATCATCGCAGCCAGCAAAGGCCCGAGCGCCGAGCCGGCATTGCCCCCTACCTGAAACATCGCCTGCGCCAAACCATAGCGCCCACCGGATGCCATCCGTGCAACCCGGGAGGCTTCGGGGTGAAAGGTTGACGAGCCCAGCCCTATCATCGCCGATGCCAACAGCAGCATATCATAACGCTGGGCCAGACTAAGCAGCGCCAGCCCCAGCAGAGTAAACACCATGCCAAGTGGTAGCAAAGCGGGCTTGGGGTGTTTGTCGGTGTAAAAACCCACAGCAGGTTGCAGCACAGAAGCGGTCAGCTGAAAAATCAGCGTGATCAGGCCAATCTGGGTAAAGCTGAGCGCATAATCCTGTTTTAGCATCGGATAAATGGCTGGCAATACCGCCTGGATCAGATCGTTGAGCAAGTGCACCACACTCACTGCACCAACCACCGGCACTACCATCATCGCAGGCGTAGAAATTGGCGAAGGTGTTGCTATCGGCGAGGGCGGCAAATCCACTGTTTTTTCAAGACTAGTCACAACAAAACGACCTGAGGAGGAAAAACCAGCATTATATACTCAATCTCTGAGTCTATGGCGCTTGTTTTGCCTCCTTTCGACTGACAGCAACCAGCCGTTGCTCGCTGTTGTTCATGTCGCCATTCAGCACCCGAGAGGGTGGTTAATTTTTATCTGAGCCAATTCTAATAGGCCACACAAAAACGTTGGTTGCTATGCTGTGGCTGCTCCACTTCATTTAGCATCGCCACCGCATAATCGCCATTAGAAATGCGACTTTGCCCCTGACTGTCGGTCAGTAAAGCATCCAATCCCAGGCGGAAGCTTCCGGTTTTTTCGCCCGGGAAAATATCGGCTGCCGGCGATAAAAAGCTCCAGCTCAGGGTGCTCTGGCTACGTAATTGCTGCAATACCTCTGCCGCACCTTCAGCGGTAGCGCGGTATTCTGCCGGGAAATCCGGGCTATCCAGCAGGCGACTGCCATCGGGCAGGGTTAAGGTAGCAGCGCCACCGACCACCAGCAAACGACCTACTTTGGCAGTGCTTGCGGCAGTAAATACGGACTGAAACGCTTTTACATAGTAGCCTTTTACATCCTGCTGGGCATGGCCGCTAAAGGCGCTGATCACCACATCTTTGCCGCGCAATAACGCCGTTAAGGCTGCGGTGTCGTTTATATCCAACCCGACTACTGTTAAGCCCGCTTTGGGTTCAAGCCGCTCGGGTCGGCTCACCACTGCGGTTACCTGATGGCCGCGGCTTAATGCCTCTGCCGTAATGGCCGAGCCGATAAAGCCTGATGCGCCTAAAATGACTAATTCCATACTGTGCTCCTAACGTTACTTTGTGATTCACCTTCAGTGTGCCGCTAGTATGCCCACTCGATTAACGCAGAAAAATAGCCTAATATTAAAATCACTGTTTGGTTAATTAAAACAATAAGCATGGATCACGCCGATTTAAATAGCCTGCAACTGGTGCAGCAGCTTCACCTTGCCGGCAGCTTTACCGCGGCAGCCGAGCAGCTTGGCTGCAGCAAAACCACGATCAGCCTGCAGTTAAAAGCGCTGGAGCAACAATTAGGGGTGGCGTTGTTTCGGCGCACGACGCGGCAACTTAGCCTGACCCAGGCCGGCGAGCAGCTGCTGCACGACTGCCTGCCCCTGCTCGATGAGCTGCAACAGGCCTTGCAACAGTTGCAAAGCAGCGACAAGGTGTTGCAAGGCAGGCTGGTGCTCAGTGCACCGGAAGATTACAACAACCGCATTCTGGCACCAGCAGTGGTTGCGTTTATGGCGCAGCACCCGGCGCTGGAGGTAGAGTTTCGCAGCAGCGATCAGGTGAAAGATCTGATTAAAGAAGGGATAGATTTAACCATTCGCGCCGGCTGGTTAAAAGACTCCAGCCAGCAGGCCAGAAAACTCGGCAGTTTTGAGCAGTGGTTATTGGCCGCCCCGGCCTATCTGGCACAAACCGGCATACCGCAGCACCCGGCCGAATTGGCTTACTTGCGCTTTATTGCCTTTACGCCATTACAGCAACCCCAGCAGTGGCGCTTTAGTCAAACCGATCCGCAGAGCGGCGCAACGGTGCAGCACAGCCAGTATTTGCAGGCGCCCTTTAAAACCAGTTCGACCCAAACGGTCACCGCATTGATGCTGGCCGGAGCCGGCATAGGCATACTGCCCGACTACAGCGCCCGCGAGCTGGTCCAAAGCGGCCAATTAGTCCGGCTGCTGCCCCACTGGCGCTTAGCGCAAGGCGGTATCTATGCGGTCTATCCACCGGGCAGGTTTCGCCCGGCCCGGGTCACCGCTTTTGTCGACTTTTTGCAGCAATATCAGCAGTTGGCTTAGTGGATAATAGGACAAAAGCTTCTGCTTTGTACACCAGGCAAACCAATTAGTCTTTGGGATCTTGCCGTTTGCTGGTTTTATTTTGATACGACCCTGATGTTACTAGTCAGTCCTGTACGCTGTTGCGCCCCGACTGTTTGGCTTTGTAGAGGGCCGTGTCTGCCCGATTCAGCAACTCCTCGAAAGCCGGGATATTGCTGCCGTCACAAGACGCTGCGCCGATACTGACAGTGAATTGGGCATGGTCGCCCTGTGCATTGGCGACCACCTCGCGTTGCGCGATAGACTCCCGGAGCACTTCGGCAAGCTGGTAAGCCCCCTTCATGTTCGTTTCTGGCAACAGCAGGATGAACTCCTCCCCACCAAATCGCGCAACGGTATCGACGCCTTGCCGCACACGCTCTTTGCAGACCTCGGCCACGGCACGAATCACCTGGTCGCCCACCAGATGCCCCCAGGTGTCGTTGATCGACTTGAAATAGTCAATATCGAGCATCAACACGGACAAGGGATGCCGGAAACGTTCTGCCCGTTTGCACTCCTGCAAGCCCAGCTCCATCAGTTTGCGACGGTTGGTCAGTCCGGTAAGGGAATCGGTGGATGCCAATAATTCCAACTGAAGATTAAGGTTTTCGAGCAAGGCATTTTTTTCGGCAAGCAGGCGGTTCATCTGCTCGATTTCGTGTTCTTTGCGCTTGCGATCGTCAATGTTGAAAGTAACCCCCACGAAGCGCTTGCCCTCGGCCGTTGCGGTGCCGTCCATGACCTTGCCAAAGTTGGCAAACCAGATCCATGCGCCATTTTTGGCACGCAGCCGAAACTCACAGCGGTATTGCGGCGTTTTGCCATCCAAATGGTCTTGGACGGCTTGTTGCAGGTGGGGCAAGTCATCGGGATGCACAAGGCCTAAGATCTCCTCGACCGTACCGGCCATCTCGGAGCCCTCATAGCCCAGTTGATCCAATGTCTTCAGGGCTTTGAACGTTACCTCACCAGTGACCAGATCGTTTTCCCACAAATCCAGCCCAGCGGCTTCCAGCGCCAGCGCTAAACGCTCCTTGTTACGATTCAGCTCGTTCATAAACTGCCAGGCGGCAAGGCCCCCGCATAGCCGATATTGCGCAACAGTCCGGAAAACGACGACAACACTCCGGTCGCCTGGTAAAGCTGCGCCGCAGTTTGCACACGGATCACGCTGACAGGCACGCCCGTACTTTGGCCAGTGGTGGCGTCGTAATACAGCGCCAGGTCGTCAGAGGCATTGGAAAAACCGCGCCCGGTCGTCAGAGGCATTGGAAAAACCGCGCCCGGTACCTTCGGAGTAGTAACAGATTGAGTCGGGGGCAATGGCATCAGGCGCACTGCTCGACGAGGAGTACATGATCAGGTTTTCGTTCAGGTTGTAGAGGATGTGCGTCTGGGTACTCTGACTCGGTACTGGCGAGTTGTCAAGCCGGATCAAGCCACAATCCAGCGAGGCGCTGGTGGTCGACTGGGTCACCGAGGTGATGTAGAAGTTGCTCACCAAAGCGGTGGCCACTCGGCCAGTGATCTGCGAAATGGCCTGCGCCACTTCAGCAGTGGACAGTGGTTTCGTAGCGCTCAAGAGGCGCTGTCCCAAGGCTTTAGCCTGTGACAAAGTGCCCTCTATGTAGCTACCTTTCAAAGGGAATCCGTTGCTGGAAATTGACGGCCATAGCGCAATCCCGCTGTAGCCTCCAAAAGCCGCCACCACCCCACCTGCCAGCGTTTCCAACTGGGACGCGGTCCGGGCATTGAGTACCGCCGATTCGACTTCAGCGGCCACGGCCTGATCACTGGCCAAAGCAGCCGGACTGGCCGGCAAAGTAAGACTGCCGCCAAAGGTGGTTTGCGGCAACTCGGGCACGGCTCGTCCGGCGCCGTCGCCATCCACGACCCAAAGCGATCCGGGCAGCAGGGCGGCCGCAATCAGCGGCACCAAGGAGTTGATGGGGCCGATCTCCACTGGGATCAGGCAACCCAATCGAGCGCCGGTGCTGGCATTGAATACCGATAGGGTGTTGCGCGCTGCCTGGGTCACCGCTTCCAGGGACAAACTTTCCGCTGCATTAGGTGAGCCCATGATGGCCAAAACACAGGCATTCGTCATGCCGTCATAGGATTGCACCCGGACAGTACCGCTCCAACCTGTAGCGGCCAGTTGATTCAGAATGGCTTGCGCGTCCTGATAGCCGCCCCCGCCACCACTGGCCAAAACCGCTGCGCCCGCAGCCACTGCATAAAAGTCCGCCAACTCAAACGTCTGTACTTCCATCACATCTCCTGCAACGCACCACGATACACCATCACTGGGATAGCCAGAGGTATAAGAATTATTAAACACACATTCCCCTTCAGCTCAAGTGGATTAACCTAAATTCATCAAGGCTTTTACCACTGAAGCCCAGTGCTCAACTGTGTAGCGCCTCAATAACAAATCTATTTTAGTTGATGAGATTAAAAAGTGCCTGACAAATAGAGTTTAAACCAAAAAACAGTGTAACCTCGATGCCAGAGTTCGGCTGCGGTTCTAAAGCACAGCTAAACACACATCATGGCTTGACCCGTCTATAACTTTATAGTTTATGCTGCAATTTCTTTGGTAAAGGAACCGGCGATGTATCGAATATCTGAACTGGCCAAACTGGCCGGACTATCGCGTACCGCTTTGTTGTATTACGAAAAGCAGGGATTGCTGCGCGCGCAACGCCAAAGCAATGGCTATCGGCTCTATAGCGAGCAAGACAGGCAGCGACTGTATTTGCTGCAACAACTGCAGGCGGGAGGCTTGTCGCTTAGCGAGTGCAAAGCCTGTCTCGATGCCAAATTAAACCAGGGTTTGCTGCAGGCCCGTCTGCAGAAACTGGATCACGAAATAGCACAAAAACAGCAGGCGCGGCATTTGCTGGCCAGCTTGTTAGGGCACTCAACGCTGCGGGCCTGGCATCAGGCCATTGACCAGGCAGCGCCGGATGCTCATTTTTCCTGGCTAAAACAGCAGGGCTTCACTGAAAAAGAAGCCTTGCGCTTAAAATGGTTATCACACGATATGAACGAACACGAACAATACATGGCGGACTTTATGGCCGTCTATCAGGGCTTAAACTATTGGGCGCCAGGCAGCGCGGAGGATACTTTGCGGGCACTGGCACTGCTGACACCGCCACCAGCTACCCTGCTGGAAATTGGCTGCGGCAAAGGTATTGCCACCACCCTGTTGGCTGAGCATAGCACTGCCAGCATCACCGCAATCGACAACGAGCCTACGGCTCTTGAGGCTTTGCAGCAGCAACTGCAAGCGTTGGGGTTCACCAAGCGGGTGACGGCACTTTGCGCCAGCATGACGGAGCTGCCTTTTGCAAAACAAAGCTTTGATGCGATCTGGTCGGAAGGCTCTGCCTACATCATGGGACTGGTGCAAGCGCTGCGCTATTGGAAAACATTCTTAAAACCTGGTGGTTATCTGGTACTAAGCGAGCTGGTCTGGCTAACAGATACGCCAAGCCCCGAAGCGCGTGATTTCTGGCAGCAAGGCTACCCGGATATGCAAAACATCGCGTCTTGCATCCAACGAATGCAGGAGGCAGGCTATCAGCTGGTGGATCAGTTCTCACTCAGCGACCAGGCCTGGCAGAATTACTACCAGCCGCTGCAAGAGCGCATTGATGCGATGAAACCGCAGCTACCAAATTCACGGGCGTTGCTGGATACCCAGCAAGAAATCAACATCTACCAGCAGTACGGCGCTGAGTTTGCTTATCAGATGTTTGTACTTCGATGTTAGTGTTTTGATTAACCTGTCGAATCGATAAATCCTACTGCAGCGGGATTAACTGATATTTAAGTGTGAATGCTGCTATACATCCTAATCCAGTAGGATTAATAGGTTGAAAATAAACCGCCACCCTACTGCAAAAGATTCTCAGCCAAAAAGCAGCTTAACCTCGATTCCTGAGTTAGGCCTGCGGGCCTAAAGAACAGCTAAGAGGTTAATTTTTATCTGACCCCGATATTTTACCCCGATATTTAATTTGTATTTAACTTGCACTAAGTTAATTGGGGCAATCTACAAACATAGTGAGTAAAAAATGAATATAACATCAAAATTTAAACTTGTAGTGGCATTTGTATTAGGCGCTTTTTTGGCATGGGGAGCAACTACTTATTATTTTGTTGCTAGGCTGATGGTTACTCAGACAATTTATGCGGTAAATAACTCAGTCGATTATTATGTGGTGGCGTCACGTCAAAGATCTTATGATGAGATTGTTCTTATACTGAACTCCCGAATTTCATGTGCCCTTGATGAACTTGAACTAATAAAAGAGAGCAACTGGCCGCTAATGAGCGTAGATGAGCACTATCATGATCAAATAGATAAAGCTTATAAATTACGCCAAGTTCCGTGTGATCACCCTTTCAGACTTAATAATGATTGATATTCACCTGAGGGATCCCCACGAATTTAAAGCTCATAGTATCAGCTCTTTTTCAATTTGATCACAGCCCAATCCAGCTCGGCAACCCAATGCATGATTTGCTCTATGACCGCGGCTATCTGGACAGCAGGTAGCCTTAATTTTGGGGTCAGAAAAAAATTAATCTTATCCCTAATAGTGCCTCCCTCCGACTAACCAACAGGCTTTCTAAACCGCAACACCATCTGATGAGCCTCACCAATAGCCAGGTATTTTTCTCTATCGGTTTCACCGCCTGCTAAAGCTGGTGGCAGTGACCAGATCCCGTCTGGGTGGTCGGCGGTATCTTTGGGGTTGTGCAGCAAATCGCTGCTGGCCTCGAAATGAAAACCGGCTTCTGCCGCCAGTTCCAGCCATAACTGTTTGGGCACATAACCAGAGCCTTGCCAATCGGTTTCCAGCTTATCTTCGGGCAACAGCGGTGCCACCACCCCCAGTACCCCACCCGGCTTTAGTGCCCGGTAAAAACTGGCCAGGCCATGGCGCAGCGACTGCTCGCCTTCAAAGATATAAAACTGATTGCGGATAGACAGCACAAAATCAGCGCTTTCAGGCGGCGCTATCGTCATATCGGCGATGGGCGCAAACTCAGTAAGGGTGACATTTTGATACACCGGGTGGCTGGCCAGCTTCTTGCTGTAGTCCGAACGAACGCTTTGCATGTAATTGGAGCTCAGCAAGGTAAAAGCATCTGAGAAGTGCGCTGCGTATAGTTTACCCTGCTCTGCCAACAAGGGCGCCAGCACCTCGGTATACCAGCCAGCACCCGGCCATATTTCCACCACGGTGCTTTGCGGCGTTACACCAAAAAAGCGCAGGGTTTGTTCTGGTTTGCGGGCATCGTCCCGCACTTTATTGGCTTCGCTGCGCACTTCGTGCTGCAGCGCCTGGCTGATATCGGCCGAGGCAATAAAGCTGACCTGGCTGGCCAGCAGCAACAGGCTTAAACGAGCGAACTTAGTGAGCATACCCAGTCCTTGTTCGGTGCATCCATTGAGGTGCATCCATTGAGGTGCATCCATAGAAAAGTATCGATCTAAGGTAACCCTGTTCGCTTGTTTTTAAAAGTGTTTTTAGCCAGCCATACAACTGCCTGATCACGACCGGCGATAAAATTGTTACTATGTCAGGCACCAGCCATGATTTTGTCTGCCAGAGTGGAGCTTTATGTCGCACAACACCATTGCCCTGAACAAACAGCTACAGCCATTGGATCACCTTGATTCCGTCTGGTTGTTTGGTTATGGCTCCCTGATTTACAAGGCGGATTTTCCTTACCTGCAATGCAAACCCGCCTGTATTTATGGCTGGCAACGCCGCTTTTGGCAGGGATCGCATGATCATCGTGGCACGCCACAGGCGCCAGGCCGGGTACTCACCCTGATCGAGGCTCCAGGCGCCCGCTGCGCTGGCATGGCCTATGAAGTAACACCCGATACCTTTGAACACCTCGATCACCGTGAAAAAAACGGCTACCTGCGGGTATTTACTGAGTTGCATTGGCTGGACGAGCCAGGGCAAACGCAAGGCCTGGTGTATTTAGCCAGCGCCGATAATGAGGCTTATCTGGGCCCAGACACGGACGCCGCTATCGCCGCCCATATTGCCAGCAGCGAAGGGCCAAGTGGCCCCAACAGCGACTACCTGTTGCAACTGGCACAAGCACTGAGGGAGATGGATGAGCAGGACGAGCATGTATTTGCCATTGAGCAGCAGCTGTTAAAGCTGCTTAAATAGCTGTCCCCACCTGTTTCGTGGGCTTATCGGAAACGGCTCCCCAGAAATAAATAACGAGAACCCCAGCACTCTGGCTGGGGTTTTTGGGAGACTCGAGATCTGATGTAAGTAGCCTATTTTATTTTTTCTGATCTTACTAATTCTGCTCCTGACTTTTGGTAGTAATGAAGCAACTCCGGTTTCGCCCCTCAGACTTTGCTCGATAAAGTGCCTGATCTGCCATCGTTAAAAGCTCGTTGAACTGCTCCGTACCATGCCCGAACTCGACGGCACCTGCGCTGAACTGAAGCAAGTAGTCTGGGGCGAGTTTCAGGCGCTCGGCTGCAGCTGCGCTGCGCAGACGGTCTAGCACCGCAGTAGCGGCATTCCTGTCGGTGCCCAGCAGTACCAAAAGAAACTCCTCACCACCCCAGCGCCCAAACAGATCACCAGGACGAATCACATTCTTAGCCACGTAGGCAAATCGCCTAAGCGCCTCGTCACCAGCATCATGGCCGTAGCGGTCGTTACAGGTTTTGAAATGGTCAAGATCCAGCAGTACGATATGAAGAGGCTGACGCCGCGCACGCGCCTGCTCGAGCACTTCCTGGGCGCGCGCTTCAGTGTAGCGGCGATTCGGTACCCCAGTTAACAGATCCATGAAGGCCATCTGGCGATACAGGCGTTGATACCTGATCAGTATGATAACAATAACACTAAGCAGAGCTAGCACAACTAAACCGGTAATCAACAGTATTCGGTTACGCTGATTCTTTTCCCGAGTCTCACGTGCTTTCAGTTCCAAGTGTTGCTCCAATTGTTCAACACGAAAGCGCGATTGGAATAAACGGTTGTTGCGAGCCCTGGTACTGCTTTCATAACCCCGCAATTCATGCAGTGCAGACTTTAAATCAGCAATTGCCTCCTCTGCATTACCCAGCGCCGCATGCACATGCCCTCTGACAGAGTAAAAGCGATAACCATAAAAACCAGTCGCCCAGCCAGGCCAGTCCGTTGATAAAGAAGCAAGCAGTTCCATCGCATCACTTGGTCGATTATCCGCCAGCAAAACCGCCGCATAATTGATAATAGTGTCGAAGTAAGTCACATGGTTTACGCCTTTCAGTTGTTCGACACTGACGCTGCAGTATTGCAGAGCTTCTTGCACACGCCCTAGCCGCCCCAACACATCACAAAGTCCGGCCTCTGCGTACACTATGCCAAAGGAGTTATTGGCTAATCTCGCAGCGGCAGCAGAACGACGGAACTGCTGCTCTGCATTGAGTAAAGAGTCCGTGTCTTGCTCTTTAGACCAAGACATAGCATCCATAAACAGCTCGTTAGCGGCCATGTCATGCATCGCCTGCGACTCAAAATAGCTCAGTGCTTCTTCACTTAATGTCCGTGCATAGTCGCTATCGGTTCTGAGCACCACCTGGCCCAGTACCGAGGCAGCCTCAGCACGCATCCATCCCAACTGCTCGCTATCTGCATTTCGGTAGGCATCAGCAGCAAGTTGAAAGGCATCACCATTCAGGGAGTTATAGTCGGCCATCACCGAAGCAAGGCGTATCTTTAGGCACAAGGTTGCCGCTTGATTAGGCGGAAGCTGCAAAAGCTGGTATTTCAAAACATCGATACGCTCGCGGGTAGAGACAGACATATCTGCCCCATAAAGAGCAAAGATAGACAACTGCAACCGCGCAGGATGGTCTGCTGACAATGCTTTTGCCTCTTCAATCGCTTGCGTCAGATCTAGCATCTCCTGCCCAGTCATACGCTGGGCCTGGGCACGGGCAGCTTCGAGCCATGTGCGACGTTCAAGAGAAAGTTTACGCTCCGGGCTCAATGCCTGCTCAATCGCTTGCAAAGCATTGTGAGGCTGGCGGCCAACGTCCTTGGCAAGTGCATCAATCTCAGCATCTTCGCTTCCGAGGCAACTAGCCAACCCTGGCCGGTGAATAATACACAAACAACTAAAGAGCACGATATACTGCAA
The DNA here is from genome assembly GCF_039631345.1 of Alkalimonas sp. NCh-2. Lineage (NCBI taxonomy): Bacteria > Pseudomonadati > Pseudomonadota > Gammaproteobacteria > Alkalimonas > Alkalimonas sp. NCh-2. The sequence goes on from NZ_JBDIUV010000001.1 coordinate 196,869, forward strand.
AAAACTTCTCATCCTTCCTCCCAAACTAGACATTCTCAGGATCTTTCCCCGCATGCGTCCAGTGGCCAACTAATCCATAATCCCCACTTGTCTGGTCGGTGGCGTTGTATTGTCTTCGATGCGATAACCACACATTGAGCCAATATTAAGATGTACGTTTGAATAAAGGTATTTCAAAGAAAAAAATGAGCCAGGTCGCCTCACTCTCGATGGAACGTTTCAAATTTTTTGCGTAAAAAAAGTTAGCAGACAATGTCATGATGAAGCTCCTGAATAGTTCACGCTTTCTTTTTCACTCTGACAACTTAGCAGGGACAAATTCAGGAAACTGTCATGGTAGCAACCCGTGTTCATCTGGTGTCTTGGTCATCGTTCCCAAACTACCTTACTTGTACAAAAGTGGTATATTTCAGAGTTTAGAGGATGATTGTGCTTTCTGCTGTAAGATAGGGTTAGAAATTCACGAAGCCAGGCCTGCCAGACGCTTAAGCAGGATCAGAAATCCCTCGCAGGATGTCAGTGACGCGGTTTCTTCCATGGTGTGGTAGCCGGTCGTGGGGATCTGCAGTGTGGTACCGGTGACAGCGCCCGCTGAGGCGGCGATAATCCTGCCCATTTCGGTACTGCCAAGTGACTGAGCAGATTGGCCGGGTGCTAACAACGCATTTTTCTGTTCAATGTATTCATCCTTGAAGCTGTAACTAACCCCTGCTGCCTGGCACAAAGCGGCCAGAGTGTCGGTCAGTTGCGCATCGAAACTGGCGTTGGCGTCTTTGTGTCGCAATACCAGTTGCTGGCGATCTGCCTCCTTTCTGTCCGGGTAGGGGCTGGTATCCACCACGACCAGCCGGTTGGTGGTGTTCCCAAAGCGCCGGAACCATTCCAGCAGATAGCGCCAGCTCTTCCCTGCCTCTTCCTGTGCCGTAAAAAAGGCGGTGCCCTGAAAACCTAAACTAAACAAGTGCACCAAATAGGCGGCAGTGAGCACGTTATCCAGTTGACCGCTGATGCTGTCAGCACCAATTCTGAGTTTGTCGGCGAAAGCCACCGGCGTGCCGGCGACCAAATGGGACATTCCCTCAAGGGTGAAAATCAGGTTGTTACGCCGCTCACAGACATAACTTGAGGCAATTTTACCGCTACCGCGGTAGGCACCGGACCAGGGCTCATACGCCATCACTGGCGTAGTATCAAAACGGTCCACAATTTTATTGATTAACTGCTCGGATACGGAGTTTCCCAGCAAATCGGAGCGGTTTCCTGCCACAAAAGCAGCATACTGAAATTCATCGGGACCCGTGCAGATAAGCCCATGCCGATCAATATGCGCAGAAAACATAGTGCTGAAGGGGGCATTGCCCTGTGCGACCAGTAAGCCTTCATACCAGGTAACCTTTGCGCCGCGCTCTTCCAGCTCCCGTTGCAGCACCCTGAAAAAACTATGTTCAGCGCCCACCACACTGGGCTCGCGGATCAATATTTTCAGCAAATCGAGCAGTTCATTTAACTCAGTCATGGTGGTATCCGAACAGAAAATTGTGCTTCTATATTCAGGCCAATCGCCGCTCCATGCAAAGAAAATCTGCTTTACGGGGATTGTGCGGATTTCTCTCTGCCGCATCAAGCAACCGCTGAATAGCTCTTATTTACTGTAAAGCCTTCGAGTTAAATTCACCTAACGAAAAGCCCACTCGAAGTGGGCTTTAAACGACTTATTTATTCCCATTAAACGACTTATTTCATGGGAACAACAGGCAAGCCGGAATTAACGATAAGCCTCCGGGCTTGGACAAGCGCACACCAGGTTGCGATCGCCATAGACATCGTCGATACGGGTCACGGTTGGCCAGAACTTGTTCTCGGCGACAAAGGCGGCCGGGAAAGCAGCGACCTGGCGGTCGTAGGCGCGGTTCCAGTCGTTGCTGAACACATCCTGCATGCTGTGCGGGGCAAAGTGCAGCGGGTTGTTGTCCAGCGCCCACTCACCGGATTCTACCTTGGCGATTTCAGCACGAATGGTGGTCATGGCTTCGATGAACTTATCCAGCTCGGCTTTGCTTTCCGACTCGGTGGGTTCAATCATCAGGGTACCAGCGACCGGGAAGCTCATGGTCGGTGAGTGGTAACCAAAGTCCATCAGACGCTTGGCGATGTCCATCTCGGTAACGCCACTGGCTTCTTTCAGTGGACGGATATCAATGATGCACTCGTGCGCCACCCGGCCGTTGCTGCCGCGGTACAGTACCGGGAAGTGCGGATCCAGCTTCTTCGCCATGTAGTTGGCGCTCAGAATAGCCATGGATGTAGCTTGCTTTAAGCCCTCGCTGCCCATCATGGCGATGTACATCCAGCTGATCGGTAAAATACCAGCGCTGCCGTAAGGCGCGGCCGATACTGCACCGTTTTGCGCACCGGTACCTGGGATTTTCACCACCGGGTGATTCGGTAAAAACGGTGCCAGATGGCTTTTCACACCAATGGGGCCCATGCCAGGGCCGCCGCCGCCGTGCGGAATGCAGAAGGTTTTGTGCAGGTTCAAATGCGACACGTCCGAGCCGATAAAGCCAGGTGAAGTTAACCCCACCTGAGCATTCATATTGGCACCGTCCATATAGACCTGACCACCGTGCGCATGCACGATCTCGCACAGTTCACGGATGCTGGCTTCAAAGACGCCATGGGTCGACGGGTAGGTCACCATAATGGCCGCCAGCCGGTCCGATACTTCCTCGGCCTTGGCTTTTAAATCGGCCATATCGATGTTGCCGGACTTGTCGCAATCGACCAGCACCACTTCAAAGTTGGCCATGGCCGCTGTCGCCGGATTAGTACCGTGGGCAGAAACCGGGATCAGACAGACATTGCGGTGGCCTTCGCCACGGCTTTCGTGGTACTTGCGAATGGCAATCATGCCAGCGTATTCGCCCTGAGCACCGGAGTTCGGCTGCATCGAGATGTTGTCGTAACCGGTGATATTGACCAGCCAGTCGCCAAGCTCGGTGATCATCTGGCCATAGCCTTGTGCCTGATCAAGTGGACAGAACGGGTGCAGCGCGCCAAATTCCGGCCAGGTGACCGGGATCATCTCGGCGGTGGCGTTCAGCTTCATGGTGCAGGAGCCCAGAGAAATCATCGAATGGTTCAATGCCAGATCTTTGTTTTCCAGCTTTTTGATGTAACGCAGCATCTCAGTTTCTGAGTGGTACTGGTTAAACACCGGGTGCTGCAAAATCGCATCGTGACGCAGCAGGCTGGCAGGGATAGAGGTCGAGCCCTGTTGCACCAGCTCAGCATCCAATGCTGCCACATCCAGACCATGGCTATCGCCCAGCACAATGGCGAACAGCTCAGCGATATCAGCCGCTGTGGTCAGTTCGTGGAAGCTGACCGACAGGCTATCGCTCAGATCAGTGCGCAAATTCACTTCTTTGGCCAGTGCGCGGGCAATAACGGCAGCGCGATCGGCTACTTTAAAGCTGATGGTATCGAACCAGTGGTTGTGCAAAAGCTCAACGCCTTTGGCTTTGAGGCCTGCAGCAAAAATATCGGCGGAGCGGTGAATGCGCTCGGCAATGGTTTTCAGGCCGTCCGGGCCATGGTAGACGGCGTAGAAGGACGCCATATTGGCCAGCAGCACCTGAGCGGTACAGATGTTGGAGTTGGCTTTTTCGCGGCGGATATGCTGCTCGCGGGTTTGCATCGCCATCCGCAGGGCATTGTTATCGAGCCGGTCTTTCGATACACCGATAATACGGCCTGGCATCGAGCGCTTGTAAGCATCGCGGGTAGCAAAGAAAGCGGCATGCGGGCCGCCGTAACCCATCGGCACCCCAAAGCGCTGCGCTGAGCCCAGCACCACATCGGCGCCCAGTTGACCCGGGGATTTCATCAGTACCAGCGCCATAATATCAGTGGCAACCGCAACGATGGCTTTATTGGCCTGCAAATCGGCAATCAGGGCAGTGTCGTCGCGTACTTCACCGCTGCTGCTTGGGTATTGCAACAGAGCACCGAACACATCGTGCTTGGCAGCGTCGCTGGCCGGGCCGGTGACGATATCAAAGCCAAACATCTCGGCACGGGTTTTCACCACGTCCAGTGTTTGTGGGTGCACATCGTTGGCAATAAAGTAGCTGTTGGATTTTTTGTTTTTCGACACCCGCTTGGCCAGCGCCATGGCTTCGGCAGCGGCGGTGGCTTCATCCAGCAAAGACGCACTGGCCAGCTCCAGGCCGGTTAAATCCAGCGTCAGGTGCTGGAAGTTCAGCAGTGCTTCCAAACGGCCCTGAGCGATTTCCGGCTGATACGGGGTGTAAGCGGTGTACCAGCCCGGGTTTTCCAGCACATTGCGCAGGATCACGTTCGGCGTCAGTGTCGGGTGATAGCCCATACCAATGTAGGATTTAAAAATTTTGTTCCTGGCAGCAACGGACTTCAAATAAGCAAGGGCTTCGGCCTCGCTGCGGCTGTCTCCAATGGCCAGCGGCTTTGGTAAACGGATATCGGCCGGAATGGTTTGCGCAATCAGCTCTTCCACCGAACCGACATTCAGCTCGGCCAGCATGGCGGCGGTTTCATTGGCATCCGGGCCAATATGGCGTTGTATGAATTCCTGGTGATTCGCAAGTTGCGACAGCGTTTTAGCAGCAGGGTTGCTCATGCTTGATGTGTCCTATAAATACAAAAGTGTACAGCCTATAAAGGTAAGCCCCGAATAATACGGGGCTTACGCAGCAACAGATTGGTTTTACTCTTCGTCGATCACGTTCTGGTAGCCTTCAGCATCCAGCAGCTCATCCAGCTCGGCCAGATCAGAGGCTTTGATTTTGAACATCCAGCCATCATGGTACGGGCTGGCGTTCACTTGCTCCGGCGCATCGGCCAGCGACTCGTTCACTTCGACCACTTCGCCAGACAGTGGCGCATAAATATCTGAAGCGGCTTTGACCGACTCGGCAACTGCACAGTCGTCGCCCTGAGAAACGGTATCACCGACTTCCGGTAGCTCCACAAACACCATATCACCCAGCAGTTCCTGTGCATGCTCAGAAATGCCAACGCTGTAGATGCCGTCGCCTTCGTGACGCACCCACTCATGGGAAGAAGCGTACTTTAATTCTGTAGGGATAGAGCTCATGTTTAATTCCTTACCTGACGTTGTTCTTTTAGTCGTTTGTCCGCGTGCACAGACGGTTTCAGTTTATTGTGATACAGCAGGCAGTGGCTTGTACAGCTTTTGTACAAACAACCACCTGTTAGTTTAGATAAGTTTTTTGCCCATGCGAACAAAAGCCGGTTTTATCACCTTGACAGGCACCAGCTTGCCACGGATATCCACTTCGGCGCTGTCGCCCACACTGGCAGGAACCCGCGCCATCGCGATGCTAAAGCCCAGAGTCGGTGAAAAAGTACCGGACGTAATGATGCCTTCCCCGCCCTCAACCACCACGCGCTGACCATGGCGTAGCACACCTTTTTGTTCCATCACCAGGCCCACCAGTTTGTCGGTGCCGGCGGCTTTTTGCTGCTCGAGCGCAGCACGGCCAATAAAGTTGCGATCGGCTGGCTCCCAAGCAATGGTCCAGCCCATGTTAGCAGCCAGTGGCGAGACCGTTTCGTCCATATCCTGGCCGTACAAATTCATACCGGCTTCAAGGCGCAACGTATCACGGGCACCCAGGCCTGCCGGTTTTACCCCAGCCTCCAGCAGTTGCTGCCAGAAATCGGCGGCTTTGGCTTCCGGCATGGCAATTTCGTAACCATCTTCACCAGTGTAACCGGTGGTGGCGATAAACAAATCACCGCTTTGCACACCAAAGAACGGCTTCATGCCTGCCACGGCTGCCTGTTGATCGGCATCCAATAGGGTAGCTACTTTGGCCTTGGCATTGGGGCCCTGCACAGCAATAAGCGCCAGCTCCGGCCGCTCGGTCACAGTCACCTCAAACGCAGGTGCATGCTGGTTCAGCCAGGCCAAATCTTTTTCACGGGTGGCGGAGTTCACCACAATACGGAAGTAATCTTCTTGCAGGAAGTAGACAATCAGGTCGTCAATTACACCACCGGCTTCATTCAGCATGGCGGTGTACAGAGCTTTGCCAGGCACCGTCAGCTTAGCGACATCGTTGGCCAGCAAAAAGCGCAGGAAATCACGGGTACGGGCACCGGTTAAATCGACGATGGTCATGTGCGATACGTCAAACATACCGGCATCCTGGCGCACTGCATGATGCTCTTCAATCTGAGAGCCGTAGTTGATTGGCATGTGCCAGCCGAAAAAATCCACCATCTTGGCACCGGCTTCCAGGTGCTTGGCGTGTAATACGGTGTGTTGTGATGCAGCTTGTTGTGACATTCGATGCTCCCAGTGCTTTGTCGCGCAGCGGCGGTATCAAGGCGGCAAAGCAATCACTTATGCAGCCAGACCGACTAAGAATGCACCGATTATAACGGATGCAGCCGGGTGCCAACAGCCCCTTTTCAATTAGATTTTATAATGCAATGATTCAAGCGGCCCGGGCGCTACTCAACCACACCACTGGCCCGCCTTGCATCAGGCCGGACGCATTTGGGCAGATCGCCTTGATTACCAAGGGCCAGCGCCATCATGCGTTGTTTCAGGCCACCTTGCTGATCCAGTAAGGTCATACCGACAGAGCGCAGTAATTTCGGCAGCAGGGCGCCACCGCTAAAGCCTCGTTTAAAGGCTTCCATCGCCAGGATCAGGCTCTGTGCCTCGGATTTTCGCCAACGCTGGTAACGGGCCAGCATGCGTGGGCAATCGAATTCAAGCTGCTGCCCCAGCTGCTCTGAGATTAGTTCTGCTAATGCAGCAACATCCATCAGACCCAGGTTCATGCCCTGACCGGCCAGCGGATGAATGCTGTGCGCAGCATCAGCCACCAGCAGCACCCTGCCCTGCACCCACTGATTGGCGTAGCGCATCCGCAGCGGGATCAACTGCCGGGTGCTGGCAAGCTGCAGCGGCCCCAGCACCGATTGGCTGGCAGCAGTGACTGCCCTGGCAAAGTCATCGGCTGGCAGTGCCTGCAGTGCCTGGGCCCGCTCGGGCGGTACACTCCAGACAATGGACACCTGGCGGCTGTCCGGCAGCGGCAATAATGCCAGCGGGCCATCCGGCCAGAATACCTGACGGGCTGTGGCCTGATGTGGCTCGGTGCTGGTTAAGGTCGCTACCAGCGCATGGTGTTGATAATCCCAATGCGTCAGCGGCAGTTGCAGCGACTCACGGACAAAGGAGTTGGCACCATCGGCCGCCACCAGCAATCGGCTTAGCAGCAGCTCACCACTATCGAGCTGCAACGCCACATTTTGCTCGCCCTGACTGATACGCTGAATGCCGGCGTTAAACTGACAACGCACATTGGGCGCTTGCCTAACGCGCTGATACAGCTGCTGGCGAATCTGTTCGTTGTCGCAGATCCAGCCAAGGGCAGGTAATTGCTGCTCTTCGGCGGAAAAACCAATCCGGCCAAAGCTATCGGCTTGCCAGACTTCCATTTGCTGGTAAGCGGCCAGCTGCTCGCTGAGCCCCGGCCAGATCCCCAGTTGAGCAAACAGGCGCTGCGATGCCAGGTTCAGCGCACTGACCCGTTGAAACTCTACAGCTGCCGGCTCCGGAGCCGGGCCTTTTTCTACCAGCTGGATGGACAGCTTCAGCGGAGCCAGCAACAACGCCAAGGTAAGGCCGGCACTGCCAGCGCCAACGATGGTGATATCACAATGCTGCATCGTTTGAGTACTCCTTCAGCTGCGCCTGCATCCGCTGCATGGCGCTGTAGCCCATGGTCTGACGGGCCAGTGGTTGTTGTAAGTCATGACACAGCAACATCCCCAGCAAGCCCAGATTGCGGCCCAGTGCCACCAGCCGGGAGCGGTTGGAAAACAAACGCACCAGCCCATCGGTCAGGGTCATCACCTGCTGCATATCGGCCTCGCGCACCAGCTGGTACTGCCGCAGCATGGCGTAATCGCCAATGGCTGTAGGCGTTTGTTGCGCCATTTGCACCAGCTGCACCAAAGCCGCGATATCGCGCAGTGCCAGATTAAAACCCTGACCAGCGATGGGATGCAGGCTGTGCAGACTGTTGCCAAGCAGCGCGATGCGATGACGCACCGGGCTGTCGCTGCGCCGCAGTGTTAACGGATAGCTGGCACGGGCACCACTTTTAGTAAAAACACCGGCCCGATAGCCAAACGCCTGCTGGGCGGCGGCGGTAAACTCATCATCGCTCAACTGCATCAGGCTGGTAGCCTGAGCCGGGCTGGTAGTCCAAACCAGCGAGTAGCGCTTACCAGGCAATGGCAGCAGCGCTATCGGGCCATCGGCGGTAAAACGCTCATAGGCGCGCCCCTGATGCGGCTCGGCCAGCGCCAGGTTGGCAATGACTGCAGTTTGCTCGTAGTGCTCGCTGCTAAGTGCAAAGCCGGCCAGTTGCCGGGTGGGTGACAGGCCGCCTTCGCACACCACCAAAAGCCTGGCAGACAGCTGTTTGCCACTGGCCAGTTGCAGCTCTACCTGGTCTTTTTGTTGGTGCAAGGATGCTATCTGATCCGGTTGCAGCATCAAAAGTTGCTGCTTGGGCACAGTGCGCAAGCGCTGCTGCAGCAATTGGCCAAGATGCTCGACTTCGAGCACAGCCCCAAACTCGGTTAAACCAAACTGGTCGGCGTCCAGGTAGCATTTACCAAAATGCCCCCGATCCGATACATGAATATGGCGAATAGCACAGGCTTTGGCTCCAAGATCCGGCCAGAGTTGCCAGGCCTGTAATTGCTGCACACTGGCGGCAGCCAGCGCAATGCTGCGACTATCAAAACTGACCGAGCGCTCCACCGCCGCTTGCTGCTCAATCACCGCAATGCGCAGCGTCGGCCTGGCCTGCAACAAGGCCCAGGCCAGCGTCAGCCCCGCCATACCACCACCAGCGATGGCGATATCGACTTTCGAACCAATATCCTCCGACACGGCAGCTCCAGCCACAGCAGTCTCAGTCAAACTGGCCATACTGCTTTCCTGCGTCTGCGGTATTCATGGCCATCAGGGCTTCAATCTCAGCGATGGTTTTAGGCACAGCGACAGTGAGATTGCGGTGGCCTTCTGCGGTGACCAGCACATCGTCTTCAATGCGAATGCCGATGCCCCACCATTTGGGATCGGTATCACTGCCTTTAGGAATGTACAGGCCGGGTTCTACCGTCAGCACCATACCTGGCTCAAAGAGGCGGTTTTTTGCGCCGGGCTCTGGCGTGGCTCCTTTGGGTTGATAAGAACCAACATCGTGCACATCCAGCCCCAGCCAATGGCCCAGGCTGTGGATCATCCAGGGTTTGGCGGCTTCGGCCTCGATTAACTCCGTCAGCTCGCCTTGAAGAATGCCAAGCCGATGCAGGCCTTCGGTCAATATCTGGTAACAGGCTTTGGTCGCCAGAGCAAAACTGCTGCCGGGCTTGATTTCGGCCAGCGCTGCCAGCTGCGCATCCAGCACCAGTTGATAGAGTGCAGCCTGCTCAGTACTAAAGCGGCCATTCACCGGAAAAGTACGGGTAATGTCGGCGGCATAGCCGCCAAATTCACAGCCGGCGTCTATCAGCACCAAATCGCCAGCGCGAAGCTCGGCGTTATTTTCGGTGTAATGCAAAATGCAGGCATTCTCGCCTCCGCCAACAATAGCGTTGTAGGCTTGGTGACGAGCGCCTTGCATAGCGCAGTGGTACTGTATGCAGGCCTCTAGTTGGTATTCCTGCATGCCGGGCTTACACAACTGCATAGCAGCCTGGTGCGCGGCTGCGCTGATGCTGGCGGCCTGCTGCATCAGCTTGATTTCGTGTTCATCTTTAAACAGGCGCAGCTCGCTCAATAGCGGCCGTAAATTACACTGTTGTTGGGGTGCCAGCTCGCTTTGGCGTGGCGTAGTACGGATCTGCTGTTGGCATTCGTTCAGCAAGTGTATCAGTGCTTGATCGTCGCCAAAACAAAACCACAACTGCTGTTTGCCTTTCATCGCAGCCACTAACTGCGCCTGCTGCTCGCTGATGGAGGCTGCCGCGATGCCAAATTGCTGCTCTGCCTGCTCGGGGCCAAAACGCCGGCCCTGCCAGACTTCTTTTTCTACATCTTTATCGCGGCACACTAACAGCTCGCTGCCCTTCCCAGCCGCATCTTTGGCTAAAATCAGCAGCGCATCAGGCTCCGGGAAACCGGTCAGGTACCAAAAGTCACTGTTGCTACGAAAGGGATACTCTGTATCGCGACTACGAGTCTGTTCATGGCCAGCGGCAATTACCGCGACCGAGGAGGCAGGTAACTCAGCCAGCAATCGCTGGCGACGCTCAGCCTGGGGCCTGTTCATGGTTCTTCCTTAGCACCGGTATAAGTGCCGGCTCAGTGCAGGGTCTTTTTCGGCGCCGCACCTTGCTGGTACTTCAGGCCGACTTCGTGAAAGCAATTTAGCGCCAGAATGCGGATATGCTCCAGCACCAGGTAGTAGGACTCTTCGTTTTCCTGCTCGGAAAAATCGCTGCTGCTGTGCACATCCAACCGGGTGATTTCGGTCAGTTGGTCGATGGCTTCGCGAATATCCTCCGGCACCAGCGATAAGTCGGTTTGCAGTACAGCAAAGCCCACCAAAAAGGCCTGACACCACTCCACCACCGCTTCCAACCGCTCGATCAGACTGTCGTCATCGCTTGGCAGCAGCAAGGCAAAAGAATAATCGCTGTGTTGCAATTGCTCGGCTGTTTTTTCAATCAGCTCGACAATCTGCTTTTGCACCGCGACCGGTACCGCCTGGCTGTCGTTGAGGAAATCGTACAATACCGGCAGAATTTGCTTTTGCTCGGCCTGTACTCCGGCCGACAACAAACCACTGACCAAGCCATGCAACTCGGCTGGGGAGGCCATTAGCTGCGATTCTTCCATCCGAAGCAGCCACTGCTCGTACGGCAACACATAAGGGGTTGGCATTTTAGGATCACCTGAAAGCTTGCATGGCCTTATCCTACCACTTGAAGACCATTCAGGCCAAGAAGCAGCCAACGATAATGCCGATTGTGTTGCTACCAACCGCACAGCTTTTCAGCACCCGGCCCTTTCATCCTGACGCAGGCCGGTGCTATACTGATTGTGTTCTCTGAGCTGTTGGTGATTGGATCGACGTCCCTGAGCCGATATTCAGATTGCCAAGGGATTCACCTTGTCGCTTTTGTGCAAGCCCGGCCCGTACCGGGAAGCCTACGGCGGCATCAGACTCCCGCCTTGAACCCAGGGTTCAAGGGCTACCATCCGACACGGCAGCTTCGGAGAACATAACCTTCGCAATTTCAGGGAAGCAAAGGGTGCCAAGTCGCCATGAACTCCGCCAACTGATCCGCCAGCGGCGCCAACAACTCAGTACCATACAGCAGCAGCAGGCAGCGCATCAGCTGGCAGAACGCTTTTGTGGCTTGTCTTTTTTACCCGACTGTCAGCATATTGCCCTGTATTTAAGCAATGATGGTGAACTCGATACCTGGCCACTGATCCATGCCTTGTGGCAACGAGGCAAACAGCTGTACCTGCCATTGCTGCATCCTTTTACATCCGGTCACCTTATTTTTCAGTATTTTCAGGCCAATACTCCCATGCGTGCCAACCGTTTTGGTATTCCAGAGCCAGACTGGAGCTGTCCGGATGTACGCCCGGTGGCGCAACTGGATCTGATTTGCACCCCACTGGTTGCCTTCGATGCCCTTGGCAATCGTCTGGGTATGGGCGGCGGCTTTTATGACCGTACCCTGGCACATTACCCGCCCTGCAGTGCCGATGGCCAACCAAAGCTGATTGGCCTGGCCCACAGCTGTCAGCAAGTAGCAGCTGTCCCAAGTGAACCCTGGGATGTTCCTTTGCCAGCCATTTGTACCCCGGATGCAATTTTTCTACGATAATCGACCCGATTCTGCTGTTGTCTGACGCGCAGTTCGCTATAATAGCCCAGTTAAAAAATATCCATCTGTACGGCTAATTAAGGTGTCCTTATGCTTGATGATATGAAGCGCAAAGCGGCCTGGGCGGCGCTTGAATTTATCCCCCGCCATACCGTAGTCGGCGTTGGTACCGGCTCGACCGTCAATCACTTTATTGATGCCCTGGCAACCATCAAGCATGAGATCAAAGGAGCTGTTTCCAGCTCCGAGCAATCGACAGCCAAGCTAAAAGACTTAGGCATTCCGGTGTTGGATCTGAATAGCATTGACCGCTTTTCCGTCTATGTAGATGGTGCCGATGAAATCAACCCGGATAAACACATGATCAAAGGCGGCGGCGCCGCTCTGACCCGCGAGAAAATCGTGGCAGCTGTGGCTGAGACCTTTATCTGTATCGTCGACGAGAGCAAGCAAGTGCCGGTCCTGGGGCGCTTTCCACTGCCGGTGGAAGTGATTCCGATGGCCAGCAGTTATGTCGCCCGCGAGCTAAATAAAATTGGTGGCCGTGCCGTGCTGCGTGCCGGTGTCACTACCGATAATGGCAATGTGATTCTGGATGTGCATGATCTGGAGATTCGCCACCCTATTCAGCTGGAAGCTCAAATAAACAATATCGTCGGGGTAGTAACCAATGGCATTTTTGCCATTCGCGCTGCCGATAAAGTGTTGGTGGGCACCCCTGCCGGCACCACGATTTTAAAATAATAATAAATGATACCCATCACCGCTAACGCCAGTATGGGTAAATAACCGCGGGTCTGCATCCACAGGCACTTTGCAACAAGAGACTAAAACATGGAAAAATTTTCGCTGGCGAAAGACAAAATCAAGATTTTACTGCTGGAAGGTCTGCACCAAAGTGCAGTGCAAAGCTTTAAAAACCAGGGCTACAGCAACATTGAGTACCTGAAAACTTCCCTGCCTGAAGACGAGCTGATTGAGAAAATCCGCGATGTGCACTTTATTGGCATTCGCTCCCGTACCCAGCTCAGCGAAAAGGTGCTGGCCGCAGCCGAAAAGCTGACGGCCATTGGCTGCTTTTGCATCGGCACCAATCAGGTGAACCTGACAGCGGCGTTGGAGCGTGGTATTCCGGTCTTTAACGCCCCCTTCTCAAATACCCGTTCGGTCGCTGAGTTGGTATTGGGTGAAATTATTATGCTGCTGCGTGGTATCCCCGGCCGAAATGCTGCCGCCCATCGTGGTGAGTGGCAAAAGACCGCCAACAACTCCTATGAAGCCCGCGGTAAAACTCTGGGTATTATCGGCTATGGCCACATTGGTACCCAGCTGAGCATTATGGCCGAGCATTTAGGCATGCGGGTGCAGTTTTACGATATTGAAGACAAGCTGGTGCTGGGTAATGCCACCCAGGTGGATTTTTCTACCCTGCTGAAAACCTCCGATGTGATCAGCCTGCATGTGCCGGAAACACCACAAACCAAAAACATGATTGGCGAAGCCGAACTGGACTTGATGAAGCAAGGCGCCATTCTGATCAATGCTTCCCGCGGTACTGTGGTGGATATCCCGGCACTGGCGCAGGCTCTGGAGAGTAAAAAACTGAACGGTGCCGCTATTGATGTATTCCCGGTTGAACCTAAAAGCAACAGCGAAGAGTTTAGCTCACCACTGCGGGCTTTTGACAATGTACTGCTAACCCCACACATTGGCGGCTCAACCCAGGAAGCACAGGAAAACATCGGCTACGAAGTAGCTGGTAAGCTGGTGAAATACAGTGACAATGGTTCCACCCTGTCGGCAGTCAACTTCCCGGAAGTGTCGTTGCCAGAGCATACCGGCCGCCACCGTTTACTGCATATTCACAAAAACCAGCCTGGTATGCTCACCAAGATCAACGAAAGCTTTGCCCGTCATCAGATCAACATTGCCGGTCAGTACCTGCAAACCAGCGCTGATATCGGTTATGTGGTGATTGATATTGACTCGGCTGATTATGAGCTGGCACTGGCTGAACTGAAAGCAATTCCAGGCACCCTGCGGGCGCGGGTATTGCATTGAGAGCTGCGACAAGTGACAAGTGACATGCTTAAACAATAAAACCGGCTGCAGCGCCGGTTTTATTGTTTTAAAAGGAATAGACCACCGATGCAGAGGTTTCGGTATCGGTTTTAAAGCGGCCCGGATCGGGTTTAGAGTCGTACTTCACCACAAAGTTAAAGCGCATCGACAAGCGGCCATTTAGTTGGGCAGTTAAACTGCTTCGGCTAAGTACGCTGGAGCTTTCACCATCCAGCGAAAGAATCGTTTCCAGCGCCTGGCGGAAGCGGGTGCCTTGGTACACTTTGTATTCCAGGTTGGCCGCCGCAAACCAAATCAGGCCGCCTTCACTGTCACCATTTTGCCGACGCTGATAGCCAAGACCCGGGCCGGTTTCCAGATCCAGATAACTGGGGCTTTGGTCAAACACCCGGTTGGCGTAGCCAAGCGCGATGGATGCCTGCTCCCGGAAAGCACCAAAGCGATCATTTAAATAGGCAGCCCGGCCAAAGCCACTTTGATTACTGGCAGCAAACTTGTAGTTGCTCTGGCCGGTGAGACCTATGCGTTGACCAGAGGTAATGCGATTATAGCCACCGTCATCGGCATTACGCACCTTGCTGGTTCGGGTTAAGCCCTGAACCTGATAGCGGTTACGAAAATAAGGGATTTCATGCACCAGCTCAGTGTTTAGACGGACCGAAGTCGCTTTGGTGTTACCACTGCTGTACAGCAACCCCAACTCAACATCGCCACCCAGCTTAGGTTGCAACATGGCCTGGTCGGTTTGTGATAGCTCAGTTGCAGCCTGTACTGCAAAAGAAAACGCACCCAAAATATACACTGTTGCCAAAGCAACATTACGCACTGCTACCACCTGAAATCCTTGCCACTGAAAAGGGAAATATTGTAAAGCTTTTCAGACAGTACGCCAACACCAGGGTTCCGTAATTTGCTGACGAACCGATGAATTGCCAATTATATTGGCTGAAAGATAAGCAGGCCGGCACACTTTGGGCATACCGGCCCTTGCAGATTAGGATTGCTCTGCCCGCTCAGCAATAAAGGACAGCGCCATATCAAGACGAGCCAGGGTGCGCTCACGACCCACCAGTGCCAGGGTAAGGTCGAGGGATGGTGAATTGCCAGCACCACTGACGGCGACCCGTAATGGCATGCCGACTTTTCCCATACCAAGCCCCAACTCTTCTGCGGCAGTGTGAATTGCCTGCTGAATGGCTTCACTGGTCCAGTCAGTTAAAGCTGTGAGCTTTTGCTGCACCAGTTGTAGCGCTTCTGCCGCAACCGGCCGTAAGTGTTTCTTGGCTGCTGTTTCTTCAAAGCTACGGAAATCTTCGTAGAAATAGCGGCTTACCTGGACCAGCTCTTTTAAGGTTTTTACCCGATCGGCCTGTACTTTAATCACTTCGGTAATGGCTGGCCCCTTACTGGTATCCAGTTGTTGATCGTTAAGGTGCCAGGCAAGCTCCTCTGCCACCCGCTCGGCAGGCAGTGTTTTGATGTAGTGCTGATTCAGCCAAATCAGTTTTTCGGTATTAAAAGCGGAAGGCGCCCGATTGCAGTTTTTCAGATCAAACAGTTCTACTAGCTCGGCTTTGCTGAAAATTTCCTGATCACCGTGCGACCAGCCAAGGCGTACCAGGTAATTGAGCAGAGCTTCCGGCAAAAAGCCATTATCACGGTATTGCATGACCCCAACAGCGCCATGGCGTTTGGACAAGCGCTTGCCATCATCACCCAATATCATAGGGACATGCGCATAATGCGGGATCTGTGCACCAAGCGCCGCCAGAATATTCATCTGTCGCGGCGTATTGTTGACATGATCATCACCACGGATCACGTGGGTAATGCCCATTTTCCAATCATCGACTACCACCGTCAGGTTGTAGGTGGGTGAGCCATCGGTGCGGGCAATAATTAAATCATCCAGTTCTTTGTTCGCGATTTCAATGCGGCCTTTGATCAAATCATCAATCACCACAGTGCCATCCTGCGGGTTCTTAAAGCGGATCACGTAAGGCTTATCGGTTGGATGATCGGTTCTGTCTCGCCACATGCCGTTGTAGCGTGGTTTTTCACCGGCTGCCATCTGCGCTTCGCGCATCTGGTCCAGCTCTTCAATGGTGCAAAAACATTTATAAGCTTTACCGGCATCCAGCAACTGCTGGATCACCTCTTTGTACAAATCGAAACGCTTGGTCTGGTAGTAAGGGCCATCATCCCAATCCAGTCCTAACCAATCCATCCCCTGCAAAATGGCGTCAACCGATGCCTGGGTAGAACGCTCCAGATCGGTATCTTCAATGCGCAGTATAAACTTGCCACCCATTTTTTTGCTGTATAACCAGCTGTACAACGCAGTTCGTGCTCCACCAACATGCAAATAACCGGTAGGGCTTGGAGCAAAACGGGTAACAATCGACATAACGCATTCCTGTAAACAATATGAAATGGCGTTATTGTAGCAAGTTTTGCTGCCAACAGCGCAGCCATTTTGACCTCACGCAGCAGTCAATTGTGCTTTATGACAGCAAAGTGACGCTTTTTACAGCAACCGCTTCGTATTTCAAAATTTCCTGTTGACACTCAATCAGCGAACTCTATAATGAGCGCCATTGATGCAGCGGATGATTAGCTCAGCTGGGAGAGCACCGCCCTTACAAGGCGGGGGTCACTGGTTCGAACCCAGTATCATCCACCATCATCAATTCGTTAGTTTTCTCTCAGAGTGGATGATTAGCTCAGCTGGGAGAGCACCGCCCTTACAAGGCGGGGGTCACTGGTTCGAACCCAGTATCATCCACCATTTCAACTGCAAGCATGCACCACCTTCAGACTAGCTGTACTCAACCATTTCTCGCATGCCTACTGCCCACGCAAGGGAAGCAGTTTTCTTTTTTCCCGCATGACGAATTTTAAAATACACTATTTCTCAACCTAATGTGCAGCTGAACTTTTCCCATTTTTATTACCTTTTTATTATCAGCCAGACCATCTTTTTGCTTCAATACTTTACCGATCTCTTGCTATAGTTGATCCATGCCTTGCTCTTCCTGGCCGGATGTTAATAACTTCATGGTAGACACAATTTCACAAGATGTGCAGATCCTAATCATTGATGAACAATCGCTGGCACAAAGCTACCTGAAGTTTGCTTTGGAAAGGTTAGGTTATCAACAAATCAGTGTGGCAGACCGGGCTCAGGATGCGATTCAGTTGTGCAAAACCCGCCACTACGACTTGATTATTTGTGCCCATAACCTGCAAAAAGGCAAAGATGGTTTTCAGTTGTACGAAGAGTTAAAAACCCGTGGATTGCATAAACTCAGTACCGGGTTTATTTTTATCAGCGCCGATACAGATCCCTCCCTGGTTTACAGTGTCATTGAATTGCAGCCAGACGACTTTTTAGCCAAACCTTTTGTTATCGGCGATTTGGAAGTGCGTATCGAGCGTGTGTTAAAACGCAAACAACGGCTTAAACCTATCTACCAGTTGCTGGATAGTGGCCAGCCTGAACGAGCTCTGGATAGCATCAACGACGATCTGGCGAAATCAGCAAACAGCACTTTTTATCCACTACTGCTTAAAGTCAAAGGCGATTTATTGTTGCAATTGGACCAGCTTGAAGCCGCAGAACAGTTCTTCAACTCCATGTTGGATATCCAGCCTTTCCCCTGGGCCCGGATTGGCTTAGCGCGGGCACTGTTATTGCAACATAAAGACTCACAAGCCATCGGCTTGCTGCACCAGTTAGCAAAGCGCCCTGAAACCCGGCTTGAGGCACTGGATTGCATGGCAGAGCTGGAGTTTCGGCAACAACAATTTGATACGGCTCAGCAGTATTTACAGCAAGCCAGTAGTTTGGCTCCCCGCAACTTACTTCGTCAGCAAAAGTTGCAGCAGTTATCCCGCATCAACCACGATTACGAAACCCAATACCAGGCAGCAAAGAGTATGGTGAAGTTTTCTCGTAATTCCATGCACGAACAACCCGATCTGTATTTGAACATGGCTCGGGCTGGCATTGATTTTGCGCTGACACTGGAGCAAGATGATGAGCAAAACATGCGGTTGAACCGTCAAATCACTCAGTGCCTGAGCACCATTCGCCAACAGTTTGCCGATAACAATAAAGCCTTTCAGCAGGAAGTTATTCAGGCACGTTTGCTGTACCTGAAAGATAACAAAGATAAAGCGCAGCAACTGCTAAAAGATCTGCAGCAAAAGGTACCGGATAATGACTCGATAGAAGATGCGCTGGATAGAGCCAAAGCATTGCATGAAGTTGGCCTGAGCGAAGCCGCTAACAAACTATTTCGCCAGATCAGCCAACGCTGCCAGCGAGAAGGCGCTGATCCTTATTTCAGTACCTACCTGCAGCAAGAACAACAGGAACGTGCCAGAATGCCTTATGGCGCACGCGAGCTGAACAACAATGCCGTACACCTGTATCAGCATGGCAACTGGCAGGAAGCCTTTAAAGCCTTTGAGTTGGCGCTGCGGGTTATGCCGAAGAGTGCTGCTATCTCGCTTAACTTACTGCAAACCATCTTATCTGCACCCAGGCGACCTGGTTTGAACGAGAACCAGCAGGAAACCTTGATCCTGCGTTGCCTGGATATTATTGAACAAGGCAAGCTGAATCCTGAGCAGCTAAAACGCTTCCAAAAACTTAAAGAAAAGCACCCGGACCGCTTTGGGGAATCAACCCCATTAAATTCATAGATAGCCATAGCCTTCTTACGCAAAGACCTTAGCCAAAGCGTGTGGGCTCAATGCAGCAATGGCCCCCTGACTAAGCGGCCGGCTAAACAAAAACCCTTGAAATGATGCACAGCCAAAGGCTTGTAGTTGAGTCAGTTCGGCCTGGGTTTCTACCCCTTCAGCCACCACCTCCAACTCCAGACTAGTAGCAAGTGCAATAATGGCTTTGGTGATCGCTTTATTCTGCACATTGGTGTCGATATGACGAATAAATTGCTGGTCAATTTTCAACTGGCTGAGTGGCAATTTATGCAAGTAACTTAGTGATGAGTAACCTGTACCAAAATCATCCAACGAAAATGTTACCCCCAGAGTCTGCAACTTACCCATTTTCGCGCGGGTGCCCTCAATATCATTCACCAGCATGCCTTCGGTTAACTCCAACTTCAAGCGCTCAGGATTCACCCCAGTCTCCAACATGCACTGAATCATTTTCTCGACAAAATTATCCTGTGCAAATTGAAAGGCACTGATGTTCACGGCACAGTTAAGATGCCGTAAACGCCGATCCTGTTGCCAACGCACCAGCTGTAAACAGGCCTCTTTCATCACCCAGTCACCAATCGCAACAATCAGTCCGGTTTGCTCGGCAAATGGAATAAATACTCCGGGTGAAATAAAACCTTGCTCTGGATGATGCCAGCGGATCAAGGCTTCGACCCCGGCAAGCTGTTGTTGCCTGATAATCGGTTGATACACTAAATGAAATTGCTGCTGCCGAATAGCCTGGTGTAAATCCTGCGCCAACTGGCCACGCTGTTGTGCCAGCCGTTGCATATCGCTATCAAAAAACTCGACACTATTTCTGCCAGCCGCTTTTGCCCGGTACATTGCCATTTCAACCTGTTTCAACAGCTCATCCACACCGCCCTTGTCGCCCTGGAATAGGCTGATACCAATACTTACCGAAGCCTGATATCGATGGTTCTGCAACGGCAGTGGGCAGTTAATGCTGCTAAGCAACTGATCAGCTACTTTGCGTGCATGCAAAGCTGCATCCTGGCTGGTGTCACCCAACTCACTGAGAGCCAGAACAAACTCATCTCCCCCACTACGTGCCAACACGTCACTGTCGCGTACGCTGTGACGAATAACCTCGGCCACTCTTTGTAAATACTGATTCCCCGACTGATGGCCATGGCTCTCATTCAGGCGCTTGAAATGATCCAGATCAACCAGCAATAATGCACCATACTGACCAGAACGGGCTGAACTTGCCAGCATTTGCTGCACCAGTTCATGCAACAACCGCCGGTTTGGCAAAGCTGTCAGCTCGTCGTAAAAAGCCAGTCGCTCAGCTTTGGTTTCCACTTGTTGACGCATCAGGCCACCGGCAATATTCCCAGCAATAAGCTGTAAGGCAGCAATGGTTTCCTGGGGCCACTGCACTCTGCTGCGAACAATATCCAGACCAAAGATACCAAGTAGCTGATCTGCCGCCATCATCGGCAACATTATGACCGACTGGATATGTTGTGACTCCAGCAGCAAGCGCTCCGCACTTTGGGGTAACAGGCGGCTCACATCATCAATTGCTACAGGTAGCCCTTGCTGCATCTGATGCATCCAACTGGCAAAGAGCGCAGTATCCAGTTGCTGTAACTCGGCCTTTTGGCTGCACACACCAACAGCACACCATTCGTGGGTATTTCTTGCCAACTTCAGATCTGCACTAAAGGCAAACAGGTAACTGCGATCAGCAGAAAAATAGTCGCCAATAGCTGCCAGTGCCAGCTCAATGGCTTCATCCATCCGGGCGCTGCTGGCACCGGTTAATGCAGCAGAAAGCCTGGCAACCAGTTGAAAGAGTGTTTTATCGGTGTTAGCAATGGCAGTGCTCACCTCTACATCCTGTATCGGACCTGAGACTCTTAGTTTAGTTGTCGCTAAGAAAGATGCAAAAAAGCTAGTGCTTTGCGCCGGCAGGCTCTGGCCATTCGGAGAAGATAAGGGGTAAACGGCGGCTTCGTACCAGCCAGAGACCAGCAACAAACAACAAGGATGGTGCCAGCAGTAACCAGGGCTGCTCGACAGCAACATAAGGGGGTAAAGCACGGATAGTTAACAGCAAATCAGGGATTAAATTAAGCAATAATAACCATTTCCCCCAGCGCCAGAGACGAAACCAGCCGGCTTGACCTTTTGGCCGTCGCTGCGTCAGGGCTACACAGAGCAGAACCGTTGGTATGGCTAACAGGCAAGCCAGCCAGAATTGCTGCTGCTCGGGGTAAAAGAAAGCCAGCATCTCGCCTTTCTGCTCTGGCATAGTCAATGCCAGCACCCAACTCACTATAGGGCGTAACAACAACAAAATCAGCAAATAGAGCCGCAACGGAATGACCACCAAACCGTCTTCATCCAGTGGCCATAAGTGGGGCTGTGACGGCATCAGGCCTGACGCCTGCGCTGTGCCAGGATCCCCAGCAAGGTAAAGATACCCAGGGTCACCCAGGGCAACCACAGATTACTGAGCCCTGCCAGCTGTTTGGCAACAATAGGCGTCAGAAACAGGGTCACGGCGCCATAGCCAAAAGCACAAACCAGTACAAAAATCAGTGTACGCCAGATAAAGTGCAGACTATGGATCTGACGCCGAATAAAGCGGTTGATATCATCACCAAACACCACCAGGCATGTTGCCACCATGGCCAACGCAATATCCCGCACATAAGGACGAAACAAAGCGCCCCATTGCAACAACATCTCTTGCAACCAATCCATCAAAGCACTCCGTATTGTTCAAACAAAGCCTGCATCCGGGTTTCATCCCAGACGTCAACGCCCAGCTCTTCCGCTTTGCTGAGCTTGGAGCCCGCATTTTCACCCGCAATCACCGCATAGGTCTTTTTCGAGACCGAGCCGGATACTTTAGCGCCTAAGCGTTGCAAGCGTGCCTTGGCATCATCCCGCCCCATGCTGCTGAGTGTGCCGGTAAGCACCAAAGTCTGCCCTGCCAAGGGTTGCTCACCGACTGCTTGCACACGAATAACCGGCCAGTGCACCCCTGCTGCCAGCAGTGCAGCAATTACTTGCTGATTATGTGGTTCCTGGAAAAAAGCCACCAGATGCTGTGCCACCACACTGCCAACATCCGGCACCGCTTGCAAGGCGACTTCATCGGCCTGCATGATGGCGGTTAACTCACCAAAGTGTTGCGCCAGGTTAAGTGCAGTGGCTTCGCCTACTTCACGAATTCCCAAGGCATAAATAAAACGGGGCAAGGTTGTCTGCTTGGCCGCTTCTATCGCCTGCAGTAATTTGCTGGCCGACTTTTCAGCCATCCGCTCCAGCCCAACCAGCGCCGGCAGGTCCAGCCTGAAAATATCGGCCGGTGTTTGCACCAGTTGTTGATCGACCAATTGCTCAACCAACTTATCGCCCATGCCATCAATATCCAGTGCTTTACGGGCAACAAAGTGCTTGAGTGCTTCTTTCCGCTGGGCACCACAGTAAAGGCCACCGGTACAGCGCGCGACAGCTTCGCCTTCAACCCGCTCCACTTTGGATTGACAAACCGGGCATTCGGTTGGAAATACAATCGGCTGGCTGTTGGCTGGACGACGCTCAGTCAATACCGATACAAGTTGCGGAATCACATCACCAGCACGACGTACCGTAACAGTATCGCCGATCCGCACGCCCAGACGATTGATTTCATCCTGGTTGTGCAAGGTTGCATTGCTGACGGTGACGCCCCCCACCAGCACAGGTGCCAACCGGGCCACCGGGGTGATGGCGCCGGTGCGCCCTACCTGAAACTCCACATCCAGTAAGGTGGTCAGTTGTTCCTGAGCCGGAAATTTAAAGGCTATGGCCCAACGTGGTGCCCGGGCGACAAAACCCAACGCCTGTTGCTGTGCCAAACTATCGACCTTGATCACCACGCCATCAATTTCGTAGGGCAACTCAGCCCGTCGCTCAGCAATTCGCTGATAATAAGCCAATACGTCAGCAGCCCCTTGCACTTCAGCAATTTCAGGGCAAACCGGAAATCCCCAGCCTTTGAGCTGTTGCAGCCGCTGGTAGTGACTGCGGCTATCCAGCCATGCTGCCGGATCCTGCACATCACCGATGCCGTAAGCATAAAACATCAAAGGCCGGCTGGCGGTTATTTTCGGGTCCAGCTGCCGCAAGCTACCGGCAGCAGCATTGCGCGGGTTGGCAAAGACTTTGTCCGCCTGGCGCCTGGCAATGTCATTCATGCGCTCAAAGCCAGCCAGCGGCATAAAGACTTCGCCACGCACTTCCAGCACTGGCGGCCAATCCTTACCCCGTAGCATCAGTGGTACTGCCCGAATGGTTTTGACATTACTGGTGATATCTTCGCCGGTACTGCCATCCCCACGGGTGGCGGCCTGCACCAATTGCCCTTGCTCGTAACGTATACTGACCGCCAGGCCATCCAGCTTAGGCTCACAGCAAAAGCGAAAGTCGCCGCTGTAATCCAACCGGTCTGCCATTCGCTTGCAAAAAGCGTGAAAGTCCTCATCCGCGAAAGCATTGTCGAGTGACAACATAGGTACCTGATGCTGCACCTGAGCAAATTGCCCCAGCGGCTTTTCACCAACCCGTTGGGTCGGCGAATCTGGCCGCACCCACTCAGGGTGGTGCTGTTCCCAGCTTTGCAGTTGTCGAAACAATCGATCGTACTCGGCATCCGGCACACTCGGCTGATCCAGCACATAATATTCATAACTGTATTGATTCAATTGCTGCTGCAATTGCTCGACATCGAACTGCGTCGGAGTTGTCATGACAGGAAGATCACTCTTATAAAGCCAGGCATAAAACAGGCAGCCCGTTGGGCTGCCTGTGGCAAGTTAACGGGCGCCGCGGATCAATTGCTGACGCTGAAATTCACGAATTCGCTCGACATAATGGCGTACCGTCTGCACGGTAAGTACACTGCGCTGGCCATCCAACACCTGACCGGAGAATTCTTCAGCAATTTTCTTGGCTGCATTGTTCATCAGGTTAAAGTTTTGCAACGGCTCACCTGGTCCCGGCAAAGCCATAAACAGGCTAATCCCGCGGGTGCTGATTTTATCCATCTGCTCAATATCAAAGGTACCCGGATTAAACATATTGGCCAGACTAAACAGTACTTCACCCGAGCCCGCACTGTCCTGATGCCGGTGAAAAATATCCATTTCGCCAAACTTAAAACCAAGCGTCAGTAACAAAGGCAGCAGATCCTGACCTTTGATTTCCCGCCCTTCTGGCAGCAACACATAGAGGATCAGCACTTCAGAAGGTGCCGACTCTGCTTTGGACTGGCTTTCATCTGCCGGCTCTGACGACTCAGAGTTGCTGCTGGCAACAGGCGCAGCACGAACCGGCGGCTCATCGTTTTCATCCAGAGCACTGAAATTCAATTGTGGCTCTGCTGGCTCCTGAAAATCAAACTCACTCTGAGTTTCAGACCGCTCATCCTCGCTGCTTTGCGCTGTCGCTTGCTGCGGGCTCGATTCCGGTTGAGCTTTTTTAATCACCCGAACTTTGCCGACACCAAACTCGTCAAAACCATCGGCTGCATCGGAAGATCCGTTGGCCGTGCTGTCATCCCGGCCGGGATAAAAACGGTGTTTCTGGCTGGCATTTTTGCGAACCGTCCACAACCCATGCAACAACAAAGCCCCGATGGCCAGGGCTATCAAAATAAAAAGCGCTATACGTAATTCACTCGCCATTCCCGGATCCTTTTGATTCTAAGAGGCTTCAACCATTTTTACTGCATCATCAACATCGACTGCAACCACCCTGGACACGCCAGGCTCCTGCATGGTCACGCCCATCAGTTGAGCTGCCATCTCCATGGCTATTTTGTTATGACTAATATAGATAAATTGTACCGTTTCCGACATCTCTCGTACAAGATTACAGAAACGCCCGACATTGGCATCGTCCAAGGGCGCATCCACTTCGTCCAGCATGCAAAAAGGGGCTGGATTCAGCTGAAAAATCGAAAACACCAATGATAATGCGGTTAGCGCTTTTTCACCACCCGATAGCAAATGAATGGTGCTGTTTTTTTTCCCGGGAGGCCTTGCCATGATGCTGACGCCGGTTTCCAGCAAGTCATCATCTGTCAGCTCCAGATAGGCACTGCCACCGCCAAATACTTTAGGAAACAAGGTACGAAGCCCCTGATCCACTCGCTCAAAAGTGTCTTTAAACCGCTGACGGGTTTCCCGATCAATTTTCCGAATAGCCGTTTCCAGTGTTTCCAGTGCATCGGTTAAGTCCTGATGCTGGCTGTCCAGATAACTTTTTCGCTCGGCCTGCTGCTGGTACTCGTCAATAGCGGCCAGGTTAATAGCCCCTAAGCGCGCTATCGCATCGCTGGTTTTATCCAGCTCCGTCTGCAGGGATTTCTCATCCGCATCGGTGGCCAGTTGCTCCAGTACTTGCTTTAACTGCACCTGCTGTTCTTGCAACAGCTCCAGCATGTTGTTGGCACGAATGCGATGCCCTTCCGCATCCAGCTTCAATGACTCCAACTGCTGACGCTTTTGGTTCACCAGTTGCAGAATACTGTGCTGCCCCTGCTCCAGTTCCCGGCTGCGCTGCTCACAATCCGATAACTGATTTTGCAGCTGTTGCAACTGCAACTCCACGGCTTCACGCTGCAACAAAGTCTCCTGCAACGCCTCGTGCAGTGCTATATCGGGTTCGTCATCCTCACTGTGCAACAGCAACTGCAGCTCTTGCTCCAGCAAGTGCTGCTGTTGCTGACGACTGCGCACCAGGCTTTGCTCAAGCAGTTGCAGCTGACGCTGGCTGCTGGCCAGTTGCACATTCAGTTGCTGCAACTGTTGTTGCTGCTGTTCAAGCCCTGATCGATGCTGGCGTAATTGGTGCTGCACTGTCTGCCGTTTCAGTTCCAACGGCTGTTCATTGCGTTGATGCTGCTGCAGCTCATCTTCATGGTGCAGCAACTGTTCAGCCAGCCCCTCTTGTTGCATCAGAGACTCTTCCAACTCCGCGGTCAGTTGTTGCAACTCCTGCTGCAACTGCTGTTGCTGCTGCTGCCATTGCTGCATTTGCTGTTGCTGCAACAACCACTGGGTACGGGCTTCCTGCTCTTGCTGCCCGGCCTCTTTGTGCGCCTGCTGGCAAGATGCAAGGGTTTGCTGCTGCTGACTTAGCTGCTGCTGAGTGGCTAACAGCTCCACCGATAAAGTGTCTTCCTGTTGTTGCGATCTGGTCAGTTCCGCCGTTAACTCGATTAAACGCTCAGCCCGTGCCAGATAGCTGTCCTGCTCATCCAGACCTGCGACCAGGCACCAATTGCGGCCATACCAATGGCCGGCGGCAGTCATCAAGGTGTAGCCATCGGTTAAGGTCACCAGTTGCTGCTGCGCACTGGCATCATCCGCAGCCAACAGAATACGGTAAAAATAATCGGGTATCGCGGTACCCTGCACTTTATCGGCCAGACAAGGGCCTGACAACTGATGAAAAGATTGCGCCGGGGGCTCGGTTAACAGCATCGCCTGTGTCAGGCTCTCTGGCCAGCCAGTACGTAAAGCGGCTTGCTGCAAGGCACCAAGCGCCAGACTCACAGCTTCGGCCCAGCCAGGCTCCACCTGCAACTGGCTAAGCAATGGCTGCTGACTGGCCTGTTGTTGCGCCTGCTCCAGTCGCTGCTGCTCCTGCCTGAGTTGCTGACATTGCAACTGCAGACGGTCGTGCTGGCGCTCCAGTTGTTGCAGCTGCTGCTGTGTTTGCTGCAACCCCAGACTGGCCTGCTCCAGCCGGATTGCGTGCTGCTCCGTGTCTGCTTTGGCCTGCAGCCATTGCTGCTCTAAGCTA
Source organism: Alkalimonas sp. NCh-2 (assembly GCF_039631345.1). Lineage (NCBI taxonomy): Bacteria > Pseudomonadati > Pseudomonadota > Gammaproteobacteria > Alkalimonas > Alkalimonas sp. NCh-2. The sequence continues at coordinate 223,461 of NZ_JBDIUV010000001.1, forward strand.
GTATCTGTCTGAGCGGCCAGTTGGCTTTGCAGCTCGTATTGCTGTTGCTGCAGCTTGTCTGCGCGTTGCTGGCTTTGACGGTAATGCTGCTGGGCATTGGCCAGTTGCAGTTGCACCTGCTGTTGCTGTCGCTGTAACTGAAACTGCTGTTGCTGCCAGCTTTGCCAGCCTTGGTCGGCTTCTTGCTGTGCCAATTCCAGCGTTTCCAGCTGTTGCTGCAACTGACAGACCTGCTCCTCACAGATCGCCTGTTCTGGCAGTACCTCTTCCAACAGTGCCTGCTGCTCTGCCAGTTGTTGCTGCTCCAACAGCAAGTGGGCTTTGGCATCCTGCAAGTGCAGCCGCACTTTATCCAGCTCGGTACTGCGCAACTGACGCTGCTGGCGTTGGTGCAACAATTGTTGTTCGATACGGCTGACTTCCGCCCCCAACCGATAAAAGCTTTCCTGCTCGATGGCTTGTTGCTGGCGCAAATCCTGCTGCTGCTCTTTCAGTTCAATCAACACCCGCTGATCGCCCATTTGCGCAGCCTGGTATTTTTCCAGCTCGGTTTCTTCAGCGGCCAGTTGCTGCTCCAGCTGAGTTTGCAGCTGATGGAATTTAAGCCAGCGCAAAGCGGTCACCTCCGCTTTTAAAGTGCGCTCACGGGCTTTCAGCTCTTTGTAACGCTCTGCCGCACTGGCCTGACGCTTGAGCTTATCGAGATTTTTACCCAGCTCTTCCCGCACATCGGATAAGCGATCCAGGTTATCCCGGGTGTGACGGATGCGATTTTCGGTTTCACGCCGCCGTTCTTTGTATTTGGAAATACCAGCCGCTTCTTCAATGAACACCCGCAGCTCTTGCGGTTTGGATTCAATCAGTCGCGAAATCATGCCTTGTTCAATGATGGCATAACTGCGGGGCCCAAGGCCGGTGCCAAGAAAAATATCGGTGATATCCCGGCGGCGGCATTTACTGCCATTAAGGAAATAACTGGATTGGGCATCACGGGTCACTAAGCGCTTGATGGCTATCTCACTGCGATCGGCCATCGATCCCTGCACCCGGCCCTGAGTGTTTTCGAAGACCAGCTCAACCGAGGCCTGAGACACGGGTTTGCGCTGTGACGAGCCATTGAAAATAACATCGGTCATGGCATCGCCACGCAGGTTTTTGGCCGAGCTTTCCCCCAGCACCCAGCGCACCGCATCAATCACATTGGATTTACCACAGCCATTGGGGCCAACCACTGCTGTCATTTGCTGTGGAAAAGGCACCGAGGTTGCGTCGACGAAAGATTTAAACCCCGCCAGCCGGATCTGCTTTAAGCGCATTTAGCCTCAATCAAGGTCGTTCAGTGGCCAGCGCACAATGAAATCCTCAAAGTCGTGCATGTCGACCTGAGCTTCCGAAATGGTTTTGTTGCGCACCGACATTTGTTTTTTATGCATCAGGCTTTTTTTACCATTGTTCAGCAGTGGATGCCAGCTTGGTAAACCTCTGCCTTCATGCAAGCGACGATAGCTGCAAGAGGGCGGCATAAAAAAGATGTCTTTCAGATTGTCTTTGGTCAGTTCAATGCAATCCGGCACCAGCACGGTTCGGTTTTGGTATTCGGTACACTCGCATTTGTGCGAGTTCAGATAGCGGCAGGCAATGTTGGTGTAATGCACTTCTTCATCGTCATGCAGCTGATCGGTCGGCGCAAAATCCAGCTCTGGCCCCTCATCATCAATGAATTTATTCAGGCAGCATTTGGCGCAACCATCGCAAACAGCTTCCCACTCCTGCGGTGTCATCTCCGCCAGAGATTTATGCTCCCAGAAACGCTCTGCCAGATTCATGCCGCCACCACTTTGGTCGAAATGGTCAGTAAGTCGGCCAGTTGCAGTTGCAACTCATCGCCTGGTTGCAAAGGCCCAACGCCTGCAGGAGTTCCGGTCAGCACGATATCTCCGGGCTGCAGACTAAACCAGTGCGACATTTCACTGATCATCTGATGAATACCACGGATCATGGTGGCGGTGGTGCCGGATTGGCGCAGCTCGCCATTGACCGCCAGGCTGAAATCCAGCTGCTGCGGATGCTTCACTTGGGCCTGGGGCAAAAAAGGCCCGACCGGACAAGCCCCATCAAAGCCTTTGGCTATTTCCCAGGGCCGGCCCAGCCGCTTCAGCTCGGTTTGAATGTCCCGCAACGTCAGGTCCAGTGCCAGACTGTAGCCCCAAATTGCCGGTGCTACTTGCTCGACAGCCGCTTTGCGAAGCGGAGCTTGAATCAGTACCGCCAGTTCCGTTTCGTTGTGCACAGCACCGTGCTGCAGTGGAATGGCTACCGGTAGCGTTAAATCGGCCAGGGCAGAGGCTGGTTTAATAAAAAACAAGGCCTCAGCAGCAACCTGGCTTTTCATTTCAGCGATATGGTCCTGATAGTTCTGACCAATACAAATCACTTTGCCAATGGGCAAGTCAATCTTATCGCCACAAATCGTTCGATGCTGGTACATACGCCATCCGCTGCTTAAGGACCTATTGGTCCGCTATGATTAAATCGGCCAGGTAACCAACACTGGTAACGAAATAATAGGATCGATTCCAGTGCATTAGGGTCTTGTAGTTATCATAGGCCAAATAAGCACGACCACCTTCATTATCCGGCAAGATCAGCGCAGCTTTGATATCACGCTCCGGTAAGTCGCGACCATCCAACCGCCGTACCCCCAATGCTTGCCATTCAGCCAGGGTGCGCTCGGTCCGGGCCCACTCCCGCAACCAGGCTGCACGGTTGGGGGTGCCTCTTGGAATGGTGTATTCCATCGAGAAATTCTCAGGCAGTTTTACTTCCCGCCCCCAGGTCTGGCTGTTATCCCACCCCAGGCTTTTCAAATAATTGGCTATAGAGGCAAACACATCCATCTGATTGCCCCAGATATCTTTACGGCCATCACCGTCGAAATCCTGAGCATAGGATAAGAAGGAACTGGGCATAAACTGGCTTTGCCCCATAGCGCCAGCCCAGGAGCCTTTCATCTCATCCAGCTCAATATGGCCCGCGGCCAGAATATCCAGCGCATGGAAAAACTCGCTGCGGAAAAAAGCTTCGCGCCGGCCTTCGTAGGCCAGGGTCGCCAGCGATGAGGGCACCGAATGATTGCCCATAAAACGGCCAAAACTGCTTTCCAGCCCCCACAAAGCAATAATAAAGCGGCCTTGCACCCCATAGCGCGCCTCCACTTCCTTCAGTTGCTCTTCATAGCGCTGATAACGTTCCCGCGCCATACGAATACGGGTTTCACTGACCCGCTTAGGTAAATAGGTATCCAGGGTTTCTACTCGCTCCGGCTGATTGCGATCAGCCGTCACTACCCGCTCGTGGTATTGCAGGCTGGCAAAAACCTGCTCTATCAGAGCGGCATCATAGCCACGCTCGACAGCTTCTTGCTGCAACCCTTCAGCATATTCGGTGAAACTAGGTTTAGCCAGGACAGGAAAAGCCAACAACGCACTCAGAGCTGTGGCTTTAAACCAGGAATTTATCCGCATAACACTCCCTTTTACGATCTTGTTTGCATGAATGCTTTGTGCTCTGCCAGCAAATCTTCTGGTGGCGGAGGCAACTGCAGGTAGTAGCCTTTGTTGGTTAGCTCTGCCTTTACCTTAGTCAGATCCGCCAAAGCCAAAGAAGTTCGATTATCCAGATTAATCAGTGTCACCAATTCAGGTTTGCCAAAGCTGGCCAACAAGGCCGAAGGCACCGCAGCAAAATCATCCCTGCGTTCCAAATAGAGATAGGTCTGATCTTTGTTTGGACTTTTATAGATAGCACACAGCATGGCGTAAAATCACTCTAATCGAACTTGCCTAACACAGCGCTAAACTATACCATGAAGCCATTGGCTTGTACCGCGCTTCCCGCCCTGAAGCTGAGTTAACAGGATGAAATTCACCCAAAGGGTGTTCCTTACCACATCGACTGTTCCAGCATGTCTGTGTGCGGTGCCAGCCTTGCTCTTGCATGACAATGAAAACAACACTTTGAGTGTGCGCTGCATTCAACCAATTGAGATGATCATTACAAACTATGTCCGAACCATTCTTTGAGCTGAAAGGCAGCCTGTTCCCGCTGTCGGTCATCCGTAGCCACGACTTGTCGGTTGCTGGCCTGCGCACTTCCCTGCAACAAAAGCTGGCTCAGGCACCTGGTTTTTTTCATCAGGCTGCCATGGTGATCCAACTGACACCCGAGCATCAGGCCGTTGATTTTATAGCACTAAAACAGCTATTTGAACAATTAAAGCTGGTATTGGTCGGAGTAACAGGTGCCGATACCGAACAAAAGCAACAGGCACAGCAAGCGGGGCTTGCTGTGTTACGGCTGGGCCAGGACAGCAAGGCTGTCGCAACCGAGCCCGTTAAAAACTCTGCAGAAGTACCTACCGAGCTGGTCCCTATGCATACCAAGGTGGTAGAGCAAAACATTCGCTCTGGCCAACAGATTTATGCCAAGGGTGCGGATTTGATTGTACGCGGCGCGGTGGGAGCCGGCGCTGAAGTGATCGCCGATGGCAATATCCATATTTACGGCAGTTTGCGCGGTAAAGCTATTGCCGGTGCCAGTGGTGACACCAGCAAGCGTATTTTTTGTCACAACCTGCAAGCCGAGCTGGTGTCCATCGCCGGCCATTATTGGCTAAGTGACAGTTTGCAGGGTGATTTTTGGAATAAAGCAGCCTGTATTCGTATGCAGGACGACAGCATTGCTATTAGCGAGCTGTACTAATAATTGACCGATTTGTAGGAAGGAACTTTTACCATGGCTAAAATTATCGTGGTTACCTCAGGAAAGGGCGGAGTTGGCAAAACAACCTCCAGCGCTGCTATTGGCACAGGCTTGGCGCTTAGCGGCCACAAAACCGTGATTGTTGATTTTGATATTGGTCTACGCAATCTGGATCTGATTATGGGTTGTGAGCGCCGTGTGGTCTATGACTTCGTCAATGTCATCAACGGTGAAGCCAATCTGAAACAAACCTTAATTAAAGACAAACGGGTCGAGAACCTGTTTATCTTACCCGCCTCGCAAACCCGTGATAAAGACGCCCTGACCAAAGAAGGCGTCGAAAAAGTTTTGCACGAGCTGGCGAAAGACTTTGAATTCATTATTTGTGACTCACCCGCAGGCATTGAAGCCGGTGCCATGATGGCGCTGTATTTTGCCGATGAAGCCGTGGTAGTCACCAATCCGGAAGTATCTTCCGTGCGCGACTCGGATCGCATTTTAGGCATGCTCAGCAGCAAGTCTCGCCGAGCCGAGCGCGGTGAAGATGCCATTAAAGAACATCTGCTACTCACCCGCTACAACCCAGAGCGGGTTGCCAAAGGCGAGATGCTCAGTGTGGAAGATGTGCAGGAAATTCTGGCCATTCCGTTAATTGGTGTGATCCCGGAATCACAGGCCGTTCTGAACGCATCCAACTCTGGCCAGCCGGTCACACTGGATCAAGACAGTGATGCCGGCCAGGCTTATCTTGATACAGTGAGCCGCCTGCTTGGCAATACCGTCGATTTCCGCTTCTTAACAGTGGAGAAAAAAGGACTGCTAAAACGGATTTTTGGAGGTTAGCTAGATGTCATTATTGGATTATTTTCGTTCCACCAAGAAAAAAAGTGCCAGTACCGCCAAAGAGCGGCTACAAATCATTGTCGCGCATGAGCGTAACCGGCGTTCTGGTCCGGATTATCTGCCTCAACTGGAGCGTGATATTCTGGAAGTGATCCGCAAATACGTTGATATCCCAGCGGATCAAATATCAGTCTCGCTGGAGCAGCGCTCCGATGAGCTTTCGGTGCTTGAACTCAACGTGAGTTTCCCGGATGAAAAGCGTTAGTTCCTATTACACAGCATAAAAAAGGCCCACTTGTTACGGTGGGCCAAACTGCACATCAGTCAGGATGCCAGCACAGAATTAATCTTCCTGCACAAAGTCGTCCATCAGGATTAAACCAAAGTCTGCCGTTAAATCGACACCGTCACGCGCAATAGCGGTATAGATACGATTGGCTTGCAGATCCAACGTAACCGGACCAATAGCGGCATCTTTGGTGCCAGTCGGTGTCACTGTTACTACAAAGGAACCTGCTGGCAGGGATACATAACCGGTTTCTGCCAGGAAGGGCACGTCACTGAAGGCTGGCTCAGCATCGCTGATATCGTTAGTGGGTGTCACATAGATATCCACATTTGGAGCCAGGAAAGAGCCATGAATAATGCGCACTTTGGCCTCGGTTGCTACACGACGCGGCGTATCTACCAATACCAGAGGCGATATATCTCCTTCACCGAAGGAACCCAGAGCATGCACGCTGTAAAAAGCACCCGCAGCTAAGTTCAGGTCCGCACCAAAGGCTTCAATGCTATTATCTGCATTAGCCACTACTTTGACATTGTACTCATCTGGATCAACAGTGAGGTAACCGGTGAAGTCCGGGAAAGATAAATCTTCGACCAGCCGTATACTGTCATTCACCAACACATCGACAGCCGGTGCATCCGATACCCCATGGATCACCCGTACTGCGGACTTGCTGTTCGCATCCAGCACATCAAAAAAAGTACCATCTGGTGCTACAGCCAGCAAAGAGACCGGTGAGTCACCAGCAAAGCGGCTATTGATGGCTGCAACTACCAGATCGGTTCCGGCAGCTAAATCCAAAGCACCACTATCAAACACCACGGTATCTTCACCAGGCAAGGTGATTCGTACCCGGTAATTACCCGCTGGAACATTGAGAACACCTGTATACTCAGCAAAATCAAGAGTTGCATTGGGTGCTGTTAAATCGGCATCAGGCGCCGTGACATGAATATCGACGGCCGGTGCTGCGGAAGCAGCATGCACCACCTGCAGACGAATATTGCCCTCTGCGATGTCTTCGATGTCCGAGGTCACGACCACAGGCATAATACTATCGGCCACCACAGAGCCTACAGCAAAGACTTTGTAGTTGGTGGCTTCTTCCAAAGCCAGCTCCACCGGACCAATCACAGTGAGTGTTTCATCAGTTGGTAACAGCGCATCGACAGCAATGCTATAAGTAGCTGGCGCCAACGCCAACCGCTCTGAGCTTTCGGCGTAGTCCAGGCCCGCCACTGCCACATCGCCATTGGCAACAATGTTAACCGCTGGTGCATCAGAGACAGCGTGTATAACCCGTAAAGATGCATCCACAACCGGAGGTGGTGGTGGAGGCGGCGGGTCAGTACGATCGGAGCTGCTGTTGCATGCAGCCAATGAAGTGACTATCGCTGTAGAGATAGCAAGACGTGTTATTCCTTTCATATAAATACCCTTATTGATTGGAGGTTGCTCAAACTTTACGCCACCATTCAAAAAGACGATCACATGAAAAATAGTTGAAAAATTAACTTGTTATAATGCAAAAAAAAGGCTGATCCAACTCAGCCTTTGTACGTATAAAATTCATTTAACTCTGGTTCAGTTTAACTCTGGTTCAGATGTGCAGGCCAGGGCAGTAAAGGCTGCAGCAATGCCTGGCGCCAGCCACGCACTACTTCTGGTACTGGCAGGCTTTGACGCTCCGCATCCGACACTCGCCAGCACCAGTTCAGGTACTCGGTTTGTTGCCGTTTAGTCGCAAGCAGCTCAGCCGGTAGTTGATGCTGTCTGGCGGCCTGCTGCACGCTATCCCGGATTTGTGCGGTCACTTCCCGGTACCCGGCAAAGTGTTCCCGGTGATAAGCCGGTTGTGGCCACAAGGCCGGATCGGTATCTAAGACTTGCGCCACGATACGCAGCACCATTTGGCCATGACGTTTAAGCTCGCGCTCTGGCAGTCCCGGAATTGCCTGCAAGGCAGCGAAGCTGGCCGGAGCTTTGCGGGCAATATCAAACAGCTGAGCATCTTTAAAGATCAGCCCCAAGGCCAGATCTTTGCTTCTGGCATAATCCAGCCGCCACACCACCAGTTGCTGTAGTATGGCCAAAGCACGAGGTGCTAATTGCCAGCTATTCTTCACATCAATAAAACGAAGCTGATCAGGCCATTGCATACTGCGTCTGAGTTGCAGTTGCTCCGCTTCTTGCTGCAATAATTGATACTGTTCAGCCGTAAGTTGCTGCTCAAGCTGCTGATAAACCGGCAACAAGTAAAGCACATCATTGGCGGCGTAACTAAGCTGTGCATCACGCAGCGGCCGTGCCAACCAATTGGTTCTGGACTCCCCTTTATCCAGCTTGGTGCCGGTGACCTGCTCTACCAAAGCAGCAAAGCCAACACTACTACCCTGCCCCAACAATAACGCAGCCATTTGAGTATCGATTAAAGGGGCAATGCACTCAATACCTATGGTTTGAAAAGCATCCAAATCTTCCATGCAAGCATGCATCACTTTGGTCACTTGGGTATTGGCTAACAGGTTTCGCAGCGGCTGCCAGTCGCTGATGGCCAGAGGATCCACCAGCACCAGTTCCTCACCATCGTACAACTGGATTAAACCCAGTTTAGGTTGCAAAGTACTCTGGCGGATAAACTCAGTATCGAGCAGCAAAAACGGTTTGGTTGCAGCCTGCGAGCAAAATTGCTGCAGGCTGTCGTTGTGTTGCAGTAATGGCTTTATCAGAACTTAAGACTCCCGCAATTCCCGGCGTAAAATTTTACCCACATTGGTTTTAGGCAGCTCATCGCGAAACTCAACCTGTTTCGGTACTTTGTAGCCAGTCAGATGCTGCTTGCAGTGAGCAATGAGTTCCTCGGCTGTTAATGATGAATCTTTCTTCACCACAAAGAGTTTCACCACTTCACCTGCCGCTTCATTCGGCACTCCAACCGCAGCAACTTCCAGCACTTTATCGTTCATGGCTGCCACTTCTTCAATTTCGTTCGGGAACACATTAAAGCCAGACACCAGGATCATGTCTTTTTTGCGGTCCACGATGTAGAAGAAGCCTTCCTCGTCCATCCGAGCAACGTCGCCAGTATAAAGCCAGCCATCTTTGATGGTTTTATCGGTTTCATCCGGGCGATTGTAGTAGCCCTTCATCACCTGCGGCCCTTGTACGATCATTTCGCCAGGCTCGCCGGCTGCTACGTCCTTGCCTTCTTCATCCACAATACGGATCAGGGTGGATGGTGCCGGCAAACCGATGCTACCGGTAAAACCATCGACATCGTATGGTGTCAGTGTCACCAATGGACAACATTCGGTCAACCCATAGCCTTCCAGCAAGCGGGTTTTCGTTAGCTTTTGCCAACGCTCTGCCACCGGCCGCTGCACGGCCATACCGCCACCCAATGAAATTTTCAGCCGACTAAAATCAATGTCAGTAAAACCTGGTGTGTTCATCAGGCCATTAAACAAGGTATTCACCCCGGTCAAAGCGGTAAAAGAAAAAGCTTTTAGCTCTTTCACAAAAGCAGGCATGTCACGCGGGTTGGTGATCAGTAAATTGGTACCGCCATACTTCATAAACACCAGGAAGTTCGCAGTCAGTGCAAAGATATGATAAAGCGGCAATGCGGTCACCACTTGCTCTTTGCCTTCTTCCAGCACTGGGTCCAGGCAGGCTGAAGCCTGTTCCAGGTTGGCCACCATGTTACGGTGTGTCAGCATAGCCCCTTTGGAAACGCCTGTGGTGCCACCGGTGTACTGTAAAAAGGCCAAGTCACTGCCATCAACATCCGGCATTTGATACTTCAGATGCTGGCCTTTTTCCAATACATCTTTGAACGCAATCACATTGTTTAATTGGTAGGCAGGCACCAGTTTTTTAACGTGCTTGACCACCAAGTTGACAATAGTGCCTTTTACCGTACCAAGCATATCGCCCATCCGGGTCAGGATGACATGCTCTACTTTTACTTTTTTCTGCACAGCAGCCAACGTATGTGCGAAGTTTTCGACAATAATGATGGCTTTCGTTTTAGAGTCATTGAGCTGATGCTCCAACTCGCGTGGTGTGTACAAAGGATTCACATTGACCACGGTACAACCAGCTCGCAATACACCGGTGATAGCTACCGGGTTCTGCAGCAAGTTTGGCATCATGATCGCCACGGCATCGCCTTTGCCAAGCCCCAGCTCTTTTTGCAAATAAGCCGCAAAAGCTTTACTCAACTTATCCAACTCACGGTAAGTGATGCTTTTGCCCATATTAATAAAGGCCGTATGGTCCGGAAATTTATTAATGCTCTGCTCAATAATATCCAGCAAGGAATGATAATGATCGGCATTGATTTCTGCAGGTACGCCGGCTGGGTAACGTTTTAACCAAACTTGCTCCACCGTCCTCTCCTTAAAAATTCTTGTCTTAATAATGTTTTATTCTGTTTTATTATGGCTTGCTCTGGCTGTCAATGCAGCAACACCCATTCAGAGTTTTTACTCTAGCCAATTATCTTCCCACAAAAGTGGTCAGGCCACAATCCGCTTGCTGTTATCTTACCTCAGGATGCGGCAGATAAAAATTGCTGAATACTGGCGGCAACCTGCCTGGCTGCAGTCATATGGCAATGATGGCCACCTGGAACACTATCTACGGTAAGCTGCTGGTAATGATGCTGCCATGCTTCAGTCTGCTTGTTAAACATACCATCTTGCGCCAGAACTGCCAGTACCGGGCACGCTACTGCCGCGATTAAATTGCGGGCCTGCGACGGGCTTAACCGATACACCGACTGTTGCTTTAGTCGCATATCTGCCCGCCAACGAAAACCATCGGCTTGCTGCACGGTACCACGCTCAGCCAGCAGCAGAGCTTCGCTCAGTGAAAAGTCACTTTGTTTTTGCCGGGCTTCTGCTGCAGCCTTGAGACTTGGGTAGCAAGGGCTTCGTCCTGAGCGTGGCTTTAAACGTGATTCGATGCCAGCACGCAATTGCCGGGCTGCGGTTGCTTCGTCCGCTACCACAAAACCCAGGCTGTCTATAAGCACAAGCCGAGCGACTAACTCCGGAAAACTGGCAGCAAGGGCTGTTGCCACCATAGCGCCCATCGAATGCCCGATGATGGTCAGTTTCTGCCATTGCTGCTGTCGACAAAGAACAACCAAGTCCTGCACCCAGTCAAAAAAATAATAGGCTGCATCCGGGCTGCGGTGTGATGAATGACCATGGCCGGGAAACTCCAGTGCCAATAATGGCAACTGAGGCAAATGATGTGCCAGTGGCACAAAGCTGGCGGCATTATCCAGCCAGCCATGCAAACAGAGTATCGGCTGGACAGACAGCGTTTCACTGCTACTAAGCGCAGCCAACTCAAGGTTATTCAGCAAGAACTTATGGCTGTACTGCATAAGGAGGGGGCGAAGCATACTCTGGTTTGATAAATTTTAATGTCATACGGTCACTTTCACCAATGGCCAAAAAACGCTCGCGATCTTCAGAGCCTGATGCTAGGGTGGGCGGTAAGCTGTAGACACCACGAGGATGATCACGGCTATCCAGCGGATTGGCATTGATTTCACTGCGATCCAGCAGCTCAAAGCCGGCAACTTCAGCGACCATAATAATGTAGGCCTCATCCAGGTAGCCTTCACCGGCAAAGCTGCTAATATCGGATATCCGGCTGGCCCGGTGCTCCACCATGCCAAGGATACCACCTGGTTTCAACACCCGGAAAAACTCCTGCAGACTCTGCAACAAGGTACCGTTCTGATCCCAGATATGCGCATTGCGAAAACTCAGTACCCTGTCGTACTGTCCTTCTTGCCCAAGTTGCAGCAGTTCCGGCGGATCAAACGCCAGTTGCTTCACGGCCCCAAAATGTTCTGGCTGTTGCTGGATGCGATCGGACAACTGGCGACTGATACGAGCCCAGAAGCGTTGCCGTTCGTTATCCGCATCTAATTGCAACTGGCGGTGATGCGCGATGGTCAATTGCCCCTGCTCTTTTAAATAAGGCGCCAGGATCTCGGTATACCAACCACGAGCAGGCCAAATTTCCAACACCTGATGCTGTGGCTCAACATCAAAAAAAAGCAGCGTGTCCACTGGGTTACGGTGAGGGTTTCGGGCTTTGTGTTCATCAGAGCGAAGCGGATGCTCAGCATAGTAGCGAAGTTGCTCGTAGAAAGATTGTTGCTCTGCCGCTATTTCAGCCTTAAGTGGCAGCAGGAAGCAGGCACAACAAAGCAGGCACGCTTGAATTATTTTTGTTGGTAGCGTCATACAAACCTCATCGACTTGCATTCAAATCAAATGGTGATTACAAACTCTTACAAATCATCTGAGTACAGCATGCCATGAAAGTTCAGGCTGTCCAACTTTTATACAGCACATCACTGCATTTTTTCTGACTATCGCAACAAAAGTGGGGTTTAGCCGATGTTTTTGTCGAATAGCCCACAATTCTGTACACTGAACACATTGTGTCTTCTGACAGGAATCATTATGTATCGCTTCACCCTTCCGCTCGCGGCCATCGCCTTACTGAGTGCCTGCGCCCAAACCCCAGCCCCAACGCCTTCAGAGCAGGCAGCGCCCAACAATATTATTTTTATGATTGGTGATGGCATGGGTGCCAATTATCTAACCGCCTACCGCTATTTTCTGGCCGAAGGCAAACAGCAACAAATCAAGCCCACCATTTACGATGAGCTCTGGACCGGCATCTCCAGCACCTGGCCAGACGATCAAACCCTGGTCACCGATTCCGCTGCCAGTGCCACGGCGCTGGCAACAGGGGTGAAAACTTTTAATGGGGCTATCTCGGTCGATCAACAGCATCTGCCGATTGGTACTCTGATGCAACAAGCAAAACGCCTGGGTAAAGCCAACGGCATTGTTGCCAGCTCGCAGGTCAACCATGCCACCCCAGCGGCGTTTTTAGCCCACAACCCAAGCCGGCGTAATATGGATGCCATTGCCGATCAGTTCTTTGATATTCGTATTGAGGGCCAATTGGTGCCGGATGTGATGCTTGGTGGCGGTTTGACGCACTTTATCCGCGATGATCGCAATCTGGTGGCTGAGTTTCAGGCCGAAGGCTACCAGTACGCCGACAGTTGGCAGCAGTTGACACAGCTGTCGCAAGCACCCGCGCTGGCATTGCTGGCCGATGGTGGTCTACCTTCGGTGTTAAACCAGGAGATGGAAGCACCCTTGCAGGTAATGACCGAAAAAGCATTGGAGCTGTTATCAGGCCAGCCACAAGGCTTTGTGCTGATGGTCGAAGGCAGCCAAATCGACTGGTGCGGCCATGCCAATGACATTGCCTGTGCCATGGCCGAAATGCACGATTTTGCACTTGCCATCCAATCGGCCAAGGCCTTTGTTGATGCCAACCCCGATACCTTATTGATTATCACCGCCGATCATGAAACCGGCGGCCTGGCGCTGGCAGCCGATGGCATTTACGAATGGCGCGCCGATTTAATTTATGGTGTGCAGTACACAGTTCGGGAAATTACCGAACGCCTGATGGCGTTGGAGCCGGCTAAACTGGCCGATCAATGGCGGCATTGGACCGGCTTGCGACTTACTGACGAGCAACTGACTGCCGTACTTGCAGCGCAACACGATCAACCCAAGCTGTACAGCCTTTTAAATGGCTACATTAATCAGGCTACCCGTACCGGCTGGACCACCTCAGGCCACACCGCCGCTGATGTACCTGTGATGGCTTATGGCGCCGGCGCAGAGCAGTTCACCGGCTTTATGGACAACATTGATATTGCCAAACGCATCATGAGCTTTATTCAGCAATCGGCCAAATAACCGGTTAACGCGCCGCCAGCAGCTGGCGGCGCAGCGCTGGTGCACTGGTATCCGGGTGCAGCCAGATATCAAAAAACAAGGGGCCAAACTCGGTATCCGTCACACTGCCTATCGCTTCGCCGTTTAAGAAAAAATCCACCGTCATATCCGGTTGCAACAAAGCGGCCAAACGATCGCCCCGTCCGACATCCTGCCAGATGCCTTTCAGCTGATTGGCCCAGTCCTGCTGCTGCGCTGTGCTGCTGTGGCCCAGATGCTGCCACTGATCCACCGTCGCATCAATAAACTGGTCACGGCTGATGTTGCGTTTGTAGGTCAGCTCCAGCAGCACCGGTGCATTGTTATGATAGCCATCGAAACTACCATCACTGGTTTTAAGGCGGGCATCGTACAGTTGCCAGAACAGATAGCGAAAACTGCCCTCGCCAACCAGTTGCAAATCCGGCATGGCGGCAGCCGGCCACAGCCACGCCAGCAGAACAACACTAAGCAAGTTTTTGCGCATGCAATCGCTCCTTATTTAATGAACCGTAATAAGCGGCCAGCCCTGCCCAAATCAGTACCAGGCAAGCCCAGGAAACCCAGCCCAACGGCATCAGCAACTGACCACCACTTAGTACAGCTCCCCCCAGATAAGAAAGGGGCCCACCAATAGCTCCAAGGATGGGTGCCAGACAAAGGGGTTTGAGCAAGGCAGCAAAGGCTTCCACTACCGCCAGCGCAAACAAACACCAGAGTAACAAAAACCAGGCCGGCAACCAGATGGTAGTAGTAAACTGCAACACCCCGGTAAACACCAAGACGCTGTCGATAGCTATCCCTAACAACGCCAGTTGCAACACCAGGATCTGCCTGGGTCTCGGCAAGCGCCACCAGGCCCACAGCAGGTAGATGGCCACCGGCAGCATCGCCAGATGCTGAAAATACACCAGTGCCAACCAACCAAGTTCAAAACCAATCACGGCGCGCCAGTTCATGGTTTCATTCCCCCGGCTACCCTGATCCGCAGCGGGTAAGGCAGCAACCGTAGCAAATTCAGCGACCAGACCAGGCGTTTAGGAAAACGAATGCGAGGCTTGCCCTTGCTCAGCCCTGTCAGCATCCGCTGGCTGGCATCGTCGACACTGAGTAAGAACGGCATGGCAAAGTCATTTTTCTGCGTCAGTGGCGTATCGACAAAGCCAGGCTCTATCAGAGTCACCGCCACCCCCTTATCGGCCCAATCTACCCGAAGACTATCGGCAAAATAACTGACGGCAGCCTTGCTGGCCCCATAAGCTTCGGCCCGGGTAAAAGGAAAGTAGTGCGCCAGGCTGCTGACCAATGCCAGCCGCCCTTGCTTCGACTGCTGCAACAAGGGCAGCAAGGCGGCGCTTAACCGGACAATGGCAAAGAAATTAATGGCGAAGGTTTGCTCAAAGTCTGGCAGTTGCAAATCCCCTGCATCGACATAAATGCAGGTCCCGGCATTTAAAACCGCCAAATCAAGCGGCTGGCCGGATTCGGCGATGCCCTGACAAAGCGCAGCAATATCTTCGGCCCGGGTCAGATCGGCCACCACCGGACGGATGCCGTCATGCTGAGCAGCCAGGGCTTCCAGCGCATCGGTTGAGCGGGCGACGGCCAGCACCTGCCAGCCGGCCCGGGCGTAGTCCAGGGCGAGCTGGCGGCCAATGCCAGAGCTGGCACCAGTAATTAAACAACAAGGCATGATCAATCCAGTAGAAGGCAATACGACATTCTACGACTGGGAGCAGCAGGAAGATCAGCTGGATTGATACGGAAAGTTAAGCGTACAGGTCAATGCCCAGCATGGATTGCAGTTCAGAGCGTTGCTGCTGGTTGGCAATGTCCTGGTAAAGTGCGGTTTTTTGCGATGCCTGAGCCCCTGCAGGCATGGCATTTTTCCGGCTACGGTTTTGCTCCAGTGCATCCAGTGCTTTTTCAGAGCGGCGGATGCCCTGCCCTTGCGGTAGTTCCGAGTTAACAGCTGGCTGTTCCGGCCGAGCAGGACGTGGCGTGGTCTCCCGAAAGATCCCGGCAACGCCTGTGGCAGCAAGATTATTTTCCAGACTAAAACTCAAGGCAGTAGCTCAGCAAAAAATAAATGATTGGCTGAAGTATAACCAGTGTCGGCGGCAGTGCCAAGTAACCAGAAAGAGCACTAACGCCCTGGCAGCTTTTGCCAGCTAACAGTATCCCGCACATAGCTCGGCTCAGCCTGCTCGGCTGTCACAAAGTGACCGGCATCCCACGCCTGCCGGGCCAGCGGCAGCATATCCTGCGCCGATGGGTACAAAATATCGCTGCTTTGCGCTGCTTGCCATTGCTGCAACACTTCAGCATAAGTCTGCCAGCCGGTGCCCACAGCAGTAAAATCTTCACCGGAATCAAGCGGGGCCAATTGATCCGGTTTAACCGCTTGCTCCTGGCCTTGCAGCTGCATCAAGCCATTGGCATCCAACTGATAGCGGCCAAAATAGATTTCGGCCATACGGGCATCAATGGCTGCCAGCACCTGGCTGGCCTGTAACTGCCGGTAAGCGGCCTGCGCCATGGCTGCCAGGGTCGAGACACCATAGACCGGTAAGTCAGCACCAAAAGCCAGCCCTTGCGCCACCCCAACACCAATCCGTACACCGGTAAAGCTGCCAGGGCCTTTGCCAAACACCAGGCCATCGAGTTGAGTTAAACTAAGGCCACTGTCGGTCAGCAGTTGCTGCACCATTGGCAGCACCCGCTTGCTGTGCTGCTGCGGGCAGACTTCATCCAGCGTAAGCAGCTCACTGCCATCAAGCAGAGCCACAGAGCACGCTTCGGTTGAGGTATCCAGGGCCAGTAATTTCACGCCATACTCCAGGGGTCACAGCCAAAAAGACAGCGGATTTTACCTTGGCTGGCAGCAAAATACCATGAGAGCACCTTAGAAGCTGCGATTGAACTGCATACCAATCAACAGCGCCTTATTGCGGTAGTTGGCCTGAAAACGGCTTTGGTACAACGGCTGGTCCTGCACATTGTACTCAAACTCATCGACCGAAACGCCGGGCATCCACATATGGCCAATAGCGACATCCAGGCTGCTTTTGGCAGAAAAACGCCAGTTGGCGCCAAGAGTCAGCCAGGTTCTGTCATCGGTTGGGATCCGCGCTGTTTTGCGCTCGGGCCGGATCGGGTTCTGATCAAAGGCCAGGCCGGTTTTGAGCAGCAAGTTCGGCTGTGCCTGAAAGCTAAGCCCAACTGCAGCGGACCAGCTGTTTTGCCATTTTTGCGGAATATAACCAATATAGCCTGGCGCATTGAGGTTTTGTGGCAACTCTGTGCTCAGCGATAAGCTCGGGCTTTGGTCGGCGCTGATGATATCAATGCTCTGAAAGCGGCTCCACTCAGTCCAGGCCAGGCTAAACTGCAGCGATAGCAGTTCAGTCAACTGTTGATCCAGGCTAAAAGCAACACTGGCTGGCGTGGTTAAATCCAGTTGGCTGGCTTCGGTCAGCTGTGGCATGGCGGCCAGTTTGCCGGTAGTTAAATCAATGGCCGGTAGCTGTGGGGCGATCACCAGATAGCCAGGGTGCCCTTGCACATTGGCACCTGTGATCGGAGTATTGCTGATCACCGAATCACCGGTCAGGGTAAAACGAATGGCCGATTGGTACATCAGGGCCAATCGGGTGCCCTGCCAGGGCTCACCATGCAGGCCTAAGCTAAAACCAGGCGCCAGATCGTCTCCTTTTACCTCATAGTGACTGTGGCAATACGCATCGTTGTAGACCGGCGCGCCAAAAAGCGTATTGGTTGCGGCTTCCCCTAACTCGCACAGGCCACTGTGATCTTTGTATTTGGATAAGACGCCGCTCACCCGGTTCAGCGAAACACCAGCGCCCACCGACCAGTTAGTGGTCAATTGGTAACCCAGCGAGACTTGAGCGCTCACCACCTGCACGCCGGTTTCAGTGGCAAAATAACGGCCGACAAAATCATCGTCGTACTCGGCACCGATGCCAAAAGGCACATAAAGACCAAGCCCATAGCTCAGCCGCTCGTTAAGATGGTTGCTGTAAAACAAAAATGGGATCACGGAACGCAGCTTGTTGTTGCCATCGCTGCGCCCGGCCACCGGCTGGCCATTGGCACTGAAAGCTTGCGCATCCGAGTAACGGCTGCTGGCACCAACAAAGCTGATGCCACCGGCAAAGTGAGCGCCTTGCAACCGGGTTAAGGCCGCCGGGTTGGAGTACACCAGGCTGGCATCGGTGACTTGGGCACCGCGGCCGGCATAGGCCGTGCCCATGCTGCTGACCGATTGCTCATACAACTTATAACCTTCAGCCTGCAGCGAACCACACAGCAGCGCACTGACCACAGCCAGGGAAAACGGGGACTTTTTCAACATAGATACAGCCTTGTCGACAGCAAAAGGCTGGCAGTATAAAGAGGTCAGACCTTAGAGTACAGGCTCTACATCAGAGAAAATAGCCCGTTAGTCGTCTTTGCTGGCGCTGGCTTTGTCGGCAATAAACTGCAAGGTCCGTGTCAGATCGCGGCTTCGCTGCATCGGCGGCAGGCTTTTTAAAAACACCTCACCGTAAGGCCGGGTCACCAGCCGGTTGTCGCAAATCACCAGCACGCCGCGATCGGTCACATCACGGATCAAACGCCCTACGCCCTGTTTTAAGCTGATCACCGCCTGCGGCAGTTGCACGGCAGCAAAAGGATCCACGCCCTGCTTGCTGCTGGCTTCCATCCGGGCCTGCAACAAAGGATCGTCCGGACTGGCGAAGGGCAGTTTGTCGATAATCACCAGACTCAGCGCATCACCACGCACATCCACCCCTTCCCAAAAGCTACTGGTACCAAGCAGCACCGCATCGTCCAGCTGCACAAACTTATCCAGCAGCACCCGCTTGCTGGTTTGGCCCTGCACCAGCACCGGCTGGCGAATCTGCTCTGGCAGTACCTCGGCCATCCACTTCAGCATGCGGTGACTGGTAAAGAGCATAAAACAGCGGCCCTGATTGGCCTCAATCAGCGGTATGGCGGTGTTCAATAAGGCTTGCTGCATCGCCTGATGCTGATGCGGCTCCGGCAAATAGCGCGGCACACAAAGCAGTGCCTGCTGCTGGTAATCAAAGGGACTGTCCAGCAGCAGAGTATCGGCCTGCTCCAGCCCCATTTGCTGCTGATAATGGGCAAAACCGCCATCAACCGAGAGCGTAGCCGAGGTAAAAACCCAGCTTTTTTGGCCGGCAAACACCACCTCGCGAAATTTTTCCGCAATGCTCAGCGGCGTCAGGTGCAAGGTCAGATGCAGGCGGCTGGTGTCGTACCAAAGACTGACATCCGGCTTGCTGGTGTCGTTCAGCTTTTGCAGGCGATTGCGGTTTTGCGCCAACCGCTCAAAGCAGTGATCGACGGCGTCACTGCGCCCCAGGCTTTCCTTCAGTACCTGATACAGCAACTCCATACTCTCGGTTAAACGCTGCATCATGCTTTGCATCTGCGGTTGCAGACTGCGCTCACGCCAATTGCCCCGTTCGGGCTCTACCGGGAACTGCAAGCGCCAGTCTTTCACTTGCTGCGCAACTTTGTCGGTGATTTTGCGCAGCTGAGGATGATCGCGCAGCTCGGTTTTGCAGGCCAGATCCAGGTCGCGACACAGTTCCAGCAACTGCCGGCTGGAGACATGCTCGCCAAAGTAATCGCAGGCTAAATCCGGCAACTGATGCGCTTCATCGAATACAAACACGTCCATTTGCGGTAGCAGCTCACCAAAGCCGGTGTCTTTAATCGCCAAGTCAGCAAAAAACAAATGGTGATTGACCACCACCAGATCGGCGGCCTGGGCCTTTTTCCGGGCTTTCAGTAAATGGCAGTCTTCGTACACCGGGCAATCTTTACCGAGGCAGTTATCGGTGGTGCTGGTGACATAGGGCAATGCTTTGGAGTCTTCAGCAATATAGGTCAGCTCACCGATATCGCCGGTTTGGGTTTCCGCTGCCCACTTGTTGATTAAAGTTAAATCCTGCATCAGCTGCGGCTCGGCCACCGGCACATGGGCTACATGCTGCTCCAACCGGAACAGGCACAGATAATTGGCGCGGCCTTTTAACAAGGCCAACTGCAAAGGGCTGGCCAAAGCGGCGGTCATGCTGGGTAAATCGCGATGAAACAGTTGTTCCTGCAGATTCTTGGTACCGGTCGAGATCAGCACTTTCTGGCCGGATAACAGCGCCGGCACCAGATAGGCAAAGGTCTTGCCGGTACCAGTACCGGCTTCGGCCAACAATACGCTTTGCTTTTCAATGGCATGGGCGATGCGATCGGCCAGCTGCAACTGCGCATCGCGGGCGCGAAAGCCTGGGATCTGGCGGGCTAAAGGCCCTGCTGGACGAAATGCTGCTGCCACCTCTGCGCGAATGGATGCCATGCCTGCCTTAACCAAGGTAAAGATAATTTTGTGGCGCTATGGTAGCAGAAAAGGCTTAGATATAGATATCGACATGGCCGTCTTGATCGACGGTTTGTTGCTCTTCCGGCGTGGTTTCCGGTGCTTCGGGCAAGCTACTGGCCTGGCGTTTTTTCCCGCCATAGCGTTCATCGCGCTGATCACGTTCTTTTTTCAGTGGAGTTAACCGGGCCTCTTTGAACACAGGCGGGACCACCCTGGGTTCCTGCTCGACAGGGGTGCCCGGGGTGCGCTGCAAAAATGGAATAATGACATCCATTGCCCGCCTCCGTTGATAGGATCGTTACAAGCTTAGCTTGTTATCGGCAACAAAGCAGAAAACTTAAGCAACAGCTTTGGCAACAGCCTTCAATCAACTGTTGCTTAGGTTAAGACAGAACAAACAAGCCATTGGTTCCAGCGCGTCAGAGACCAAACGGATTGTCGATGCTGTGCGCCGGCTCGGTAAACCAGACCGGGCCATGTTCGGCCATGTAGAAGTGATCTTCCAGCCGCACACCAAACTCACCGGGCAGCACCAGCATGGGTTCATTGCTAAAGCACATGCCGGTTGCCAGTGGCGTGCTATTGCCTTCAACCAGATAGGGCCATTCATGAATATCCAGCCCAATGCCATGACCGGTGCGATGCGGCAAGCCTGGCAGCTGATAATCGGGGCCATAGCCCTGCTGCTGCAAGTAGGCTCTGGCAGCCCGGTCGACCTGCTGGCAAGCCGCTCCCGGCGTGGCAGCGGCAAAAGCGGCCAGTTGGGCATTTTTTTCATGCTGCCAAACCGCGCGCTGTTTGGCCGTGGCTTCCCCAAAGACATAACTGCGGGTAATATCCGACAGATAGCCATGCAAACGGCAACCGGTGTCAATCAGCACCATATCCCCCACTTCCAGTGTTTTTGGATGGGCCACGCCATGAGGAAATGCCGTATCGCTACCAAACAACACAATGCAAAAGTACGAGCCCGATGCCCCGACTTTGCGATGGGCCTGATCGATAAAACGCTCGACTTCTGCCGTGCTGATACCAGGATAAAGCATGCTGGCGGTGGCCTGATGCACCGCCAGCGTCATATCCATCGCCCGCTGTATTAGCGCTAGCTCTGCAGCCGATTTTTGCATCCGACAGCCAGCAGTCACCACTTTGGCATTGCTCAGCTGAAAGCTGGCCGCCACCTGACGAATACCATCAGCAATAAAAAACTGCGCGCTTTCATCAATCGCCAGCCGGGCCTGCTCGCCGGCCAAAGCCATGATGGCATCGGCACAGAGCTGGTAAGGATTTTCGTGTTCCTGCCAGCTTAGGATCTCGCCTGCAAGCTGCATCCTGGGCTTGATGCTGCCAATCTCAAAATGCGGCAGTACATAAAGCAAACGGCCATCACGCAGCAGCAAGGCGGCCACCAGCCGCTCACTGGCGTACCAGTCAACGCCGGTAAAATAACGCAGGTTGGTACCGGCGTTTAGCAACACCGCATCCAGCTGATGCTGCTGCATCAGGCTCAGGGCTTTATCCAGCCGTTGTTGATACTCTTTCACTTCGATAGGTGCCACCGAGGCCGCCATATCATGTAAAGTATTCAAAGCTTCTTCTTTACTTGTTCCACCGATGCCGTTTGCCATAGTGACTCCTGTTCTTTTCCTTGAAGCGGTAAGGAAAATACCACTCCATGTTATTGCTGCTTAACCAGCTCAATAATTTCACTGGCTGCTCCCAAAATGTGCTGTCGCAGCCAAATGCAAGCTTGCTCGACATTCTTTTGCCTGCATAGCGTTAACAATGTTAAGTGCTCTGGATCTGATTTAGTGACGCCACCAGCCAGCAATAGATGCAACCTGATGTACCGATCCGTGTTTTTATTCAGGTTCTGGACAATTTCAAACATCATTGGCCGCTCAGCTGCCAGGTACAAACTTAAATGAAAGCGGCTATTCAGCTCACTCCAACTCCCTGAAGTATCTACCATCTGATAGGCTAGTGTCATTTGCTGTAAAATATGCTCACTTTCTGCCAATGCTGTTTCAGTCAGCTTTGGTATTGCTAATCGCAGTAACTCCGTTTCCAGCAAAGCCCGTAGTTCAAACAACTCCATAACCTGCGTTGAAGAAAGCTCGGTTACTGTTGCTCCTCTGTGAGGCTCAAAAACAACCAAACCTTCAGCTTCGAGTTGAAGTAGAGCCTCGCGGATTGGGATACGACTTACATTTAAATCTTCAGCCAGTGCAGCCTGCCTAAGCGGTTCTCCAGCTTTAATTTTCCCGCTTAAAATTCTGTTGCGGATTTCCTCTAATACAACCTGGGTACGGGTTTTGTACTCTAAGGCCATATCATCCTCATCTGCTGTTAGCCAGGTTTAACTGTTGGTATTAATAACTACCGCAACATTAGTGTACCCGGTTCCAATCCGGCGTGGCAGCACCTTGCAGGTGCCGGATAAAGAAATCAAACTGACGGCGCTGCACATAGCGAATCGGGCCACTGGAGCGCCCGACACTGTGCTCCCCACCCGGTACAATCAGCAAATCAAAGTCTTTATCCGCCCGGATCAGGGCATCCACCAGTTGCATGGTCGAGGCCGGATCTACATTGCTGTCCTGCTCGCCGTTGATAATCAACAGCTGCCCTTGCAGCAAATGCGCCTGCTCCACCACCGATGAAGCGGCATACTGGGGCCCCACCGGATAACCTAACCATTGCTCATTCCAGCTGATTTTATCCATCCGGTTATCGTAACAACCGGCATAGGCCACGCCGACCCGGTAAAAATCCGGATGAAACAGCAAAGCAGCGACCGTGCTCTGACCGCCAGCTGAAGCGCCGTAAATGCCAATGCCACCCTCGATGCTGTACCAGGGAAAACTATCTGCTGCCGCCTGATGCCACAGGATGCGATCGGGAAAGCCTGAGTCCGCCAGGTCTTGCCAGGCCACATCGTGGAAAGCCTTGGAGCGATTGGCGGTGCCCATACCATCGATTTGCACCACAATAAAACCCAGATCCGCCAGCGCCTGCATGCCAATCACTTTATCGCCACCGGCATGAAAGCCAAAAGGCCAGAAGCTCTTGGGCACAAAGCTGTCGTGTGGGCCGGCGTAGATATTTTCAATCACCGGGTAACGTTTTTCCGGGTCAAAATTTTGCGGTTTGACGATTAAGCCCCAGATATCGGTTGCACCATCCCGTCCTTTGGCGACAAACGGCTGTGGTGGCCGAAAGCCAGCAGCGGTCAACCGGCTGATATCTGCCTGAGCCAGAGTACGGATTAAAGCCCCATCACTGCTTTGGCGCAGCTCTGTCACATAGGGCAAATCCACCCGCGAGTAGCGCACAATAAAGTGCTGGCGATCCGGCGACAACACGACTTCATGATGGGCATTGCGCTCTGTTAGTGCAGTCAGATTGCCGCCAGCCAAATCGACCCGAAATAGCTGCTCATAGTACGGGTCCTGCTCTGGATAATAGCCGCTGGCGGTAAACCAGACATGGCCAGCATTTTCATCAATCGCCAGCACCTGACGCACCCGCCAGTTGCCACTGGTCAGTTGCTGAAGCTTCTTGCCACTCCTGTCCGTACGGTACAAATGTGCCCAGCCATCGCGCTCCGATAACCAGACCACACCTTGCACCCCCTGCTGTAAGGGCTGATGAAAAGCCGCCCATAAATTAACAAAGGTGGGGCTATCTTCCGTGACCAAAGCAGTGGCTTTCGCGGTTGCCGCGTCGACGTGGATAATCCGCATCCGCTGGTGACCGCGCTCGGTGTAGCGAAAGGTAAAAGCACTGCTATCCTGCTGCCAGACCAACTGGTCAATCCGGTAGGGGTTGGCAAAGAGTGCATTTTCAATCGGCGTTACGGTTTTTGCTTGCAGCTTTATCAACACCGGCTGATCAATATCCACTGCATCACCGGGCTTAGGGTAGAGCTGCTGAATGACCTTGGGCTCCAGTTGATCCTCAGGTGCCGCCAATACCCGGGTGACATAGCGGGCTGTACCAGGCTGCACCCTGACCAGCAGCAGCGCCGAACTGTCCGGCGCCCAGCGGATCGACTGTGGATCGTAAAAGTTGCTGCCATTGCCATCGTCAGTCTTTAGCAGCAAACGCCCCTGCTGATCCAACAACAACAGATTATGCCCCCGCACCAGCGCCTGATAACGGCCATCCGGCGACCATAGCGGGCTGGCATCGACATCCTGATTTAAATCCCGCACGACGCCAAAAGCACTGCCTTGTCGTGGTTCTGTGATATCCCGACAATCAGGCGTTTGCAACTGACATTGCCAGCGGGCGTTGTTCAGGTAAAAGGTGATAGCCTCCATCTGCTCGGTGAACTGGAACTGCTCAAAAGGCAACACCTCTGCCTGGTAGCTGTGTCCGGTTGCTGCCGATATACCACTGGCCACCTTATCATGATCAAAAGCCAGTTGCGGTGCTGAGCCAGTCAGCGATTGACGAAAAAAATAGAAGCCCCCCTCGACACTCAGCTTGTAATGAAAAGTATCGCCATCGGATGCCCAAACAGGGGCCAACATTACATCCCTGGTAAGTGGCAACCAGCGCTCACGTAAATCCAGTGCCTGCTCAATACTGCCACGATCAGGTGCCGCTTGAACTGGCAGCGCCATACAAAACAGAGCTGCGCTTAACACACGAGTGAGCATCCTGTTGCTTTGCAAGTGAGCGTCTTTCATTTTCGTTGGTATCTCGTAAAGTGCATTGGCTTAGCAAACAATAAGGAATATTGTATACAAAATCAAACCCAGCAGCCGGAAACAGACGATGACTATACAGCCTGAGCAATTTTTAGACAAAACCAATAAGTTTCACCGCTGATAAAGGGTTGATTTTTCATAACCAGAAAACCAATAAAAAATAAATTGCAATTAAATTAATAATTTAAATGAAGCAGACGCCTACATTGGATTTTAAAAACAACTTGTCAGCAGCCGCACAATACGATAAGTTGTATAGCATCAAAACCAGACAACAAAGAGCAAGCGATGAGCCTGAATCTCATTCACCACCACCATCATCATTACTAAGCCATCCGGCTTTGTCGGAGGGCTGATGTTTGGTTCCTCCGGTGGCAGCTTGCAAAAACCCCGGGAGAGCCCGGGGTTTTTTCTTATTGATTTCGGAGTACCAGCATGACGTTTAACCAAAATTCCAACCGCCTGCGCATTGCGATGCAAAAATCCGGTCGCCTGTCGCAGGAATCTCAGGCACTGCTTGGCAGCTGCGGCCTGAAAATTAATTTACGTGAGCAGCGCTTGATTGCGCATGTTGAAAACATGGCCATTGATATCCTGCGGGTTCGTGACGACGACATCCCCGGCCTGGTGATGGATGGCGTTTGCGATCTGGGCATTGTCGGCGAAAACGTGCTGGAAGAAGAGTCCTTGCAGCGCCAGCTGGATAACGAGCCCTGCGATTATGCGGTGCTAAGCCGGCTCAATTTCGGCGGTTGCCGTTTATCCATCGCCGTGCAGCAAGAGTCGGCCTACGATGGCCCGGCCAGCCTGAACGGCAAAACCATTGCCACCACCTACCCACGGCTGCTCAATCGCTACCTGAAACAACAAGGAGTGCAGGCCCGCATCGTCACCTTAAAAGGGTCGGTCGAAGTAGCGCCACGGGCCGGCCTGGCCGATGCCATCTGTGACCTGGTTTCGACCGGCGCAACCCTGGAAGCCAACGGCTTGAAAGAAGTTGAAGTCATTTACCGCAGCAAGGCGGTGCTGATTCAGCGAAAAGATCTGGCCGACGCTGCCCAGTTAAAGCTAATAAACACCCTGATGCCTCGCATCAATGCCGTGATGCAGGCCAACGAAAGCAAGTACATCATGCTGCATGCGCCCAAAGCCAAACTGAGCGACATCATTGCGCTGCTGCCAGGTGCGGAAAACCCAACCCTGCTGCCACTGGCTGGCAACGACGATCAGATGGCGGTGCATGTGGTCAGCAGTGAAACCCTGTTCTGGGAAACCATGGAGCAATTAAAATCCTTAGGCGCCAGCTCCATTTTGGTGCTGCCGATAGAGAAGATGATGGAGTAAGGCATGACGCAGTGTCTAACCTGGCAGCAGCTAAGTGCTGCCGAACAAGCCGCCGCTCTGGCCAGGCCCAGCCTGCTGGACTCGGCGGGGCTTACCACCACAGTGGCAGGCATTATTGCCGAGGTACGCCGCGATGGCGATGCGGCGCTCAAACGTCTGAGCACCCAGTTTGATGGCCTGGCCGACAATGCCTTGCTGCTGTCTAAAGCGCAGCGAGCAGCCTTAATAGCAGAGCTTAAGCCAGAGCGCAAAGCCGCGATTGAGCTGGCTTATGGCAATATCCGCCGTTTTCATGCCGCCCAACAGCCCAGCGATATTCAGGTGGAAACCACGCCGGGTGTCTTCTGTGAATTGCGCCAGCGGCCAATTGGCTCGGTAGGCTTGTACATTCCGGGCGGCAGTGCTCCTTTGCCATCCACCGTGCTGATGCTGGGTGTGCCAGCCCAGCTGGCCGGCTGCCCACGCACCGTGCTGGTGACGCCTCCGGGCCGGCCCTCGGCTTCGGACATCGCCCCGGAAATTGTCTATGCCGCTGAGCTTTGTTGCATTCAGCAAATCTTTACCATTGGCGGCGCCCAGGCCATTGCCGCCCTGGCCTATGGCACAGCAAGCATCCCCAAGGTCGATAAAATCTTTGGCCCAGGCAACCGCTATGTGACCGAAGCCAAGCAACAAGTCAGTCAGGATGCACAAGGCGCCATGATTGATATGCCGGCCGGGCCTTCCGAAGTGCTGGTACTGGCCGATGACAGCGCCAATCCGGCCTTTGTCGCCGCCGACTTGCTGTCGCAGGCCGAACACGGGCCGGACTCGCAGGTCTTGCTGGTCAGCCCCAGTCAGTCGCTGATCGACAAAGTGCTACAACAAGTCGAGCAGCAGCTCAAAATCCTGCCGCGGGCCGATATTGCCCGCCAGGCACTCAGTCACAGCCGGGCTATTTGCACCGCCGACTTAGCGACAGCGGTAGCCGTCACCAATGCCTATGCGCCGGAGCATTTAATTGTGCAAACGTACGACGACGATGCCCTGGTGCCGCAATTTACCAGCGCTGCCAGCATCTTTGTCGGCCCCTGGACACCGGAGTCTGCCGGGGACTACGCCAGTGGCACCAACCATGTGCTGCCAACCTATGGCTACAGCCGTACCGCGTCCAGTTTGTCGCTGACCGACTTTTACCGCCGCTTTACCGTGCAAAAGCTGACGGCAGCGGGCATGCAGTCGATAGGGCCGGCCATTGTGACCCTGGCTGAAGCCGAGCAATTGGGCGCTCATGCGCTGGCGGTCTCTCTTCGTTTGCAACAACTGGGGTTACAACAGCACGATTTGCCAGAGCCTGACTTGCAGCAGGGCTTGGCACAAGGGGAGTCCTCGAATGAGCGTTAAGATATCTGAACTGGCCCGCGCCTCCGTGCAGGCCATTGTGCCCTATGCCTCGGCCAGGCGCAGCATGAGCGGTGGCGCCAGCTGGCTCAATGCCAATGAGAATGCACTGGCGAGCGAGTACCAACTCAGCGGGCAGTTTAACCGCTACCCCTCCTGCCAACCGGTTGCATTGATTGAAGGCTATGCCCGCTACGCCGGCGTTCGCCCGGAGCAGGTGTTGGTCAGTCGCGGCGCCGATGAAGGCATTGAACTGCTGATCCGCAGTTTTTGTGAGCCGGGCGAAGATCGCATTGCCATCTGCCCGCCGACCTACGGCATGTACGCCATCAGCGCCGAGAGCAATCAGGTTGCCTCCGTGATCGTGCCGCTGCAACCGGATGCCAGCCTGGATGTCGAAGCCCTGACGCAGATCGCAGCCAAGCTGGTGTTTATTTGCAGCCCGAACAATCCGACCGGCGACTTGATTAGCCGCCAGCAAATTGTCAGCGTGCTGGAGCACTTTGCCAGCAGCGCTTTGGTGGTGGTGGATGAAGCTTACATCGAATTTGCCATGCAAGGGTCAGTGGTCGATTTACTGGCGCAGTACCCGAACCTGGTGATCCTGCGCACCCTATCCAAAGCCTTTGCGCTGGCCGGCCTGCGCTGTGGCTTTACCCTGGCTGCGCCCGAGGTGATCAACGCCTTAAAGCAAATGATCGCGCCCTACCCGATTGCCGAGCCGGTGGCGCAAATTGCCGTGCAGGCCTTGTCAGAGCAGGGCATTGCCCGCATGCAGCAAAGCGTCGCCATCATCAATCAACTGCGCGCTGAATTCAGTGCCTTTGCCAGCACACTGCCCGGTGTATCGCGGGTTTGGCCGAGCCAGGCCAACTTTGTGCTGCTGCAGGTCCCGGATGCCGCCGCCTGCGTCAGCACGCTGCAACAGCAGGGCATTTTGATCCGCAACCAATCGGCACAGCTTGGCTTGTCGGAAGTGGTGCGGGTGTCGATTGGCAGCCCGGATGAGATGCAAGCGCTGCAACAAGCGATGCAGGACTATTTTAGCAACACGGGTGCGCGCACCCCCAATTCACAGGAAGCAACGGCATGAGTGGCCAACCGATCCTTTTTATTGACCGTGACGGCACCATGGTGGAAGAGCCCGCCATCGATAAACAGTTAGACAGCCTGGAAAAGCTGGTGTACGAACCCGGCCTGGTGCCGGCCTTACTGAAATTGCAGGCCGCCGGTTACCGGCTGGTGATGGTGACCAATCAGGATGGCCTGGGGACCGACAGCTTCCCGCGCCCGACCTTTGATGCGCCGCACGACAAGATGATGCAGCTGCTGACTTCGCAGGGCATTCAGTTTGACGATGTGCTGATTTGCCCGCACTTTGAGCACGACAACTGCAGTTGCCGCAAACCCAAACTGGGCTTAGTCAAAGACTATCTGCAGCAAGGCAAAATCGATTTTACCAACTCCTATGTGATTGGCGATCGTCAGACCGATGTGCAGCTGGCAGAAAACATGGGGCTGCCGTCATTCCAATACCAGCGTGACAGCCTGGGTTGGGCCGAAATCACCCGGCGTATTTTAAGCCGGGGCCGAAGCGCCGAAGTGGTTCGCACTACCCGCGAAACCGATATCCGGGTGGCGGTGGACCTGGATCAGCCTGGCAACAACCAGTTTGATACCGGCATTGGCTTTTTCGATCACATGCTGGAGCAAATTGCCACCCACGGCAATTTCTCGTTGCAGGTCACGGTAAAAGGCGATCTGCACATCGACGATCACCACAGCGTGGAAGATACGGCGCTGGCACTGGGTCAGGCGCTGAAAAAAGCCCTTGGCAACAAACGCGGCATCAACCGTTTTGGCTTTGTGCTGCCGATGGACGAATGCCGCGCCGAATGTGTGATGGATTTATCCGGCCGCCCTTTGTTTAAATTCAACGCTGAACTGGGCGATGGCCTGGTCGGTGGCCTGAACCTGGAAATGGTGCCGCACTTTTTCCGCTCGCTTAGCGATGCCATGCTGATGACGCTGCACTTGAGCATCACCGAGGGCAACAAACACCATCAGGTGGAAGGCTTGTTTAAAGCCTTTGGCCGGGCCCTGCGCCAGGCCATTACCGTCAGTGGCGAGGCCTTGCCAAGCTCCAAAGGGGTGCTGTAATGAGCGGTTTGGTTATTGTCGATACCGGCTGCGCCAACATCAGCTCGGTGTATTTTGCTTTCAAGCGCCTGGGAGCAGACGCAACCATCAGCAAGGATCCACGTGCCATCAAAGCCGCCAGCCGCATTGTGCTGCCGGGCGTTGGCAGTGCCCGTCAAGCCATGCAGAACCTGCAACAGCGTGAACTGATTGAATGTCTGCAAGCGGTACAGAAAAATGTGCAGCAACCGCTGCTGGGTATTTGCCTTGGCATGCAGCTGCTGACCGCCCACAGCATGGAGGGCGATGTGCCCTGCCTGAATTTGATCCCGGGTGAAGTGCTGCCGCTGCAGGCCAATGGCCTGCGCCTGCCGCATATGGGCTGGAACACCCTGCACAGCATCAGCAATCACCCGTTGATGACAGGTTTTGATAGCCAGGATTATGTCTATTTTGTGCACAGCTTTGGGGTGGCTCCCAACCGTTATAGCCTAGCGCTGTGCGATTACGGCAACGATTTTTCAGCAGTGATTGGCAAAGGCAATGTGGCCGGTGCCCAGTTTCACCCGGAGCGCTCCGGCAAGGTCGGTGCCCGTTTACTGCAAAACTTTCTGGAGTGGCAACCATGATTATTCCTGCCATTGATTTAATCGACGGCCAAATAGTCCGGCTCTATCAGGGCTCGTACGACCAAACCACCGAATACAGTTTCAGCCCACTGGCACTGCGCGATCAGTATGCTGCTGCCGGCTCACCCATTTTGCATGTGGTGGATTTATCCGGCGCCAAAGATGCCAGCAAGCGCCAGCTGGCCTTACTGACCGAGCTGATGACCAAAGCCCCACTCAAGATCCAGGTCGGCGGTGGCGTGCGCTCAGAGCAGGATGTGCAGGAGCTGTTAGCAGCGGGCGCCAGCCGGGTAGTGATTGGCAGCCTGGCTATTCGCCAGCCCGAACTGGTGCAAAGCTGGCTCAGAACATATGGCGGTGAACGCATTGTGCTGGCCTTGGATGTGGCCATTAACGCTGAAGGCGAGAAAACCCTGCCCAGCCATGGCTGGATTGAAGCTTCCAATGTGACCTTAGAGCAGGTACTGGATGGCTTTATTGCCGCCGGCGCCAAACATGTGCTTTGCACCGATATCAGCAAAGATGGCACCTTAAGCGGCTCCAATGTCGCTTTGTATCAGGAGCTGACCAAGGCTTACCCACAGATTGCCTGGCAGGCGTCCGGCGGCATTGGCTGCCTGGACGATATCCGTGCCCTGCGTGGCTCGGGCGTGGCCGGTGTGATCCTGGGCCGCTCGTTACTGGAAGGCAAGTTTACCTTGGAGGAGGCCATAGCATGCTGGCAAAACGGATAATTCCCTGCCTGGATGTGCGGGATGGTAAAGTCGTCAAAGGGGTGCAATTTCGCAACCACGAAATTGTCGGCGATATCGTGCCTTTGGCAGAGCGCTACGCCAAAGCCGGTGCCGATGAACTGGTGTTTTACGACATCACCGCTTCGAGCGATGGCCGGGTGGTCGATAAAAGCTGGGTGCAGCGCATCGCTGAAGTGATTGATATTCCGTTTTGCGTCGCTGGTGGCATCAAAAGCGTCGAAGATGCCGGTCGCATACTGGAAATGGGTGCCGATAAAATTTCGGTCAATAGCCCTGCCCTGCTTAGGCCAGAGCTGGTGCGCGAGCTGCACGATACCTTTGGTCAGCAGTGCGTGGTGGTCGGCATCGACAGTTTCTTTGATGTCGCCAGTGGCCAGTATCAGGTGTACCAGTTCACCGGCGATGAGAGCCGCACCCAAAAAACCCGCTGGCTGACCCGCGACTGGGTGCAAGAGGTGCAGCAACTGGGTGCCGGTGAAATTGTGCTGAACTGCATGAATCAGGATGGGGTACGTAAAGGCTATGATATTGCCCAGCTCTCGGCCATTCGCGCTTTGTGTCAGGTGCCTTTGATTGCCAGTGGCGGCGCCGGGGCAATTGAGCACTTTGCCGAGGTGTTCCAGCAAGCCGATGTCGATGGCGCTCTGGCAGCCAGTGTGTTTCACAAAGCGGTGATTGAGATTGCCGATTTAAAGGCGCAGCTGATTGCCGCCGGGGTGTCAATTCGGCCCTAGGGTATACAGCAATACCAGGGATGGCCGGATGGTGTTTTTCCGGGAACCTGAGACGCCCGGACGGCGTCTCAAGAGCGCCCAGGGAGGGGTTTACAGCGTTTCCCGGAAAAATCACCATTGGTCAGCCCGGTGGCAATAAACAGGTGTTGGCAACAAGAGCAGACTGCACACGGAGACGCCGTGAATACATCCCTGTAGGCTCTGCTTTGGCATCCATGCCAAAGAAGCTCCGCTTAGCAGCCCGCTCCTGTTGCTTGCAAAGCTTGGTGTGTCACCAATGAAACCATAAACTAAATGAAACAAACTTGAGAAACGACCATGAATAAAGACACCATCAGCCAACTCAAATGGCCCGACACCGGCCTGCTGCCAGCCATTGTTCAGCACGCCATCTCCGGCAAAGTGCTGATGCAGGGCTATATGAATCAGCAAGCGCTCAGCCACACCCTGAGTAGCGAAAAAGTTACTTTCTTTAGCCGCAGCAAACAACGGCTCTGGACCAAGGGCGAAAGCTCAGGCCACACCCTGGACTTGGTTGCCATCAGCAGCGACTGCGATGCTGACAGCATCCTGGTGCTGGCGATGCCCAAGGGCCCGACCTGCCATGTTGGCACCGAAACCTGCTGGCACGACAACCAAAGCAACAGCCCGGCGCTGAGCTTTTTGTACGATTTAGAGCAGGTGATTCAAAGCCGCAAAGAGGCCGACCCAGCCAGCAGCTACACCGCCAGCCTCTTTGCCAAAGGGGTGAAACGCATCGCGCAAAAAGTCGGTGAAGAAGGCGTCGAATCCGCCCTGGCGGCCATGGCCGGCGATCGGGAAGAGCTAAAAAATGAAGCCGCCGATTTACTGTTTCATTTGCTGGTGTTGCTGCAAAGTCAGCAGCTTGAGTTAAACGATGTCCTGACAGTGTTAAAAGAGCGTCATCGCTGAGCAAATAACACTGCTTAACTGGCAAGCAAGGCATACAGTTACACGCAAAAGGCCGCACTGTAAAAATGCTTGCATCGCTCCCTTGCGCTCAGCTTGGGCTAGAATTTACAAGTCATGACAAAAAAACAATCCCACCTGCACCGTGAGGCCAACCTGATCCAGATGCTAGACCCAATAGACAGCGACTGGAATCAGGCTTTGGCTGCACCCGATGAAACGGTTGCCGAAGAATTGGTAGCCGCCATCGACTTTTCCCAATTAAATAGTCTGTTCGATAATTTTTTGCAGGTAATGGGCATTCCCATTGCACTCATAGACCTGCAAGGCAAGGTATTGGCATCATCACGCTGGCAACAGGCCTGTGCTCACTTTCATCGCCAGTCCCCCACCACCTTAAACCGCTGCCTGGAAAGTGACCGGGATCTTGCGTTGCAGTTGGAGCAAGGTAAAAACTATTCGGTGTACCGCTGCCGTAATGGACTGATTGACTGCGCCACCCCGATCTTGCTCGAAGACCGCCATATCGCCAACCTCTTTATCGGTCAGTTTTTTACCACCGAGCCTGATATCGCCTACTTTACCAAGCAAGCTGAGCAAGCCGGCTTTGATGTCACGGAATATTTAGCTGCCATTGACGAAGTGCCGATTCTGGATGAAGCCAAACTGCCCGCCCTGCTCAATATGCTCTCGGCCCTGGCCCTGCAAATCAGTCAGCTTAGTTTGCTTAATAGCCGCTACCAGCAAAGTCTGCAGCAAACCGAGCAACTGGTGACTGCCCGAACCCAGGAGCTGCAAATGCAGAACGCCATCTTGCAGCAAATAAGTGAGGGAGCCCCACTGACCACTGTGCTCCTGCATCTGGTGCAGCAAGTCGAAGCACTGCACCCAGGCGCGATTTGTTCCATCTTGTTGCTTGATAACGATGGCCAGACCCTGCGCCATGGCGCCGCCCCCTCGCTGCCCGAAGCTTACAATCGGGCACTGGATGGGGTTCGTATCGGGGAAGGGGTCGGCTCTTGCGGCACTGCTGCCTTTACCAGAAAAACGGTGATAGTCAGCCATATTCAGCAGCATCCCTACTGGCAATCCTACCTGGCTTTGGCGGAGCTGGCCGGCGTACAGGCTTGCTGGTCGCAACCCGTGCTGAACCCGGAGGGCAAAGTGCTCGGTACTTTTGCCATCTATTACCAGCAACCCTCAGAGCCATCCGAAGCCTTGCTTCACAAAATCGACAGCTACAGCAAGTTGGCCGAACTTGCCATTAGCCGCAGCCTTAGCAGTCAGCAAATTCGCCAACTGGCGTTCTACGACAGCCTGACAAAACTGGCTAACCGGCGTTTGCTGGAAGAGCATCTGTTGCAGGTGATAGCAGCCAGCCAGCGTAGCCAGAAATTTGCCGGCCTGATGTTTATTGATTTGGACAACTTTAAACCGGTCAATGATCTTT
Source organism: Alkalimonas sp. NCh-2 (assembly GCF_039631345.1). Lineage (NCBI taxonomy): Bacteria > Pseudomonadati > Pseudomonadota > Gammaproteobacteria > Alkalimonas > Alkalimonas sp. NCh-2. The sequence goes on from NZ_JBDIUV010000001.1 coordinate 257,704, forward strand.
ATGGCCATAAAACCGGTGATACCTTGCTTATCGAAGTCGCCAGCCGCTTGCAGCTAAGCGTCCGCAGTGCCGACACCGTAGCACGCTTTGGCGGTGATGAGTTTGTGGTTCTGCTGCGCGATATGGATACTGATAAACACAAAGCCCGTCAGCAACTGGAGGCACTGGCCAGCAAAATCCAACAACGGTTGCTGCACCCTTACCCTTTACCTGGCGGCAGCATGCACCAGTGCAGCTGCAGCATCGGTTTGGTATTGTTTATGGGAGAAAGCAGTAGCGATGAGTTGTTACGCCAGGCTGATGCTGCCATGTATGCCGCCAAAAAACAGCACAGCCTAACCAGTTGGTATGATTAAATCCTGTAACCATCATTACAAGGTGGCCTGCGCTGGTCACCTTCAAAAACGAAGCTCAACGCCAAAATTTAACGCTTGAGACGCCACAGTGCAGCAGGAAGTCCAAACAGCATCAACATCAAAGTCGCTGGCACTGGAACTGGAGTCGGTTGCTCTGTCGCAGGAGGAATAAAAGTTTGTATATTTAGCTGCATAGCGCCAGCCCAGACTCGGGTTGAGTCCAGAGTAGCCCCATCACCAATCTGGAACATCATGTTAGGTGCCAGCCAGTTGCCCTGAATGGAACTGGTACCGATATTGGCAGCCGCCAGATGGCTGTATTCAGTTGCCGTATTGTATTGATGGAAATTAAAAAACACCTGATTGGGGTTGATGCCATGCAGCAGAATACCGCCGCCATCCATCAGAAAAAAGTCGGCAATATTAAAAACAAAAATATCATCGGCGTTACCATAGATCTCTACCCTTTGATGCGCCATTTGCACCGGGGTTAACTGAAACACATTTAAACCACCAACTCCCTGGTATCCATGGAGCGCCTGAAGACTTGTCTGCTGTCCTCCCAACGACTGCAACTGTTGGGACAAGTGCAACAATTGCTGATTCAGCAGGCTAAAGTGATGTTCTTGCCATTGCTGCCAACCACCATCTAACCTTACGCCCTCACCGACCCCGGCCTGAACACCTGCTGCATACCCATGAATATGACTTCCTGCACCAAACTCTGGGTTTCGTGCTGCCACATTTCCATGCACATCACTTTCCGAGCCAAAACCAAGGTAGCCTGCCTGGGAACTCTGGCCATTGGCTCCGGCAAAGAGCGCAAACTCAGCCAGCGAGCCAACATCAAACACGCTGGCAACAGACAGCGACGATGTAGTTAAACAGAAAACTGCAAACAATCCTTGTATCAGACGCATTGGTAAGAACTCCTTTTGCTGCGCAATGACAACGTTGTCACGCAAAGTGCGCAAAGTGCGCAAAGTGCGCAAAGTGCGCAAAGTGCGCAAAGTGCGCAAAGTGCGCAAAGTGCGCAAAGTGCGCAAAGTGCGCAAAGTGCGCAAATAATAGCCAATCTAAAAATAAAAACAAGTCATTTAATCTGGAAAATGTGTTTTTAGTACTCTAATCACCGAGCAATTGCCCCGCCAAACGGACAAAATCTGAAGACGTGAGTATACCAAGTAGCTGGTCGTCCGCATCCACCACTGGCAGGCAGCCGTGTTTATTTTTTAAAAAATAACTGATGACCTCTGCCAGTGCCTGTTCTGGTTGCACTGTAGCAAAATCTGTATCCATGAGCTCACCAATGATTTGCTGCTTTTCTTTACGCTCCAGCGCACTGGTGCCGTATTTAGCCAGCAGCCCCATCACCGTCGCAATCATCTTTTTTTGGGTCAGCACCCCAACCAATTTATCTTGTTCATCCAGCACAGGAATATGCCGGATATTCTTGTTCCGCATTAGATCATGCGCATCTTTCAGGCTTTGCTCACGGCGCACAAATAAAGGATTCGCGGTCATCAACTCCGCTACCGTTTTTGCAGTCATGCTCTGGTCTCCTCGTTCAGACTTAGTGCTAGCTTAGTCAATTCCAAAACAATTTTCCCGATACAGATCAAACTTTGTTCGGCTTCGTCAAACTGCTACCAAGAGATGCCGTAATGACCATGGCAATCGCCAGCCATTGCCAAAGGCTGAGAAACTCAGCCAGTAGTAAGAGTCCCGCCAGCGCCGCAACTGCTGGCTCCACACTCATCAAGACACTGAAGTTTTTAGCTGGTAAACGCTTTAATGCCACCATTTCCAGGGAATAAGGCAAAGCACTGGACATCACGGCCACCAAAAGTGCCAGCGGCAAGATCTGCCATTGGAATAAATCACTGCCCGCAGTCACCAGTCCGATAGGAAACAGATACAAAGCAGCAATGGTCATCCCCAACGCAACAGTGGCACCACCAGGCGCTAAATTGCCCGCCTTTTGCCCAAATAGAATGTAGCCAGCCCAACAGCCACCAGCAGCCAGAGCCAGCATCACACCAACGGGATCCAGAGCATCCGCCCCACGCATATCTGGCATCAGCAGCAACACCCCAGCCAGTGCAAAAGCCACCCACAAAACATCCAGTTTCCGACGGGATGAAAGCAGAGCCACGGCTAAAGGCCCGGTGAACTCCAGCGCCACCCCAACACCAAGTGGGATCCGTTCAATTGCCATATAAAACAGGATATTCATGCCACCCAGGCAACCACCGTAAATAATCAGGGCTTGCCATTGGCGGCCCTTAGGCCAGTGCCGCCAGGGCCGGAATACCAACCAGAGAATTAGAGCAGAAAAACCAACACGCAGTGCTGTTGTTCCCTCCGGACCAATCAGCGGAAATAGCTGCTTCGCAATGGAGGCTCCAGATTGAATACAAACCATGGCCAGTAATACGCTAAGCACTGCAAGTACCAGCGTTTTCAAATTGGTATCAGACATGAAATGGAGATCTCAGAAAGTGTTGGCTAACCTTGTTAGTATATCGGAAACGGCTGAAAAGTCAGAGTGGTCTGCAAAGCTTTGCATACTATCTATGGGTCTGCCGGTTGTGCTGTGGTCTTCGGCTGCAGAGCAAAGCGCAGCACATCCTTCCACGATACAATACCCAGCAGTCGATGCTCGGCATCCACTACGGGCAAACAGCCTATGTTGTATTGCAGCAAAAGGTTGGCAGCTTCTTTAATACTGGTTTTATCAGTGACGGTAACAACCGGTGAGGTCATAACATGCCGCACTTTACGACTACGGATATAACTCTCTACACTGGTTTCAAAAGCTGAATCCATGACCGGGCTTAACGCCCGGAAATAATCTTTCACCGAAATAATACCTTGCAACCGTGCTGAACTATCCACCACTGGCAGGTGTTGGAACTTTGCTGCAGAAAACACCTCTCTGAGCGAGGACAAACTGGCATCCTCGCTGGTAGTCAGCACTTTCCGACTCATAATAGCACCAATCCGGCTCATAGCTCTCCTCAACAAAGCTCCAGGGCTTATGCATCTGGTTTTTCGAAGCCTTCGATAGTGACGCCGGATAATAAACCAGAGCCCCGGGTATCGTTGCTGCGTAATTTAATCATCAAACGCAGATCATTGGGTGAATCGGCATGATGCAAGGCATCGGCATAGCTGATCCGCCCACGTTCGTATAAATCGTACAGTGCCTGATCGAAGGTCTGCATGCCCAACTCACGCGACTTGGTCATCACAGCTTTAATTTCCCCAATCTGTCCCCGGGCTATCAAGTCCGCGACCAAAGGCGAATTAAGCAGTACCTCTATAGCAGCAACCCGACCCATACCGTCAGCAGTCGGCACCAGTTGCTGGGCTACAATAGCACGTAAATTTAATGATAAATCAAATAAGAGCTTTTGATGCATTTCTTTCGGCACCAAGTGCATAATACGGTCAATAGCCTGGTTGGCATTGTTGGCGTGCAGGGTAGCCACACACAAATGGCCGGTTTCGGCGAAAGACAAAGCATACTCCATGGTTTGCATATCGCGCACCTCACCGATCAGGATCATATCCGGAGCCTGACGCAATGAGCTTTTCAACGCAGCAGCAAAAGATTCGGTATCAATACCAACTTCACGCTGGGTGATCAGGCTTTTATGGTGCTCGTGCACAAATTCAATAGGATCCTCTATGGTCAGTATATGGCCCTTGGCATTGCGATTTCGATAGCCCAGCAGCGCCGCCAGCGAGGTGGATTTACCAGTACCTGTCCCCCCCACAAAGAGCACCAAACCACGCTTGGACATGATGATTTCTTTTAAAATCGGCGGCAGCCCCAGCTCATCGGCTTTTGGAATGTCTGTCACAATGCGCCGGATCACCATCCCCGCCTGATCGCGCTGCCAAAAAGCAGACACCCGAAAACGTCCGGCCTGATTGGCAATGGCAAAGTTGCATTCCTTGCTGGTAACAAATTCCTGCTTTTGCTTCTCATTCATCGCCGATACAACCAACTGAAAGGAGTCATCTTCCGTCAGTGGTTGTTCATCAATAGGGATCAGCTCGCCATTGACTTTGGCCGCTACCGGCATACCTGCGGTAACAAAGAGATCGGAAGCCCCTTTCGTCACCATGGCCTGCAAAAATTCAGTCAGTTGCATACATGCTCCTTACATCCGCCCCATGGTGCCAAAAGTGTTTTTATCCTGAGCTTTGCTTTGGGCATCTCTTTGCGACACCATGCCACGATTTACCAGATTCACCAGGCATTGATCCATGGTTTGCATGCCATGTGCTGCGCCAGTCTGGATCACCGAGTACATCTGGGCAATTTTATCTTCCCGGATCAGGTTTCGGATAGCCGGCAAACCAAGCATAATTTCATGGGCAGCCACCCGGCCCCCACCTACTTTTTTAAGTAAGGTCTGAGAAATAACAGCTCGCAAAGACTCAGACAACATCGAACGTACCATATCTTTTTCTTCCCCCGGAAAGACATCGATAATACGGTCAATGGTTTTCGGTGCCGAGGTGGTATGCAAAGTACCAAACACCAGATGACCGGTTTCTGCTGCGGTCATCGCCAGTCGAATGGTTTCCAGGTCCCGCAACTCACCCACCAGAATCACATCCGGATCTTCACGTAAAGCAGAACGTAATGCATTTTTAAAGCTATGGGTGTCGCGGTGGACTTCCCGTTGATTGATCAACGACAGTTTATTCTGATGCACAAATTCTATCGGATCTTCGATGGTCAGAATATGGTCATAACGAGTCGTATTGATGTAATCAATCATCGCCGCCAGGGTGGTACTCTTACCTGAGCCGGTCGGCCCTGTCACCAACACCAGACCACGCGGATTTTCAGCTATGCTCTTAAAAATATCTGGCGCAGCCAAATCATCCAAGGTTAACACCTCGCTGGGGATAGTACGAAACACAGCAGCAGCGCCACGATTTTGCACAAAGGCATTCACCCGGAAACGGGCCAGGTTGGGCACTTCAAAAGAAAAATCCGTTTCCAGGTTTTCTTCGTATTCTTTTCGCTGTTTATCAGTCATAATTTCATACACTAAGGCATGAACTTCTTTATGATTTAAGGCTGGAATATTGAGTTTTCGAACATCGCCATCCACCCGAATCAATGGCGGCACACCGGCAGAGAGGTGTAAATCCGATGCTTTATGTTGCACACTAAATGCCAGTAACTCAGTAATATCCATGACAATTCTCACTTAGTACGATTGAATGTATGAACACCATAGCAGAACGCTTGCAAAGCGCCTACCAACAAATTGCACAGCAATGCACTAAGCTTGGTTCAAAGCCAGCGGATGTGCAATTAATTGCCGTCAGCAAGACCAAAGCTGCTGCCGATATTTTATCTGCTTATCAGTCCGGTCAGCGTCATTTTGGCGAAAATTACCCGCAAGAGCTGGCAGAAAAAGCGGTTGCTTTGTCACAACAGGAAGGGATCTGTTGGCATTTTATTGGCCCTTTGCAGTCCAATAAAACCAAACTGGTGGCAGAGCATGCTACCTGGTGTCATAGCCTGGACCGACTAAAAATTGCCAGCCGATTGTCTGCCCAGCGGCCGGAGCAACTCCCGCCATTAAAGGTCTTGCTGCAAGTTAATATCAGTGGTGAAGCCAGCAAAGCAGGCATCAATCCAGATCAGGTGCTAGCACTGGCAACAGAAGTGGCTGCCCTGCCCGGCCTTGAGCTCAAAGGTTTGATGGCTATCCCTGCGCCCGATGCGCATGAACCGGTAGAACCAGCGTTTGCCCGCATGCAGCAACTTAGTCTGGCTCTAAGAGCCATCTTACCTCAGGCCAAGGAGCTATCGATGGGCATGAGCGATGACTGGCCATTGGCTCTAAAATATGGCGCAACTATGATACGATTAGGCACCGCAATTTTTGGCGCAAGGAATTATGAACGACATGAATGACAACATGGTTGCCTTTATTGGTGCCGGCAATATGGCACGCTGCGTGATCGCAGCCATGGTGAAATCGGGTTACCCGGCCAGCAACATCATTGCCAGCAACCGAACCGAACCAAAATTACAGGCTTTAGCTGCCGATTATGGCATTCAGACCACGCTGGATAATCTTACAGCTGTTCAAAAAGCAGATGTCATTGTGCTGGCGGTAAAACCGCAAATGATGGGTGATGTCTGTCAGCAATTGATTGAGCAAGCACCGGAAATTAAAGAAAAGCTCTTTGTCACCGTAGCCGCCGGTTTACCGGTTAGTCGTTATGAGCGCTGGCTGGGCGAAGTTCGCCTGGTTCGCAGCATGCCCAATACACCATCGCTGGTGGGCCTTGGCGTCACCGGTCTTTACCCCAGCCGCTGCTCCAATTACGAAAAAGCCTTTGTCGATACCATGTTTAAAGGCACCGGCATGACGGTTTGGCTGGACAACGAAGCCGAGATCGATCATGTGATTGCCGTTACCGGTAGCTCCCCCGCCTATTTTTTCTATTTTATGCAGGCCATGCAACAAGAAGCCGAAGCCCTGGGCTTTGCCCCAGAGCAAGCCAAAAAAATGGTGGCCCAAACGGCCTTGGGCGCTGCCACCATGGCCCTTCAGAGCGAGCATAGCTTTGCCGAGTTACGCGCTCAGGTGACTTCCAAAGGCGGCACCACCCATGAAGCCGTCACCAGCTTTGCCAATGCTGGTCTGGAACAGATGGTCAGCGAGGCGATGCAGGCAGCGATTCGCCGGGCGCGTGAAATGGCACAAACACTTTAATTGCTTTGGTCAAAAACTTTTGGGGACGCTATGAATAACGCGCTGTTTTTTTTAATCAATACCGGCTTTAACCTCTACCTGATGGTGGTGGTACTTCGGCTATGGCTGCAGTTGGCCCGGGCAGATTTTTACAATCCGTTCAGTCAGTTTATCGTCAAAGCAACCAATCCGTTGGTGTTGCCGCTGCGCAAAGTGATCCCAAGCCTTGGGCCGCTGGATACTGCCACTCTGGTACTGGCCTGGCTGGTAGCTGTTGTTAAAATGCTGGTGTTGCAACAACTGTTGTTAGGTGGCATCGTACTAAGCCATGCCCTGGTTGCCGGTGTACTGATTTTACTGAAAGAAAGCCTTAGCCTGGTGTTCTGGATTTTGGTAATCCGCGCCATTCTTAGCTGGTTCAGTCAGGGCCGTAATCCCATTGAACTGGTGATGCATCAATTAACTGAGCCGCTGCTACGGCCAATCCGCCGGGTGATCCCACCCATGGGTGGCCTGGATTTATCGGTGCTGGTGGCCTTAATTGCACTGCAGTTTGTGCAAATCCTGCTAGCCGATGTGTTACGGGGCTTCTAAAGCCTGACCTGCTGTGCTGTCTTACCAGTTTGCGCTGCGACAGCACAGAGGGTTTCAGCTATACTTTATCCCCCCCTGCCTGACATGAACGAGGTGTGTATGAAAATCTGGCTGGCCTGTGTTTTTTCGCTGTTAAGTTGCTTTGCTGTCGCCGAGCAAAAACAAAGCTTAGGCCCCTGGGATGTCCATTACCTGGCCTTTAATGCTACCTTTTTAACCCCCGAAGTAGCACGCAGTTACGGTATCGAACGCAGCCGGTTTACCGGTATTGTGAATCTAACGGTCCTTAGCAGTGATGATCAGAGCGCTCAGCCGGTCAATGTGACCGGCACAGCCCGTAACTTGCTCGGGCAACAACGTACCTTGCGTTTCCAACAAGTCCGGGATGGCGCTGCTATATACTACTTCGCCCCGCTAACCATCCGCAACGAAGAGTTGTGGCGCTTTGATATTCAGTTGCAACAAGGCAATGAACAACAACGCTTGCACTTTGAACACACTTACTACATCGATTGAGTACCCCATGAAACAACTTGTTTTAGCCACAGGCAACCCTGGTAAAGTCACCGAGCTTGCTGCCATGCTGGCTCCATTTGCCTGCACGGTAACCCCCCAGAGTGAGTTTAAGCTGGCCGATGCCGATGAAACAGGGCTAAGCTTTGTCGAAAATGCCATTATCAAAGCCCGGCATGCCGCTCTTCATACTGGTTTGCCAGCCATTGCTGATGATTCAGGCTTAGCGGTCGATGCGCTCAGAGGGGCTCCGGGTATCTACTCAGCCCGCTTCGCCGGCGAAGGGGCCAGCGATACCGACAACGTCCACAAACTGCTGCAAGCACTGAACGACGTACCAAAGCAACAACGCCTGGCTCAATTTCATTGTGTACTGGTGTTTATGCGCCATGCCGAAGATCCAACGCCTTTAATCAGCCATGGCCGCTGGCAAGGGGTCATTCATCAGCAACCACAAGGTCAGGGTGGCTTTGGCTACGATCCAGTGTTTTATCTGCCTGAACTGAACTGCACTGCTGCAGAGCTCAGTAAAGCACAAAAACAGCAACTCAGTCATCGCGGCCAGGCACTGCGCCAGTTGCTAAGCCAGTTGCAACAACAGGGATACCTGATCTCTTGAGCCTGCAACTACCGCCCTTATCGCTGTACATTCATATTCCCTGGTGCATCCAAAAATGTCCTTACTGCGACTTTAACTCCCACGCCGTGAAGCAAGGCATTCCGGAGCAGGAATACATCAGCCATTTGTTGGATGATTTAACGCAGGATCTGTCCTGGGTGCAGGACCGTGCTATTCAAAGTATTTTTATCGGCGGCGGTACTCCCAGTGTGTTTACAGCCGCTGGCATAGCACGACTGCTGGCTGGTGTCCGTAGCCGCGTGCAACTGGCCGATGACTGCGAAGTGACGATGGAAGCCAACCCCGGCACCTTTGAGGCTGAGCGCTTTGCTGGTTATGTTGCAGCTGGCGTAACCCGCTTCTCGATTGGTGTGCAAAGTTTTCAGCAGACACAGCTTACTGCACTTGGCCGGATCCATAGCAGCAGCGAGGCCATTCAGGCAGCACAGCTGGCAGCCAAACTCCCCCTGCACAGTTTTAACCTGGATTTAATGCATGGCCTGCCCGGCCAAAGCCTGGCCGATGCCATGGCCGATTTGCAGCAAGCCATCGCTTTAGAGCCGCCTCATTTATCCTGGTACCAGTTAACCATCGAGCCCAATACTGCTTTTGCCTCCAGGCCACCGGTGCTGCCAGAGGACGAACTGCTATGGGAGATCCAGGAGCATGGGCATCAACTGTTGCAGGCACATGGCTATCAGCAGTACGAAACTTCGGCCTATGCCAAAGCCGGCCATCAATGCCAGCACAACCTGAATTACTGGCGGTTTGGTGACTACCTCGGCATTGGTTGTGGCGCCCATGGCAAAATTACCCTGCCAAAGAGCAATAGCATTTTGCGCACCAGCAAGATTAAACACCCCAAAGGCTACATGGATCTGACTCGCTCCTACTTGGATCATCAGCGTATTGTCGCAGCCGACGAGCTACCTTTTGAGTTTTTTATGAACCGTTTCCGGCTGCTGGAGCCCTGCCCGATTAGTGACTTTACCGCGTACACCGGCCTGCCGGTCGAAACTACCTCGGCAGCCATCCAACAGGCCATTAAGCTAGAGTTACTTCAGCAGCAAACAGATCATTGGCAGATCAGCTCTAAAGGAGCCCGTTACCTGAATGATCTGCTGACCCACTTTATCTAAGGAATCAAGATGCTCAGATCATACCGCCTGACCAGTCTGGCCCTCGCCATAAGTCTAAGTGTACTCACCGGTTGCGAGCCTCCCCAACCCGGCAGCCACAGCTCAACAACAGCAAACAGCCAGCAGAGCAGCCAGCAAACGGAGTCTGAACGGGCCAATGCGTTGTTTGAACAAATTTTTGATGAAGAACTGGCAACCAACCCACTGCGACAAACCCAACTGGGCCTAAAGACCAATAAAGACCGTTGGCAAGATTTATCCGAACAGCGACGGCTGGCAGATCTGGAACTTACCCGTCAGCATCTGGCATTACTTGCCGACATCGATGCTCCGGCACTGGATCAGCAAACCGAACTAAGCTACCAACTGATGAAACAACGTCTGGAGCAACGGCTGGAAAATGAGCAATGGCATCTGTACAGCTACCCGGTCAATCAAATGCGGGGGATCCACACGCAGGTACCAGTCACGCTGTTAAACCAGCATCACATCGAAACAGAACAGGATGCCAAAGATTATATTAGCCGCTTAAATGCAGTGCCCACCCTGTTTGCCCAACTGATCAATCAACTGGAACAGCGGGCAGAAAAAGGCATTATCATTCCTCGTTTTGTCTTTCCCTACGTAGTGCAGGACAGCAGTAATGTGATTACCGGAGCCCCTTTTGATGGTGGTGACGACAGTGTGCTCTGGGCCGATTTCCAGCGTAAAGTCACCGCATTGCCTTTATCCCAGGCTGAACAACAGCTGCTTTTAAATGAGGCCGAGCTGGCATTAGTAACCAGTGTTAAACCGGCTTACCAACAACTGATTACCTACTTACAGCAGTTGGAGCAAAAAGCCGGCGATGACGATGGTGTCTGGCGTTTCCCGGATGGGCGCGCGTACTATCAACATGCTCTGAACCGCATGACTACCACCCAGTTGACTGCCGAACAAATCCATCAAATCGGCCTGGACGATGTGGCCCGGATCCACCAGGAGATGCGCCTTATTATGCAGCAGGTTGAGTTCGATGGCTCACTGGCGGAATTTTTCGAGTTTATGCGCAGCGATCCGCAATTTTACTTGCCGGATACCGAAGAAGGCCGTCAGGCCTACCTGCAACAAGCGACCGCTGTGATCGATCATATGCGGACCCGACTGAATGAGCTTTTCCTTACCCTGCCACAGGCAGAGATGGAAGTGCGGGCAGTCGAGCCATTTCGAGAGCAATCCGCCGGCAAAGCATTTTATCAGCGCCCTTCAATGGACGGTAGTCGCCCAGGCATTTACTACGCCAATTTGTACCGCATGAGCGATATGCCGCTCTATCAGTTGGAAGCCCTGGCCTACCATGAAGGATTGCCTGGCCATCATATGCAACTGGCGATTCAGCAGGAACTGGAAGGGATCCCACGTTTTCGCCGTTTTGGTGGCTATACCGCCTATACCGAAGGCTGGGGACTTTATACCGAGCTGCTGCCAAAAGAAATTGGCTTGTACCAGGACCCTTACTCCGACTTTGGCCGGTTGGCGATGGAGCTATGGCGTTCAGCCCGGCTGGTAGTCGATACCGGTATTCATCACAAAGGCTGGAGCCGCGAACAAGCCATCGCCTACCTGGTTGAGCATACCCCTAATCCAGAGGGCGATGCACAAAAAGCCATTGAGCGTTATATTGTGATGCCAGCACAGGCTACAGCATATAAAATTGGCATGATCAAACTGCTGGAACTCCGGGCGAAAGCCAAAGAGCAACTTGGCGAGCGCTTTGATATTCGGGAATTCCACGATGTGGTGCTACGAAATGGTGCCGTCCCGCTGGATGTGCTGGAACAACTGATCGATGCCTATATCGAGGCAGCAGATTAAAGTTGGCTAGCCATACTGGCTCTGACTGAAAACTACAACTTACTGGGTAAGGCGGGGCTCCCCCGCCTTTTTTTATTAAGAAAGTCTTGGTCTTTGCAGCAATAGGAGTTATAACACTAACTAAATAATATGCATGGAAAGCTGAATTTTTGTTTCTACATTAGGGATTTACATGGCATTTTTGGGTCCTGAGTATAATGAAAATAACAGACAATCGTGTACCTCTATCCACCGGCTCTCCCATTCAGGATTACAGTATCGTTAAGGCTCTGGCTTTCGACGATATCAGCATTCACTATCGAGCCCTCAGCACCAGCAGCAACCGACTGGTCACACTAACCGAGTTTTTCCCGGCAGCTTTAGCAACACGACACAGCAGCTTTCGTGATTTAAGTGCCACTGAGGCAGCAAAAGCAGAAACACTGCAAAGCAGTATCCAAAACTTTGCCCGGATCTGTTCGCTCTTACTTGAATGCGAGCATCCAAATTTAAACCGGACTATGGCTTGCCTGCATCATGGTGGGACAGTCCTGAGTGTGCATGAAAAGCTGGACGCTCCCTCACTGTTGGAATACCAGCAACAACGGTCAAGTACACAATTAGACGAATCGGACATTCAGCAACTCATCACTCCGATCCTGCAAGGTGTTCAATGTCTGCACAATAAAGGTATAGTGCATTTAGACTTGCAACCCAAACATATTTTTGTCCCACAGCTATCGGCACCGGTCATTACGCACTTTGCGCAGGCGCAATGCATCGGCCAGACCAGCACCTTATCCGGCATAGTGTCACTGGAATCGGTTCATCCCTACCTGGCACCCGAGCTGCTGTCGAAAAAGTCAGAGTTAAATCCTGCCAGTGACATTTACGCCCTGGGTATGACATTGTATTCGCTGATGACCGGGCTGGAGCTGCCGTTAGCACAAGATCGACTGAGCGCTATCCTCGATAATGAAGTGGATCCTTTGCCAGAGCTGTCTTCACAAAGCAATGGCTACAGCGATGCACTCATTCAGCTTGTTACAGCTTGCGTACAATTACGACAAAAGGACAGACCACAAAGTATTACCGAAGTTCTGGCCATACTGCATGGCAAAGCCATGCCTGCCAGCAAACCAACGGCGTCTAACCGCATAGCCCCAGCTATCAAGGCGGAGCAAAAGGATACAGCTCAGACTGTGCCTGAGGCGGCTGTGATTGCAACCCCGGTCCCAGCCAGGACTACACCTGAGCAGAGCGCATCAGACTCCCCTCGCACTCTGCAATACAGTGCAGGTGCAGCCGCAGCTTTGCTGCTGGTCGCCGTCACTTATGTCTTTAGCAAACCATCGACCGAAGACAAACAGTTGCTAAACCAGCACCACAGTATGGAACGTCTGGCACAACTGGAAAGCCAACGACTCAAAGAAACACGGCAGTTGTATCAGCTTGTCACCATACCCGCTGGCAATTTTATCATGGGCTGCTCTGGCACCAACTGCCCGGAAGAAGAGTTGCCAACCCGCACCATCGAGGTACCCAGTTTTCAGATGATGGCACACCAGGTCACCTTTGCAATGTGGGATGCTTGCGTTGAACAGGGTGGTTGCAATCACAGGCCTCGTGACGAAGGCTGGGGGCGAGGCAATCGTCCGGTAATGAATGTCAGTTATCAAGAAATTGTTGCTGAGTTTATCCCCTGGCTCAATCAAGCAAGCCGTCAATCCTTTCGTTTGCCATCGGAGGTAGAATGGGAGTATGCCGCCAGGGCAGGTCAACACACGCCCTATCAGTTTGGGGAAAGCATCAGTTGCGAACAAGGCCGGTTTGGCAGGCGCAGTGGTGGAGAATGCAGCAATCAGCTGGATGGCACTGCGCCGGTCATGTCCTATAGCCCCAATGCCTTCGGCTTGTACGATATGCATGGCAATGTATGGGAGTGGACGCAGGATTGCTGGAATGCCGACTACCAACAGGCAGTTGCTACCACAGAGCCCAGGCTGAGCGGAAATTGTGTACGTCGTGTCCTGCGGGGTGGGACCTGGCTCTCAACCCAGGCACAGCTCAGCGTGAGCCACCGCAGCAGTTACGACGCAACCTTACGTCATCGTAACAATGGCTTTCGCCTGATGCAGCCAATAAGTGCGAATGAAGCGAAATAACGCTGTTATTTCTCGACCACCACATCGTACGCCAGTAGCTGCGGTAGTCGTTGCTGCAGCTGCGTCTCGATGCTATTGAGCTCTTTTAATCGCTGGCAGAATAACGCTGTTTTTTCTTCCAGCAGACTGGCTTTTTCTTCCAGGCCAGTATTGATGCGATCAACCAGGTGCCCAACTGCATCCCACTCCTGCGGATCGGTTTGCTCGAAGTTTGCATCGGTGTGCTGTAAGGTGTCCCGTAACGCTTCCCAAACAGCTCCAAAAGAGTGCCTGGCCAGATTGTTGAGCTGGGGCTTCAACTCACCATTTAAGAAGTGTTCTAGCTCGTTCAGGCTTTGCGGTGCAAGATAAAAATGATCGCCGCTGCGGACAAAGCGGGATAACAATTGAAAAGTGGTCTCCCTGATCAAATCGTTCCACTCAGCTTGCTGTGAGCGACTGCCGACGCCGGATAACATCCGCTCCATGGAAGACAAGCCAAGCTCGACCCCATCGACAGCAATACCAACAATTTCAGGCACAAATTTGCGCAACCCCTGGCTATACTCAGTAACTAGGGCTGTTTCTTGCTCGGTCAGTTGCTGCCACTCCCCCTGAATAAACAGCTGAGCGTCATGATTAATCTGCATCAAGGTTCTGTCATTCTTCATAATGCGGATCTGCTCGGGTGAAATCAGCAGGCCATAGCCAAAACCCATATTGCAATCACGGGCTTGCACCGACCAGACACAAAGCAACAGGCACATACTAATAATACGCTTCACAACTCAACCCCACCCGCAATACAGCTCTGTAGAATAGTAGCTTATTCTGCCAAGTCACTCAGCACAACAAAACGCAGCCAGTACTCTACTCATCGGAAAAGTGCACAAAACGAACGTACAGCTGCTGTTCTTTGCCTTTGCGATTGTTTTTACCACTGTACATGGCAATAGCCCAGGCTTCAGCTGGCACGGCCTGCACTGTGGTACTGGTCCAAAGATTTTCACTGTTGGCATTGGGGAAAATGTTCAACCGAATCGCAGGATCAACGCAGCTGCGTTCCACAATACGCATGGCTTCTTTGACATCAGGCAAACGCCAGACAGCACCTTGTTGTTGCAGCAGTGTGCTCTGTTGCAGCGCTTCCTGCCAGCTCAAACGGATGGCTGTCCCATCGCAGCGCTGCCCGGCACTATTCCAGCTCTGGCCGTACAAGCAACGCTGCCAGGTAAGGCCAGTACTTTGCTGATGCACCAAGCCACCTGGCAATACCGTAAAATCACTGGCGGGACTGGATGCGGTAATATCACTAAAACAAGCTTGTTGCGCCTGGAGCAAACCAGCAGCTAGCAACAAAAGTATCAGACAGGGTCGCATAGAGTCTCTCCTTAGGGGCTTCGCACCAAGCGGATGAAAGCACGACTATCCTGCCGTTTTGGTAAGGAGTTGTCGTTGCCATCGTCCATGCTAATAACCCAGGCTGCATGACCAGCACCTCCTTCGGCACTGGTTTGCCGGGTCCAGTAATAACGGTGACCTAATAAGGATGCAGCAGGTTCATGCTGAAAAATAATCGGATCCAGCACCTGAGTATGACCAAAATCTACCAGGCTATTTAATTCGGTCACGGTAGGCAGCCGCCAGTTTGCACCGCCACAGTACAAAATGGCATTCACTTCAGCCAGGTATGTTGCAGTACCACAATCACTTTGGCTGGGACAGCCATCCTGTGCTGCAGCCGCCTGGCCAGGCTCTCCGCCATTGCCATCCTGCTCGCTGGTCCAGCTGTAGTAATTGCTCGCTGCCCGAAGCGACGCATTGGCCAGGCTGGCAGCGGCCGGTTCTTTTAACTCCCAGATAAGGCCAGTGACGTTATCCCGAATACAGACAAAATCGGTGGCATCCCGGGGCAACTCATCACCAAAAGCATCCAACTTACTAAAATCAAAACCAGCGCGACCAATGCCTATTTTATTCAGAAAATCGGCGACGGCATCACGCCCAAAGTCTGCATCCTGACGGGGATAGGCCTGATCGTCACATGGCAGTGCCGCAAGCTGATCGTAACACTGTCTTTGGCCTGTATCCGCTTTGTAGTGCAAGCCTGATGGACGCACTGTGAACCGCACCGTGTCGCTGGCAGATGCCCCACTGTCATCCTGAACCTGGAGTTCAAACACCAGTTCAGGTTGTTGCCGGCTATCTGGCACCACGAAGTCTGTCCGACAGTCCGAGGCATCGGTTAAAACAGCTCTATTTCCCTGGGTTTGTGTCCAACTGCAGCGAATGGGGCCAGCTAAGGATGCCGAGTTACCACCATCCAGCCAATGCTGCTTAAATTCTACCACCGTCTGATCCACGCCAGCATCGGCATAAATACCGGCAGCATTGCCCTGCACCCAGAGCTCCATAGTGGCTTGATCGCTGAGTCCGGCATCATTTTGCACCGTAAGTTCAAACAGGTAGCGGCTGTCTGCAGCCAACAAGGGCGCTTTCAGTTCCAATCTTGGTTGAGACAGATCCTGACCATGTAACCAGTTGCTGTCACCTGCAAGTTGTTGCCAGGAGAAGGAAAGGCTTTGCCCTTCCGGATCGAAGGAATCACTGCCGTCCAGCAGCACCATCGCTCCGGTTGCCAGCCATTGACCTGAGGCGGCAGTACTTTGAATCAGCGCCACAGGAACAGAGACCCGAGGCTGCACATCAACAGTCATCCGATCCGTCAATACCCTGCCATCCGGCAAACGGTACTGTACTTCCAGCACCAAGCGGGCTGGTGTCATGCTATCTGGCAAAAGCACTGAGGCGGCACCACCAGTCAATGGAAACTCAGCAAGTGTTGGCCCTGACAATTGTCGCCAGGTAAATTCGCCGCCGGAAGGATCGCCTCTGGCTATCAAATTCAGGGTATCGCCGACATGCACAGTCTGATCCGGCCCGGCATTGACGCTGGCCAGGCTCTCCGCTTCAGAGCCTTTACCACCACATGCAGCTAGTAGCATCAGGCTAACCAGCAGAATCCATCGATAGTTCATCATGAGATAAGGCTCCACTCCCATCAACAATGCCTGCAGCAGGGCGTGCTGGCATCAGAGCATTCAGACAAGTCGTAAAGCAAGGTTCAGGCCAGACCGGATTTAAGTTACAGTGGCTCTATCTCCGGTTTAACCCCAACCATATGGATTTTGGATGGTCCATATTCGCGACGACTACGAATAATGTCTTTATCAAACTGCACCTCAACTGCAGAAAAAAGCTCGTTGCGGGCAACCACCTCAGCCTTCGCCAACAGCTCTTTGCGCTGCTCTTCCAGCAGTCGAATATCCGCAATCAATTCAGTCGCTGTACGGCGATAATCTTCAAATTCCCTGCTTAACTCTTCCAGCCTGGCTTCAATAGCGGCACTGCCTTCCAGCTTCTTAAACTGCTCAATTTTCTCCTTCACTGCCGCCATATCAGTCTTTAAACCGGCCACACTGGATTTGAGTACCTCTTGTTTTTCCACAATAGGGTCTATTAAACGATTCAAGCGAATCACAATCGAGCTGATGGATAAGGCACCCAGGCTCCCGGCATAAACCCCTTGATCGAGGTAAAAATTGCCACCAATAATTTTGCCGGTTGGCTTGTCTTCAGGGCCAGCAAACACAATGCGGGCTTCCACAGCACTGTGCACCAGCTGTTTGTTGACATACAAGTTGCCACCACAGCGAAAACGAGCGTATTGCGCCATATTGCACTGCACATCCCCTTTCGCCTGCACCACAGTGCTGTATTCACTTTGCTCATCCGGGTTAGAAATCTGGTGCCCTATCACGGCCCCCTGGATGGTGATATCTCCGCCGGCTTCCAGTAAGGTGCCTTCAACAATACCTTTCACAAAAATATTGCCCCCGGCAATGACCTTCATGCTTTCATGAACATCCCCGGCTACCACCACAGAACCTTTAAAAATAATATGCCCAGTGCTGTTATCAACCTCTTTCACACTGAATACATCATCCACGGTGGCCCCGGCTTCGATCACGCGTGGCAAACCATCTTTGGTTGCTTGCAACAGGTCCGGATCGTCCGAAGATAAACCAACCCCCTCCCCCAGATTCCACTCCACTGTCAAACCAGGCATGGCGGGCAGCGCTTCGCCAGTGACCGTCATCCCTTCTTTTCCTGGGGTTGGTGGGTGACGCCGCATCAAAGGTTCACCGGCAGCAATGGAAGGGATCACACCAAAATCACGTAGATCGGCTTTCTTATCATCCGGATTGATGACTGGGCGATTACGGCGACTCTCCATCGCCTGGATCAGGGGCTCGAACCGCGAGTTCTCGCCTTGTTGGATAGCGCGCCCCTGCGCAATGGTATGCTTAAGTTTAGTACCAGCATCCACCTTCGCCGCCTGAGCCACCAGGTGAATGATATTATTTTTAATAAAACCAAACACGATGCCTTCTTTTTGTGCCGCTTTGACCAGCGCATTAGCCGACACAGGAGCTCCACCATAAGCAGCGGTAATGTGCGCCGAAGCGGTCATCTTATCGTCCGCTATCGTAAAGAAAAGCTCAGCGTCTATTTTTTCCGCCACAGCGTAACTCAGCTCTTTGCTATGCGGAGCTTGCAGTTTTTCTTTAACTTTTTGTTGTTCCTGCTCATAGTGGGTCAGCAGATTCTTTATTTGCTCTGGCACCAGCTTACAGCGGCTATAGCCCGCTTGTTGCAAAGCTTGTTGCAGAAGCTCTTTAGTTAATGGCGTTTCAACCACCGCCACAACAGCATGGACTTGTTGCTCTTTTTCTTTAAAACTGATTTGAATGTCGCTCACAGCACCATCGCACAACGAAGAGTCAGATAGTGACTAATGAAACAAATAATTGGAGGAAAGGCAAGCCCTGTACCTTGTTTGGACAGGGCAAATAAGTAATTAAATGTAGTTATCCTGATGCACCCGGATAAAGAGCGGTGTATTGGGTTTGCTGTAGTCGATCTTGTACTCTTTGTTGTTCAGAGCCTGGACAAATAACAGCGTTTTACACTCACCAAATACATCGGTACTGGAGATATCGACAATTTCCATATAACGGTCTTTGGCCTCAGCCTTATTGGCAGGTACCGTCTCGGTAAAAGGCTTAACACCATGACGGGAAACAATCAACGGCGGATCTTCATCATCATTTATAATGATCAGGTCTACTTTCTTTTGTTTGTGGATGATGGTGTTGCGGCCGCTCACTAAAAACGCTTTTTCGAAATTATTCATTCATAGTCACCTGACTTCACAGAACTAATTTAATTCATTATGATACAGCCAAACTCAACTGTCTAGCTTATGGTCTGTCACTTAATTGCTGCAACCGCAGCTGATTTACTTGTTTGCAAAACTCTTCCGCCGTCACATCAATGGCGTTCACTGGAATAAAAAGCTCAAAACCACAAAAGCCACCAAATCGTTGCATTCGATTGGCAAACATGGCTTTCACACCGTCGTATTGCTGCTCTGGCGTTGAGAACCGGTCTTTTTCTGCCAGCCATTCAGTCGCACACTGCCCTTGCGGGCATTTTTCTTTCAGCACAGCAAACCAAAGTGCCCGCTGTTCCATCATCAATTTAATAGCAAGGCGTAGCGGTAAATGCTGTAAGAATGCATGCATATCAGTGACTTTGAAAGCAATGTAATTCACTTCCTGTTCCACATCTGGCTGCGGGCTGCAATGCGAAAAAGCCGCCCAGGGTAACAGCCAACTTCCTTTCTTATGGTGATAATGCACGCCAGCTTCATCACACACGATACCATGCAACGGCTCTGCCAGCTTGGCCCAACCGGCATAGATCCCAACAGAAGCAGCAATAAAGCAAATCGCCAGCACAGGGCTGGCCTGCTCAGCAAACCACCAGGAATACAACACCAATAATGCAAAAATAGCTGCACTGTACAGCATGGTTTTAGCGCCACCTTCGTTACCACTGGCTTTAAACTGCATTAAAGTACCATCATTACCTGCTTGTGGCGGTCCTGCTTTTTGCAACATAGAGCAACACCCAAAATTTACCATGGCAGCAACTATACTGTATTTCTCGAGGGCTTGCCATCGGTGCTCTGTCTCAGTGCACTCTGTGCTTTATACGACCAACGCAGCTTGCTCTGCGACAACGAGACATCCATCTGGCGCTAATTTACATACAATAGCCATGGTTCTGCTTTTTTACGTATTGGAGTGATTGTGGTCAAGAATTATTCGGGTCTTATTCTTTTGCTGCTGGCAGGTTTGATCCTGTTTTCCGGCTATTTATTTTACCAGACGCAGCAGGAAGCAAATGGTCAGCGCCCGCCAGCACAGACGGTTGCAGTGAAAACAACCCATGCCGATACCAGGCCACTCGTCAGGCAAGTATCCGCCTTAGGGACCGGTCTTGCCAATAACTCCGTAGAACTGATTGCATCCAGCAGTGAGTACCTGACCTATCTGAATGTGATTGAAGGTCGTCCGGTAAGCCAGGGTGAGGTGATTGCCCGGCTCAATGATGTAGAGCAACGCGCCAGAGTTGCAGAACTGCAAGCACAACTGACCGAACAGCAACGCCAGCTGGAGCGTTTGAAAAATCTGGCAGCCACTCAGGCCACGGCTCAATCCATGCTGGACGAACAACAAACCCGGGTCAATACCACTTTGGCGCAACTGGAAAGTGCCGAATCCCGCTTGCGGCAAATGACCATCCGGGCTCCTTTTAATGGCGTCCTCGGCTTGCGCTCAGTCAGTCAGGGCGCTTACGTCAACAGTGGCAGCGTCATAACTACGCTGGACGATATCTCCCGATTACGGGTCGAGTTTAATGTGTCTGAACGCTTTATCGCCGAACTGGCAGTAGGAATGCCCATTGCCATCAGCAACGTTGCCTACCGGCAGGTTGAGTTTAATGGCGAGATCAAAGCCATCGACCCTCGACTTGATCCGGTTACCCGCTCAGTCAGAGTGCATGGCATGATCGATAACCAGGACTTGCGTTTACGTCCCGGCATGCTGTTGGATGTCAGGGTAACACTGGACAATCAGGATACATTGATGGTACCGGAAAATGCTCTGGTGCCACTGCAAAATCGGCAATATGTCTTCAAAGTGGGTGAAGACAACAAAGTCACTCAAGTTGAAGTGACCATTGGTGAACGCATCCCTGGCTGGGTTGAAATTTTAACCGGCCTGACACAGGGGGATGAAATCATCATCGAAGGCGTACAAAAAGTACGCACTGGCGTTACTATCAGCCGGGTGGAGTAAAAGATGCTGTTATCCGATCTGTCTGTAAAGCGTCCGGTCTTTGCTACCGTTGTCAACTTGCTGCTGCTCACCTTCGGTATCGTTTGCTTTACCATGCTACCGTTGCGGGAATACCCCAGCATTGATCGTCCTGTGGTTAGTATTAGTACGGTCTATCCTGGTGCATCCGCTGAAATCGTCGAGTCCAGAATCACGCAATTGCTGGAAGATCGCATCAGCGGTGTGGAAGGCATCAAAAGCATTAACTCCACCAGCCGCAATGGCCGCTCTAATATCACCATAGAGTTCAATATTAGTCGCGACATTGATGCTGCCTCCAACGATGTCCGCGAAAGGGTTTCCAGAGCGCTGAATAACTTGCCGGATCAAGCCTTTCCTCCCGAAGTGTTCAAAGCCAGTGATGACGATGATGTGGTGGTTTGGTTTGTGCTGAACAGTGAAACCATGACCTCGCTGGAACTCACCGATTACGCCGACAGAAATATCGTAGAACGCTTTTCTGTAGTGGATGGCGTAGCCAACCTGCGTCTTGGTGGCTCACGGCGCTATGCCATGCGTATTTGGCTCGATCAGGAGGCGATGGCCTCACGCCAGGTCACGATTCAAGACATTGAGAACGTGCTGCGCAGTGAGAATGTCGAATTACCGGCTGGCAACATCAAATCCATTGACCGGGACTTTACCGTCCGGGTTAGCAGAACCTTCTTAACCCAGCAAGACTTTCGCAATCTGGTTGTGAAACGCGGGGCCAACAACTATCTGGTACGACTGGGTGAAGTAGCCCATGTCGTGCTGTCTTCCGAGGATGAAGAAAGCGAGTTTCGCAGTGATGGCCGCAACGTACTGGGTATAGGCATTGTAAAACAGTCTACAGCCAATACGCTGGAGGTGGTGCGCAATGCCCGAGCAGAGATGGAGCGGATCAAACAGAACCTGCCTGCCGGGACCACCATAGAGCCAGGTTACGACTCATCATTATTTATTTCAGAGTCGATCAAAGAAGTCTACCGCACCCTTGCCATTGCCATGAGCATGGTGGTGCTGGTGATTTATCTGTTTCTTGGCAATGTCCGCGCCACCTTTATTCCAGCCATTACGGTACCTGTGGCGCTGATTTCTGCTGTTACTGTCCTGTACGCACTGGGCTTTTCCATCAACCTGCTCACCCTGTTAGCCATGGTATTGGCTATTGGCCTGGTGGTCGATGACTCCATCGTGGTGCTGGAAAACATCTACCGTCGTATTGAGCAAGGAGAACCGCCCCTACTGGCCGCCTATCGGGGTGCCCGCGAAGTAGGTTTCGCGGTTATCGCCACCACTCTGGTACTGATTTCAGTCTTTGTGCCGCTGGTGTTTATGGAAGGCCAAATTGGGCGCTTATTTACCGAGTTTGCCCTGGCTGTAGCGGCGGCTGTCGCTTTCTCCAGCATTGTAGCCCTTACCCTGTCGCCAATGCTGTGCAGCAAAATACTCAGCCACCGAAAGCGCGAAAGCAAACTAGGCAACTGGTTGCATGTCGGTTTCCAAAAACTGGAGTCTGGCTATACCAATCAACTGAAAGTCGTGACCAAAAGCCGCTGGCCGGTGATTGCGCTGGTGGCGCTTTGCCTGGCATCCAGTGTCATGCTCCTGCGTTTACTGCCCTCTGAATTAGCCCCCACCGAAGACAGAGGTACTTTCTTTGTCAGTATGAATGGCGCAGAGGGTGCCAGCTACAGCAGCAACAGCCGCAATATGAGCCTGGTCGAAGACGTACTGCTCCCCTACTACGAGCGTGGCGAGTTCAACCGCCTGTTGATCCGGGTACCTGGCTGGGGCAATGCCGGTGGTATCGCCATCGTCGGCTCAGAGAACTGGCACAACGATCACCGCCGTACTGAAGAACTGATGGGGGAAGTACGGGCAAAGCTGAATGAGCTGCCAGATATCCGTGCCTTTACCTTTATGCGCAGTGGCCTTGGTGGCGGCGGCGGCGGTGGCCGGCCCATCCAGTTTGTGCTGCAAGGCAATACCTATGAAGAACTGGCCCGCTGGCGTGATATCGTGCTGGAAAAAGCAGCAGAGAATCCAAACTTGTTGATGCTGGATCATGATTATCGGGAAACTGTGCCTCAGGTGCTGGTTGATATTGATGTTGAACGAGCAGCAGACTTAGGGGTCTCCATTGGTGCCATTGGCCGTTCGTTGGAAGCCATGCTGGGTGGACGCCGTGTCACCACCTTTTTAGACCGTGGCCGTGAATACGACGTCTTACTGGAAGGCTGGGATGACGACTTCCGTTCGCCATCGACCATCAGCAATGTCTATATCCGCTCGTCAACCTCCAATCAGTTGATCCCATTGGATAACCTGGTGAGCTTACGCGAAGAAGCCACAGCTTCCAGCCTGAACCGTTACAACCGGATGCGGGCCATAACCATCAGCGGTAATATGGCCGCAGGCTACAGCTTGGGGGAAGCACTGGCGTACCTGGAGAATATTGTTCGCACGGAAATTGATGATCATGTCAGCATTGATTATAAGGGCGAGTCGCAGCTGTATCAGGAAAGTGGCGATGCCACGGCCCTGGTCTTTTTACTGGCTTTGCTGATCACCTATCTGGTACTGGCTGCACAGTTCGAAAGCTTTATTCACCCTTTGGTGATTATGATTACGGTGCCGCTTGGTCTGGTGGGTGCCCTGGCCGGTCTCTATTTCTCGGGTATGACGCTGAATATTTACAGTCAGATAGGCCTGGTGATGCTGATAGGTCTGGTGGCAAAAAATGGTATTCTGATTGTCGAGTTTGCCAACCAGCTGCGTGATGCCGGCGTTGCCTTTGAAGATGCAGTGCGCCGTGCAGCGGTGCAACGTCTGCGTCCTATTACCATGACGGCCTTTACCACCGCCATGAGCAGCCTGCCATTAATTCTGGCATCAGGGCCTGGCTCGGAGAGCCGGATGGTGATTGGTACGGTTATCTTCTCTGGTGTCGCCCTGGCAACGCTGCTGACACTTTATGTGGTGCCAGTGATGTACATTGCCCTGGCGCGTAACACCGGTTCACCAAAACGACTGGCCAAAGAGCTGGAAGTGCTGGAAGCAGAAGCAGGGCCAGAGAAGCATTAACCAAGGAACACGGGCCCGGGATTGGGCCCGAAAATCCAACACGGCAGAAGCCACCTCCACAGCAGCTTATGCCGGTTGTAAGCAGGTTTTAAAATGGCAATACCTGCCCATCCCAGTTTAACAGCAAACCGCTTTGCTCCGGTTGCACAACCGCTGCCACATCCGCCAGACGTCTGGCGGTATTGGCAGGATGCTGTAATTGCCCGGCCGGAACATTGGCCTGAAAAGGAGCGGATAAATCCGATGCGGTCGTTCCCGGATGCACGGTGACCAAGGTCGCCGTTTTATTACGACGTTTAAGTTCAATGCTTGCGGTCTTCACCAACATATTCAAAGCAGCCTTACTTGCCCGGTAGCTGTACCAGCCACCCAACTGGTTATCGGTAATGCTGCCAACTTTGGCACTCAGTACCAGTACTTTCACTGCAGCCAGTTTAAACAGATAGGGCATCATCAGTTGCAGATATCTCGCCGGGGAAAACAGGTTAACCGTTAAAGCTTGCTGCAGCTGCACCTCAGTGAGTTGACTTATGGCTTTTTCCGGCAGCATCTGGTCCGAGTGCAACCAGCCCTGGCACAGGTAAATCAAGGCCGGCGAGCTGCTAAAGCACTGCGCCAGTACCGCCTCTAAAGCGGTCGTATCCTGCTCGTCCACGCTATGCCAGTTCAACCAGTTCATGCCTTCGGCCCAGCCTGGTCTCAGTTGACGACTTAAAGCAGTGACCCCTTTCCCGTTAGCACCATAGTGGTGAATTAAGGCCGTTGCAATGGCCCCACTGCCGCCGATAATCAACACCTCAGACATGAAGTACCGCCTTAGCCGCCTGACGGCCGGCTAACCAGGCATTTTCTACCCGTCCCCCCAGGCACCAGTCACCGGCCAATACCAAGGGTAAACGACGGCTTATCAGCACACCAGGAGCTGCCTGCCCGGCATCAACAATGGCATAGAGCCAGCGATGATGCACACTGTCTAGCAGTTTGATCTCTTGCTGAAACAGCAGCTCCAGTTCCGCAATCGCCAAGGCAACCAACTCATGGGACGGGCTCGTTAACTGTTGCTGACTAAACTCCGGTGTACAATGCAGCACCCATTGCTGAAAAGCTGTCTGCCGTCCGGGCTTGCTATCATCGCGCGCAACCCAGCCCAGAGGCCTGCCCTTCACAAAAACAGCTGTAGCCTCATGCCGGACCGGCTCTGCCAGCTTTACTGCAATGGCCTGACACGGCTGTAGCATGCTGTCAGGTACTTGCTGACGCAACTCATCATCATGCGCCAAAAGCTGAATGGCCTGCACAGGTGGAACGGCCAATACCAATGCATCAAACCCCTGAAAGCTCTGCCCCTGCTCATCATGCAGTTGCCAGCCTTGCTGATACTCCAGCCCGGTAATGCGGCTGTTTAAAGTAAAATTGTTGCTATCCAGGCCATGCCGCCATGGGCTGTGCATAGCAGGAACCCCAACATAACGCACCTGATCATCAGGCGAAGCCAGCAGTTGACCTTGCTGGTAACGGTAAAGATTTGCCCGCCAGCGGGCAACCAGCCCTAGCTGCTGCCATAACTCAACCTGTTGGCGAAACTCAGGCTGACGCGCGGTAAAGTACTGAGCCCCCAAATCAACATGCCCATCAAAAGCCCTTTTGGCGGAAGTTCGGCCAGCTGCCGCACGGCTTTTATCAAACCAGTGTACCTCAGCACCTGCTGCCAATAAGGCCTGGCCACAACTCAGACCGGCAACTCCAGCTCCTACGATTGCTACACGCATTTTGATTCCTTGTCATCCAATTGTGCTGGTGTACGTATATCAGAAGCGCTACGATCAAAGCAAAACAGGAAAAGGAGTCACTTATGACAACCC
The DNA here is from genome assembly GCF_039631345.1 of Alkalimonas sp. NCh-2. NCBI lineage: Bacteria > Pseudomonadati > Pseudomonadota > Gammaproteobacteria > Alkalimonas > Alkalimonas sp. NCh-2. Next base: position 283,883 of record NZ_JBDIUV010000001.1, read on the forward strand.
AAATCGCCACCTTTGGAGCGGGCTGCTTTTGGTGCCTGGAAGCCGCCATGAATCAGCTGCATGGCGTGCAGCAAGCCATCAGTGGCTATATGGGTGGTACCACCGAGAACCCAAGTTACCAGCAAATTTGCACGGGCCAGACGGGCCATGCAGAAGTTGTTCAAATTACCTTCGATCCTGCACAGATCAGTTATCAGCAGCTGTGCCAGATTTTTTTCTGCCTGCACGATCCAACCCAGCTAAACCGGCAGGGCAACGATATCGGCACCCAGTACCGCTCGGTGATTTTCTACCATAACGAAGCCCAACAACAGCAAGCAACCGAGATAGAGGCGGAACTCACAGCAGCGAATGTCTTTCCGGACGCTATAGTGACAGAGCTCAGCCCTGCCAGTCGTTTTTATCCGGCGGAGGGTTACCATCAGGGCTATTTCAAGCAAAATCCCCAACAAAGTTATTGCCAGTTTATAGTTGCTCCTAAACTGGCGAAGTTCCGTCAGCAGTTCCGTGCCCAGCTGAAACAGGACTGACAGCCATAGCCATCAGTCCTTGTCGGTTCAGAAGCCGAGGTAACGCACCCTGATACCAAGGGTTCGGCCGGCCGTAGCATAACCAATACTGGTCTGGTAAGTTTTATTGCTCAGGTTGTCCAGCTTGGCACTGAGTTGCCATTGTGGTGTCAATTGATAACTTGCCCCCACACCTAGCAGCGTAAAACCGCCCAGATCCGGATGGTTGACATTGCTGTTCCAGTCAAATCCCTGGAAGGTAGCACTTTGATAATCCAAAGTAGCAAACCACTGCCAGCTCTCACCATGCCAGCCAGAGCGCACATTCACACTATGTTTTGGCCTGCGTTGTAAAGGCTCACCACTTTGTTCATTTCGGCTATCCAACCAGGTGTAAGCCAATTGATGCTGCCAGCTATCCTGCGTCATACCCAGGCTGTACTCAGCACCGCGCACCGTGGCAAGCAATACATTCTCTGCCTGCTCCCCGCCCTGGATCAGGTTGGTCACATCCCGCTCAAACAAGACCAGCTCGGACTGTAACTGCAGACCGCTGTATCGGAGCGCAATTTCATTGGATACCGACTCTTCCGGCTTTAAATCCGGATTGCCAAAACCAGGCCAGTACAATTGGTTAAAGGAAGGAACCTGAAATGCAGTTCCCCGACTAACACGCAGCAACCACTGCTCGGTAAAGTAATAACCGGCAGCCAACTGCCAGGTGCGCTCCCTGCCATACTGACTGAATCTGTCTTGCCGGATTGCCGCTTCAAACAACCATTGCTCCAGCTGATAGTTTAGTCCGGTAAACCAGGCGCGGTTGTTGCGCTTACTTTCTTCGTATGCTGGTGCTGCCTTGGCCACTTCTTCCTGATACCAGTTTGCACCCAGCAGCACATCCAGCCCGGCAAGCACCGTCTGAGTCAACTGATAGTTTACTTCATCACGCGCAGTACTGAACGGGCTGCGAGAATCCGGTCCGAAGGTGGTATCCGAATCCAGATTCCGACTAAGCTGCAACTGATGGCCAGTCTGGCCCAACTGATGCTGCCACCCGAGCACATGGCTGCGCTGCAACACCGCAGAGCGATCTTCGCTGCCCCAGGCAGTATCAAAGTCATAACGGCCAGAGTTAATATGGCTGTGCCAGTGAAAGTGCCCAATATCCGACTGATAAGCAGCTCCAAAGCGGGCAAAGCGCTGCCAGTAACCGTCTTTATCCGGGTCCAGCGCTGGCTGGACATTAAAGCCATCGGCTCTGCTGTAGCCCACATTGGCTTGCAGCTGCAGAGCTCCCTGCTGGTGCTGCAGCCCTAAATCACTTTCCAACAGCCCATAGCTGCCAACACCAGCATTAAATTCGGTTTGTTGCTGCCGCCGGGTCGTTATGGCAATCACACCAGCCACTGCATCCGAGCCATACCAGGCCGCACGGGGGCCCCGGATCACTTCAATGCGCTCAATCATATCCAGTGGAATCATCGCCAATGAGGCCTGCCCCAATGTTGCCGAACCGGTCCGAACGCCATCCACCAACACCAGTGTATGGCCGCTGTTACCGCCGCGAATAAAGACACCACTGCTTTGACCACGGCCACCGTCACGGGCAATGGTCACGCCTGGCAACTGATTGAGTAAAGCCGGCAGATCCTGTACCTGGCGGGCCAGAATATCCTCTCGCTCTAATACAGTCACACTGGCCAGACTTTGCTCGACCGTTTGTACCTGGCGGCTGCTATAGATAGTAAGGGTTTCGATAGAATCGGCATAGGCGGCAGGCAAAGCCGTCGCAACAGCCAATGCTGCCAAAGTATACTTAGACATGAAAAACTCCTGCAATGTGCCCACCGCACATTGGTTGGTTGATGGAATTTTCAGGCCGGTCTCCGGGCTTACAAGCAGCGCCTGTCCTAACCTTCCCATCCAGCGACAGTGGTTTCGGACCATGCTTGTTACCGTTGCGGGGGCAGCTCTGGTTTTACACCAGATTCCCGTTTCACTGCGTATTTACGCAGCACCTGAAAAAAGCGGGCTCAGTGTAGCCTGCACAAGGAAAATGTCAATAGAAATCCAGATGGCTAAACCAGCCAAGCAAAGACAGAGCCACCAAGCAGCCGGTCTTTGCTTGCAGCGTGGGCGTTAATCGCGGAAGTTAGTAAACTGGAATGGTTGCTCCAGCTCGCTTTGTCTAATAAAGGCGATGGCCTCTTGCAAATCATCACGCTTTTTGCCGGTCACCCGTACCTGGTCTCCCTGAATAGAAGCCTGCACTTTCAATTTGCTGTCTTTGATCAGCTTCACCAGTTTTTTCGCGGTGGCAGTATCAATCCCCTGCAGCAGACTTAACGTCTGGCTGTAGGTTTTCCCTGAATGCACCACGTCGTTTTCTTTAAAGGAGCGTACATCCAGATTGCGCTTAATAGCCTTAGCACGGAAGATTTCCAACATCTGCTGCAATTGGAATTCAGCATCCGCCTTCATAGTGACCTGCTGGTCGGTTAGACTAAAGCTGGCTTCCACACCACGGAAGTCATAGCGGGTATCCAGTTCACGGTTGGCATTATCCACCGCATTTTGTACTTCCTGCTGCTCGATTTCAGACACAATATCAAAAGATGGCATAGTCACTCCAAAGCTGATTAAACCTCGCGATTATAGCGGTAAAGTTGCTACAATCCGAGCATTGTTGCGCTTTGGTACTACGATGACGAACTCAATACAGCAAAATTCGGCCGATTGGCTGGTGGTCGGTAAAGGAGCCATTGGCCTGCTAAGCGCTTGCCGGTTGCAGCAACAAGGCGAAAGAGTGCAACTGTGGTTGCGACAGCCTGCTGCACTGAAGGTGGCTTTCACTGCGCTTGAAGGGTCGGTGCAACAGCACCAGTTTGCACCCTGGCCAAAGGACAAAGCAGCAAAGCTGGCTTTGATAGCCGTCAAGGCTTACGACGCCTTGGACTGCATCCGGCAATTGCAGCCGCAACTGGCTGAAGATGCCAGCCTGATCCTTAGTCACAATGGTTTAGGCACACTGGCCAGCATTCAGGCTGAATTAAAACCCAAACAACAACTATGGTTTTTAACCACCACCCATGGTGCTTACATCAAAGCGGATAAAGCAGCCACTCGTCAGGTGGTTCATAGCGGTGGTGGTAACTCAATACTGGCCGCTATTGGGCCCAATGCCATCCACCAGGAGCCTGATTGGCAAAGGGCCCTGGCAAAAGCTCTGGGACCATTGCAACGGGTTACAGACATTCAGCCGTTTTTATGGCAAAAATTGCTGATCAATTGCCTGATCAACCCATTAACAGCACTGCATCAGGTGCCAAACGGCGCACTGGCAAGTCCCCGTTTTGCTGCTGAACTGGATGGGTTGTTCAACGAATTTTGCCTGCTGGCAGCAGCAGTCGGTTATCCGCAAGATCAGGCTGCAGCCTGGCAGCAACTGCAGCAGGTGATCCAGCGCACTGCCAGCAACCGCTCATCCATGTTGCAAGACCGACTGGCAGGGCGTCGTACCGAGCTGGCGTTTATTACCGGCTTTGTGCTGCGTGAGGCAGAACGATGTGGGCTGGTGCTACCCAAGCACCAGCAACTATACCAACAGTGTCAGGATGCGGGTTTTTGATAAACACCCACGTTTTGATAGCCCTCATCTTTGAGCAATAACGCCTGCATCCGGCTCATCACCCCCTGATCGCAATACAGGTAATAGGCTTTGTCCTGCGCCAAACTACTGAACTGACTGGCCAATTTGTAAAACGGTAGCTCGACCACCTGATGCTCAGCCACCTGCAGTGGGCTGGCCTCGGCTTCATCGGGCCGGCGAATATCCAGCACTATTGCATCCAATGGCATGGCCTGCACAGCTTCAATGGTTGTCACTTGTTGACTGGACTGATAATCAATGGTGCGAATATCCATAATCTTGGCAGCGGCAACAACCTTGGCCAGCACTTCCGCCTCAAAACGCTGCTCGTTGGCTTCCACATCCGCCAGGCGCGCCTTAACCGTTGGCTTGTTGGAAATCACCCCGCAGTACTCTGGCATACTGGCAGCCATATCCTCGACCCCAATTTTGCGAGCGATATCAATAATGTCCTGCTTATCATGTGCAATTAACGGCCGCAGGATCAACATCGGCGTGACCCGGTCAATCACATTCAGATTATCCAGTGTCTGACTGGAAACCTGGCCGGCACTCTCTCCGGTCACGATGGCCGGAATACCAAGCTGCTGCGCGATATCGGCTGCGGCACGCATCATCATCCGTTTTAAAATCACTCCCATCAGGCCCGGCTCAGATTTTTCCAGGATCTCAGCCACCACCGGAGCAAAATCCACACTGATAAATTTCACCTTGTGCGACAAACTGTATTTTTGCCAAAGGAAATACGCAATTTCACGGACCCCGGTCTCGTGCGCCTTGCCCCCCAGGTTAAAAAACAGATAGTGATTACGCATGCCCTTTTTGATCATCAGATAGCTGCTGACCGCAGAATCAAAGCCACCTGAAATCAAGGACAAAGCATCGGACTGCGAAGGCAAAGGAAAACCGCCCATGCCGGCATACTGCGCCCGCACCATAATCAGTTTGTCCTTACGGACTTCCAGTTGCACCGTCAGATCCGGATTTTTCAATTGCACCCGGGCTGTTGGCACCTGCTGATTCAAACCACCCCCGACATAACGCTCAACTTCGGTCGAACTGAAGTCGTGCGAACCGGCACGCCGCACCCGTACACAAAAGCTTTTGCCTGCGATTTTGTCGGCGAATACCGGCAGCACCTGCTGATAAATATCGTCCAGACTGCTAAAGCTGCTCGATTGCATTTCAGCAAACTGCGCGATGCCCGGAATACAGGCCAGTCGCTCGATCAACTGGGCCCGTAACTGCGGGCTGGCTTCAGGCACCAACACCATCAGATGGTCCCAGTGGCTCTCAATGCGTATTGCTGGATCCAGTTGCAGCAGGATGGTTTTCAGGTTTTGTTGCAGTAGCTTGGTCTGGCGCTTACGCACCGACTTGCTTTTGATGGTGATTTCAGAGTGCAGTTTAATAATAAATTCGAGCATTGCCGGGCTAATCTTGCTAATAAAGCCCGGCATTATACCTGATCGCTACCAGCCTGACTAACGCTGGTTTTCCAGCGCTAATTTTCCAAACTGATCGGATCCGACTCTTTCGCCTGCCCCTGCATAATGGAAATTTCAACCCGACGATTGCGGCGTCGATTCAGATCGCTGGTATTCGGCACCAAAGGTCTGGTATCGGCATAACCAACCACAGCCAACCGGTTTTTATCAAAGCCCGGCGCTTTGAGCATTTCAGTCGCCACAGCCACAGCCCGCTTGGCCGATAAGTCCCAGTTGTTGTCGTGTAACTCGTCTGCTATCACCGCATCATCCGTGTGTCCGGTCACCGTAATTTCACCAGGAATTTCTGTTAACAAGCCACCGATTTGTTGAATAATGGGTTTAAAGCGCGGCTGCAAAAACGACGAGCCAGATGGGAAAGAACCATTCTCACGAATACGAATAATGATCTGCTGGCCTAACGATTCCAACTCGATAGCACCATCCAGAATCTGTTGCTCCATTTGATCGGCAATACGCTTCACCAGCTCGTTCACTTCCTGTTGCGCCTGCGCTGCCTCAGTATCACTTTCAGACACCTCATCATCGGTACTGGCAGACATACCACCGGTTTGATCCTGCTGCTGTTCCTGGCGGCCGCCAGCGGAGTCTTCCTCACCGGCTTGAAACTCTATCATTTGCTGAGTAATTTCAATGGTTTGCTGTTGCAAAGTCTCAATCGGGGTTGGGTCGGGACGTCCGGGCCGAAATTCCAGCGCAATCACACTGGTGCCTTTTGGAATGTCTTCCACTTCAATCTTATTTTGCACCCCAAACGCAAACTTCATTGAGCCAGCAATTTGTTTAAATTTCAGCACATCCATTTCTGAGAATGCCAGCAACAGGACGAAGAAGCACATCAAGAGTGCCATCAGATCGGCAAAGGTGCCCATGTACTGGGGCAGTCCCTTGGGGGGGCATTTACACTCTTGGGTTTCTTCTCTCATAGCCGTTAGCCTTCTTCAACTGCCACTTCACGCTTGCCTTGCGCAATGTAATTACGTAGCAGTCCTTCAATGACTTTCGGGTTCTGACCGTCCTGAATGCCTAAAATGGCATCCAGGATCAGCTGATTATTCAACTTTTCCTGTTCGTTGCGCAGCGCCAGCTTATCTGCAATGGGAATGGCAATCACATTTGCAATAAAAGCACCGTACAAGGTGGTTAACAATGCAACCGCCATCGCCGGGCCAATGGCCTTAGGATCATCCATATTGGACAACATAGCCACCAGACCAATCAGAGTACCAATCATGCCCATGGCAGGTGCAACATCTCCTAAGCTTCGGAAAATGCTGACTCCCTGCTCGTGACGTTTCTCTGTCAGGCTAATATCTTTGAGTAATGTGGCCCGCACCACATCGCCATCGTGACCATCTACCAGCATATTGATGCCTTTTTGCATAAAAGTGTTGGATATCTCCGCCTCCTCCAGCGCCAAAAAGCCCCCCTTACGGGCGGAGTCAGCCAATTGGACGGCCTGCTCAATCAGCTCCTCAGCTTCTTCAATTTTGAACATGAAGGCTTTGACCATCACTTTGCCAACACCAAAAAATTGCCCAAGGGGAAACTTGGCAATTACCACAAACAGAGAACCACCGACCACAATCAACAAAGACACCACATCGGCAAACATCCCCGGATCGCCGGCACTGCCGATGATCATAGCCATGATGATAAAACCAATGGCACCAACCAGACCTATGAGCGTTGCTAAATCCACACCTGACTCCCCGCGCCGGACAAATGATTGAGCTTTATTGCTTTTATCTTAGCCGATAGCTGTTTATCGACAAAGTAAAACAAAGCTTAAATTCACTTTTCCGGTAAAACCAGTTCAAAAGCTGTGGTTGATTCGCCATAATAGCGGGTCAAGGCACTTCGCCCGCGGGTTTGGAACGAGGAACGCATGGCAAAAAAGAAAACCGATTTGAGTCAGTTCGAACAGCAATTGACCGAGCTGGAACAAATTGTTCAACAGCTGGAGCAAGGCGATCTGTCATTGGATGAATCCTTACGGCAGTTTGAACGGGGCATTCAGTTATCCCGGCAAAGCCAGCAGCAATTGCAGCAGGCCGAACAACAAGTGCACCAACTATTGCAAAAAGACGGCCAGAATGAACTGGTTCCCTTTACCAATCAGGATGATGAACCGGCGTGAAACCAGCATTTTTAGCACTTGACCAGGCACGGGTTGAGCAGGTATTGCAGCAACAACTGCAGCAACAGGACGTAGCCGCCCAATCCCTGCAACAGGCCATGCACTACAGTATTTTACTTGGAGGTAAGCGGATACGCCCTTCGCTGGTGTATCGCTGTGGTTTGATGCTAGGGGCCAGGCTCGAGGACCTGGATGCGCCTGCGGCAGCACTCGAGGCCATCCATTGCTACTCGCTGATCCACGATGACCTGCCAGCCATGGACAACGATGCACTGCGTCGCGGCAAGCCTACTTGCCACATTGCCTTTGATGAAGCGACCGCAATTTTAGCCGGCGATGCCATTCAAAGCCTGGCATTTGATATACTTAGCAGCCATAGTTACCAACAAGTTCCTGCGCAGCGCGTACTGGCAATGGTACAGCAGTTGGCAAAAGCCGGGGGGGCAGCCGGCATGTGCGCCGGTCAGGCCATCGACCTGGCACACACCAATCAGGGTTTTAACCTGGAAACACTGGAGCAAATGCACCGCTTAAAAACGGGCGCATTGATCCAGTGCGCCATTGAGCTGGCCTGGCTGGCCAGCCCTGCAACGGCTCCTGAGGAATTGGAGCTTTTACGCCGTTTTGCCGCCTCATTAGGCCTGGCATTCCAGGTGCAGGACGATATCCTTGATATTGAAAGCGATACTGAAACACTAGGCAAGCCCCAGGGCTCTGATCACCAGGCCAACAAAGCAACCTACCCGGCCTTGCTGGGGCTATCAGAGGCAAAGCGCAAAGCTGAATTATTGCATCAGGATGCACTGGCAGCCCTGGAGCAACTGCCCTACCCGGGCGATGATTTAAAAGCCTTGGCGCAATTTCTAATTGCCCGTAAAAACTAAAACCAAAGGCAGATGCATGACTGTTGATATCGACAACTACCCTTTGCTGGCGCAGGCAAACCTGCCACAGCAATTACGGCAGATCCCCCAGGACAAGCTTCCCAGGCTCTGTCACGAATTACGCGATTTTTTGCTCAATAGTGTGAGCCAAAGCAGTGGTCACTTCGCCTCAGGCCTTGGCACGGTGGAACTGACGGTAGCCTTACACTATGTCTACAATACGCCCTTTGATCGCTTGATTTGGGATGTAGGCCATCAGGCCTACCCGCACAAAATTCTGACCGGACGCCGTGATCGGATGAGCAGCATCCGGCAAAAAGATGGCTTGCACCCTTTTCCATACCGGGAAGAAAGTGAATACGACACCTTAAGTGTAGGTCACTCCAGTACCTCCATCAGTGCAGCTCTTGGCATGGCGCTGGCGGCTCAGGCAGAGCAAAGTGGCCGCCGGGTGGTCGCAGTGATTGGCGATGGTGCTATTACTGCAGGTATGGCCTTTGAGGCCTTAAACCATGCTGGGGAAACCAAACCCGATATGCTGGTGATCCTGAATGACAATGACATGTCGATTTCGGAAAATGTCGGCGCTTTGAATAAATATTTTGCCCGTATTTTATCCGGTAACTTCTACACCAATTTGCGTGAAGGCGGCAAGAAAATTCTCAGTGGCGTCCCGCCCCTGCATGAACTGGCCAGCCGGGCAGAAGAGCACTTCAAAGGTATGGTAACACCAGGCACCTTCTTCGAAGAGCTGGGCTTTAATTACATAGGCCCCATCGATGGCCATGATGTGCTTAGCCTGACCGATACCATCCGCAATATGCGTACCATGAAGGGCCCGCAACTGCTGCATGTGGTCACCAAAAAAGGCAAAGGCTACCACCCGGCAGAACAGGATCCTATTGGTTATCATGCCGTCTCTAAATTCGATCCAACCAGCAGCAGCTTGCCAGCCAAAGCCGCTGGTCGTCCCAGTTTCTCCAATGTATTTGGTCGTTGGATCTGCGATATGGCAGCGCAGGATAAACGCCTGCACGCCATTACCCCCGCGATGCGGGAAGGCTCAGATCTGGTGGACTTCTCAAAACGCTTTCCAGAACGTTATTACGACGTTGCCATTGCCGAGCAGCATGCAGTCACTCTGGCGGCAGGCCTTGCTATTGAAGGCTTGAAGCCTGTGGTAGCTATTTACTCCACATTTTTACAGCGCGCATACGATCAACTGATCCATGATGTTGCGCTGCAAAATCTGGATGTGCTTTTTGCCATTGATCGTGCCGGTGTGGTCGGTCAGGATGGGCCCACCCACCAGGGTGCTTTTGATATCAGCTTTTTACGCTGTATTCCTAATCTGGTACTGATGGCCCCGGCCGATGAAAACGAGTGCCGGCAAATGCTGTACACAGGTTACCAGCATACTGGCCCGGCAGCGGTCCGCTATCCGCGTGGAAGTGGTAATGGCGTTGTACCAACATCGGAGATGCAGCCCCTGACCCTAGGCAAAGGACTGAAAGTACGGCAAGGCAAGCAGGTAGCCATCCTGGCGTTCGGGCCCTTACTGCAAAGCTGCCATACGGTTGCTGAAACACTGGACGCCACCTTAGTCAATATGCGCTTTATCAAGCCATTGGATCAGACTTTGTTGGCTGAGCTGGCCGCAGAGCATGAATTATTGGTGACCATTGAAGATGGCGCTGTGTTGGGAGGGGCAGGCTCCGCTGTCGCAGAAATGCTACTGCAGCAGCAACACCCTTGTCAGTTGCTGCAGTTGGGCCTACCAGATCAGTTTATCAAACATGGCAGTCAGCAGGAAATTTACGCCGAATTAGGGCTGGATGAAGCCGGGATATTACGCAGCATCCGGCAACGGTTAGCCTGATTGCTTTGAGCAACAACAGACCAGCTTATCCGTTGGATTGTTGTTGCTCATCACTTTCTTGTTCTTCTCTTTGAATTTTAAAACGCGCCAAGCCTTCAGATAACAGCTGCTCTACCTGAGCTTCAATGTGCATAGTTTCTTCAAACTCAAAAGCATCCACTTGCTGATCAAAGGTGATGGTTGCAAAACCATTTTTGCCCTCATGCTTTACACGGTACATCGCCATTTCAGCCAGTTGCAACGACAACTCCCAGTTCATCAGTTGGCCGCCGATCAGCTGCAATGGGTAAATTGAGTAACCAATAGAACAACTCAACTGGATACGGCCACCATCCGGTAACTGGAAACGCGTGCCGCCAATCAGTTGATGCAGCTTGGTAACCAGCTCCCACAGCAGCTCGGTGCCGATATCCCGTAACACCAGCAAGAACTCCTCACCGGCATAACGAACCACGTAATCCGAACCCCGGCTTTCTCTAAGCAGCAATCCACTGACCTGCTGCAATAAACTATCGCCAGCGGCCTGACCAAACTGATCGTTGATCGATTTAAAGCCATCCAGATCAAGATGAACCAAGGCGACACATTTACCCTGCTGCTCCAGACTCTGACGATTTCGCTGGTAATGCTCAATATCTTTGGGCAGTTGTTCAAACAGAAAACGCCGGTTTCGTAACCCAGTCAGGCTGTCCTTGTATACCAATTGGCCTAACTGTGCATTCAATACATTCAACTGATTATTGCTGTTTTCCAGCTCCTGCGTACGCTGGCGCACTAGACGGGCTAACTCCTGCTGCTTTGATGCGTTGTTCTTGCGCAACAGCCATAATATGCTGTAAAAAATCAGCCCTAATAACGCAAACCAGAGTACCTGGAAAAAAACAGTTTCATCAAAACGGCGTGGAAATATCAGCTCCAGGATGCTGACCGGCGCTTCGGCCCAGCTTTGCCCTTGCCGCCGGACCTGCACGGCAAAGCGGTAGTGTCCTGGTGGCAGGTTGGTGTAAATGGCTTCCCGCCGGCTGGAAGCGTATTGCCATTCCGCATCAAAACCTTGCAGTTTGTAACGAAACTCCAGTGCTGCTGCATGGAAATAGTCCAAAGCAGTATAATGGATACTCAGGCTACGCTCGTTCACCGGTAATACCACGCGCGCCTGGTTACGATGCAATGGGTACTTGCGCTGACCCACAATGTGTTGCAGCAAAGGCCTGAAGTCGGCATCCCTGCTGCTTTTAAAGGTGCGATCGATGGCTACAACACCCTGCAAACTCGGATACCAGACTTGATCCTGCCACAAGGCAACCTTGGCATGACCTGCACCATTGCAGCAACGGCCTGGAGGTGTGCCAAGCTGACGCTGATACGGAGCCAGTACCTGCTCAGCCTGAAATGGATCATCCCGAAACCGAACCAACACATCGGCTGGCAGCCGAAATACACCTTTTAATGAGCTGAACCATAATTGATTCAGCTCAGTATCATGCAACATGCTCACGATGGGGCTATGTGGTAAGCCATTGCTGTTATCAAAGTGTCGCCACTCCGCATCCGGGTAGCGAATAAAGAGGCCATCATCCAGGGTGGCAACCAACAGGGTTTCATCCGGCAACACCAACAAAGCGGTAATATAGCTGTTGTAAAGCGGGCTACCAATACCCAGCCGCTGCATCCGCCGTTGTTGTAATTGATAAAGGCCGCGCGTGGTACCAACGACCTGATACCAATCCCGCTCCTGCAGCACCGTGACATGACGCGATTCAAGCTCATGATTTAACGCAAAAGGAGTCAACTCCGCATCCTGCCAGACATACAAGCCTGAGCTGCCACCTAGCCAGAGGCCTCCGGCTTTTCGGGGCTCAATAAAGCGAATAGTAGTGCCTTGCATCTCCGCCGCAACCGGATTGAGCTGTGCGCTGCCCGGCACATAGGAAAACAAACCGGAATCCATCGCCAGCAACCACTCATCGCTGGAAAAGTGAAAATCATGGATGGTCTGCGAACCCATTTGCTGTTCAGTCAATAATGGCTGGTACTGCCCATGCTGGCTCAAATAACCCAGGCCAGACTGACTGGCAATCACTAAACGTTGCTCCGGGGTAACCGCAAGGCTTCGCACCACCACATCCTGCTGCCCTTGGCCCAGAACGCGCCGGACATGTCCCGGCGATGCCCGGAAGATACCGTCACTAAAGCTTGCCAGCCAGATATTCTGATCTTTGTCTTCAAAAATATCGTAAAACCACGGGCTGCTGCCCAGCTCATCCGCACTGATAGACTGCCAGCGTTGTCCGGGGTGACGATGAAATAAACGGCTGTAACTCGATATCCAGTCAGAGCCCCGACTGTCTTTAAAAATGCGGTATATAGCACTGCTTTCCTGCGCCATCAACTCGCAGCGCACTATAGTACCATCAGGGGTCAGATGATAATAACCCACCTCAGTAGCCAAGTGTACCTGGTCTGCATCCACCGAAATATCGTACACAGGGCTTTGCATCAGCTCGGATGGCAAGCTATAGATGTGTTGCTGCTCGGAGTCCAGTTCATAACGGATCAGATGCTGGCTGGTTGTTAACCACAATGACTGTCCGAATTTCCGCATCTGCCGGACCGGCTGGCGGATGGTGCTGACCCGGCTCACCTGATCATGCTGGATACGAAATAAGTGCTCTGCGGCCACCCAGATCTCACCCGGCTGTACTTCAACCATAGCCGAGACTTCACTTAAAATACTAAAACGTTCAAAGCGAAGTTTATCCGGCTCCAGCCGGCTCAGGCCAGCCTTGGTACCAACCCAGATCATGCCCTCAGAGTCCGTTAGCAAGGACGTAATGGCATTGCTGGCCAGTTGGCGATGCTGCTGGCTGGTGAAGTTTTGAAAGCTTAAGCCATCAAACCGGCTGAGCCCATGCAAAGTGCCAGCCCAGATATAACCGTCTGCATCTTGCGTCAGCGCTCGTACTGAGCTGGATGAAAGGCCTTCCGAGTTGCCCCACTGCTTAATATCGTAATCATGCAGTGACAGCTCCACAGCTGCCTGAAGCGAAAAGCTGAACAGCAACCAAATCCAGCAGCACCTCAGCGCCATGCCTGAACTCCCAGTTATCCAAACCACCAAAACAAGCCGTGCAACACCAGACAAGCCATCACACCAGCTACAATATCATCCAACATAATGCCATGACCACCGCCCACTTTTTGATCCAGCCAGCGAATGGGCCAAGGCTTTACAATATCAAAGAAGCGGAACAACACAAAGCCCAGTAGTAGGTTCCAGGCCGACAATGGTACCAGGATCATGGTCACTGCCAGCCCGACGATTTCATCCCAGACAATGGCACCATGATCATGCACGCCCACATCACGCGCTGTCACCTCGCAGACATAAATGCCCAAAGCCCAGGCAGCCAGTACAATCAACAGATACAACCAAAGCGGACTTAACATCAAGCCAGCCACCAGCGGCACTGCGGCCAGGGTACCAAAAGTCCCCGGTGCTTTCGCCGCCAGCCCGGAGCCAAAACCAAGCGCCAGCAGATGTTGCCATTTTTTCAGATTAAACTGTGCTTTCATTTTTCGAAATGCTCAAAGCCCCGGTGTTCATAGGCAAAAGCTTCATTACCAGCTCGCAGCTCCAGCTTGCCGGCAGCGCCGGTGATCCGGCCAATGCAAGTAACGGGTACTCCATAAGGGGCCAGTAATACATCCAGCATGCTTTTTTTGCTTTCCGGCACCGTGAACAGTAACTCATAATCTTCACCGCCCGATAAGGCAAGTGCTAAAGCCGTACTGCGATCACAGCTGTCTTTAAGGGCCTGCGACAATGGCAAACGCTCTACGTCCAGGCTAGCGCCAACAACAGAGCGATGCATCAGATGCTGAATATCCGAGTAAAGACCGTCCGACAAATCCATCGCACTGCTGGCAACCGTCCGTAATGCCTGCCCAATGGCCAGGCGAGCGGTCGGGTAGTGAAAACGCTGCAGAATATGGGCACGATGCTTCTTACTCACTTCGACCTGGCCCTGGCACAAACGCAGGCCCAAGCCAGCATCACCTAAAGTTCCGGTCACATAGATAAAGTCACCGACTTTGGCTCCTTGGCGGGTTAGCATTTTGCCATGCGGTACCTGGCCTTTGGCAACCACAGTGAAAGTCATAGGCCCACGGGTAGTATCCCCACCAACCAACTGGCAATCGTAGTAATCGGCCGTCTCACTGAAAGCTGCCGCAAAAGCAGCCAACCAGGCATCATCAACTTTAGGCAAGGTCATGGCCAGTGATAACCAGGCCGGCTCAGCGCCCATCGCCGCTAAATCACTGATATTCACGGCAACCAGCTTGTGACCCAAAGCTCTGGGATCCACATCCGGGAAAAAATGCGTGCCAGCCACCATGGTGTCGGTGGTCACTACCAGATCATAACCATCACGTAGTTGCAACACAGCACCATCATCCCCCACCCCAAGCAGCGTGTCTGTGCGTGCACGGCCAGAGTTGGCAAAATAGCGTTGTATAACTTCGAATTCACCCATAACAGAAAAAAGCCGGCTAGGGTGCCGGCTGTCCTTTAGTTTGGTCGCAGTGTGCGAACCGCTTTGTCCAGAATGCCGTTAACAAACTTGTGACTGTCGTCGGCAGCAAAGGATTTTGCCAGTTCGATGGCTTCGTTAATCACCACTTTGTAGGGCACATCCAGCCGGTATTTCATCTCATAGCCTGAGACACGTAAAATGGCTTTTTCTACCTGGTCAATTTCATCGAAAGGGCGATCTAAGAACGGCTTCAACAGCTCGTCCAGCGTTTGATGGTAACTAACCACACCACGCAACAGGTCCTGAAAATAGGCAACATCCAGCTGCTTCACGTTATTTTCTAACAGCAATTGCTGCTCAATGTCCTGAATCTTATTCTGGCTGAGCTGCCAACTGTAAATGCCCTGCACGGCTAACGAGCGTGACTTACGACGCGCATTGGGTTTCATTCAGGAGTCCTCACAACTGCTCAAGCAGGTTAACCATCTCAAGCGCAGACATGGCCGCTTCAGCACCTTTATTGCCAGCTTTGGTACCGGCGCGCTCAATGGCTTGCTCGATGGAGTCCACCGTCAACACCCCAAAAGCCACCGGCAAGTCTTGTTGCATCGCAACCTGACCAATGCCCTTGGTACACTCGGACGAGACGTACTCAAAGTGTGGTGTACCGCCACGGATCACAGCGCCTAAGGCAATGATGGCATCGTATTTTTTGCTGGCAGCCACCCGTTGTACTGCCAATGGCAGTTCAAAAGCACCCGGCACCCGAATCACGGTGATGTCTTCATCACGGACCTGACCAACACGTTTTAACGTATCAATAGCGCCTTGCAGCAAGCTTTCAACGATAAAACTGTTAAAGCGCGCCACTACCAGCGCAAACTTCTTATTCGGGGCAGTCATGCCTGCTTCAATTACCTGCATCTTGCAGCTCCAATTGGTTCAAATTCAAAATCGCCGCGTATGATACCACAACTGCGGCAAAGCCGAAGGATTATAGCAACAACCAACTAGTCGCAGACGTAATCCACTACTTCCAGCCCAAAGCCGGATAAAGCATGGTATTTTTTCGGTTTGCTCAATAAACGCATCTTACCAACCCCCAGGCTGGCCAGGATTTGTGACCCAACCCCTACGGTGCGGGAAGTTCCTTGCCATGGTGCCGACTTCGGTTGTTCGCCTTTGTCTTCGGCTTCAAAAGCCTGCACCATCCGTATCAGAGCTTCCGGGCTTTCGTGCTTGCCCAGCAGTACCAGCACACCGCCTTCATTCGCAATACGCTGCATGGCCTTGTGCAATGGAATGCTTCGATTGGCCGCACGGTCGGCCAGTAGCAAATCACTGAAGGTGTTGTGCAAATGCACACGAACCAGACAAGGCTCGTCGGCCTTAATGTCCCCTTTGACCAATGCAAAGTGGATCTGGTTATCAATGGTATCTCTGAACGTTACCAACTCAAAATCCCCGACATCGGTGCTAAGCTGGCAACGAGCAACCTGTTCAATGGTGGTTTCATTCAGGTTGCGGTATTCAATCAGATCGGCAATGGTGCCAATTTTGATGTGGTGCTTGGCCGCAAATTTTTCCAAATCCGGCCGCCGCGCCATGGTGCCATCCTCGTTAAGGATCTCAACAATCACAGCAGCAGGTTCAAGCCCTGCCATACGGGTCAGATCACAGCCAGCTTCGGTATGGCCGGCACGGTTCAGCACCCCGCCGTTTTGTGCTTTAAGCGGAAAGATATGACCAGGCTGGACAATGTCACTGGCTCGGGCATCGCGCGCCACTGCCGCTTTGACCGTACGGGCTCTATCGGCAGCAGAGATGCCAGTTGTCACGCCTTCTGCGGCTTCTATCGACAACGTAAAAGCAGTACTGAACTGCGATTTATTGCTATCGACCATCAACGGCAAATTCAATTGCTTGCAACGATCTTCGGTTAAGGTCAGGCAAATCAAACCACGGCCGTGCGTCGCCATAAAATTAATGGCCTCCGGCGTGACGTACTCGGCTGCCATCACCAGATCACCTTCGTTTTCTCTGTCTTCGTCATCCATCAGGATCACCATCCGCCCCTGGCGGATGTCTTCAATAATTTCTGCCGTGCTGTTTAATTGCATAAAGACCTTCTCAGACTCATCTTTTCAAAATATCGACCAGCTCAGATAAAACCGCGGGCCCGGAGTAAATCGGTACTGACACCAGCCATAGCAGGCGTCCTGTCTTGCAGTAAGCGTTCCAGATAGCGGGCAATCAAATCCACCTCCAGGTGCAACCGGCTACCCACCCGGGCCTGCTGCAGTGTCGTCACCAAGGCCGTATGAGGCACTATCGTCAGGCGAAAAGCATCCTGGGTTAACTCATTCACAGTCAGACTAATGCCATCCACGGTAATGGATCCTTTCTCGGCGATGTAACGGCTAAGCGCTGCTGGCATACTCAGCCACAGCTCCCAGCTGTCGGATGTTTTGTCGATAGCGCGGATCTGCCCCACGCCATCCACATGCCCACTCACCAAATGGCCGCCAAGCCGGCTACTCGGCAATAAGGCTTTTTCCAGGTTGACCCTTTGACCGCGCTGGTAGTCTGCAAACAAAGTACGGCTTAAAGTTTCAGCCGAAAGATCGGCCCGGAAGGCGTCGCCGTCGGTTGCAGTAACCGTCAGACAAACACCATTGCTGGCAATGCTGTCACCCAGCTTTACATCCGAAAAGTCCAGTTGTGGACTTTCAATCCAAAGCTGCATGCCCTGCCCTGTTTTGTGGCAGGAGCGAATAGAACCAATGGCCTCAATAATTCCGGTAAACATGCTATCCCCTGCCCTGTACTGTTGCAATAAAACGTACATCCGGCCCAAGCTGACGAATATCCTGCCATTGCAAAGCATAGGCTTGGGTCAAATCTGTAAATTCAGGACCATCCACCAAACCACGCGCCTGATTGCCCAGCAGCTTCGGCGCCTGATACAACCAGAACTCATCGACCAACTGAGCACGCATTAGTGAGCCCGCCAGGCGGGCACCAGCCTCGACCCAAATGCTGTTGATCCCATCCTGTGCCAACGCCAACATCAAAGCCGCCAGCTCAAAGTAGCCGTCCTCGCTGCATGGCACCAAGAGCGTTCTGGCACCAGCCGGAGCTAAAGCGGCAGAACCCGCTGGATACACCAGCACAATAGGCCCTGCTTGCTGAAACAGTGGCTCATTGCCAGTTAAGCGCTGTTGCCGGTCCAGCACAATACGCAACGGTTGGCGGTAGCTGCCATCCTGCAGTGGGGTGATGGCTGCACTGGCCTGTTCAGGCCGGAGGGTTAACCTGGCTCCATCCCGCAGCACGGTTTCGGCGGTAGATAACACCGCGCAGCTTTGCGCCCGTTGCCATTGCACATCAGCCCGCGCCTCTTTTGAGGTGATCCACTGGCTGGCACCATTTCGCAGCGCGGTTTTACCATCCAGGCTGGCTGCCAGCTTTAAGCGGACAAAAGGACGTTGCTGCTCCATACGGCTTAAAAAGCCGGCATTCAAGGCTCTGGCACTGCTGGCCATCAAGCCGCTTTGCACCTGAATACCTGCCGCCTGCAACAGCGCAACACCCCGGCCAGCTACCTGTGGATTGGGATCCTGCATCGCCATCACCACCCGGCGCACGCCAGCCTTGATTAAGGCTTCAGCGCAAGGAGGAGTCCGGCCATAATGGCTGCAAGGCTCCAGGGTGACATAACAATCGGCGCCGCGTGCCAGCTCTGCGGCTTGCTGCAAAGCCACGACTTCAGCATGGGGCCCACCCGCCTGATGATGGTAACCTTCGCCCACCACCACACCATCGTGCACCAGTACAGCGCCAACATTGGGATTGGGGGAAGTGGTAAAACGTCCTTTAGCCGCCAGCTCAATAGCGCGGGCCATAAAACGATGATCGTCGGCACTAAAGCTCACTGCTCATCTCCAAGCTTTGCAATGGCTTCGCCAAATTCACGGATGTCTTTGAAAGAACGGTAGACCGAGGCAAAGCGGACATAAGCGACTTTATCCAGCAGCACCAGTTCATCCATAATCAGGTTACCGAGCAACTGGCTACTGACTTCACGCTCCCCGGTGGCCCGCAGTTGTGATTTGACTTTGTTGATCAGTTGCTCTGTTTGTTCCGTTGCAACCGGTCGTTTTTCCAGTGAGCGTAGCAAGCCGCTGCGAAGTTTATCTTCATTAAAAGGCTCGCGTGAGCCATCGCGCTTGACGATACGGGGCATCACCAGCTCAGCAGACTCAAAAGTAGTGAAGCGCTCATGACAGGCACCACATTCCCGTCGACGCCGAACCTGATGACCATCAGCGACCAATCGGGAGTCAATGACTTTGGTCTCGTCTTTCCCACAAAAAGGGCAAAACATGCTTAGTTTTCCTCTAAACGCTTGCTAATGGCAAAATGGCCGCAATAGCGGCCATTTTAGCATGAAAATCAAGCTTTAGGCATAGACTGGTAGCCGACCACACAGCTCAGCAACCTGAGCCCGCACCCGGTCAACCACCGACTCATCGCCCATGTTGTCCAGAATATCGCAGATAAAATCAGCCACCAGGCGCGCTTCTGCTTCTTTAAAGCCGCGACGGGTAATGGCCGGGGTGCCAATACGCAGACCGCTGGTAACAAATGGTGAGCGTGGATCATTCGGTACCGAGTTCTTATTCACCGTGATATGAGCACGGCCTAACGCAGCATCTGCATCTTTACCGGTGATGTCTTTGTTGATCAGATCAACCAGGAACAGATGGTTTTCGGTACCACCAGAGACAATGGTGTAACCGCGCTTGATCATCTGATCACACATCGCCTGAGCGTTCACCACAACTTGTTGCTGGTATAGCTTAAATTCTGGTTCCAGTGCTTCTTTAAAGGCTACAGCTTTGGCCGCAATCACATGCATCAGCGGGCCACCCTGGCTGCCAGGGAATACGGCTGAGTTCAGTTTTTTCTCAATGGCTTCATTGCTGCGGGCCAGGATCAGGCCGCCACGCGGTCCAGCCAGGGTTTTATGAGTGGTGGTGGTCACTACGTCAGCAAAAGGCACCGGGTTCGGGTACAAACCTGTTGCAACCAGACCGGCTACATGCGCCATATCCACCAACAGATAAGCACCTACTTTATCTGCAATGGCACGGAAACGTTGCCAATCAACAATGCCTGAATAAGCAGAAAAGCCAGCGATAATAAGTTTGGGTTTGTGTTCCAAAGCCAGTTGCTCGGCCTGATCGTAATCAATCACTCCGGTCTCCGGGTGCAACCCATATTGTACAGACTTGTACAATTTGCCTGAAGCGCTCACCGTAGCGCCGTGGGTTAAATGACCACCGTGCGCCAGGCTCATGCCTAAAATGGTGTCGCCGGCTTCCAGCAATGCCAGAAACACCGCTGAGTTGGCCTGAGAACCAGAATGCGGTTGCACGTTAGCGTAATCGGCACCAAACAACTCCTTCGCCCGGGCAATGGCTAAATCTTCGACGATATCAACATGCTCACAACCACCGTAGTAGCGCTTGTGCGGGTAGCCCTCGGCATACTTGTTGGTGAGCTGAGTCCCCTGAGCCTGCAACACACGCGGGCTGGCATAGTTCTCAGAGGCAATTAACTCGATGTGATCTTCCTGGCGCTGAGTTTCATCAGCAATGGCTTGCCACAGTGCTGGATCATAATCGGCAATATTCATATCACGCTTCAACATAGGTTCTCCCGCGGCGTAGGTGCTACGCTTAGTTCATAGTAAGGCTTAGCCTGAAATGCGGCCTATTCTACCCGCAAAAGCATCAGGATGCACCCAGATTTTAGCCATCTAAACATCCAAGCTGTATTTTAAATGCTGTGGCTGTGCAAAAATCCGCACAACCCTGTGCATTTTTACCAACACTGCTTGCATTTTACACAGCTCCACCTAAAATACTGTATATCCATACACCACTTATGGCAGGCTCTGATGCAACGTAAAATCATACACATCGATTTGGATTGCTTTTTTGCTGCTGTCGAAATGCGGGACAATCCTGCTTTGCGGGATCAACCGATAGCGGTCGGCGGCAGTACCAGCAGCCGCGGTGTGATTGCTGCTTGCAATTACCCGGCCAGAGCGTTTGGAGTACGCTCCGCCATGCCGACCGCTCAGGCATTAAAACTATGTCCACACCTGCATTTGCTGCCGGGCAGGATGCACGCCTACAAAACGGCCAGTCGTCAGGTGATGGACATCCTGCGGCGCTTTTCCAGCACAATTGAACCGCTGTCACTGGATGAAGCCTATCTGGATGTGAGCAACAGTGCGCAGTTTCAGGGCAGTGCAACCCGTATCGCCGAGGCCATTCGTCACAGCATTCAGACAGAAACCGGTTTGACTGCCTCTGCCGGTGTGGCCCCAAACAAATTCTTAGCCAAAATTGCCAGTGATGAACGCAAGCCCGATGGGATTTTTGTTATTTGCCCACAACAGGTATCCGCCTTTGTGGCCAGGCTAGCGGTCCAAAAAATTCCGGGCATAGGGCCAAAGACGGCGGCTCGTTTGCATGATATGGGGGTGCACCATTGCCCGGACCTGTTTAAAATCCCATTAGCCCGACTGATACGGCAATTCGGTGCCTTTAGTCAAACCCTGCTTGAGCGCTGTCAAGGCCTGGACCAGCGCCCGGTTAGTGCCGAGCGGGTGCGTAAGTCGGTTGGTGTAGAGCATACCTATGCGCAGGATAAATGCAGCTTGCAAGATTGCGAAGCCGAATTGCCTGCTTTGCTGGAAACCCTGCAGCAACGCCTGGAGCGGCACCGGGCCACTCCTTTGGTGCAAAAGCTTGCCGTCAAACTAAAGTTTCACGACTTCCAGCAAACCACGGTAGAGCAGCAGTTGCAAACCCCCGATCTGGCGGCACTACGATCGCTGCTGGTCACTGCCTGGCAGCGTGGCAAAGGCCGGCCGGTACGTTTGATTGGTTTGCAAGCTGGCCTGGCTGAGCACGATAAAAAACAGTTGCAGTTAGAGCTTTAGCCAATAAAAAACCAGCGACAAGCGCTGGCTTTATCTGCAATTTATTCCGGCTTAGGATACTACCGTCACATTTTCAGCCTGAGGCCCTTTTTGGCCTTCAACAATCTCAAAAGTCACTTGCTGACCTTCTTGTAAACTCCGACGCCCGCTGCCATTGATGGCCCGAAAGTGCACAAATACATCTTTGCCACCTGCACGCTCGATAAAACCAAAGCCTTTGTCTTCGTTAAACCACTTGACGGTACCGGTAATTAGATCTGACATAACTCTCTCTTACATTAACTTGAGATGACCAGCACGCTGGCCATGAATAAACCTTGTAAACAATCAGCCATCGAGTGAGGCAGCAACTCCGGCAACTCAGCCAGCCACTACACCTAAAGGACTACCAGACAACCGGATTGGTAGATTCTGATCTTCTTGGTGCCCGCTGGAAGCTGCACCTTGCGGGCACTGCAACCTGGTCAAGGCCTTGCTGCAGCACCACAAAATGAGTGTAGCACCGAATTCCCGGAAAGTTGATGAATACCCTATTAATTTTTTTTCCGCCGAACAGGGATATTGCCATCATCACCGGCTTCAAACGTTTTACGACCGGCAGGCTTACTGTCCGGGGTCTGTCCGGTTTTTTTGCTGCTAAGCCGGGCTGGGCTCGCACTGCTCTTTTTGGTCTTGCTTTGCTTAGCTTGCTTGGTTGCCGAAACCTGTGGCTGGCCAGTAAAACGGGCTGGCAACGAGTCAATCACCGAAAACTGCACCGGCTGGCGGAAAAAAGCCTCCAGCAACTGCAAACTCTGCCAATCTTTCGGGCCCACCAACGAAATGGCCTGGCCTTGCATCCCGGCACGGCCGGTCCGGCCTACCCGATGCACATATTCTTCGGCAAACTTGGGCAAATCGAAATTCACCACATGCGACACCTGCAACAAATCCAAACCGCGTGAAGCAACATCGGTCGTGATTAAGATCTGATACTTGCCCTTAGCGAAGTCCTGCATCACGCTATTGCGCTTCGCCTGGCTTAATTTGCCGCTCAGCCCTATCGCCTGATAACCCAGCCTGGCACACCAATCCGGCAAACGCTCTGTATCCGCTCTGGTGGCTGTAAAAATAATGACCTGCCGTAACTCAGCGGCATGTTGCAGCAGATGCGACAGCAAGGCTTCTTTATGGCTAAGATTGTCGCACAGGTAGAAATCTTGCTTAATATCGGCATGCTGCTGATGGGCATCATCGGTGGTAATGCGGTGCGGTTTGCGCAGCAGTGCCAATGCCAGCTCATTCACATCAATATGATCCAGCGTGGCCGAGAACAACAGTGTTTGCCGCAACCGGTGGGAGGCCGCTTTATGAATGGTAAGCAATTCATTGGCAAAGCCTAAATCCAGCATCCGGTCGGCTTCATCCAGGATCAACAGTTCCAGCCCCTGCAGGAAAATAGAACGATGTGCCAGGTGATCGCAAAAACGGCCAGGGGTGGCCACAATGATCTGTGGCTGGCGTTTTAGCTGCTTTTCCTGATCGTTAAAGTTTTCACCGCCCAGCAGCAAAACCGCCTGGATGGGGGTATTGGCAATCAACAAGCGCAGCTGGCCATACACCTGTTTCGCCAACTCACGGGTCGGTGCCAGGATCAGGGCACGGGCATCCTGACGTGACAAAGGTTTGCTGCGTAGCAAACGCTGCATCATCGGCAGCAGGTAGGCCAGTGTCTTACCAGAGCCGGTGCGGGACGACACCAGCAAATCTTTGCCGGTCAGTACTGCAGGGATGGCCTCTTGTTGTATTTCTGTCGGTTGGGTAAAACCAAGATGCTGCATCGAACGCAGTAATCTTGGATCCAAAGCCAGGTCGGCAAATGGGATCATGGAGTCTCCTTTGGTATCTGGCTCTTAGTATACCGTAATTTGCAGCCTGCAGCCGGGCTAAAACGACAGTAGACGAATGGCCGGGCAGCCTTGGGCCATGGCGTGCTGTACCATAGCCAACTTTGCTGCCAGCAATGCAGCATCGCCGCGTACTTCCACATTCAGCCGCAGCATTGGCTCTGTCGTTGATTGACGCAGATTAAAGCGCCAGTTGTCACAGCCTATGCTCAGGCCATCCTGCTCAGAAAGGCTCAACGCTTGTGCCTGAAATCGCGTTTTCAGGTACTGCAGCAAAGCAGGCACTTGCTCACAGTGGTAATTGATCTCATCCGATACCAGGTAATGAGCCTGCCACGGTGCCAACATAGCCGCCAGTGACAAAGCCTGCTGCTCCAGCTGTTGCAACACCAGTAATAATGGAAAGACACCGCTATCGCAAAAGCCCAGCGCTTTAAAGTAGTGGTGGCCGCTGTTTTCACCGGCATACACCGCATCGTGTTCCCGCATGCATTGCTTGATAAACACATGACCAGCCCGGCTGAATACCGGTTCGCCACCGGCAGCCAGAACCCCTTGCTCAGGCCCTAGGCAAGCACGCTGCTCCAGCACCACCTTACCGCCTTCAGCCGGCAAGCACCATTGACTGAACAAACTAATCAGGTAATAACTATCAATAAAGTGGCCGCGGTGATCAAAAAAGAAACAGCGATCGGCATCGCCATCAAAAGCAATCCCCAGATCGGCCTGATGCGCCAGCACCGCATCTGCTGTCTGCTGTCGTTGCCAGCTAAGCAGCGGATTAGGCACTCCGGTCGGGAAGCGGCCATCCGGCTCTGCATGCAGCAAAACCAACTGCAGTGGCCAGCCAGCGGCGGTCGCTTCTGCCGCCAGCTGTTGCATCAAAGGCCCGGCCACACCATGCCCGCAGTTCACTACCACGGTACGTTGCTGCTGCAATTGCAGGCCAAGCAAGCCAATCAGGTGTTGTAAATAGCGGCTATGGGTTAATGAGGGTGCCAGCAGCGTCACTGGCTGCTCACGCGAGGGTGGCAGCGCCGCACCGACGTGCCTTATTTCGTTGCCACCCTGCTCCAGATACGACTCGGCCCGTTGTTTTATCGCCGGCAAACACAGCACAGGATCCAGCGGCACAGCTCCGGCAGACACCAGTTTCATGCCATTCTCATGGGCCGGATTGTGGCTGCCGGTAATCATCACCCCATCCAGTTGCTGTTGCTGGCTGACAAAATACAGCTGCTCTGTAGCCACCAGACCAAGATCCAACACCCTGGCACCGGCAGCCACCAGGCCAGCGATCACCGCATCTTTTAGTGCCGGGCTGCTTAAACGGGCATCGCAACCGACGGCCACTGCAGTCGAGCCAAGCTGTTCAACCAGAGCTTTGGCAATCGCATAGGCAATCACAGGGGTTAGTGCTGTTGTGGTATCACCTCGGATATCGTAGCGCTTAAAGCAACTCAGCTGTACCACCCGGCTCAGTCTCCCCACTCATTGCGGCCATACACATCCTCAAAGCGCTGGATATCATCTTCGCCCAGATAAGCGCCGGTTTGCACTTCAATCAACTGCAGGGTGTCCTGGCCGGTATTCTCCAACGCATGGCGGCTACCCGCCGGAATGTAAATCGATTGATTGGCACTCAACTGACGACTCACACCATCCAGCTGCACCCTGGCTTGTCCTGCGACAACGACCCAGTGCTCTGAGCGGTGCTGATGCAGCTGCAACGACAAGCGCCCACCAGGACGCACGCTGATGCGTTTCACCTGATACTGCGATCCGGCATCAATCAGCTCGAAATGTCCCCAGGGCCGGTAGGTCACCACACTGCTGCCAGCTTCACTGATGCCGCTGGTTTTCAGATCGGCCACCACCTGCCGCAGCGCCTGATCATCCTGCCTGTCGGCCACCAGCACCGCATCCTTCGTTTGAATCACCAGCAAGTTCGACACACCGTACGCCACCAGCACCCCATGAGTGCTGTACAACAGGTTCGCATCCGCGGCCAGGGCTCGAACTTTGCCATAACTGGCATTTTGCCGGTCATCTTTGCTGAGCTGTTGCCACAGGGCATCGTAACTGCCTAAATCACTCCAGCCAGCCTGCAGCGGCACCATCACCGCGTTATCTGTCTGCTCCAGCACCGCGTAATCGGCTGCCATTGCCGGGCAAGCCGCATAGTCGGCAGCAGCCACCCGGATAAAATCCAGATCAGGTTGCCGGGCCTGCCAGGCCTGTTGGCAGCATTGATGGATCTGCGGTTGAAACTGCAACAATTGCTGTAAATACACCCCGGGTTGCACCATCAGATTGCCACTGTTCCAGTAACAATCACCGGCTTGGAGCAACTTGGCTGCCAACTCCGGGGCTGGCTTTTCAATAAAGCGCTGAACCGCATAGCCCTGAAATCCCTGCACCGTCCCGGATACAGCAGCTCCTGCCTGAATATAGCCGTAACGGCTGTTCGGGCCGTCGGGCGCAATTCCATACAGCACAATAGCCCCGCGCTCTGCCAGCGGCCTGGCACAAGCAGCCGATGCCAGGAAGGCATCCAACTGGTCCATGCAATGATCGGCGGCCAGTA
This sequence comes from Alkalimonas sp. NCh-2, assembly GCF_039631345.1. NCBI lineage: Bacteria > Pseudomonadati > Pseudomonadota > Gammaproteobacteria > Alkalimonas > Alkalimonas sp. NCh-2. Next base: position 310,481 of record NZ_JBDIUV010000001.1, read on the forward strand.
CCAGCATCGGTCCCGTTCCCTGCTGCTGAGCGTACAAAGCGGCCAAAGCCATAGCCGCGGCGGTGTTTTTACCTTCGGGTTCCAAAATAATAGCGGCATCCATGCCAATAGCCTGCATCTGCTCTGCTACCCGGAAACGATAGGCTTGATGCGTGACCACCACAGGAGGAGCAAACAGCGGTGAGCGAACCCGCTCCGCCGCCTGCTGCAGCAAGCTAAGTTCAGTCCCGGGCACCAGTGCGAGAAACTGTTTTGGACAGTGTTGCCGCGACAAAGGCCACAATCGATCGCCTGTGCCACCAGCCAGGATCACAGGTTGCAACAGGCTCATTCCTTCACCCCGCGCAATTGTGACTGAGACAGATACCACTGATAGGTATGCGCCAATCCTTGCCGTAAGCTGAATGCCGGCCGCCAGCCCAGCCGGTGGATACGACTGGAATCCAGGCGTTTACGCGGCGTCCCATCCGGTTTGCTGGTATCAAACACCAACCGGCCCTGATAGCCAATCACCTCCGCCAACAACTGCACTAAATCTGCAATCGACACCTCATCATCCGATCCGATGTTCAGATGCTCAGGCCCCGAGCCAAGCAACTGCTGATAATCGGCCTGAGGCAGTTGCATCAATTGCACCAGCGCCACGGCCAGATCATCGACATGCAAAAACTCCCGTAGCGGACGACCGCTGCCCCACACCTGCAACTCGGCTTGCTGCTGTACTTTGGCCAGATGCATCCGGTGCATCAGGCCGGGGATCACATGGCTGGCACCCGGCGCATAGTGATCACCTGGCCCGTACAAATTGGTTGGCATTGCGGTGCGAAAGTCCGTGCCGTACTGACGGTTAAACGCCTGACACAACTTAAGGCCGGCAATTTTTGCAATGGCATAGGCTTCGTTGGTGGGCTCCAGCGCCCCGGTTAACAGGGCGTCTTCCGTCACAGGCTGCTGGGCCAGGCGCGGATAGATGCAACTGGAACCCAGCACCATCACGCGGGCCACGCCGCAGCGCCAGGCTGCATCCACCACCTGAGTGACGATTTGCAGGTTTTGCAGTAAAAAGTCGGCTGGTTGCTGGCTATTGGCCAGGATCCCCCCCACTTTGGCTGCCGCCAGATAGATGTGGTCTGGCTGTTGCTGTTGCACAAAGGCCAGGGTAGCGGCCTGGCTGGTTAAATCCAGCTGTTGCCGGCTGGCAGTGAGCAAGCGGATCCCCGGCTGTGCCGTCAGTTGCCGGCACAAAGCCGCCCCCACCATGCCCTGATGCCCGGCAACCCAAACGCGTACCGGCTTAGTCCCGGTCATAGCTACGCCCACAGAAACCGTGCTGGCGCAACAACGCCTGCTGCTGTGCTTCGGCAATATCGTGCTGCATCATCTGTTGACACAACTGGGTAAAGCTACAAGACGGGCGCCAGTTGAAGGTCCGATGGGCTTTGCTGGCATCGCCCAGCAATGAATCCACCTCAGCCGGCCGGAAGTAGCGCGGATCGACCCGCACCAACACATCCCCCACCTTCAAAGCCGGAGCCCGCTCCGGGCAGGCAGTTCGCACCCGGCCGGTTTCAGCACAGCCTTCGCCACTGAACTCAAGCTCAATCCCCAGCTCCGTAGCGCATTGCTGCACAAAATCCCGCACTGAATGTTGTTGTCCGGTCGCCAGCACAAAGTCATCGGCTTGCTCTTGCTGCATCATCCGCCATACCAACTCCATGTAATCGGCCGCATGCCCCCAATCACGCCGGGCATCCATATTGCCCAGGTACAAACACGACTGCAGGCCATATGCCATGGCGGCAAAGGCACGGGTTATCTTGCGTGTCACAAAGGTTTCACCCCGGCGCGGTGATTCGTGATTAAACATAATGCCATTGCAGGCATACAGGCCATAGGCTTCACGATAATTCACCGTGATCCAGTACGCATACAGCTTCGCCACCGCATAGGGTGAGCGCGGATGAAAAGGGGTGCTTTCCCGTTGCGGCGATTCCTGCACCAGCCCATACAGCTCCGATGTCGATGCCTGAAAAAAGCGGCATTGGGTCAGCCCGGCAGCACGAATCGCCTCCAGCAAGCGCAGCGTACCCAGCGCATCCACATCGGCGGTGTATTCAGCCGATTCAAAAGAAACCGCCACATGGCTTTGGGCCGCCAGGTTATAAACTTCATCCGGCCTGATTTCTGCCAGCAAACGCATCAGACCCGAGCTATCGGTCATATCGCCATAATGCAGAATAAGTTTTGGATCCGGCGTGTGCGGATCCTGGTATAAATGATCGATCCGCTGCGTATTAAAGGACGAGGCGCGCCGTTTCAGGCCATGCACCTGATAGCCCTTCTCCAATAACAGCTCGGCCAGATAAGAGCCATCCTGCCCGGTAATGCCGGTAATCAATGCCTTTTTTTCGGTCATACCCTTCCCTGAATTCAAGATACAAAATGCATTACTGAAGTTTACCGCGAATCCATTGCCAAAAGAACAACAGCATAAAACGAGGATTGTGTTTCAGATAACGCCAGCTTAAACGCACCGGCTCGTGCCACCAGCGATGCAACCATTCCAGGCCGGTTGTTTGCATCCAGCGCGGTGCCTCTGCCCGTGCGCCGGCTAAAAAGTCAAAGGCAGCGCCCACTCCGCACATCAGCACCGGCAAAGCGGCCGCATCAGCCATCCAGCGCTCTTGTTTGGGACAGCCAAGCCCGACCAATAACAGTTGCACTCCGGCATCACTGATGGCCTGATGCACCGCCAAACGCTCCTGCTCAGTTAGCACCCGAAAAGGTGGCGCATAACGGTACACCACCTGCAAACCGGGATACTGATCACAGAGCTGCTGTTCCAGCCGCGCTAACAGGGCATCGTCGCTGCCACCGTACAAACCCAGCGGAATTTGCTGCTGTGCAGCCATGGCGCAGATGGCTTGCACAAAATCCACCCCGCGGATTTGCTCGGTTGGCGGCGAGCTGGCTGGCAGCAACAGCCGCTGTGCCCAATAGACCGGGCGGCCATCAGCCAGCACCAGGGCCGCCTGATTGACCAGGGCAGCAAAATCGGGCTGATCCCAGGCTTCCATGCACATATGCACATTCGCCAGACAAACGTAGCCGGGATGGGGCCTGAGCAACAATTGCTGGCACGCGGCCAGAGCGCTGCTCATGGTATGAGGGTCTACCTGTAAACGCAGTACCGCCACCGGCTTCATCGCAGACCTGCCTGTCGTGCAGCCACGGCGCGATACAGTGCCATTAACGCAGCCGCGTGCCGGGCCGGGCTGAACTGTTGCTGCCAACAGGCACGGGCATTGTGCCCCAGAGCTGCCAACTGCTCAGGGTTCGATAGCAGCCCCGTTAACTGCCGGCGCAAATCCGCCGCATCGCCCGGCACAAACCAGGCTCCGTTGTAATCCGGCTGCACCCACTCGGTTAAAGCACCATGGGCAGCAACCAGGCAGGGTTTACCTGCCGAAAAAGCTTCCATCACGACATTTCCAAAAGTTTCACACACCAACGAAGGCACCACAACCACCGCTGCCTCCTGATACAGGGACTTTAATGCGTCCCCTTGCAGATAACCACAAAATTCCGGCTCTGCAGGCAAAGCACTGCGGGGTGCTATGCCCACTATTTTTAAGGGCAGCGGCATATCAGACCAATGCTGAGCCAGCCAGTGCAGCCCTTTCTCTGGGCCTGAGCGCCCAACCGCCAGGGCATAGTGCCCCACAGGCATCACCCTGTCGGTAACAGGTTCACAGGCATGCGGCAACACCTTTAGCTTATCGGCGGCAAAGCCCGCCCGCAGATATTGCTGGCGCACAAATTCCGACGGGCAAATAAAAGCATCCAGCTGCGACCAGAACCGGCGGTAACGGGCTACCAAAATAAAAGCCACCAATGCCAGAGTGCGCAGTCGTGATTGCTGGTAGGCTCCCGTCATCACCTGACGCCACCACAGCCGCCACCGCCCACGCAGTGGCAACTCCCCAGTCAGGGTTGCGGCTGGTACCAGCGGGCGAAAATTATGCAACGTCATCACCACCGCAATACCTCGTTGCCGGGCAGGTTGGCAAATGGACGGTGAAAGCGCAGGAAAAACATTGTGCAAATGCACCACATCGTAGGCTTTGCTATCCAGGCGACTGGCCAGCTCACGGCATGCTTGTCGGTGATGCAGCATCGAAAGCAGTGTTTTTAATCCGCTTTCCTGTCCGGACAGTGCCGGCAGCAACCAGGTATCCACTTCGCAACCGGCAGCTTTAAGCAGCCTGGCTTCGCGCTCCACCACTTGTTCTTCGCCGCCTGCTTGCCGGTAACACTGATGAATTTGCAGGACTTTCATGCCAAATCCCCCAGCAGGCAGGTCTGGATCCCATCGCTGAATGCAGTCACCATAGCTGCCAGACTGTAGCGTTCAGCACTGTGTTGTGCCTGCTGCACCAGTTGCTGGTAACGCTTTGGCTGCTGCCAAAGCTCCATGATCGCATCCGCCAGTGCCTCTGGCGTTGCCGCCGTCATCACCCCATTCACACCCGGCTCCAGGTAACAGATTTCCGGGCTGTGATTCGGCTGGCTGGCACAGACAAAAGGCACCCCGGCCGCAAAGGCATCCAGAATTGCCAGGCCAACCAGGCCCGGATGCAGCACAAAATCCGCCTCGGCATAGGCCCTGGCTTTGTCGGCACCGAAACAGGCGCCACGATAATCCAGCCAGGCCGGAGCAGGCTGCAACAAGGGTGCCGAGGGGCCATCCCCCAACACAATTAAGCGCTGTAACTGACCGCGTTGCTGCAGCAAATCGGCCGTAGCCAGCAATAAATCGATACGCTTTTCCGGATACAGGGCACCGCAAAACAGCAGTACCAACCGGCTATCGCTGGCACCTGCTGGCCCTGCCTGCCGATCTTTTCGCAGCAAGCGGACCTGGCTGGCCAGTTCGCTGGTATCCAGACTGTTGTTTAATACACTGATACGCGCTTTGGGCATGCCCTGCCCGGCCGCATACTCTGCCACCGGCCCGGTATAGGCAAAAAACCAGTCGGTTTTCGTCAGCAGGGCCCGCTTTATTTTGTCTTTCAGGTCCGGCTGCTGCTTTTGATGATGGTAGCCATGGCCCCACCAGGCCAAACGAGGCAAACGCCCCAGCCGTCGCTGCAACAACAACCAGTAATTTAGCAGATGCCGGTTGGCCTGCTCCAGGATCACCAGTTGCTGTGGATGGTAGGAAGGACAACTCTGCCAGGTCAAAGGCCCCAGCCGCCGCAACGGCACTTCACAGCAATAGGATGGCAAGGCCTGTTGGCACTGATCTGCCTTGGCAGCTTCCACCCCATCGGCCTTACTGAACAAGAGCTGCAAGGCGATGCCGCGCTGCGCCAGTTCGGCCTGCAACTGGTTGAATAACGGCAACCGATACTGCTTCAACACCTGCTGCACGATCACCACTCTGGGCCGCTCGTCCAGCTCCCGGGCTGGCACCGCAATGCTACGCAACCACAACCCGGGAAAAACACCACGCAGGGCAGCTTTTAACCAAAGCAAGGGCCACAAAGGGCCACCATGGCGGCGAACAAACAACTGCCACTCCGGCAACGGCGGCCAGGCGGTTGGTCGCTGCAACATGGCTTTACGCACCACCAATGGCAAGCGACCATCCCGCACACCACCAGCTACGCCATTGGCGGCGCACTGGCCAAAGGCACCGGGAGCCTGTAACAGCTGGTAACCGGCTTTTTGCAACCGAAAACCATAATCGTAATCGCCCATCGCATGGGTATAACGGGATGACAAAATACCCATCTTTGCGGCCACCGGATGGGGGATTAAGCAGCAATTGCCATTCATGCCATCCAGGTACTGGACAGCTTCAGAGACTGCCAGCAAAGGCCCCATCTGCAGGGGTAACCAGCCATAGCGACTGCGGCGGCCGCCATAGGTCACCTCGCCGCTGGCAGGGCAGATCATGGCACCAAGTACAGCCCCCACTAAAGCAGGTGATTTTTGCTGTTGATAGCAGTGCAGCAAGCGCGTAATGGCATCGGGCTGCAGCAGCACATCATCATTCAACCAGAGGTAAAAGTGGTGCGAGCCGGTCAGTGCCTGCTGCCAGGCCAACCGCATCCCCCCGTTCCAGTATAGCCCGCCGGTCCCCTCAATCACATGCGCCTGGGGGAACTCTGTCCGCACAGCTGCGGCCGTGCCATCGGGGCTGTTATCATCCACCAGGTACAGCTGCAGCTCGCTATTCACAAGCTGCTGACTGAACAAGCGCTGCAAACAACGAAGGGTTGTCTCTTTGCGATTATAGCAGGCCATCAGCACAGCAATCCGTACCGGGCCAGCGTCATCGGCAAAGCTATTAGCAGCTATCGATTCAACCATGGGCAACCTGACGTTGCAGCAAAGCACAATGCTGTTGCAGGCGCACCAGCAGCCAACACTCGGCCAAAACCACCACCATTAAAGACCAGACTACGCCAAACACCATCATCACCAACACACTCAACGGAATCACCCATACAGCGGCCTGCCAAGCGGTCCGGGCCAAAAAAGCAAAAGCATCACGAGCCTGCAGTTGTGCCGTAAAACCACTGCGAAAGACACGAAAAAAACAAAGCACTGCCATCAAAACACCTGCCAGTTGCCACTGGCCGATGCTGCTGCTATCGCTCCAGAGCCACTCTGGCTGCAGCCCCATTAGCCAGGCAGCCAGTAGCACATTAGCGCCCAGTGCAGCCAGGGCAAACACAAAAAATCGCCGCTGCAACTGCTGAAACAACCCATCATTCTGAGCTAACAGGGCCTGGCGCATAGCAGGACGCTCCGTCTGCTGCAAACTCTGTTGCACTACCACTACCGGACGAAACAGCAGTGCGGCGGCGGCCAGGGGCGCGAAAGCCAGCGGACCAAACAACAAAGCCGCAAAATAACTGTGTGCATTGGCGGCCGCTTCCGAGGCCAAAGTGCCGGAGAGTGCCGGCCTGCCCTGCCCCCGCCAGCCCTGACGCAGCCTTAACCAATCGGGTTTCGCCTGCACAGGCCACAAAGTACGCCAAAAATAGCTGCCGGTGGCAACACAACCCAACAATGCCGCCGCAAGGTTCACCGCCAATAGTGTGGATAACTGTACAGCGTCAAACCACCACAACACTGCCACACCAGTTAGCAACACCACTGCAGAGCATGCATCGCTGGCAACGGCATGCAGCAGTTGCCCATTGAGTTGAGCCAGGCCACGGGCATACCAGCGCACACTATGAAAGAAAATAGCGCCGCCAGCCAACAGCGCAGGCCCATCCCTTATCAGCCAGACACAGAGCAGCGCCTGCACCAAAGCAAAAACAACACTTAAAGCCAACTGCAAACGTGCGTATGCACTCAGTAAAGCTGCATTCTGGCTGGCCAGCTGGATCAGCAATGGTGATAACAGCAAAGCCGACACCACCCCCAACATCAAACCTTGCACCAATTGCAACGCAGCAAAAGTACCGTACTGCGTCAGGGAACCAGCCAGCAACAGGGCCAGCGCCTGCACCAGTGCCGCACCAGCCAGCGCACACTGAGCCACTATACTGCTCACTGCTTTGATGCTGTTGCCATCATGCCGCATACCGGGTTCCATGCAGATGCAAGCCGGCCAAAGCAGCCGTCTGATGCCGCTGGCTTGCAGTCAAAAAAGCTAGCATACGCTTTCACTAAAGAAGGGGGAACAGAAGTTAAGAAAAAAACCGGCACAATGGCCGGTTTTTTGTGTAAAGAAAGCAGACGCTTAGCGGCGACGGCCTAACAGCAAGCCAGCTAAGGCCAAACCAAACAGACCTAAAGTGGCTGGTGCAGGCACTGCAACCAGGCTTACGTTATCCAGCATAGCACCACGGCCACTGCCGTCTGAGGTCCAGTTACCATTATCCAACTGACGGACATAGTCACCAAAGGCGCCGAAACCAATGAACATGGTGTCACTGGTGGCTTGCAGCATGTAAGATACCGAGAACCACTGCGCATCTTCGCTTTGTTCAATCATGCTAAGTACAATCGAATCAGCCAGAGAAGCTTCATCTTCGCCCCAGAAGACGTTCAGGCCGTTTTCATTCTCGTTGTTGGTACGGATGCCGTAAGCAAAGGTCAGCTCATACCACTGGCCAATAGCCAGACCGTTCAACTGTTGGTAAATACCAGCGTTGCTACCAGTTGGGTTGGCAACCTCAAAGTGGCTATCCAAATCAACATAAAAATCACCATGTGCCGGTGCAAAACCACCGCCAACAGCATTCTGCCCTTGAATTTCAATGCCGTTACCATACAGCAGGTTCCAACCTGGTAACTGGTTAAATACACCCCAGCCGCCTGAGTTACCATCTGCAGTGCGGATCACCTCGGCATCGCAGGATGCATAAGGTGCATGCGTATATTGAACAAGACAGTCAGCGCTGCCTGGGGTCTGTTCAAAACTACCGTTAGAAATAAGAGAAGCATGCGCACTGAAAGATAGCGCAGCAACAGTAGCAACCAGCGTAGGCAAAAGTTTTTCACGGAACATAGATACACTCCATTGTGCAAAAATAAGAAGAGAGCTTAAACTTACTCAAATCTAAAGCAAAATACATGCCACATATTAAGCCGCTGTTTTCAAAGAGTTTTAACAAATAGGGATTTTGTGCCTGTAAAGAAGCCTGACAAATCAGCCTTTTTTTATATAAGTCGACTAAAAGCGTTCATTTAACCCGGTAAAAAAACTGAAACCTTCGCTTCAGAACGTTTTTTTCGCAGAAAAAAGGAAAAACAAAAAATCCAAGCCACTGAAAAAAAATAACAAAAAACCAAACAGATCAAAATGCAAGCTTTCATGCAAAGATGTTAATAAAGCACGAAAATAAGTAGTTTCTAATCAGTTGGACACAGCGGATGCATTCAAGAGGCCAGCACCGCCAGCATCGGTTAGTACGTGATAGTGTCCCGACGGCGATACAAGAGTGCCAGGCCGGTAAACAGCCACCAAATAGCACAGCCTATCCCCCAGCCTAAAGCAGACCAGCCAAAATCGGCTAGTTGTGATGCACGCAATACAGAAAAACGCTGCATGCTTTCATCCAATGCAAACAGCATCAGACAGCTGCCCCAAAACAACCACTGCCAAGACTTTGACCAACGATACAGCCGCAGCAGCAAAGCGATACACAAAGGCAGCAATGCCCCTACCAGCACATGCATCTGAGCATGGCCGCCAAGAGCACGGATAAAACCTCTTGCAGCCTCATTGGACGCAGGCAAATACATCAGCAATACCAGGCAAGCAATGCCGGCCAGCAGCAGCGCACTGCAAGCGCGAAGAAAAAACAGCATAGGCTCGGGCTTCCCTACCAGAAATAAGTAACAAAACACCGACTAGTTTACTGGTTTTTGCAAATAAAAACACGCGCACTGTGCAGTGCGCGTGCATTGATTTGCCAATAAGGCTGGGTCTTAATCAGGCAGTTTTGCGGCTCAGGCGCAAACCAAGCAGGCCGGCAGCAAGTAATAAAAAGCTGGCAGGGGCCGGTACCGGGGTTGGCTCAGTTTGATCACCAACATAGGTGATCAGGTTTTTAGTCAGCTCTTGCGAGTTTGGTAAATCAAATTGATTCATCATGAAGTTCACATCCAGGATGGTGGTCAGGCTACCTGCCATAGCGTTGGCCAAAGTGCCTACACTAAACGCCAGACCAGAGCCCTGAGCACCATTCGCCGTGGAGGTAATCCACTGGCCGGCACCAGTACCATCAAAGCAACCGGCAGCATTGTAGCTTACCTGTGATACCGCATTTGGGCCATCAAAAGGGGCGTGTACAACCTGATTACTTTGGCAGTTTCCCTGAAAGCCAACAGAACCACCACCTAACAAGTCGATCAGCGACAGGATAGAGTTATTACGCGCCATAAAATTTGAGTTCTCACCCATCAAGAATAAGCCGCCGCCATTACTCAGATAATTTTGGTAGGTGTTAAAAGAACCAGCGTCCAGTGCTGCCCCATTGAAAAAACGTACATCCCAAACCTGGGCATAGCCCGATAAATCGGCCAGCAGATGGTTGCTAACGGTGACTGTATTTCCAACAGCTTCATGTAAGAAGGTCAGATTGTTAGTAACAGCAGCGGTGGTGTGTACTTCTGAGGTTTGATCCGCACCATTGATAATTAAAATAGGCCCTGCGCTAACGATGCCGGAAAATGCCAGACCAACAGCACAAACTACAGGCTTTAATAACTTCATACTTCCTCCATAAAGGTGATTGTTTTCATCAAAATTGACCCAGCACCCTTAGCAAGATAAGCGCCACAATTTAATTACTATAAAATCATAAGCTTATCAGCAACAATCATCTTGTGGTAACTGATACTGTAAAATTAACTGACGTTGTGTAACTTAGGGATGTGAACAGATGCTAGCTGTCTGTTGCTGCCTTGTCCCTACATCCGCCGCTGCCAACATGACAAAAGTTCCTGCCCCTGTTATACTCTTAACATAATAGCAACCGCCTGGCGTAAGAATAAAAATTACATGGATGCGTTTACTTTACAGGTCGTAAATATCGCCGTTGCTTTGGTAATGACGATCACCATGGCTGGTTTGTTGTTGGCAACTCCAAAAGATCAAAGCCTGCTGCATTGGTTTTTTGCTGCCATGTCGTTTTTAGCCTATTCAGCCCTAAGTTTCAGTTATAGCCCAGATCATTGGCCTTACTGGGCCGGCCCGGCATTAGGAAACACCTTACTGGTGGCCAGCTACTTATTGTTGCTCAGCGGTATCGCGATGTTTTTTCAGCGTCCGTACCGCAAGCGAACTCTAACCATCGTATTACTCCTGATCTACGGCGCCAATCTATTACCCTTTGCACAAGCAGACTTGCTGCATAGAGTCCTACTTAACTACCCGCTGCTGCTATTGCTTAATCTGCTCAGTCTTTACTACTTACTCAGCAAAGCCACCTTTGAAACAGCCCGGGCTGCGTTGCTACTTAATATCGTGTTAGTTCTTAACATGATGCAGCTGAGCCTGCGGTTAACCGCCTTTTTGCAACAGCAGTTTGGGGCACAACCGATACTGACCCCGGAGCATTGGTTCAGCATTGGGACCATGGCGGTTATGTTGTTTATGCTGATGGCGATGGTAGGTTGTGTCCTGCTGCTGGTACGGCAAAAGACTCTGCAACTACAAACCTTACTGGAAACAGATCCTTTAACTGGCTGGCTAAATCGCCATTACCTGGAAAAGCGTCTGGATAGTGAGTGGCATCGCTGTCAACGCGAACAACAGCCCTTTAGTGTGCTGGTATTTGATATTGATCATTTTAAACAGGTAAATGATCAGCATGGCCACACTGTGGGCGATCGCGTTTTGCAACACATTACTCAACTGGCAAGGCAACAGCTGCGCGATTACGATTTATTGTTCCGTATGGGTGGTGAGGAGTTTGTCGCCGTCTTGCCTGGGGTACCAGGCGCCAACCTGCAGCAGATTTGTGAGCGTTTGCGACAACATATCGCCACAGCGGCAACACCAGCACCGCTATCCACACCGCTCAGCATCAGTATAGGATGCGCCGTACAGCAGCCTGATACGCCCAACTGGCAAACACTGTTGCAACAAGCCGATCAGGCACTGTACCAGGCCAAGGCTGGTGGGCGGAATTGTGTGGTCTTTGCTACCCCCTCTGAACTGGCCGATGCGATAGCTTGTAGCTAAACGGTTAGCTTAGACCTTGTGGCAGTGCACTTTATCGGAGATAATGGTTTTGAAAAACTCCGCCTGATCACCTATGTTTATAGTATGCACTTATCCTCATAGGTGTCTCAGTGTCTCGCTATTACCTGCATATTGCTGTACTGGTGGCTATATTCAGCCCTTTTGTTTATGCAAACAATGCAGCCGCAACCTTGCATGAAGCCGAGGCTTACCTAACAGTTCAACCAGCGCGCACCATAAGTTTGCTGGACAACATGCCAGCACCTGACAAGCTCCCCCTTAATCTTGCCATTCAACGCAATATTTTGTTACTGCGTGCAGCCGTACCAACCAATGATATGGACAGATTGTTGCAAGTGCTCGATGCGCTCTTTGAACATCAACAGCATGCTGACTTCCAGCAAGAACTAACCGCAATTACCAGTGCCCTGGGCATTTGGCTTCGGCGAAACAATTACCTGCATGATGCCCAGATCAGCCTTAGCTGCTCATACCGACACAGTAAGACAGAGCGTCAACGCCTTACACTGACCAACAGCATGGCCTTGGTAGCCCGACAATTAAATGACATCGACCACGCAAAAACCCTCTTTGAAGAAGCCAGACGAATGGCATTGCAATCTGGCCAAATGAACATAGCCGCGATGACAGAGAATAATCTGGGTTTACTGGCATTGCATGAAGGAAACCTGGCCGCCGCCGAGCCACATTTTCGCGCGGCACTGGCACAGTATCAGGCCATGGACCATCGGGCGGGAAAAATATCAGCCGGCATTAACCTATTGTTTTATTTTGTTTTGCAACACGATGTCACGAACTTCCAGCGCTTGTATCCGCCAACCTCTACCCTAACAACCAACTTTCCGAACGAAGCCAAACAAGCCTTGCTGCTCTGGTTGCATCAAAGGTATCTGCAACTGCAAGGACATGCTATTGACTTGCAAACCAAGCAACAACTCAGCGACGCCTTCGAGCAACTGGAAGACAACCACGTAAAAATACTGATTCAACGCTACCTGGCCGGCGAATTGGGCGTGGATGTGCACGCAGACCCCATCATCAACAACCAAGGCTTCAACCGCCCTTGGTTTAACAGCGTAGTAGCATGCAACTGGCCAACACTCAGCAGTGAAAAACAACAAACAGCTGGGACAATTGGCCAGATTGGTCAGAAAAACGCAGGGCTTGGATCAACTGGCTGCCGCTAAAGCCTGCCATCACATAACGGCACAGCCGGTGAGTTAAGAATGCTTAGGCAGATTTGCAACCTGGCAATCGCTGAGAGGGTGCAGCGGTTAATTTAGCGAAACAAAACGAATCTCCAACCCGCTCGGCTTTGTCGATTGATTAGATACAGCCTCGGTTTCAGCATCAACTGGATTAGCTTCGACCAGGAATCATCTGTTACTATTGTTTTTGACATGATGGAATGCTGTGTGGTTGTTTTTTGGCTAAAATAATTATACCAGCGCATGATGCCGACTAAAAACTCACCACGAAAGATCAACAGCCCAGGGCTGCAGAGCAAAGAAATATATGTTTAAAACGTTTTACATCATTTGTATGTTTTTTTGCTTTTTTTCCCTTCCCATTAAAGCAATGCCAAGTATTTCCGATGCTGACTGGCAGATTATGAACACGTTACCAAGTATCAATGGTGAGGTTAACGCTATTGCCATTGCTGATAATGGTGATGTTTACATTGGGGGCAGTTTTACGGTTTTAGGTGCCTTGTCAGTTTCTGGAATTGCCAGGTGGGATGGTGAGGCCTGGTGGTCCTTAGAGAGCGGAGTCGCGGGCACTGTCCATAGCATCAAAATCCACGATAGCCAAATTTATATAGGTGGCAGCTTTAATCATGCAGGCGGGATCGCTGCGCAAAATATAGCGAAGTGGGATGGCTCACAGTGGCAGGAGATAAGCTATGGGGTCAATGATACGGTGTATGCACTTGACATTGACGCCGATGGATCACTGCTAGTTGCTGGCAGTTTTACTCTGGCAGGTGCTGTTATTGCAAACGGGATCGCTCGGTGGGATGGAACCAATTGGTCTTCATTAGGCGCAGGGGTCAATGGTGATGTCAGAGCCTTAGTTAGACACAATGACGAGTTGTATGTGGGGGGTAGCTTTACCACAGCTGGCGGTATTACCGTTAATCGTATTGCCAGATGGGATGGGAACAACTGGTTCGGTTTGGCTACAGGCGTTAATGGCAGTGTGACATCGCTTGCCTCTGCGGATGGTGTTTTATTTGTGGGCGGGAGCTTCACCGCTGCAGCCGGTGTAGCGGCCAACAGGGTTGCTAAATGGGATGGAGTAGCCTGGGAGGCATTGGGTTCGGGGGTTAGCAATCAAGTAAACGTTTTGCTGTTTGATGGAGAAGCGCTTGTTGTTGGCGGTATTTTTAATTTAGCAGGCGGACAGACTGTGGGTCGGTTAGCTAAATGGAATGGTTCCGCCTGGTCAGGAGTGAGCGGTGGTTTAAATGGCAGCGTTCACGCGTTAGGGCGTGGAGATAGCAAACTTTATGTCGGAGGCGTTTTTAGTGCTGCCGGAGGGGTGCCGGTAGAAAAGTTTGCAGTTTGGGATGGAAGTAACTGGCTTGGCTCAGGTGATGGTCTGAATGGCGTAATAAACGCTTTTACCCAAACCGATGGGGCTATGTACGTTGCCGGTGACTTTACTCGTATTGGCGGGATAGCCGCGAATAAAATAGCAAAGTGGGATGGTGAACATTGGTTTCCACTGGCAGATGGTTTAAATGGCGTTATAAATAGTCTAGCGATACTAGATGGCATGCTTTACGCAGCTGGTAGTTTTAGCATGGCAGGCGAAGTGACCGCGCATAACATTGCCCGATGGGATGGCACAAACTGGCAGGGGCTTGGTTTGGGTGTTAATGGTGTGGTGAACACGATAGTGGCATCAGATACAGAGTTGCTGGTAGGTGGCGCCTTCACTCAGGCCGACGGCATCGTAGTAAATAGAATTGCACGCTGGGATGGCAGTAGCTGGTTTTCGCTGGGTAGCGGCGTTAACAACGAGGTAAGAGCCCTGGCCTTGATGCAGAGCGGGCTTTATGCCGGTGGCAGCTTCACCATGGCGGGCGGCACACCGGTTAATCGATTAGCTAAATGGAATGGTTTAGCCTGGTCTGATGTGAGTGGTGGTTTAAATGGTGTGGTTAATACCTTGACTGTGAGTGATTCTGCATTATTTGTAGGCGGTAGTTTTACCACTGCAGGGGGAAATACCGCGAATCGGATTGCTAAATGGGCAGAGGGAAGTTGGTCAAGTATCGGCTCCGAGGCTGATAATGGCCTGAGCAATTTTGTGCGTGCTATTGCTGTTAAAGGTGGGGTTGTATTTACCGGCGGGGCTTTTGCGTCAGCCGGTAGCATTAGTGCCAGCCGGATTGCTGGTTGGAACGGCAGTAACTGGTTTCATTTAGGAAGTGGTGTCAATGGGAATGTTAACTCCTTACTAATTCGTGACAACAGGCTATATGTCGCCGGTGACTTTTAATATGCTGGCGAGTTATTCTCGCCGTTTTTCGCCAGTGTTGATATTGCAGCTTTTAGTTACTCCATCACTTATGAAAGTAATGGTGCCACTGCGGGCTCGCCACCTGTTGCTCAAAATAAAGACTTTAATTCACCGCTGATTTTGTCTGGCAATACCGGCGGATTGACGAAAACAGGCCATACCTTTAATGGCTGGAATACTGCTACAGACGGCAGTGGGACGGCATTTGCTGAAGGTGCCATTTATAGTGAGAATGCCTCAGCAATCTTATATGCCAGTTGGCTGCTAAACCAATACACGATCACCTTTGACAGCAATGGTGGCTCAGCCCTGGCAACGATCACAGCCAATTTTGGCTCAACCTTAACAGCACCAGCGAACCCGACACGAGAACGTTACACCTTTGCTGGCTGGAACCCTGCGTTCCCAGAAAGTATGCCAGCCAGCGATACCACCCTTACCGCCCATTGGGAATTGAATACCTTCACAGTGCGCTTCCTGGATTGGGACGAAACGTTACTGCAAGTGCTGCAAATACCTGATGGTGAAGCCGTGGTATTACCCCTGTTACCAGAGCGTGAAGGCTTCCGCTTTATAGGTTGGAGTGAAGATTTGGGTAGTATCACCAGTGATCTGGATGTTCGCGCACTGTATGAAGAGCTGTCTTTCGAGGTGTCAGTTAGCGTTAGTGGTGCTGCCATAGTCACGCCGGATCGACAGATGGTGCTGTATGGCCGTCATGCAACTTTTGCGCTCAATCATACCAATGCTGATGATGTGGTCGTGGTAAACAGCGACTGTGGTGCCAGCTATCATGCAGGTGAAATTATTACGGCGCCAATCGTTGCCGGCTGCAGCATTGACGTCACAGTGTATGCGCCGGTCCAGGTTGAGGCAGACAGTACTGCGCCAGGGCCAATCAACCAAATCCGTCCCTTTACGGTATTAGGTGGCAGTGGTGAGCAGCACTTATTGGAAGCGGATTTAACCCGCGCCGGTCGCGTGGTGCCGATGACGGAATACGAGATTAACATGACATTGACCCACCTTGAGGATGGCAGCTACCGCTTTGCAGCAAGCCGAACCGGGCGTTATAGCTTCCGATTTGTGGATGATTCCAGTGGCCAGGTGGTGGAAATCAGCTTTGATGTTTTGCCTTATTTAGCATTTGCCTCAAGCCGGCAGCAAACAGAGCCGGAGTTGGCAACACAACTCTCGGTTTGGTTAAGTGATGAGGCCATTTTCTACCCAGTTTCTGCAACGCTGGTGGCAAATGATGTGGCCTTGAATAGTCAGGTGGTGAATATTCAGCTTGAAGATAGACTGCAGCAAAACCTCACGGCAACTGCGACCTCGGATGCAACGATCTGGTTAGAGGCTGACAGTATTGTCAATGCACTCCCCGGTACTCCGGAAAATCATCGTCTGGTTGTTGTTGAAGAGCCGGCCCCGCTTTCTTTACTCGCAACGGCATTGCAACAGGACGAAGCAACGTTAGTGATTAACCGTCGCAACGGTATGGTTCTGTTATCAGTAGAAGAACAAACAGGTGTCGGTGTGAGTTTTAGCTGGTCAGCAAATGGTTTACCGCTGCAAGTCGATGCAGCACAAGCTAGCTTTGATCCTCAAAATGTCCAGTTAGGAGATTACAGCGTGCTGATTACCGCGACAGATGGTCGTCGAACAGGCCAATATACCCTGACATTGCGGGTGATTGATGGCTGTAACTTTGACAGTTGCGCTACCATTAGCGGTATTCCTGCGGAGCGAAATTCGTTACGAAACTCTAGAAATCGCTTACCAATCTGTCCTATTGTTGAAATGGTGACTAACCGGGTCGGGAATTGTCAGGACCAAGATCTCTTATTTGCCGAGGTACCCTTGTTGTATACCTTGGCACTGGGTATTTTCTCTGGCAATACCTCCTGGAGTTCAGATCAGTTTGGGCTGGCATTAAACGACGGCTCCCTTCCTGATGAAGGATTTACGCAGGTAGGTTACAAGGTGAACCTGGATATCCTTGGTCTCTTAGTGCCGGGCGAGTCTGTACCGGTGATGATCCCGTTACCGGTGGGTACTTCGATACCCCAAGATGCGGTATGGCGTAAGTTTACCACAATGCAATGGCATGATTTTGTGGAAGATGAGAATAATGTGCTCCAATCTGCCGCCCGCGATGCGCTGGGTCAATGTCCGGTAGTATCGTCAGATGTGTGGGAGGATGGGCTTGTTGCAGGGTATGGCTGTATCCGCCTGATTATTGAAGATGGCGGCCCTAACGATGATGATGCCATAGCGAATGGTGTTATCCGGGACCCGGGGGTGCTGGCGATACGCAATCGCTATACCTTAACCTTTAACCCTAATGGTGGCAGCGCTGTGGCGCCGGTAACCCAGTTATTTGGCAGTGCGCTGAATATTGCTCCACCCGTTCGGGAAGGCCATACTTTTATAGGCTGGAGCCCGGCATTACCAGAGACGATCCCGTCTAACAATGCAACGTACACGGCGCAGTGGCAGGTGAATGCGTATCAAATTCGCTTTAATACGGCCGGAGGTCAGGAATTAGCGCCGCTGTGGGTGAACTTTGGCAATCCGATAGTAGCACCGGTACCGGTAAGACAGGGGTATAGGTTTAAAGGTTGGAACCCGTCATTACCTGCGACCATGCCAGCTGGCGATTTACAGGTGACGGCGCAATGGTGTGAGAGCGAAGAGCAGCTGACATCAAAAGGAGGCAGTATGCATGTACTGTGGTTAGTCGGCTTGGGCATACTGGCATGGCTGCGCAAAAGCCGGCTGGGGTTAGTGTGGTTGGCGGTGCAACCTGGCAATCGCTGAGAGGGTGCAGCGGTTAATTTAACGAAACAAAACGAATCTCCAACCCGATCGGCTTTGTCGATTGATTAGATATAACCTCGGTTTCAGTCAAACGATTAACAGCCATATCTTTATCGCTACAGCATTACCGGGCTCAGCTCAAAGCCGGTCTGGATTTACTAATTGATGGTTTTTAAATAACCTTCGGGGACTTGAGTGGGCTCCCCCGTCTGTATTGCCCAGTGAACATCAACAGGTAGTTGTGCTTACGAAGCTATTTATTTTTATCTGCCTCCAAAATTCCTGAACGATCCAACAAAGATGCAGCAAAACAAACCAATAACCGCTACACTTAGCATAGCTACCAGCCCTTCGATTGAGCGATGATAAAACCTGAGTGCTCATGCAGACAACAAGTTACCATTTTCCAACACCAGAAGCGCTTTGCCCGGCTGATTGGGGCAACATTTCTATCCTTCCTGCTGCTACTTTAGTGCAGCTGTATTTGTGTGACCCCCTGGACCATTGGATTGAGCCCTTGCAACAGCTATTGCAGCAACGATTTCCAGATGCCATTGTTGCCGGCATCACCAGCTATGGCTCTTTGTATCAGAGCCAGGTGACTCGTCAAGGATTGACGATGAACATCACCCGTATGCCAAGCAGCCATGCATCGCAATGCTTTATTGAACAGGATGCGACTGATCAGGCGATCAAACAACAGCTACTGAATGCGCTGCAAGCCAATACCAAAGCCGTGTTATTGCACTCTGCCGATTGGCAAGACAGCCACAGTCGCGTTCTTGATGCGCTATACCAGCTAAGCCCTGATACCGTGGTAGCCGGCACCGTTGCATCGCCACAAGGGCCAGACAAGTTGTCCAGTGTGTTCAATGGCACGCACCATTCCAACGATGGTTATTTATTGACTCTGCTGCATGGTGACCAGTTGCAAGCTCAGTCGGTGATCAAGCAAAACTGGTTTCCAATTGGCAAAGCGATGCGGGTAACCAAGGCTTCCGGTTATCGGGTGGATAGCATCGATGGCATGCGTATTCATCAGGTGTATCAGCGCTATTTTGGTGACCTGTCTAAAAAACAGCTGATCGGAATCGCCTCTGTCTTCCCGTTAATGTATTACGGCAAACATCATCAAAAAACAGCATTGCTGCTGCAATCCTTCGAAGATGGCAGCTGTCTGTTCAATCGGCAGATACCGGAAGGGGCCCAGGTTTGGATAGCCTTTGCCAATATGGACAGCCTGTTGGATAACCACTATCTTGAAGACTACCCTTGCCTGCCAGCGGGTTGTGCCTTTATCTTTTCCTGCGGTGGACGGCTGGAATTGCTAAAAGACAGCATCCAGGATGAGCTGGCTCCAATCCGTCAAATGGTGCCAACGGTCGGCTGCTTTGGATTTGGCGGAATCGGGCAAAACCAACAAGGCCAAAACTGCTTACTCAGCCACGCCATGTCGATTCTTTTTTTGTCGGAAGATAACAGCTGTTGCCGCTTTTCTGTATCGCCGACACCGGTCGATCCTAAAGACGAGTTAAGCCTTACCACCAGTGAGCTGTTGAAGTTTCATACTCAGTTGTCCAAAACCTTGATGGCCGATCTGGAACACTCCAATCAACAGCTGGAAAAGCTATCGGTAACGGATACCCTGACAGGCCTGTACAACCGTAAAATGCTTGATCAGGTGCTTGAGCGCGCGTTCCAAAGCTATCAACGCAATGCAGAGCCTTTTGTTGTGCTGTTGCTGGATATTGATCACTTTAAAGCCGTGAACGACACCTATGGCCATTTGGCAGGAGACCAGGTTCTGGCTGCCGTTAGTCAGTGCCTGCGCCAACGCATCCGCCCTAACGATGTATTAGGCCGCTGGGGCGGCGAGGAGTTTTTACTGATTTGCCCTAAAACCACAGCATCAGAGGCCCAGCCACTGGCAGAGCGGTTACGAACAGCGGTGCAAAGCACCACCACCGATGTCCAGGAGCATGCTATCCAAGTCACCATCAGTATCGGTGGTGCCGCCATGCAGTCCAATCTGGGTATTGACGATGTACTTACCCTGGCAGACCGCCAGCTGTATGCCGCCAAAGCAGCCGGCAGAAACCGTAGTATGATTGATCTGGGCTAATTTTCTTGATTGCGAGCATCAACAACTCTGACCCCTTGATTGACCCCTTGATTCAGACTTCCAGGACCGGTTTAATAGTCGCCGAACACTTTAAAGCCATAATTACTCTTTAACTTACCAACAGAGCCCGCTTTAACATTCCATCTTGCTTTAAAAGCTCCGGAGACTTGAGTGGGCTCCCCCGTCTGTATTTCCCAGTGAACATCAACAGTTAGTTGTGCTTACGAAACTATTTATTTTTATCTGCCCCCAAAATCCTGACCCCAAAATCCCCCCGCTTTTATGTGCTCTATCGTCCAATCCTAGCTTTTCTGATAGGATAAACACATTCAGACCTACAAACGCCTTTTCATGATTAACACGGACCCAAGATTACACCAGCTTAAAAAGCTAGCAGCGAAAAATGCTGATATCGGGGCAATATGGCTGTATGGATCCAGAGCACTGGGACGCGAACGGCCAGACAGTGATTATGATTTAGCGATTGCTTTTAATAACTTCAAACTAGATCCTCTCGCCCGTTACACACGTCCACAATGTTTAGCACTTGATTGGGCAGCAGAATTAGGTCTTCCTGAAACAATGTTCTCAATAGTAGATATCAACCAAGCGCCCATCTATCTGGCCTATCAAATTATTGATACTGGCCAGCTACTCTATAGTGATGGCAGCGCACGTGCCTGGCAGGAAATTACCCGCATAAACAGTCTATTTGAGTACCAACAACGAGAAGCAAAACAATGAAAAGTCATGATGCAGGCTTGCAACTCTACTTATCTGAAGCGGCAAAACACAAACTAGACTATTGCCAGCAACTTGATGAGCTACGTGCAGATTTAGCAAAAGGCGAACTGCGCAGGCGCGATTATTTAGCCATTGAACGCCTATTACAACTCCTTACAGAATTAAGCATCGGCCTCGCCAAGCATTGCTTAAAAAAACACCAGCAGCATACTAGTGTAGATGCCTATCAAACCTTTTCAAGGCTACACCAACACGGCATGATTACCGCTGACGAACTGACAGAGTGGCGCCAAATTATTGGTATGCGTAATGGGCTGGTGCATGATTATCTTAATATCGATGTGAACATTGTTCGATTAATTGTGGCGCAAGGCCGCTATCAAACCCTTGCTAATTTTTGTGATAAAGCCATTGAGTTTTTAACCTAGCAAAAAAGGGGCATGTCGAAATTCCCCCCCTGATTACGGATGAGCCGGATTGTGCATACTCATTAGTGATAATCCTCATAATGGACTATTTCAACATCTTTTCCAGTGAAACGAACCTTCGGGATCTGGCCCGGAGGCTAACCCAGGTGGTTACGAAGCTATTTATTTTCATCTGCCCCCAAAATTACAGCGGCTATTTGAACAACCCGCCAAGAGGTAATGCATTTGCATTACCCCTGCTTTGCGGCTAAACTCACAGCTACTAGCCAGCTTGAACCTGCGGAGATTATCGTGTTTGCACAAATGGCTTTGGAAGCAGAATCCACATTGACAGATCGTTTCCAGACAACAGTACCAAGCCCTGTGCGTCAGGCACTCCATCTGAATAAGAAAGACAAGATTAAATACATCATCCAATCCGATGGCAGTGTGTTGATGAAACGAGCTGAAACGGCGGAAACCGATCCTGTGCTGGATCAGTTTCTATCCTTTTTGGCTGTTGATATGCAAAAGCACCCTGAAAAGTTACAACCATTATCTGCGAGTCTGCGTCAGGGCGTGGCATCGCTGGTTGCTGGCGTAGAAGTGGATTTGGATGCAGCATTGTCTGATGAGGATGAATAACTTTGCCAGACAATGTTCCGATGGTGGTCAATGGTTGGACGCTATTTACCCACCCCCTTTTTGCGCAGCAGTTCCAAAGGTTGAAAGACAAAGTTGGGGCATTAAAAGCAAAAGATCCACAGGGGTACACTAAGAAAAACGACGCGAAGCGGTTAGCGGCAATCTATAAGCTGGCTTTTGAGATTATTCCACAAGATCCAACATTGCCAGACTATCGCCAGGGAACCACATTGAGTCACCACAATAAACACTGGTTCCGTGCCAAGTTTTTTCAACAGTATCGGTTATTCTTTCGATACCATCTTGAATCGAAAGTTATTGTTTATGCCTGGGTCAATGATGATAACAGCAAACGAGCCCACGACAGTAAGACGGATGCTTACAAAGTATTCGTAAAGATGCTAAAAACAGGCAATCCACCGGATGACTGGGATGCACTTCTAAACACTGCCAAGGGCACGCAACTCTCGCCTTAGGCATTTAACCTCCTCTTTTTCCGAGACAAGAGGCCGTGAATCTTGGGTCATCCATTAGCCTCTCGCTGACAAATAGCATAACCAAAACCGCGCGCACGCCAACTGCGCTATCTTTATTGCCTGTAAACCAATAACCGGCGCATTTCCGTTCTCGTTGGTCGGTGGTTGTACTTACGATGCTATTTATTTTTATCTGACCCCAAAATGACAACAACTCTGACTCTTTGACTCCTTTCAGCTAACAGGTTTTTTTAAGGATAATAGCTTATGAATTTTCCTAATTACTTTAGCCTCAGTCGCACCAGACAGACCTACCAACCCCAAAACGAGCAATACAAATGCAAACACATAAGCTGCAATAAACTTTTCAATGCCTATCACTGAAAACAGATATAGTGGGAATGGAATTATTATTAGTAACAGCCCTGCGTATAAAAATCCATCAGAGAAAATAAAGTTAAAAAACCAGCTCAGTTTCTGCTTTACACCGTAAGTCACTGTAATTTTTTCATTTTCACGAACAAGCTTACTCGCAACGATGTAAAGCTCTTTGTCTGAGACTTTACCCTCAAGCTGCTTGCTAGCAATTTCTACGTTAACTAACTGCTGACTGGAAAGCTGGTATCCGGTTACTTTATATATGTAACTCTCAACCTGAAGACGTTCTACATGCTGACGAACTGAATTATCCAAATCGACTAAAGCCAAAATCCCCTGTTGGGCGGCGGTCCTATCTTCTGTTTTCTTTTGAAAATAGGCTAAGATTGGTTTCACAAATGGCAGGAGAATTTCCATTCCAACACCTTTATACTTGAGTGAAGTAGAGCATGACAAGCTAATACTTTAACTAGTTCTTATGTGAGTTTTATCAAACTTGCCAAGCGCTTATCTTCACTAGCAGGCAAGAAATTAAGGTTCGCATTTGCCGGAATAAAGGTAATTTCACCGAATAGCACTTTATTATCAACAAGGTAAAAATCTACCCGGCAAAATGGAAAGTCAGGTGCTAGTAGCTCAGCGAAATGAAGCATGTCAGATAATTTTTCAGGCTTGCTCACAGCCTTTCCAGCCGGATACTCTTTTCTGGAAAGGTTTAAAAGATTCCAGTCTGTATCGTAATAGGTATGCTGCTGGTCGAGCCCGGAGCGCTCCGATATAACCTGTATCATGTGAGGTTTTCCATGAAAGCAATAGACCTTGTAGTCTAACAATGCCTTTTCAGCGCCAAATTCAACGAACTCCTCAGCAATCACCTGGTTCTTTATTGGCTTGTACTGCTGCTCACGAGTAATCAGATAGAAGTCAATTTTCAGCCATTTAGCGATCATTTTTCGTAATTGCGCTTCTGAAAATTTTGTTTTATCAGTCACAACCAGGTTATAACCGGAAGCATTATTTAGTTTAAGGACAAAGCGACTCGGTAAGCTGTTTAAAGAAAATTCTTCGGCACAATCATAAACGGCTAAGGTTGGAATCAAAATCGACTCAAGTTGCTTTGATCGGACATAGTCTTTAACGGCAACTTTATCGACATACTTTGAATAGTGTTCTAAACCACCAAAAAGCTTTAACCAATACAATTTCTCTGAAAAACTAACTGGATTGTCTAGATTGATAGCGCGTCTGTTTTTTATAAAGAAAAGAGCCTTGCAAAAGGTAACATCACCGACAAACCTTGTGAGCTTTGACACTACAACCTTTAATGATTGCACTACACTTGTTTTATCCATTATATACTCGACCAAATATTCCCTGTTATGGGCGAAAACCAAGCTTTGCTAAAAAATCAGAGAATTTTCGATATTGCTTCTGATTTAAAGACACCTGAAAGAAGTACATCACTGCTGTTTTTGGTGTAAAGCCCCCATTAAACAGAGATTTGAAGTAACAGGATAACCCTTTGAGTTTCTTCCCTTGCTGTGCATAACCTTTTGCAACCGAGCGACCTAACACCGCATAGTAAGCTCGTTTGGTCAAAAGGGGCCTTGTTCTATCTAACCAAGCAATTCTCTTAGCGGGATCGATAGCACTTGATAATCTGCTATCTGACCAGTGATCTTGCCAAATCGCCCCAGGCTTTTCCAACATGGTTATGCTTGCACCTGCAGCCACCAGCCTGATGGCAAAATCCATATCATCACCATAGCCAATAAGTTCATCGTACATCACTGACTTAGCCAGCTCCGACGGAACAATAAGAGTAATGGTTGGGACAAAACCTTTGTTGCAAAGCAGGTACTCACTAAAAACTTCTGTTTCTTTGGGGCCTCGACTGGGCTTTAGAAAGGAGACTTCATTTCCCCGGTCTACCTGCACCTGGGTAAAGGTACAGATTCTGCTGCCATTTTTCAGTGCTGGCAAAGCTTGCGCTAAATGTTCGGACAAAAAAACGTCGTCTGAATCTAAAAAAGCTATGTAGCTACCTGTAGCAGCTTTAATTCCGGTGTTTCTTGCATTAGATGCACCTCCATTCTTTTGCTTAATATATTGCAGTCGGGGTTCAACTTTCTTTACCTCAGCGAGAACTGCATCGGTATTATCCGTTGAGCCATCATCAACAACAATTATTTCAAAGCGTTGTTCCGTTTGCTTTAAAACTGAGTCTATTGCTTGTCGAATAGAATGGGCGCGGTTATACGCAGGTATTACTACGCTAAAAAGTGGAGTAACGGACATTTTTATTCCTTTTCTGTCCAAAGATGGGCGCAAGATTCTTGGTAATTGGTTGCCAAATCAACCAGAGCTGGCACAACTGGTTTAGGCTGCATGTTTCTGTCATACAATAAGGGATAATCGGTTCGACCTTTCACTGGCCAGTCATTCCGCCAACTTCTTTTATCTGTAACGCCCCAAAAAGTAACACGGCTAACAGCATCACGATGCTTTAAAAATACACAAAACAAATCGACATAACGGTCTGTAAGCTGCTGCATAACCTCATCTGGCAACCCTTCAGAGTAAGGGTTTAGCTCTTGAATTCTTGCTGGGTTAATTTCTGCATCCTCTCCCCTTTCTTCTGGACCAGGAAAAGGTAATACCGATACATCGAGCTCAGTGATCATGACTTTAATACCAAGCGATGAAAAACGGGAAATGGCTTCATCCAACAGCTTAATATCTGGGTATGTTAGACTGTAGTGTCCCTGAATTCCTACTCCGTGAATCGGAATTCCCTTAGATTGTAAACCTTGAATCATTTTAACTACAGCATCTTGTTTTGATTTATCCACAAGCCCATAATCGTTGTAGTATAATTCCGCATCAGGATCTGCTTGATGTGCAAATTCGAAAGCTTTCTCAATATAATCCTTACCAATCAAATTTAACCATGGGCTAGGCCGAAAATTTCCATCGTAATAAAATGCCTCATTAACAACATCCCATCCATGAACTTTGCCTCTATATCGAGCTACCATAGTAGCAATGTGCTTTCTCATAACTTCCAGATAGAAATCTCGGACCATATCGCCGTTCATCACTCTATCTGTGAATAGCCAGCTCGGGTTAGCTTTATGCCAGACTAATGTATGCCCGATAAGCTGAAAATCACTCTTATAAGCCATATCAACAAAGTCATCGACATATGAGAAATCATACAGTCCAGTTCGCGTTTCAATTTGAGACCACTTCATAGCAAACTCATGTGTCATGCTATTAAAGTTTTGAGTAACAGATTGCATTACAACATCATCGGCTGTGTCAGTTTTAGACAAAGCAACTCCAATCGAAAAATAATTATCATATGCCAATGATAGCTGAGCACTATCACTGCTTAGCAGTGAGTAGCTAAAAAAGTAAGAGATGCCAATTAAGAATAAAACTAGTCGAATAGTGACGAACCTCAACATTACCACTAACTCCTTTTAAAATTTAGATCGTCTAATTTAAGGTACAGGGAAAAGTAGAATATAAGTATTAGGAACCACCTTCCATCAGTGGCATTTAGAAAGTCAGTTTCAAGCATATTATGTAACGTGAAAAATAAGAATGATGAGAAAAATAAGAACATGAATGGATGCACAGTAGTGCGACTTAAACTGACTGCTTTAAAAAAAGGCATAATAACAAATGTAAATACGCAAAGGGATAAACCAATAATTCCGAGCGAAATTAAAACCTCTAAATAACCGTTGTGTGCATGTGTCAAAGTAAATACCCAATCAACCCAACCGAAAGCATACTCTACAACCAGCATGTCTTCCCCTACACTCCAAACAGAGCCATAGCCTATACCAAGCCAAAAATGATCTTGTATGGCTCTTAAAATTATATCCCAGATGGTAGCACGGCCAGTAAAGGCTTCGGGATTATCTAGTATAGACACAAACCCATTGATAATTGGCTCACGCAGTAAAAAAATAGATAACAGGATAACGACATAAGATATGCCCACTACATTTGAAAATGATTTTATATGTAAAGTCTTATATATAAAATATCCAAAAGCTAATGATGGAATTAGGAGTGCTGCACTTGTTTTTGACTTGGTGAAAATCAAAAATATAAATGCTAAGAGAATAAGCACCAACCACACATAAGATTTTTTATGATAGTACTGATATAAAAACAGTGATATCGCTACTACAAGTGCTGGACCTGCGTGATTCTTATGAATAAAAATACCTTTCCAGTTACCCTCCAGGCCAGTATCAAAAAGCTCTGCTCCAGTATGAACGGCACCAGGAAGTATAGGTATCGCAATCAAGCTAATAACAACAAGAACTGCTAAGACTCTTGTAACACACATGATAGTTTGATCGAGTGTCATACAGCTAATCAACATAAAAATAGTACTTACAGTGATCAGTAGAAGTACCACGCGTCGTATAGAAATGTCTGGATGATCAGCCCAAAAAACAGACAGAAAACACCAGCCCATAAAGATCAATAGTAAGGGTATCTTCTTGAGTTCAGAAATTCTTTGATTTCTAAGGAAAATCGTTAAAGATCCAGCAAAGAAAGAAATAAAAACAAGCTGCCTTATAAAACTTCCACCACCCGTATCACCCAATTCAATTTCTAAACCGGAGTTGGTAGAGAACGGTGACAAGCCAACAAAAGCAAATGCTAAAAGTAACCCTAAAAGCAAGGATGC
The DNA here is from genome assembly GCF_039631345.1 of Alkalimonas sp. NCh-2. Classification (NCBI taxonomy): domain Bacteria; kingdom Pseudomonadati; phylum Pseudomonadota; class Gammaproteobacteria; genus Alkalimonas; species Alkalimonas sp. NCh-2. The sequence continues at coordinate 338,058 of NZ_JBDIUV010000001.1, forward strand.
TAGGTTTTGGTGAGTAAATGCAGGTATTCGTATAATCATAAAAGTGTTCAATTACCATGCACGTTAGTATAGACAGCTCTTTGCTTACCCCAGAGAGCACTCAACTTGCCTAGCTGTCGTGTGAGTTTTAATCGTGCTTTCATATGTTTGTGTGGAATAGGCAAAAATATCAATGCAAGCAATGATGATATTAATAAAGCTAACGACAATTTAGAAAACTCTTTAACCCAATCTAACAATCGGGGTTGCTGGTTTTTAATAATTCGCATATCACCTGCACCAATTCTGTATGCCCGTTCAACTGCCCATTTTTTAGTTAGACGGCTTGCAGTGAAAAGTTCATGTGCTTGTGCCTGATGCGCAAACGCAAAACTTGCTCCAAGCCTTTTAATACGGGTAAAGAACTCTTTATCGCCACCACCTACCAGTGAATAAAAGGGGTCAAACCGCTCTGTTGGAAAGCTTTCAATAATGGAACGAGACAGCAGCACATTGGTTGTTCCCTGAATCAGCTCAGTTTTACCTGAAACCCCAGGATTACTTTCATAGTATATATGCAAGCCCTTGGCCCAATCCGGTCGTTCGGTCTCAAACTCAGGCGATACACTACCACCCACTACCTCTGCACCTGTTGCCAGTTGCACTTTGACTAATTCTGCTATCCATTGCGGCTCCACCCATTCATCATCATCGATCATGGCCAGATGGATCGCATTAAGTTGTTCAAAGCCATACTGCATCAAGGCATTACGAACCTGCGAAATACCACGCTCGTTCACTGGTATTGCATGCAACTCCCAAGGATAGCCCTCGGCTTTTACCTGCTCTGCCACCTGCAACCCTTGCCCGCCATCACCTTCGTTGTCGGCAATCAGCACAATAGGCGTAAAATCACAACTTTGCTTTGCTATAGAATCCAGTAAACGCCGCAAACCAATTGGTCTTTTGTAGGTTGGTATACCTATGACAACTGTCTGTGATCCCATATGGTCATTTCACTCCACGATAAAGACGAACCAACAAAGAAAAAGCGACCAACTCACCCATTAAAATACCAATTAAAGAAAATGAAGGCTCAAATAATTGCAGTGAGATAAAGACCAATGGAATGGTCAATAGTGATGTCTTCACAGTGACCAAACTAAGGGCCTTAAACTGGTCAGCAGCTTGTAAAAAGACACTGTAGGTGCTACTTAGAGATCGGCTTCCCCGAATCAATGCAAACAGCAAAGCAGCCCAAAGCAATGCATGAACACTTTGGCTGTCTTTCCAGTAAAGGTCGATAAAAAATAGTAAAACAATAGCAGCAATAATGCAGTTTAAGAACCAGAATACTGCATTCACCGCTCTGTAACGAACCAGAGATATTTTGGCTTCAGCAACGAACCCTTTTGACAGTAACTGACGAAGTCTTGGCCGCTCTATCTGTGCCAGGCTTGTCAGTACTACCATTACTGGCCGGAATAACAAACCAGCTGCTGCAATTGGCGCAAAAGCTGCTGGCCCAAAAAAGAAGGTGACCATGTAAGAGTGAGAGTTGAGTGTACCTTCAGTAGTTAATACACCAACTAATGCATGCTTACCCTGCTTGTTCCAACCTTCCCTAAACCCTTTAAAACCGGCACGAAATGCCGAAGTGAACTGGGGCTTTAAATATCGACTGCCAAGCAATGGCGTAGCCAGTAAAGCAGCTGCAGCAGTTAAAATACCAAAGCTTTCTAAGCTAACGTTTTGAGTAAAGAATAGAGCGCAAGCGCCAACTAAACTGAGTGCAGAATAGCAAGCATCAGAGATAACTACTTTACTGTGTTGGTGGCTGTTGTTGCAGTAAGAGCGACCAAACCAGCGTAATGTGGTGATAAAAGCGCTAAAAGCATAGATACTGCTTAACCAAGGTGCTTTGGTAAAGCTATAGACTATAGATGCCTGAATGACAGCAAATACAAGGCAAAGCAAAACGTTTGCCAGCATAAAGCTATGCACCTTTGCTTTTGCATCGTCATTATCAGAACCTTCTAGCTCACTTAGTGCAATTAGCAATGGCGAACCAAGCATGGCATTAGAGAAACCGTTTGCCAGTGCTTGTGTAATTAATAGAAAAGCAAAAAGACCATAAGCCTCAACAGAAGCTTGCTGCATCAGACACAGCGCAAGTACCAAGCTTGTCAGTGCCATCCCTGCTGAGCCACCAATGGCAGCGATAGCACGTTTAAAAGGCAGTTTAGTTGACATCTGCTGCCACGTTCTTTTGTGCTCGGCCATGCTTCAGCACACAATAAATCGCATGCGGGTTGGTCACCGCGTAGCGCCAAAACAGCTTTCTCGGATCATTTGCCATCCGGAACAGCCATTCCATCCCTGCTTTTTGCATCCACATAGGGGCGCGTGGGTATTCGCCGGTAATGTAGTTGTAACAGCCACCGCACGAAATAATCACCGGCACATTCAGGCGCTGCTTGTTGCGAATACAGAAAATTTGCTCTTTCGGTTTGCCAAGGCCCACCCAGAGTACATCGGGCTTTGCTGCATTGATGGCATCGCAAATGGCGGTTTCTTCCGCTTCATTGAAGTAGCCATGCTGCACCCCTACCACCTGAAAATTCGGGTAGCTCTGTGCTAAGACATCGGCTGCTTTGGTAACCGAGCTTTCCTTGCCACCCAGCAAAAAATGCTTGAGCGTTCCTTCGTAAAAGTTAGGAATATCGTGGATCATATCCGTAGTGGCAGTGCGTTCTGGAATGGCGTTGCCTTTGTTAAACCAGCGGGAAAAACTCACCACGCTCTGGCCATCGGCATGCACCAGATCCGCTTGATCCATCTGCGTTTTTGCCTCGGCATCGGAGTTGTAGATGGAAATAGCATGGCCATTGTTGCTGAAAATAACAAAGGGTTGCGCTTTGTTCTGCTCGCTGTAGTGGGCGCAGATATTACCGACCAGCCTGGCCAGGTCCTTGCGCCCAAGCCGGGCAGTCTCTATTCCGCCTACATTGACGGTATCGAAGATTGGTTCAAACATGCTTGTAATACCCTGTGGTATAGGCTTGGTACCAAGCCACAAAGTGGCCGATTCCTTCAGCTAGCGGGGTTTTCGGTGAAAAGCCGGTCGCACTGCTAAGTGCAGCCACATCAGCGTAGGTCTGATACACATCGCCCGGCTGCATGGGTAAATAGGTTTTATCTGCAGTGGTATTCAGCGCTTGCTCAATGGTTTGAATAAAGCTTTCCAGTTGCACCGGCTGATGGTTGCCAATGTTGTACAAGCGGTAAGGCACCGGTTGCTCTGCACTGCTGGTAGGAACCGCATCGGCCGTGCGGACAACCCCTTCAACGATATCGTCGATGTAGGTGAAGTCGCGCATCAGATCACCATGATTAAACACCTTAATCGGCTTGCCCTGGCTGATGGCTTCGGTAAAAAGCCATGGCGCCATATCGGGCCGGCCCCAGGGGCCATACACTGTGAAAAAGCGCAGCCCTGTGGTTGGCAACTGATACAAATGGCTGTAGGTATGGGCCATCAATTCATTGGCTTTCTTGCTGGCGGCATACAATGAAATCGGCGTATCCACCGGGTCGGTTTCGCTAAAGGGTACTTTTTGCTGGTTGCCATACACCGAGCTGGAACTGGCATACACCAGGTGTTCTACCTGATGATGCCGACAGCCTTCTAAAATGGTCATCATGCCAACCAGGTTGGAATCCACATAGGCCATTGGGTTTTGCAGGCTGTAGCGCACCCCGGCTTGCGCAGCCAGATGCACCACGCGCTGAAACTGCTCGCTGGCAAACAGCGCCGCCATGCCGTCGCGGTCGGCTAAATCCAGCTGCACAAAGCGAAACTGACGGTATGGCTGCAATTGCGCCAACCGGGCCTGCTTTAAAGCCGGATCGTAGTAATCATTCAGGTTATCCAGCCCCACTACTTCATGGCCCTGCTCCAGCAAGGCTTTTGCCGTATGCATGCCGATAAAGCCTGCGGCACCGGTTACCAGAACCTTCATATCAGACACTCACCTTTTTGACCGTTTCACCACGCCCGATGGCGTAATAGATAAAGCCTTTTTTGCTAAGGCGTTGCGGTTCAAACATATTGCGGCCATCAAACAACACAGCTTGCTTTAATTGCTGCTTAATCACATCAAAATCCGGTGCCCGGAACTGTTTCCACTCCGTACAGATAATTAAAGCATCCGCGCCTTTTAAGGCGGCTTCTTTAGTACCTACCAGCTCCAGATCATCCCGTACGCCATAGATACGTTGAGTTTCTTCCATGGCTTCCGGATCGAAAGCTTTGATGGTAGCCCCTGCTGCAGTCAGCTCGTCAATCAGTACCCGGCTGCTGGCTTCACGCATATCATCGGTGTTTGGTTTAAAACTTAAGCCCCAAAGCGCAAAGGTTTTACCGGCCAGCTGCTCACCAAAATGACGCTTTACCAGGTTGGGCAATTTGTATTTTTGCTGGTTATTCACCGCTTCGACGGCCTGCAGAATTTTGGGCTGGTACTGCTCACCTTCCGAGGTGCGGATAAGCGCCTGCACATCTTTCGGGAAGCAGGAACCGCCATAACCGCAGCCAGGGTAAATAAAGTGGTAGCCGATACGCGGGTCGGAACCAATGCCTTTACGCACATGCTCAATATCGGCACCCAGCAACTCGGCCAGATTGGCCATTTCATTCATAAAGCTGATTTTGGTTGCCAGCATGCAGTTCGCGGCGTACTTGGTCAGTTCGGCCGAACGCACATCCATAAACACCATTTTGTCGTGGTTGCGGTTAAAGGGCTCGTACAACTCACGCATCAAATCCACCGGGCGCTCATTGAAGGTACCCACCACAATGCGGTCCGGTCGCATGCAATCGTTTACTGCCGCGCCTTCTTTTAAGAACTCAGGATTAGAGACCACATCAAATGCCAGCGATTTGTTCAGGCTTTGCAAAGTCTGCTGCACTTTGGCCGTGACTTTATCGGCAGTGCCAACCGGTACGGTGGATTTGGTAATAATCACTTTTGGCTCTGACATGTAAGTAGCAATGGTTTCTGCCACCGCCAGCACGTATTTTAAATCGGCCGAGCCATCTTCATCCGGTGGCGTCCCTACGGCGATAAACTGGACCTCACCATGGGCTACGGCCTCTTTGGCATCGGTGGTAAATTGCAGGCGGCCAGAGGCATAGTGCTCTTCTACCAGCGGGGTCAGGCCCGGCTCATAAATAGGAATAATGCCTTTTTTCAGGTTATCTACTTTTGTTTGATCAACGTCGACACAGACCACATCGTGCCCTACCTCTGCCATCACAGCAGCTTGCACCAGCCCGACATACCCAATACCAAAAACTGTTACTTTCATGCGCTAGTACCTTTGGAATCTTTACTCTGGAAGTAAGCAAAAAATTGAAAACAATAACAAAAGCGCAGCCAGCGCTGGAAGCTTAGCTACGCCTGTTGGCAATCGTTAAGACGACTGGGCTGCCAACTGCACCACTTTTTTGTCTGTCGCGGATGCCTGCAGTAATTTTTCCATCTGCGCCCGCAAAGGTGCGCCCAGAGACGGATGCTGCAAAGCAAACTCGAGATTGGCGGTAATTAACCCCAGCTTGTTGCCGCAATCATGGCTTTTCCCCAGAATGCGATAGGCTTCTACCGCTTCCAGCAAGCGCAATTGATGCAAGGCATCGGTCAGCTGAATTTCATCGCCGGCACCTGGCGGGGTGAATTCCAGCAAATCCCAAATGGCGGCAGACAACACATAACGACCGGTAATGGCAAAGTTGCTGGGCGCTTCATCCACCGCTGGCTTTTCCACCATATCCAGCACCGGTGCGGTCTTGCCGGCAGCCAGGCTTTGCTCGCCAATATCGACTACGCCGTATTGATCGACCAGATTTTGTGGCACAGGTTCCACCATAATCTGGCTGGCCTGGCTTTGCTGATAACGCAGCAACATGGCCGCTAAATTATCCTGCTTCAGATTGCTTTGAAACGGATCAATCAACACATCCGGCAACATCACGGCAAATGGCACGTCACCAATGACCGGACGGGCACACAAAATGGCATGGCCCAGGCCCAGCGCGACCGGCTGACGCACCGAAATAATAGTGACGTTTTTAGGAACTATGCTACGCACATCTTCCAGCAGCTGGCGTTTTACCCGCTTTTCCAGCGTGGCTTCCAGCTCGAAGCTTTTATCAAAGTGGTTTTCAATGCTGTTCTTGGACGAATGCGTCACCAACACGATTTCTGTGATACCGGCCGCTACAGCCTCTTGTACCACATGTTGGATCAGCGGTTTATCCACCACGGTCAACATTTCTTTTGGAATAGCTTTGGTCGCTGGCAGCATGCGGGTGCCAAGGCCTGCAACCGGAATAACAGCTTTGGTTACACGAGGAGCGCCTACTGAAGAATAAGAGGAAGAAGACATGGCGTTTTCCATAACAAAAAATAAACAAAAAACGGTAAGGAGCAAGCCTGCGTTTTACTGGTTCGTCCTTGTACCGCGCGAAAATGATAGCTTTCCGCTTGTAGCTATCGGGCGGCAATTCTATCATCATGCCCCTCAGGTTAAAAGGAATTGATGAATAATTTATGACGAAAACGTACAGTATTGCAGCTGTACCAGAGTCAGGTATAGTAATGTACTTTATGTATCAACCTTTTGCGTTATGCTTTACTGGCGGAGAATCGGATACTATGAGTCATCATGCCGGCTAAAGTTGCGGTTCGGTGGTTATTCAGTACGGCAGCTCTGTTGCTGTTGTTGCTCTGTGCCAGCTCTGGCTGGAGTACACTGGAGCATTTTCGCATTACCGATAGCATGCTTCGGTCGGTGGAAGAGCGCTATGGCCGTGCCGGACGCTTTCGGGTAGAACGTTGGCAGCGCTTGCTGGATCAACACCGGCAAAGTGACATTCACACCATGCTGCAGGCAGTGAATCGCTTTGCCAATGATACCGTGGGCTACGCCTCTGATCTGGAGCATTGGGGGCAGAATGACTACTGGGCTACCCCACTGGAAACATTAGGCACCGGCAAAGGTGACTGTGAAGACTATGTGATTTTAAAATATGCCAGCTTACGGGCGCTGGGAGTGCCTGAAGAACGCCTTCGCTTAATGTATGTGCGGGCGCTGAGCATCGACGAACCTCATATGGTGCTGATTTACTTTGAAGAGCCGGATCAATTTCCCCTGGTGCTGGACAACCTGACCAACCGGATCCTGCCTGCCAATGAACGCACCGATTTACGGCCTGTGTACTCCTTTAATGGCCAGGGGCTATGGATGGCGCGCGCACAGGGCTTAGGACAAAAAGTACCCAACAGTCCCGGCGTACGGGACTGGACAGTGCTGCTGGAACGCATTGAGCGAGGCGAATAATGCAACGAGGACACAATGGCCGGATTATCCCTTAAAACACAGATTTATGCCCTGGTGGTTGCGCTGGCCCTGGTGGCCTATGCCGCTGCACTTTACACCAACATCAATGGCATGCGGCATTACCAGCAACAGCAACTGGCATCGCATGCGCAGGATGCGGCCCATCACCTGGGCTTGTCGATCGCGCCCTACCTCGATGAGCAGGGCCTGGTGCTGGCTGAAACCATGGCCAGTGCCTTGTTTGACTCTGGCTATTACCAACAGATCCAGTTTGAAACCTTAAGCGGTGAGGTGGTTTTTCAACGCCATTACCCGGCGGTGCCCCACTCGATACCGGCCTGGTTCAGTCGCTTATTTCCGTTGGCACCACCGTTGATGAGTACCGAGGTCTCCAATGGCTGGATCCCGGCCGGCCGCCTGCTGGTGCAATCGCACCCGGGCGCTGCTTACCAGGCCTTATGGCATCAGGCGCAGCAATTAAGCAGTCGCATGCTGATCGCCCTGCTACTGTGCCTGGTAGCCGGCTATCTGATACTGCAACGGGTATTGCGACCGCTGCACAGCATTCACCAGCAAGCCGAAGCGGTAATGCGCAAAGATTTTACGCCAAACCCTGAACAGCCTTTTACGCTGGAACTGCGCAGCGTGGTGCACGCGCTTAACCGAATGGTTGCCACCATTGCACAAAGCTTTCAGGAGCAAACCTTGAATGCAGAGCGTCTGTCAACAGAAGTCTATAAAGACAGCCTGACTGGTCTGAGAAACCGCCGGGCCTTATTGCAACAATTCGAGCTATGGCGTGATGACGCCACTGCCGCCGGTGATCAATTGGCTTTACTGATGCTGGACTTACCCTCTCTGACAGCCATCAATACCCGCGATGGTTACAGCCATGGCGATGCTTACGTCTGCCAGGCAGCCGGGCACTTTGCCCGGTTGCTGCCGGAGCAGCATTCTGCTTTGTACCGTTTATCCGGTTCGGAGTTTGCGATCCTGGCCTGGTGCAGTGAGCAGGCAGCAAACCATCTGTTGCAAGCTCTGAATGATGAAGCGACCCGGCTGCAGTCGGATGCATTTCCGGCGGGCTTTGCCCGCTGCCGGATGACCAGGGTATTAGCAAACGAATCCTTTACCGATTGCATGCAGCGATTGGATACCAGCAGCCATCCGCACCTTGCCGATCCAAAGCACCCCACCTTTAGCCGTGAAACCTGGCAGACACTGCTGGCACCTTATACCCGCCTTAGCAGTGACGAGCCTATTCGTGATAAAGCAAGCTTTTTGCAGCAATGCGAGGCGATGAGCAGTTATTTTGACTGGATCCTGCAACCGGTCGTTAACACCGATAAAGAGCCCCTGTATATCGAGAGCTTTGTGCGCTTTCGCTACCAACAACAACAACTCTCTACCGCAGAGACCTTTGCCATGGCAGAACGCTTGCAACTGGCTTTGCCGCTGGAAAAGGCGGTGTTGTGTTACACCCTGTGGCGCCTGCAAGGGGTAGAGCAGACCCCGGTTGCCATCAATCTGAGCAACGCCTTTATTAAAGATCCGGAACAACAAGACTGGTTGTTGCAACTGCTGGATGTGTTGCAAGCCGATTTGCCACCGCTGCTGTTCGAAATCAAAGAAAGTGCTTTTTTGCAAGCCCCGGATCATCTGACAGCCTTGGTGGATGCGTTCAAAGCCCGGCAAATCCGCGTGGTGATCGATCAATTTGGTGCCAGTTTATCGGCGTTTCACTACATGCTTAAACTGGATGTCGATTTTGTAAAGGTAGATGGCAGCCTGATCCGGCACTTAGAGGATGAAAAAACCCGTTTCTATGTACAAAGCATGGTGCAGATTTGTCATGGCATCGGCATTAAGGTACTGGCAGCCAGCATTGAACATGCCGCTGTGGAAGAGTTGTGCCAACAACTGCATCTGGACGGTTTACAAGGCCATGGTATCGCTGTCGAACAAAAATTCACGGTAGTGTCACAAGAAAAGCTGTGCAATGGCGGGAAAACTAGTTTAGAATCACTAATAGAAAATTCTTTAATCCGCCTACAATGAGGGAACGTTATGGTAAAGCATATGACAAAAGGCATCCTGGCCGCTGCGATGTTAACAGTCGGTTTTCAGGCTGCAGCTTTCGGTGTTGCAGATATTGAGCGTGCTTACGCTGAGCGTGCCGACCAATCACTGAGCATGGCTCAGTACATCGATCAGTATGTGTTAAATGGCGAGCTGCCAACGGATGTAAACGAAGCGGAAGATGTTATCCGTTATGCGCTGGAGCAAGCGGCTGGTGATGAAGAACTGATTCTGTCTATTTTGCGTAAATCAGCAGCTGCTGGTGTTCCAGCCGACAACCTGCTGGCAGCCTCTTTGCTGGCTGGTGTAGACCCATCCCTGGTAACCAGTGCGCTTGATACCGCAACCGCTGCTGGCCCACTGGCTCCGGCCGGAGCTGCAGCAGCCCCTGCACCAGGCACTGTTGGCTTTGGTGGCGGTACTGGCGGTGGCAGTGGCACCATCTCTACCAACTGATTGCAGTAGCTTTTCCCAGCTGTACTGACATCATTCCGAAAACAGGGCCTTGCAAGGCCCTGTTTTGTATTCGGTATCCTTGTAGCTGAATTCACAGAGCCGGCCTCATGATTGCAAGCACTTCAGCCCTGCCCCGCTTTCAGCGCACCCTGCTGTGGTGCCTGATTGCTATTGTCTTTTTTGCGCCCTGGCCTTTGGGCAGTAACCGCATCTGGGCCTGGAGCCTGTTGCATACTTTGATTGCCCTGGTAGCTATTGGCCATGTCCTGGTAAGCGCCTGGTTCCGTCAACCCTGGTGGCACCATAAGTACCAGGCATTGATTGTGGCTGGCCCTTTACTGGTGGCTGCGGTACTTTGCCTGCAATTACAGGCGGTAGCAGGCTTTAGCACGGCTGATCCCTTTCAAAGCACCATGATGCTGCAACGTAGCCTGTACCTGGCCTTGTTTTTATACCTGCTTAGCCAGTACTGCCGCAATCATGATGATTTGAAACTACTGCTGACTGGTATCATCCTTACCGGCACCCTGCAAGCCGCTTATGGCAGCAGCATCTATCTGGCCGGCATGCATGGCTCCTGGTTTTTTAACCTGCCAGAGCTGGACAGAGCCAGAGGCAGCTTTGTCTATCAGAACCATTTTGCCAACTACATCGCCCTCTGTCTGGCCTTGGCGATTGGCTGGATGCTAAGTGAGTTAAGCCGGCAACAGCGCACTTTAAGCTTCCGGCAGTGGCTACGCGAACTAAGTACAGCCTTATTAAGCCAGAAAGTCTTGCTACGCCTCGCGGTGGTGGTGATGATACTGGCATTGGTGATGAGCCGCTCCCGTATGGGCAATGCAGGCTTCTTTGCGGCACTGGCCATTGTATCCTTGCTGGCGCTGTGGCTGTATCGGAACCCACCCCGCTGGTTGAAGCCGGTGGTGCTTAGTATCTTTGTGCTGGACATGATCATCATTGGCTCGATGTTTGGGGTCGATAAGGTAAAAGAGCGTCTGCAAGAGACCAGTTTTGCCAGTGAAACCAGAGACGAAGTGGTGCTGCATAGTATACCGCTGTTGCAAGAGCATTGGTTAACCGGCACTGGCGGTGGCAGTTTTTACACCGTATTCCCAGGCTGGCAGCAATACTCTTTTGCCGGCTTTTACGACCACGCCCACAACGATTACCTGCAATTTGCCATTGAACTGGGCGTTCCGGTAACAATGCTTTTAGGGCTCTGGTTGCTGATAGCTTTGTGGCTGGCACTTCGCAGTATGCAGCAGCGTCAGACCAGGCTGTATCAGGGGGTAGGCTTTGGGGCAGCCATGGCCATAGTGCATATGTTGTTTCACAGCAGTGTGGATTTCAGCCTGCAGGCGCCGGCCAATACTTTATTGTTTTGCACCATCCTGGCGATGGCGGTGATGGCGCGCTACCTGCCAGCAAAACGGCGGCAAAGCTGACGCTCCAGTCGAGTGGCATGATCAGGGCTTAGTGGTTGATTCAGCAAATAACGGCAAATCAACCGCTGCTGTGCATGCCCTTCCACCTGTTGCTGCAATACCCGGTAAATACGCCAGTGCGATTGGCTCATCACTGCAAACACATCCAGCAGGTAGAATTTGTCATCCACACTTAGGTATTGCCAATGATCCAAACCGATGCTGGCATGCTTTTCGAGCACTTCGTCCGCATAAGGACCAAACTTTCTGGCCTGACGCAGTAACTGCATGCTGCTGGCAAGATCCCCCTCAAGATAGGCTTTGCTCCAGGCGTAGTCAGCATAGGCATTTGGCCAGCCTGGCCGCAAGGCTATGGCATGTTCGTACAAAAAGGCTAATGATGGCTCTGGCGACGTCTCCAGCCCGGCAAACAGGCCCCACTCCTGGGTCTTAGCTAAGCTCAGAACATAATGTGGATGCGCCGGGCTTTTCTGCATGGCAAGCTGAGCACTGCGCAAAGCGTCCTGATAACTTTCTGCCGAAACATCCGATTGCTGCCACTGCTGCAGGTAGTAGCGGTTTTTAAAATGATGCGCGCTGGCCAAGCCTTGCTGGCTAAGTACCAGCAGTTGCCAACACAACAAAGGAAGCGCAATAATCGCCAACAGACTACTGCTGTGCATTAGCTGGCATCCCGGAACAGCGCATCGCTGATGTGCTGCGGCGTATCAAACACCAGCTGTTGGGCATGCGCCGAACCCAGCAGCTCAGCAGCCCGTTCACGGGCTTCAGCCAAACGTGGCGGACGCCGTTTTAGCGAATGAGTATCGGTTGCGATAATATCGAAAATGCCATCTTGCAGGTAACGCTCGGCCAGCAACTGGCTGTCGCGGCCCATATCCCCCAGCAAGGATGACGCAGTCAACTGAAACAGACAACCAAACTGCTGCAATACCTTGATCCGGCCCGGATGCTCCAGCAGCTCCCGATTCCGCTCTGGGTGAGCTATCATCGGGAGAATACCTTGCTTCAGCAACCAACGGATCAACACCTCGTAGCCAGGCGTCAGATGGCTGTGTGGAAACTCCAGCAACAGCACGTTCTGGTCGCGGTACTGGCCCAGAAATAACAAACGCTGCTGTGGCAAAGCATCAAGCAGCGCATCGCTGATCCGAACTTCCTGAGCTGCCCGGATGGGTAGCTCAATGTTGTGCTCTTTCAATGCCTGTTGTAAGGCGGCTAACTCGGTCAGTACCTTGCTGGCATCGTTGTCGAAGCGACCAGGCATCCAGTGCGGGGTGGTGACAATACGGAGAATACCTTGCGCCTGTGCCTGCCGGATTAATCGCAGTGTCTCATCCAGATCCCGGGCACCATCGTCGATGCCCGGTAATAAATGACAATGCAGATCAATCATGCATTCTTGCCTGCCTGTTCGTAGGTTTGATAATAGCCATAGCCACCATGACCATAGTAGTTCTCAGCTTTACCGGTATCCAGTTGATTAAGTACCACACCATAGATACGGGCATGAGCATGTGCCAACCGGCCCAGCGCCAGATTCACCTGACCACGTCGTGTCGCATCGGCTTTGACCACCATGATGGTGGCATCGACCAGCGGCGACAGTACCAGCGCATCGCTGACTGCCAATACCGGCGGCGTATCAATAATAATGGTGTCGTACTGCTGTTTCAGCAGCTCCAACAGCTCTACCTTGCGCTCTGAGCTCAGCAGCTCCAGCGGGTTGAGCGGAATAGAGCCAGCCGGCATTAAGTCTACATTCGGCCGGATCCCACGCACAATGCACTCATCCAGGCTATTGCTGTCACTCAGGTAGTTGGCCAGACCAGGCTGATAGGCCGGTTGCTCCAGCCGTTTGCCCAAGGTTGGCTTGCGCATATCGGCGTCAATCAGCAGAACCCGCCCCGATGACGAGAAACTAAAAGCCAGGTTCAGGCTGACTGTCGATTTGCCTTCTGCCGGTAAGCTCGACGTCACCTCAATCAGCTGTAAGGGCTTGTCGATGGCCATCAGCTTGAGGCTGGTTCGAATGGAGCGTACCGCCTCGGCATGGAGTTTCATCGACTCGTCAAAGTAGGCAAAGGTCTGCTGTTGCAAACTGGTGCGTTTGGCTGATTTGGGAATGTAGCCCAGCGCCCGCTGCATCAGTTGATCTTCTGCATCTTTGGCCGTTTTAATGGTATCGTTCAGTGCATCAGACACCAATGCCATCACCATGCCCAAACCAAAGGTAGCAACAAACACCAACATTACGATCAGCTTTCGTTGCGGCTTCACCGGTTTAGTAGGCACTACGGCTCTGTCGGTGAAACGTGCTACTGGTGAGTGATAATCACTGGTTACTTCGGTCTCACGCTGGCGTGATAAGAAGGTTTCAAACAAGACCCGGTTGGTCTCCACCTCACGTTTGATACGACGATACTCTGCTTCAACCCCGGACATGCCGGAAAAAGCACCACGCGACTCGGCAATTTGCTGCTCCAGCGAAGCCAGATTACGGCTGGCAGTTTGGGCCTCTTCTTCAATACCGTTGATCAGGTTGCGGATTTGACGATTGAGGTTATCCTGCACCGCCAGAACTTCAGCCTGCACCGCTATCATGCGCGGATGGCGCGGGCCATAAACTTTGGCCAGCTCCGACTGACGACGCTCTACCGCCACCTGCTCACGCTTGATGTTTTGAATGGATGGATGCGAAGTCACTTCCGGCAGGCTTTGCAAACGTTCCATATCGTTGCGATGCCGGTTTAACAGTGCAAGGAAGGTATCGGCTTGCGCTTTGCGAGAACGGGCACGGGTTAAATCTTCGGATAAACGTTCCAGCTCGCGGGCATCCAGGCTGGTAACACCAGCTACATCCACTAAGTTGTGGGTATCCCTAAAAGCATGCAAGCGCTGCTCCGATTCATCCAGCCGGAGCCGAAGTTCATCCAGCCGACCACCCAACCAGCTACTGGCTTGCTGGGTAATTCCCATCCGGGCTTCCAGTTGGCTGTCAATATAGGCTTCGCCAATGGCATTGGTAACCTGCTGCGCCAGGCGCGGATCTTCAGCTTCAAAATGAATCACCACCAGTTGAGTACGGCGAACCGGCGAGATGGTTAATCGCTTCATAAAGCTATCAACCTGACGCTTAAAACGCCGCTCAGCAACTTCCTCTGCCGGTAAAGCGGGCGCTTTCGGCAAAAAATCTATCGAAGATCGTAGCTTAGCCGTTAGCGACGGCTCGCTTTGGAACTCTGGATGTTCTGCCAAATTCAGCTGCCGGAAGACCCGCTCGGCAATGGCTCGTGATTTCAGGATTTCAAACTGGGTCTGGTAGTATTCCTGCTGCATGGAGTTAAAGCCATACACTTCTTCAATCTTTACCGCCCGGGCCTGCTGAGCCTCGATCAATAAGGTAGAGCTGGCGCGGTAAATTTGCGGTAAATTCAGTACCACCAGTACGGCCAGAATGCTACACAGCATGGACAATAAAAAAATACGCCACTTAGCACGCCAAAGTACCCGGAACATATGGGTTAAATCGATGACCTGCGTATTGGCCGATTCCGTTCGTTGTGTGGTTTCTGTGACCGTCATGGTTAGAAAAATCTCTGTGAAATAGTAATGGTATCACCGGCAAAGACCCGGCTGTTCACATTCGCCTGCTCTGGCTCATTTTTCTGGCCTTCGCGGCTGATTTGAATGCGATCACGTGAAGCTCGCTCGGTCAGACCACCTGCCAGGGCAATGGCCTGGTTCACTGTCATGCCCGGCTGATACGGGTAGCCGCCGGGGCGGCGTACCTCGCCATGAATGTAAAACGGGCGGTATTCGGTAATACCGACATACACACTGGGACTGACCAGGTAATCCCCTTGCAGTCCATTGTGCAGTAGTTGCTCAACCTCTTTCAGGGTAAGCCCTGCCAGCTGGATTGTCCCTAAGAAAGGATAATTGATGGTACCACTGTCGGTTAGCTGCACCGAAAGCGCCAAATCATCCTGACCATGTACCCGGATATCAATGTGATCACCCGGGCCCAGCCGATAACTTTGATCGGCCTGCAGTGGCAAGGCGAACAACGCCATTGCCAACACCATTCCTTTGAGCAAATACCACCCTTTCATGCTTAGATCCCTACCCGTAATCCCAGGCTGATAACCCGCTTATCGTAAATAAAGCGCTCGACCGTTGAATCCCTGTCAGCAATATCAAAACCTGCAAACACTGTCAGCCAGTAAGACAGACGGTAGTTCACATCCGCACCGTAGTTCCAGAATTTATTGCGCTGGGTAACACCAACGAAGTCTGAGTTGACATAACGCACATGCACATTGGTTTTCAAGTCACTGTTCCAGTCGTGTTGCCAGTTACCACCATAGGTGGAATCTTTGACGTAATCCGCTGCTGTCATTGGATCGGTCGCACGGCGGCCGGTCTCGAGCGTAAAGCGGCTGTACGACAGCGGCTCATAGGTTACCGATAGATTCCAAGACAGGCCTTTAAAATCTTCCCGCAATGGGTTATCGAAGGTTTTACGCTGCTGTCCAATACGCAGTTCACCGGAGGTCAGTGCGGTGATCTCCCAATCCAAACCAACACGGTAGCTGATGTCTTTGTTATCACGGCTGCCGCGGTCAATATCGACCACTTTGTAGTTGATGTCATTACGCATCACTTCAGCCACTAAATCGGTGGAGGCCAGGGTACTGAAGAAGAAGGTAGCACCCACAGTGCGGCGATCAAAATCACGGAACTGAGAGAATTCACGCAGATTGGTGTAGCCTTTATCCAGGTAACCAGCCGACAGACGCAAACGCGCCGGCGTTGAGCGGGCACCAAATTCGTAATGGCCTTTGATCTCATACTCTTCGAAGCGACCTGGTTCGTCCACCTCAAAACCTAATGAGTCAGACACTCCCTGACCACGTTGCTCATGGCCAAAAATAGTATTGCCCTGCAGGCGGATGCGGTGACGGTCGGTAAACTCCATTTTCGCATCAGCCCGGAAGCCTGCATCAAAGAAGTTGTCCTGGCGGCTTTGGAAATAATCACCGAGGCGGAAAGCAGAAGCCAGGCTGTACTCGTTGACACCATCGGTTAATACCATGGCGACAGAAGGCGTTAGCTCACTGACAAAGCTGGAAACTTTGTCGGTACGGGTATTGGCGACGTTGTTATCGTGCTTCAACTCCCATGTTAACTCCGGCACAATATCAATGCCGCTGGCAGTAGGTATAGCGCCAGCGCGATCATCAGCAACCACAGTAAAAGCGGTGGATACCAACGCTGATACCATGCTTAAACGAAAAAAATTGGATTTCATAAGCGCTCCTTTAGTATGCATTTTTCCCTGAAAAACCTTTAAATAAGGTCAAAACAATAATCTTTATATCCAGCCATAAGGACCATTGCCGGATGTATTCCAGATCGTATTTGACACGCATGGCCATTTTATCCAGCGTATCGGTTTCACCACGCCAGCCGTTGATCTGAGCCCAGCCGGTAATACCTGGTCGTACCTTGTGTCTGAGCATGTAGTAATCTACCTGCTTGCGGTACTCTTCATTGTGCGCGGAAGCATGCGGTCTTGGCCCAACCACAGACATATCCCCCAGCAACACATTGATAAATTGTGGCAACTCATCCAGCGAAGTCCGACGCAAAAAAGCACCTATCGGCGTAATACGTGGGTCACCCTTGGTGGCCTGGGTGACCTTAGCGCCATTTTCCATCACCCGCATGGAGCGAAACTTCAACACATTAATCGGCTTGCCATCCAGACCATAACGTTGCTGGCGGAAAAACACCGGGCCAGCCGAGGTTGCTTTTATCGCGGCCGCTATCGTCAGCATCAGCGGCGAAATCAGCAATAACACAGCAGCGCTGAACAAAAAATCGAAGGCTCGCTTGTAAAATTCTTTAATGCCATAAACCGGTGATTCAAACACACTCAGGGTGTCCACTTCCCCCACACTGCCAATACGGGCGTGCATCAGATTTTTCAGCAGAAAGTCAGGAATCATCAATACATCGACGGTGCTATCGCCAAGCCGTTGAATAATATCGGCAATACGTTTTTCTGCCAGCATTGGTAAGCAGATATAGAGCTTTTGGATCCGACCTTGCTGCGCCATCATCACAGCGCTTTCGACACTGCCTTTAATCAGCGGAGCTGCACCCTCACCAAGCCGGTTTAATGCCCTGTCGTCGAAAAAACCAACACAATCAAACCCAAGCTCAATGTGCTCCTGCATCTGCTGGTGCAAGCGCCGGCCAGTATCGGTGTAGCCAATAATGGCGACACGCTGCATGCTCAGGCCTTTTTTTCGCCGCAACGTTTTCACTTCTTTGGCCATAACCCGCCAACTGATCAGGCAGAGGATACTCAGCCCATACCAGCCGACCAGGACCACCCGGGAAAAACTGGCGCCTTGTTTTAAGAAGAAAAGAGTGGATAACAAGGCCAGAAAACAGAGGGTGTGAACCGCTATTAAGAGAAACAGCATCCGGCCAAAACGACCAACCCGCCAGGAGCGATACAATTGCACCGACTCAGCCACAAAGGCATAGCAGAGTAGATAAGCCAGTAATATCAGTAAGTAATCTTTGGTCAGGCTTTGCGAGTAGGCGATGAGGCAACTAAGCAGGGTGACCACAAGAATAAGAAGATCGACAAAGCGATAGAAAAAAGAACTCGAGTTGTCTTGTCGAAACATTGAATTGGTCATTTCCGCTCCCTGGATGGCTACAATCTGGTAACTTTGTCTGCCAGCGTGCTATTCTATCTCAAAAGCCCGGTAACACGCCAGCCCTGTCGTCCCTGTAATGGCAGCTTTCATAAAAACAACATCTAACGATGAGGTCGGCGGTTAGTTGTTAACGTTCCTGATACCGCCGGCGCATAATTGGCTGCCAACTGCCACTTGGGCCGAATGGGGGTAAGTGGTAATTCCCGTTTGCGGGCTACCAATAAATAACTGCTACCAAAACTTTTCGCCAGCCAACGACGCCAGCGACTGTCGGCGGGTACTTTACCAAGCAGGCTGGAGGCATAAAAGCGCTGCTCTGCTAACACCTCAAAACCCAGTAAGTACAGCCAGTCTTTTAAACGGGCCAGGGTAAAAAAACGCCCATTCCAGGGGGATTTCTGCCGCAACCAGGGGTTTAGCTTCATCAACCCTGCCAGGCTAAATGGGTTAAAGCCGGTCAGTACCAGGTAGCCATCGGCACGCAACACCCGGTGCACCTCACGCATCAGATGGTGAGGATCCGTACAAAATTCATTGGCATGACACAGCAAGAGCGCATCCATACTCAGATCCTGCACAGGCAGTGCATCCGATTCTGCTTTGATTTGGCAGTGGCTTGCCTTGATCCCCAACGAAATATGATGCTTAATAGGGCTGGCCGTGGTATCCAGCTGACAGCTCAGGTCGCCCACCTTTAGCAGATAGTAGCCGAAGATTTGTGGCCACCACGCTGCCAACTGCTGTTCAGTAGCCGCCCGCAACGCTTCCCCTTGCGGGATTTGCTGCCAGTTGGCGGGGCCTGGCCGGTTACGGGCGCTTAAAGCGGGTTTCATCAGTAGCTGTGCCCTTGTTATCCGATTCAACCCATTGAGTATACCAGATGCAGCCAGAGAAACTGACCATCACGCCATTAACCGCTTTTCAGGACAATTACATCTGGTGCCTGACCCAGCCGGATAGCGATGCGTTGCTGGTGGTCGACCCGGGCGATGCAGATGTGGTCAAGCAGTTTGCCCATAGCAACCGCAAGCAATTAACCAGCATCCTGGTAACCCACCATCATTGGGATCATACCGACGGCATTGCCGCACTGAAACAACAATGGCCAGATGTTCGGGTGTATGGACCGGCCTATGAAGCCAACCAGATCAGCACCCTGACGCACAGTGTGCAAGATAACGATAGCCTTACACTCCCCGACTTTGGCCTCACTTTGAACGTGCTGCATCTGCCAGGCCATACGCTCGGACATATCGGCTATTACGCTGCCCTGCCTCATCATGCCCCTTGGTTATTTTGCGGCGACACTCTGTTCAGCGCCGGTTGTGGCCGCTTATTTGAAGGCAGCCCGGAGCAGATGCATCAGTCCTTGCAGCGATTGGTCAACTTACCGGATGAAACCCGGGTTTATTGCACCCACGAATACACCTTAGCCAACCTGGCTTTTGCCCGAGCAGTCGAGCCTGACAACCAGGCCGTCATTGCACACCTGGCGCATTGCCAACAACTGCGCCATAATCAACAGCCAACATTGCCCAGCACTTTGGCAACAGAAAAAGCAATCAACCCCTTTCTTCGTTGCCACTTACCTGATCTGCAAAGAAAATATGATTGCAGTTCGGCACAGGCTACCTTTACAGCATTACGCACGGATAAAGACCAGTTTAAATCCTGACTTGCAATCAGTCTGCAAGCAGGTAACATGCAAGCTGATGGAAAAATTGACAGGACTATTGCATGAAAGTACGCGTTTTAACTGTTGTTGCGACCGCTCTATTAGCAGGTTGTGCTAGCACCAATCAACCGCAAACAGCGACCGAACCCGTCAGTAAAACGTCCCATGCGTCTTTCGACCAGGCTGCCAGTGCAGAGCTGATTGCTGCCAACTTGCTTACAGCCGCCAATCAGCAAGCCCCCACCGTTACGCCACTGGATCCAACCAAAGTCGATGATGTGTGGCAACGTATCCAACTGCAATTAACCTTTGAAGTGCCTGAGTACCGGGCTATTGCCGAGCAACGCAACTTTTTTGCCCGTAATCAGGCGTATCTGGATCGGGTTTCCACCCGGGCAGAGCCCTACCTGCATTATATTGTCGAGCAACTGGAAGCCCGCAATATGCCACTGGAGCTGGCCCTACTGCCTATCGTCGAAAGCGCCTTTGATCCCTTTGCTTACTCCCATGCCCGTGCTTCTGGCCTCTGGCAGTTTATGCCTGCCACCGGCAAGCGTTTTGGTTTGCAGCAAAACTTCTGGTATGACGGCCGCCGTGATGTGATTGAATCGACCCGCGCCGCTCTGGATTACTTGCAATACCTGCACGATCGCCTGGAAGGCGACTGGCTCAACGCCATTGCCGCCTACAACTCTGGTGAAGGCCGTTTGCTCCGGGCTATTCGGCACAATAAAAACCGCAATCTGCCAACCGACTTCTGGTCGCTCAGCTTACCGCGGGAGACCACCGCGTACGTACCAAAACTATTGGCGCTGGTAGACCTGGTGCGCCAGCCGGAAACCTACAATATTGCATGGCAACCGATCCCGAATCAGCGCCAAATCGGCATTGTCGAGGTTGGCCGTCAAATCGATTTGGCGGTGGCTGCCGAAATGGCAGGCCTTAGCCTGAATGAACTGCATGCATTAAACCCGGCTTTTAATCAATGGGCCACGGATCCGGATGGCAGCCACCGGCTGGTATTGCCGCTGGATAACAAACCTCAATTCCGTGAACAACTGGCCAACACACCAACCGACCAGTGGTTAAGCTGGCAACGACACACCGTGGTCCGTGGTGACACCCTGGGCAAAATAGCACAGCAGTATCAGACTTCTGTGGCAGCTATTCAGCGGTTGAATGACATCAATGGCCATACCATTCGGATTGGCCAGCATTTGTTGGTACCGGTTTCTGCTAAAAATGCGGATGCCTACCAGCTAAGCCAGCCAGGACGCATTGCTCAGGCACAACAACGCACCAATCCGGAACAACGCATCCACTACACGGTCAAACAGGGAGATACCCTGTGGGATATCAGTCGGGCACACCAGGTGAGTGTTAACGAACTGGCTCGTTGGAATGGCATGACCGCACGGGATACAATTCGGCCAGGCCAGCAATTGGTGATTGTGCAGGCACAAACCAGTTCGACTGCAGCAACGCAAGGCAGCCCCGGCGTAACCCGTACCATCAACTACCGGGTACGTCGTGGTGATTCATTGTCGCGCATTGCGCAACGCTACCGGGTTCAGGTAGCTGATATACTGAAGTGGAACCAACTAAGTATTGACCAACACCTGCAACCTGGGCAGCAACTTCGTTTGCTGGTTGATATTACTCAATCCTGATAGCAAGGAGATCGGATGAAAACTTTACTACTCAGCGCTCTGTTTGGGCTGGTACTGTGTTTCCCGGCTCAGGCTTATTTCGATGTACGTGGCAGCGGTGTAGTTCAGCTGCAAGACGGCAGCAGCCGGCTGATAGAGTTTGGCTTTACTTATACCCGGATTGATGGACGTCACACCTTTATTGCCGGCCCTCACAAGCTGGCAGTTCCTCAGGTACCACAAAAGTATTCATTGTCCCTGGTGCTGCACAACAACGAGGCGGTTTGGGTCACTGATTTTGCCGACGCGCCGCTGCTGGGGTTTGAGTTTAAAATTGCCGGCCATCAACTCAAACTATACCAGGAAGACGGCTTGCGCATGCCCGGCAGTTTTGTGATTGAGATTGATGGGGTGCGGCATCATTTTAGCCGCAACATTGGGCAGATTGATTTTACTTTCGATGATACCGGTATTACCGGGGTCGAACCCAAAAGCTTGTTACGTCCCCGCCAGTAAGCACCACACGACAGTGGTCAATGCTTGGGCTCTGGCTGCAGCTGCAATCTCGGGATGGTGCCCCAGAGCACACACATCAGGGGCGCCAGCCAGTGAAACCACCAATGAAAAGACACACTGAACCCCTGCCACCAGGCGTAACCCACCGCCAGCCACTGCAAAGCAATGCCTGCAGCCCCAATCAAAAATAATGACCGGTTCAGCCAGCGTTTTGGAAAGCAGGGGATCCAGTTACTGCGCATCGGCTTGCGCTTCCGGTGCTGCCTGTGCAAAGGCGGCAAGACTGTTGCAGTGCTGATAGATGGCCTGAATGGTCGGGTATGGCGTCATATCCAGCCCAAAGCGCAGCGCGTTGTAGACTTGCGGCACCAGGCAAATATCCGCCAGGCTGACGGCATCACCAAAGCAACAGCGGCCGGCACTTTGTTGCAGACGCTGCTCTAAGGCCTGAAAGCCGGTG
Source organism: Alkalimonas sp. NCh-2 (assembly GCF_039631345.1). Taxonomy (NCBI): domain Bacteria; kingdom Pseudomonadati; phylum Pseudomonadota; class Gammaproteobacteria; genus Alkalimonas; species Alkalimonas sp. NCh-2. The sequence continues at coordinate 360,458 of NZ_JBDIUV010000001.1, forward strand.
TTCAACCAATGATGGATCCAGGCAGTTTTTTGCTGTTCGGTAAGTTGCAACGGGCCGGTCAGATACTGCAGCACCCGCAAGTTATTCAGCGGATGAATATCGCAGGCGATATCCAGCGCCATCGCTCGCACCAGGGCGGCCTTCTTAGGCTCTGCCGGCACTAAAGCAGGCTCTGGCTGCACGGCATCCAGGTACTCAACAATCGCCAGCGACTGATTCAGTGTCAGCTCGTTATCGACCAAAGTGGGCACCAGCTCAGCCGGGTTCAGTTCCTGATAGCTCGCTTGATGCTGCTGACCACCGTCCTTTACCAGATGCACCGGAATGGACTCGTATGCCATGCCTTTAAGCGCCAGAGCAATGCGCACCCGGTAAGCCGCCGAGGAGCGCCAGTAACCATAAAGTTTCATCGATTCATTGTTCCTTTGATACAAAAAGAGCTGCCACAGCAGCTCTTTCTTTAATTAATGCATACTGCCAAAGGCATTAGCCCTGATAGCGATACTCTACCACTTGCTGGTCGATGGCACCAAAGATACTTTGGCCCTGCTGATCCAGCATTTCAATGCGAATACGATCGCCAAAGCGCATAAAGCTGGTACCCGGTTTGCCATCACGGATGGTTTCAATCATACGGATTTCAGCGATGCAGCTATAACCAACCCCACCTTCAGCAATGGCAGTACCATACTCAGTGCCTTGCTTGTTCGAAACGGTGCCTGAACCAATAATAGTCCCAGCACAGAGCGGCCGGGTGCGGGCGGCATGCGCAATCAGCTGGCCAAAATCAAAGGTCATATCGACACCGGCATTGGGTTTACCAAAGGCTTCGCCATTGTAGGTGGATAATAGCGGCAGGTGCAACTTGGCATCCTGCCAGACACCTTCCAGCTCATCCAGGGTCACGGCCACCGGGCTAAAGCTGGACGATGGCTTGGACTGATAAAAACCAAACCCTTTGCCCAGCTCATTCGGGATCAAGCCCCGCAACGACACATCATTGACCAGCATCACCAGGCGAATACGATCACGTGCCTGCTCTGCCGGTATGCCCATGGCGACATCGTCAGTAATCACGGCGATTTCACCTTCGAAATCAATGCCAAAATCTTCACTGGCCACTTCAATCGGTGCATAAGGCGCTAAAAACGCATCGGAGCCGCCCTGATACATCAGCGGATCGGTCCAGAAGCTGGGTGGCATCTCGGCATTACGGGCTTTACGCACCAGCTCGACATGATTGACATAAGCGCTGCCATCGGCCCAGTGATAGGCACGTGGCAATGGCGATGCGCACTGCGTTTGTTCAAACGGCTGACTGCCCTGCACGGTGCCGGCATTCAGCGCCTGATAGACTTCCTCTGCCTGCGGTGCTTTTTCCGACCAGTTATCCAGCAACTGTTGCAAGGTGGTCGCGATCTGTGGGATAGCGACACAGCGGGTTAAATCACGGCTTACCAGCACCAGCTGACCATCACGGCCGCCGGTATTTAATGTTGCAAATTTCATTGTTAATCCTTGTACTGCGGCACTCATTAGTCAGTGCCCAAATCAGATGCCCAAATTATTTAACCTGCCAGCTGTTAACGTAGGCTGGGTTCTCGGTAGCAAGCGCAGCTTCGCCAATCTCCAGCGCATCACGGGTATCCAGCATCACCGCCACTTCATCGGTAAATTTCTTCCGGTACTCCTGGCCAGCCTGAAAGGCTTTCGGATGCGGGCCATGGGTAAAACCGGCCGGATGGAAAGTGACCATGCCCTTTTCGATATTATCGCGGCTGAAGAAATCACCGGCATGGTAAAACAGCACTTCATCGTAATCGTCGTTGTTGTGGTAAAAAGGTACCTTCAAGGCCCCCGGATCGCTCTCAATCGGCCGGGGTACAAAGGTACAGACCACAAAACGCTGCGCCACAAAGGTGGTGTGCGCCGATGGCGGTAAATGATAGCGATGGCTCATCAGCGGCCGGATATCGCGCCAGTTGATACGCATCACCGCCAAATCACCGTGCCAGCCGATGGCATCCAGCGGGTTGTAGGGGTAGGTCACTACCGAGGTCTGACCGTGACGCTTGATCTGCACCTGCCAACTCTGCTCTGAGTACTGCGCTTTGAAGGCCTCATTGATTTTTGGCGTATCCAGCATGGCCGGGTCAAAAATCGCATGGTTTCCCACCAGGCCTTTTTCCGGCAGCTGGTAGGAGTCGTTGGTGGCTTCAATCATCAGCAGCAACATGGGGCTTTTGGGCTCCAGCCGCCACATGGTACTGCGTGGGATCACCACGTAATCGCCTTCGACAATTTCCAGATGGCCATAGTCGCAGTAGAGATCAGCACTGCCTTCGTGCACAAACAACAGCTCATCGCCGTCGGCATTGCGCACCAGATAGGGCATCTTCTCCTGCACACGCCAGGTGCGCATTTTGCAGTGAGCATTGTGCAGCAACAAAGGCACCTGCCAGGGCGACTCAACCTGATTTTCATTGAGCTGGTTTAAATCGAACAAGCGGGGGCGCAAAGGCCCCTGCCAATCGCTCCAGCCGGTTGGGGCATGGCGGTGATGGAAATGTGTAGCCGGACCAAAAAAACCACTACGACCGGTTTCACGCTCATAAATCGCTTGTTCCGGGAAGTCGGCATGTGCCTGACGCGACACATCACCTTCCCGCAGTGGAAAAGAGGCCCATTTACGCATTCGCTAACACTCCACGCTGGATTTGATCTTCTTCAATCGACTCGAACAAGGCTTTAAAGTTGCCCTCACCGAAGCCTTCATTGCCTTTACGCTGAATGATTTCAAAGAAGACCGGACCAATCACGGTTTTGGTAAAGATCTGCAGCAAGATACCGTCTTTCATTGGCGCGCCATCGATCAGAATACGCAGCTCGCGCAGTTGATCCAAATCTTCCTCATGCCCTTCGACCCGGCTGTTTACTTTGTCGTAGTAAGTATCCGGCGTTGGCATAAAGTCCATACCACGCTCACGCAGGGTACGTACTGTCTGATAAATATCTTCGGTCGTCAGGGCGATATGCTGAATGCCTTCGCCATTGTACTCGCGCAAGAATTCTTCGATCTGTGATTTATCGTCCGATGACTCGTTGATTGGAATACGGATTTTGCCACAAGGCGCGGTCATGGCGCGGGATACCAGGCCGGTGAGCTTGCCTTCGATATCAAAATAACGGATCTCGCGGAAGTTACCAATCTTCTCGTAAAAACCAGACCAGACATTCATGTTGCCGCGCATCACATTGTGCGTTAAATGATCCAGCACTTCCAGACCAACGCCATGCTTGGCCATCTCGGTTTGCCAGTTGTCGTAGTATTTAAAATCGATGTCGTACACCGAAGAGGCGCCGTAGCGATCAACAAAATACAGCAGGCTGCTGCCAATACCGTACACAGCCGGAATATTCAGCTCCATCGGGCCGATTTGGTTTTTGTACTCTTTGGCACCATTAGCAAGTGCATGCTGCAGAGCTTTGGCAGCATCCTGCACCCGGAATGCCATGGCGCAGACGCTTGGGCCATGCTTGCGGGCAAACTCTTCCGCCTGCGAGTTCGGCTGCGCATTGATGATAAAGTTAATATCCCCCTGCTTGTACAACCAGGCCTCTTTCGAGCGATGTTTGGCGACCTCAGTAAACCCAAGCCCATGAAACAAATCTTTCAGCTTTTGAATCCCCTGTGCATCAGCGGCGGTGTATTCAACAAACTCGAAACCATCGGTACCTAAAGGGTTATACACGTCTTGCATGCGACATCTCCACGATCTAATTATGCTAATTATGCCCAGTCTCTGCAGCCTAGCTGCGGTTGGCGCTATCTTGCTTTAGTTTGACCAGAATGAACATCCACTGTCATTTTTGCTGGCATCACAGCGGCCGCCAAAAATCGTAAAGAAATAAGTACAACGCAGGGTTTTATGAGGTATTCAGCAGGTAACAGCCACCAGCCTGCTTGAGCTGGCGGCTCGGAGTATCGTTTTACGCACAAAGTGGCATTAAATTTTTACAGTCTTGCGATTTATGCCGTAATCACGCAGTTTATTGGCCACCGCGGTATGGCTAAGCCCCAGCTTTTTTGCCAGTTGCCGTGAGCTGGGGTACGCCGGGTACAACTTGCGCAGCAAGCTGGCTTCAAAGCGTTTGACCGCTTCATCCAGGGTGCCATCAAAGTCCTGCTCCAGATATCCAAAATCACTGGTAAAGCTGGGCAACTGCAGGTGCTCTTTATCCAGTTGATACCCTTCCAGCAGGGTGACCGCCCGGTACAACGCATTCTCCAGCTGGCGCACATTGCCTGGCCAGGGGTAGCTTTGCAAAAACTGCACACAACTATCGCTGAGCTTGGGTGCTTTACGCCCCAGCCTGGCGGCAAAACGGGCAACAAAATGTTCGGTCAGCGGCACGATATCCTGCTTGCGCTCGCGCAGCGCCGGCAAGGCCAGCGTGAACACATTGAGCCGGTAATACAGATCTTCGCGGAATTTGCCTTCCTGCACCATGGCCGGTAAGTCTTTTTGCGTGGTACAAATCACCCGCACATCGACTTTCACCTCGTTTTCATCGGCGACACGGCGAAAGGAGCCATCCTGTAAAAAACGCAGTAACTTGGTTTGCAGCTCACGCGACATCTCGCCGACTTCATCCAGAAACACAATGCCGCCATTGGCCTGTTCAAAAATGCCTTTTTTGCCCACAGTGGAACCGGCAAAGGCATTAGGGCCATAGCCAAACAGCTCAGACTCGGCCACATTATCCGGCATCGAGGCACAGTTCACCGCTAAAAAGGGTTTGCCTGCCCGGCTACCGGCAGCATGGCAAGCCCGCGCCAGCAGCTCTTTGCCGGTACCGGTTTCGCCGGTGATCAACAAAGGCCCATCCAGCAGCGCCATTTTCTTGGCTTCACGAATGACTTTCCGCATTTGCGGGCTGTTCGCTTGCAGTGTCTGAAAGCTTTCCTGATTGCCCTTGTTAAAGGCGAGCATATGTTGGCCCAACCGGCTTTCCGATTTCAGGTTGATGACCGCACCGGCCAGCACCTCATGGCCGCTTTCATCCGGTACCATCACCGGCAATAAGTCCGCAATAAAGTGCTTGCCCTGGATCTCCACCCGCCGGGTTTGCGCAAGCACATCATCGCTTTCCAGCCAGCGCAGAAAGTTAAAGCCCTTAACCAGATTTGGCAGTTGCTCTTCTTTGATAGCCTGGCGCTCCACTCCCAGCGCATCCAACGCGGCATCATTGATCACACTGACCTGCGCCTTGGTATCAATACCAATAATGCCATCCGGCAGTGTTTTTAACAGCGTAGTCAGTTCGTTTTGATGGCGCTCGGATGGCATAAAAGCCGTGGTTTTGACATCCGCCACACCTGGGATGCGCCGCATCTTGGCCATCAGCTCCTGAAACTGTTCAAAATGAATGCTGGGAAACGAGACAAACATGCGGCTGGAGGCAGCATCGACTTCGATGCCACGTAAGTCCAGCTGATAGCTAACCAGAATATTCAGAATTTCCTGTGCAATCCCTAACCGGTCCTGACAATGTATTTCAAGGCGCATAGCGATGATGTAACCTCATGCTTAATCAGTTGCAGCATCATACGACAAAGCCCTTCAATTAGACCAGATTTTTTGTAAAGAATTATGAACATCTTGTCTTAACAGACATGCTTTGTCATAGTAACGGCAACGAAGTGCTGCTAAGGTCATTATGGAAGCCAATATTTTTACCCAGGTTTTTCTGCCGCTGGCGCTGGCCGTGATCATGCTCGGTATGGGCTTGTCGCTCAAACCGGTGCATTTCAAACAGCTTTGGCAAACCCCCAAACCTGTGCTGACCGGTCTTTGCATGCAAATTATCGCCATACCGGCACTGGCGTTTCTACTGGCTTCTCTGCTGCAACTGCCGCCGGAGCTGGCAGTAGGTTTGGTGCTCATAGCAGCCTGCCCGGGAGGCCCCACCTCCAATCTGATTGCACATCTGGCCCATGCCGATACCGCGCTTTCCATCAGCCTGACCGCTATCAGCAGCCTGATTGTGATAATCAGCCTGCCGCTGTTGGTGAATCTGGCCTCCTTGCTGTTTTTGGGCGAAGGTCAGTACGTAGCCCTGTCGGTACCCCGCACCGTGTTGCAGCTGTTGGTGATTATTTTGCTGCCGGTTTCCTTGGGGATGTGGCTAAGAGCCCGTTGGCCCGATTTTTCCAGACGCTGCCAGCAACCGGTGAAATGGCTCTCTTCATTCTTTTTAATTGCGGTGGTAGCCGGCGCCCTGCTGCGTGAGATGGACAGGCTGCTGGGCTTTTTCCTCGCCATTGGCATCGCAGCTTTGTTGCTGAACCTGCTGAGCATGCTGGCTGGTTACCTGGCGGCTCGCAGTATTGGCTGTCATGGCCCGCAAACCCGCTCCATGACCATCGAAGTGGGGATTCAAAATGGTACTTTGGGCATCGCCATTGCGACTTCCCCACTGCTGCTAAACAACAGCACCATGGCCATCCCTTCAGCGATTTATAGCTTAATTATGTTTGCGTCAGGCGCGGTAATGATTGCTTGGGGAGTGCGGAAAAAGTCAGGCTAATCCCCGAATAGCCTGACCGGCCAGGAGCCAGGCTCTGGTTCATACTTAATCGGCAAAGCTGATTTTACCCATAGTAACGGCCGGGATCCCTTCGCGTGCATTACTAAACGGCTGCTTACCGCCTACCAAACATTCATTCGCTAATACCGCAAAGAGCACCGCTTCTTTCGCATCAGGATTAATGGCTAACTCTGCTGTGGTGGTGAGCCGATAGTGTGGCAGGGCAGCAGCTAACTGTTCCATTAATAAAGGGTTGTGAATCCCTCCCCCACTGGCATAAATGGTGCAATTTTGTCCCTGGCAGCTTTGCTGTATCGCACGGATAATCATCTCGGCACTAAAGCGGTTTAGCGTGGCCATCACATCAGCCGGAGCCAGGTCCTGGGTAGCACTGTCTTGTTGCGCCCGCGCCAGATAATCCAGGTTGAACACCTCTGGTCCGGATGTTTTCGGGAAATCCAGTGCAAAAAAAGGATCCTGCTGCAGAGCCATCAGCAGCTCGGCAGAGACCTTGCCACTGGCAGCAACCTTTGCGCCTTCATCATACAGCAGGCCAGGAAAATTCTGCTGTATGTAGGCATCCATGATGGTATTACCCGGGCCAATATCGCTGCTAAATACAGCGGTCGCATCCTGAGACTTTGGCAACCAGGTAAGGTTAGCAATACCACCAATATTCAGCATGATACGGTTTTCAGCAGAGGAGCTGAATAATAAAAAGTCACCGTAGACTGCTAAGGGTGCTCCTTCACCTCCGGCTGCAATATGCTTTTGCCGGAAATCACTGATGGTCGTTATACCCGTAGTGACCGCAAGGTGATCGCCATCACCAAGTTGTAAAGTTGCATTGCCCCAACGGTTGTCGTTGTGTTGCCGGCTGGGGCAATGGAAAATGGTTTGTCCATGGCTGGCAATCACATCAATTTCTGTATGAGGGATCTGCCACAAAGCCAGACACTCATTTACCATTCGACCATGTTCCTGGCCTATCCAGGGGTTTAATAAAGTGACGGTTTGTAAATCAACAGCACGCTTTGAAAATACTGAACGCACCCGGCTACGAAAATCATCGTGATAACTCAGGGTGGTGAAGCGTTCCAGTACCACCTCGGTATTCAGTCCTTCACCGGTCACGGTGCATAAAGCGATATCCAGACCATCCAGTGAGGTACCACTCATCAGACCAATGATCTTCCGCTGGCTTTTTGCGGCAGTTTGATAAAGCGTCTCGATGTGCTGGTGCATAGTATTCCTCTACTTACTGCGGTTGATCATAGCCAAAGAGCGCCAACCAGACAGCTTAAAATTACAAAAAAATTGCAAACAGCTAGCTGCCAAAGCAGCTACTGCATCAGCGCTTGTTCTATACAAGCTCAGATGGTATATATATTTACTCGACACGATCAAAATAACGAATAATTGATTCATAATCAATCTTTGAGCGTAGCACTGATAAAAAGAAAGGAACCTTAGCATGAAGTTACTTCCCGCTCCCTGCTTACACTCTTAAAATAGTGGCAATAAAGCCTCTAAAGCAATACTGATATTACTTGGCAATTCCAGCGCAATGAACCTATAATATTTATAGTTTTCTGGGGGAGTTCTCATTATGCAGAGTCACTGTCGTTACCAAGGATGGGCATAATGCGCCTGTAAGTGGGAGATAGATGAGTGAACATCCAATCTGACACTTTTACAGATGCTGAAGTTAAGCAGTTTTTACGAAATGCAGCAGAGGATAGTGGTAAAGTCTTTTACACTGCCCACGCAGAACAACGAGCAGCTGAACGCGATATAGATAGACTGGATGTCATTAGAATATTAAGGGCAGGTGCAATCGTTGAAGGCCCGTATTTTGATAATAGCAAGGGCAACTATAGGTTGACGGTCGAAGGTAAAACTTCCGGGAGATGGATAAGGGTTGCAGTCGCTGTGCAGCCTGTCGAACCCGAAAACCGGTCTTTTGCTGTAATAGTCACCGTGATATGACGGAGAAAAATATGTTTCATTACAAGAGTTGCGGTCTTGAGAACGTGTACTTAGTTAATGGATACATTAAAAAAGAGACACCCTTTGGAGAGGCTGTATCCATTGAGGATATTGAAGGGCTGCATGCAAAAATTGCAGAAACTATCATCAGGCGGGAAAGTGAACTGTCTGGTCGGGAGTTTCGTTTTTTGAGAAAATATCTTGATTTGTCTCAAGGCAGCTTGGGTAAATTGTTAGGAGTTACCGATCAAACCATAGCAAATTATGAAAAAGGCACGCCAACAGAAACAGCTGAACGCTTTATCCGGGTATTGGTTACTGAGCATATTAATGGCTCAGTTCAGGTCCTTGATTTGCTTAGTGAGATTAGTGATTTAGATAAAGACATTGCTCAAAGCAAGCTAGTGTTCAAAGTACTGAATAACACTATCGATGCTGCCAGAAAAGCATCTGAGTGGGTAGAAGACATGGAAGATCCAGGGAATCAAAAGGATTTAGAGAGCTCAAGTTGTCTTGTCTAACCAATGACAGAATAAAGCAGCGACTGCCTCGGCAGTCGCTTTGACTTCTTTACTCAGCCAGCAAAGCGTCGGTTTTAGCGGCACAGATAAAGTCGTTTTTATGCAGGCCTTTGATGGAGTGCGACCACCAGGTTACCGTTAGTTTGCCCCACTCCAACAGCAAGGCTGGGTGGTGGCCTTCTTCTTCCGCCATCTCGGCCACTTTATGGTGAAAAGCCCAGGCCGTTTTGAAGTTTTTAAACTTGTACTGGCGCTCCAGTTGCAAAATACCGTCTCGCACGACAGGGGTCCAATCCGGGATTTGTCGCATCAATACCGGCAATTCGTCATCGGATACTCTGGGTGCATCGGCGCGGCATGCCTCGCACTTCATGGTGGTTAACTCTGACATCGATTCCTCTCTAACTTGCTTGTTTTTGTTTAGGCGGAAATTTAGGCGCATGCAAACCCAACTGCTTGGCCTGCTGCACCAGCGACATCATGTCCAGGTGCGCAATATCAAACAGATCATTGATTTGGCTGATGGTAAAGTATATTGGCTGCATGATATCAATGCGGTACGGAGTTCTTAACACATCGATGGCATCAAAGGACTTCCGCTCCGGTTTTTCCGACTCCAGCGCATAAATGGTTTCTCCCGGGGAGGATAAAATGCCGCCCCCGTAGATGCGCAGGCCGTCTTGGGTTTGCAGCAAACCAAACTCAATGGTAAACCAGTACAAACGCGCCAGGTAGACCCGGTCTTCTTTGCTGGCAGCCAGGCCAATTTTGCCATAAGCGTGGGTGAACTCGGCAAAAGCCGGATTGGTGAGCATGGCGCAATGACCAAAGATTTCGTGGAAAATATCCGGCTCTTGCAGATAATCGAACTCTTCGCGCGAGCGAATAAAGGTCGCGACCGGAAAACGCTTGTTGGCCAGCAGCTCAAAAAAGCGATCAAAGCTGATCAGTGCCGGCACTTCGGCACATTCCCAGCCGGTAGTTTCCCGCAGCACCTTGCTCACTTCTTCCAGTTGCGGAATGCGATCCGTCGGCAGTTGCAGCCGCTCCAACCCGGCCATAAACTCATCGCAGGCTTTACCTTCAATGCAGCTGAGCTGACGTGTGATCAGTTCATGCCAGATTTGATTTTCTTCGTCCGACCAGGCAATAACACCATGCTCGTCGGACTGCCTCGACACATAGTTGCTTGACTTACTCATAGACACCCTGTTGCTTGTATTCTTTTGCGGGACCAGCCCTTGTAGCTGTGACCGATACTAGTCGAAATGGGTTCGGCTGTTAATCAGGCCAGCGCAACTTAGCCTGCGGCTGGTCGTAAAGATTAAATTACAACGGGGCTTACCGAGTGGTCGTCAATCAGGCTGAGCTAGCCTGCTGAGCCTGCATGGCGGCTAAAGCCTGGGCCAGATCAGCCATGATATCTTCCACCTGTTCCAGTCCTACCGAGACCCGGATCAAACCATCGCTGATGCCGGCCATGGCACGCTCTTCCGCGGTGTAAGGGCTGTGTGTCATTGAAGCCGGATGCTGGATCAGTGACTCGGCATCGCCCAGGCTAACTGCCAGGCTAAGCAACTGACATTGATTGATAAAGTAGCGGCCATCTTCCAGGCTGCCATCGAGCTCAAATGCCAGCACCCCACCCGCCGCTTTCATCTGTGTACCTAGAAAACGGTACCCGGGGTGATCTGGCAAGCCGGGATAGTAAACCCTAGCTATTGCCGGGTGTTGCTGTAAAAACTCAGCCACCCGCTGCGCATTCTGACAATGGCGCTCCATCCGCACAGCCAGGGTTTTCATGCCACGAATGATCAGCCAGGCATCATGCGGACTAATGGTTCCGCCAATGTCTTTTAAGGTGGTCATTTTGATTTGATGGATCAAAGCACTGCTCGCTACCACCAGGCCGGCGACCACATCGCCATGGCCATTGAGATACTTGGTTGCGCTGTGAATGACTATATCAATGCCAAAGTCGACCGGGCGCTGCAGTAACGGCGTTAAAAAGGTATTATCAATCACTGAAAGCAAGCCATGTTGGCGGGCAAAGCTGCCCAAAAACGCTAAGTCCAGCACCACCAGATTGGGGTTAATCGGGGTCTCAGCAAACAGCAATTTGGTGTTGGGTCGAAGCGCAGCCTGCACCGCCGCATGATCGGTCATATCCACAAAGCTCACCTCGATGCCATAGCGGGCAAACTGATGACTAAACAGAGCAAAACTGCAGCCATAGACGGCCTTGCTGCATATCATGTGATCGCCCTGCTGCAAGAACGTCAGCGTAGCAGCCGATACGGCGGCCATGCCCGTGGCTGTTGCAGCGCCATCTTCCATCCCTTCGAGCGCAGCAATTTTCAGCTCCAGCTCACGGGTGGTAGGATTTCCAAGCCGGGTGTAGATGTAACCGCCTTCCTCGCCGGCAAAGCGGGCGGCACCTTGCTCGGCATTGTCAAAAATAAAGGTAGAACTTTGATACAAAGGGGTGGCTAAACTGCCATGTTCATTGCGTGTTTTACCAGCATGAATGCATAAAGTGGCTGGGGATTTTGACGTGCTGTGCATACGACCTGTTCATTATTCAACGGATGGATGGATGCACTACAGATAGCAGAAATTACCGTGATTGGAAGCAAGCCAGACGGCTTGCTGTCCGGATGATTCAGCAGGCCATCGGCAAAGTGTCAACCAAAGTTCACAAGTTATTGAACTCACGGTTCAGTTGGAAAGTACTGGAAGTCACATGACGCTCTATATCCCGCAGCCGTAATTCCAGGCTGGTAAATTTATGGTTCAGATGCTGCAGTGCCTGCTTTGGCGGCTCACCTTTTTGCCACACTTGGGTTTTTACCTCGACACTGTCTTCGTCCCTGCCCGGCGCAATACTGCCATGGTTGGCCTCGTACTTGGATTTCTTCTCCAGCACCACCCAGGCGGCAAAATAAAGCACCAGCACAAAGCTACCCATACCAAGGAACAAAGCGGCCAGGGTAATGATACGAACCAGCCAGTTTTCCATACCAAAGTAATCAGCAACACCGGCACAGACCCCGGCAAGTTTGCCATTGCGATCATCGCGTAATAGCGGTTTGCGTGACTTAGTCATGACGCTGCCTCCAGCGCGGGCTTTCGGCATCTAAAATCGCCTCCAGCGTTTTAATGCGTTCGGCCATTTTATCGGCTTTACGCGCCAGCTCATTGAGCTGGCCCAGTTCCTGATCGGTCAGTCCCTGACCAATCTTGTTTTTGCTACGGTAGTGCATAATCACCCATAGCGGTGCCACAAAGATCATAAATAAGATCATGGGCACAAAAATCATTTGCTGAATGTCCATAGCTGGCTCCTTGTCTGCCTGGTCCGCTTAGTCCGCTTTGCTGTCTTTTTTGCTGCCAACTTTTGCTTTTAATGCTGCCAGCTCATTATCAATCTTATCTTGCGCGGCCAACTCGGCAAATTCATCTTTCAGGGTTTTCTTACCCAGATCGTAGGATTCGACCTGCGCTTCCATCGAATCAATCTTTTGCTCATAGCGCTCAAACTTGTGCATGGCATCGTTTAGCTTATCGCTGTTCAGCGTCCGCTTCACATCCAGACGGCTGGCGACGGTTTTTTGCCGCATCAGCATCGACTTCTGCCGGGCTTTGGCATCCGCCAGTTTTTCCTGCAATTGCGCCACTTCATGCTGCAATTTGTTGATGTGCTCGTCCAGTTGCGCAATATCCGCTTCCGCCGCTCTGACTTGATCGGCCGCTTTTTCACGCTCGACCAAAGCAGCACGAGCTAAATCTTCCCGCTCTTTCGATAATGCTAACTCGGCTTTGCTCTGCCAGTCGGTGACTTCATCATTCAGGCGATTCAACGCCCGTTGCAAATCTTTTTTCTCGGCAATGGTCTTGGCAGAAGAAGAACGCACCTCTACCAGAGTGTCTTCCATCTCCTGAATGATCAGCCGCACCATTTTTTCCGGATCTTCGGCTTTATCCAGCAGCGAGTTTAAATTTGAGTTGATAATGTCTGTAAAGCGACTGAAAATACCCATCGTAGTTACCTCTTCAATTGGTTGGGATACACTAGAGACCATTCACATTTCTTGCCAACTTTTATCTATTGCTTAACTACTGATTTTATTAATGAAATAAATTATGCAGAAAGCACTAGGGCTTAGCTCTATAATGAAATACACTACTATTTGGTCATTTTCGCTAAAGTAATCCGATGCGCAGAACACAACAACAAGATAATCTGATCGGCCAGTCCAACAGTTTTCTGACCGTGCTGGAGCAGGTATCGCAAGCCGCCCCGCTAAGTAAACCGGTGCTTATTATCGGTGAACGCGGCACCGGTAAAGAATTGATAGCTGCCCGCTTGCACTTTTTGTCGCAACGCTGGGATCAGAATTACCTGACACTGAACTGCGCTGCCCTCAATGAAAACTTGTTGGAGAGTGAACTCTTTGGCCATGAAGCAGGTGCTTTTACCGGTGCCAGTAAGCGCCATGAAGGCCGCTTTGAACGCGCCAATGGCGGTACTTTATTTTTGGATGAACTGGCCAATACCCCAAGCCTGGTGCAGGAAAAATTATTGCGGGTGATTGAATACGGCGAATTTGAACGAGTCGGTGGCAGTCGCTCCGTTAAAGTCGATGTTCGACTGATATGCGCCACCAATGAAGACTTACCGGCGCTGGCCGAGCAAGGCGAGTTCCGGGCTGATCTGCTGGACAGGTTAGCTTTTGATGTCATCACCCTGCCGCCAATGCGCGAGCGACGGGAAGATATTCTGTTGCTGGCCGAACACTTTGCCATCAACATGGCACGTGAACTTGAGTTTGAATTGTTCAGTGGCTTTAGCGAGAAAGCAAAAAGAGTGCTGCTGGACTACCACTGGCCAGGCAATGTACGTGAGCTAAAAAATGTGGTGGAGCGCAGTGTCTACCGCACCAACAACCCTTATGTACCCGTGCATGAGATTTTGCTGGATCCCTTTGAGTCTCCTTTCCGTCCAAAGCAGCGGGTCAAAACCAGAGATCGCCAGACCACGGCAACCAAAACCAGCTCTTTGCAAAATGCTTCCAACGCCCCGGACCAAAGCAACCATCCAGTGCAGCCTCAAACACCAGCGCTGAACCCGGAACAACCGGTAGATTTTAAAACGCTCTCACAAGAGTTTGAAATCAATTTACTGAAGCAAGCCTTGGCGGCTTGCCAATACAATCAGAAAAAAACTGCCGAATGCCTGGGTTTAACCTATCATCAGTTACGTGGTTACATGAAAAAATACCAGTTATTGGACAGCCAGCAGGACTCTCATGCCGAAACCAGCGATTAATGCCATCGCCCCCGTCGCACTTGTTGGCTTACTGCTCACCGCATGTCAGCCTGAAATGCCAGCGGAAGTTCGCTCTGGCCTGGTGTACTGCAGTGAAGGCTCGCCAGAAAGCTTTAATCCGCAACTGATTACCTCGGGCACCACCATTGATGCCACCAGCCGTCAATTGTATGACCGTCTGCTGGATATTGACCCTGAGACCGGTGAGTTTGTCCCCGCCCTTGCCACTCATTGGGAACGCCGCGAAGATGGTCTTAGTTACACCTTTTATCTGCGACCTGAGGTACAGTTTCACCAAACCGATTATTTTACCCCCAGCAGAGCGCTCAACTCCGCAGATGTGCGCTTTAGTTTTGAACGGGTGATGCAACAGGACCACCCCTACCATGCCGTGAGCGGTGGTGAATACCCGTATTTTCAAACCGTCGACTGGGGCAACCGCGTCACTCGTATTGCGACCCCAACAGCGGATCAGGTGGTCTTTTATCTGCGCCAGCGCGATAGCTCTTTCTTATCCAATCTGGCAACCGATTTTGCCGTGATCCATTCGGCTGAATACGCGCAACAACTGCTGGAGCAAAACCAACGACAGCGGCTGGATACCCACCCAATAGGTACCGGCCCCTTTAAGTTTCGTGAATACCGTAAAGATGTGTTTATACGCTATTACCGTCATAATAACTATTGGGGAGTACCAAGCCAGTTGGAACAGCTGGTGATCGATATTGAGCCCAATAATGCCAAGCGTATGGCGCGTTTACTAACCCACGAATGCGACATCACGGCTTACCCGCGAATGGCTGAGCTGGAGCTGATCAGCAAACGGGAGGATATCCGGGTCCAACAACAAACCAGCATGAATGTTGGCTTCTGGGCTTTTAATACCAGCAGGGCTCCTTTTGATGATGCACGGGTAAGGCGAGCACTGGCCATGGCCATTAACCGCGATGCTATTTTACAAGCGGTGTACTTTGGTCAGGCAGAGGCGGCTTCAACCCTGCTGCCCCCTACATCCTGGGGTCATAATCCTACCCTGGTTGCTGAGCGCTACGACCCCGATGCCGCCAGACAGTTGCTCAGTGAAGCGGGCTATCCCTATGGCTTTACTATGACCATCTGGGCCATGCCGATACAACGGTTGTACAATCCCAATGCCCCACGGATGGCTGAAATGATGCAAGCGGATCTGGCCCGTATTGGCGTCCGGGCCAGTATTATCACTCTGGAGTGGAATGCATTTCGCCGCCAGTTACGCCTGGGTGAGCACGATTCGGTGTTGTTGGGCTGGAATGCCGACAACACCGATCCGGATAACTTCTTCCGGCCACTATTAAGCTGTAACGGCGTAAACAGCGGCACAAACAGAGCGCTCTGGTGCGATCCGGCCTTCGATGCCTTACTGGCACAGGCACTCCTGACGGATGATCAAGCAATACGCCGCAGTTACTACTGGGCCGCCCAGCAGTATCTGGCGGAACATCTGCCCTTGCTGCCGCTGGCGCATGCCAAACGTTTTCAAGCGGTGAATGCCAATATCGGCGGTATCACCATCAACCCTTATGGGGGTATTGACCTGTCCAAAGCATACAAACAGACGGCTGATGAGGATACGCCATGATCTGGCATTATCTGATACGTCGTTTATTTTTACTGTCTTTTGTATTCTTTGCTCTGACTTGCTTTGCCTTCAGTCTTGGCCATTTGTTTCCGGGCGATGCGCTGGTGAACTTCAGTGGTATTCAGCAGCCGGATGATGAACTGCTGCCGATACTGGTGCAACAATACCAGTTGGATAATGGCTACTTGCAGCAATACATCGCTTTTTTACAACGGATTTTACAAGGGGATTGGGGCTTATCGCTGGCAAGCCAGCAGCCTGTGCTGCATGAGCTGATGCAGGTGTTTCCTGCAACCCTGGAACTAGTGGCTTATGCACTGCTGATCTCCTTTGTACTGGGTGTTCCTCTTGGCCTTCTGGCGGCTATCAAAGTCAACCATTGGTCTGGCCGGGCTATTTCAACCATCGCTTTGCTTGGCTATTCGCTGCCCATTTTCTGGTGGGCTTTGTTGATGATCATGCTATTTAGTATTGGCTTAGGTTGGTTCCCAACCTCTGGCCGCATTAGTGTGCTCTATGAGATCCCTGTCGTTACTGGCTTTATGCTGCCGGATATCCTGTTATCTGGCCAAACCTACTGGCAGGCTGCAATGCAGGATGCCATCCGTCACTTGTGGCTGCCCGCTTTTGTACTGGCGACCTATCCGACTACGGTAATGATTCGCTTTACCCGGGATGCGATGCTGAATGTCTGGCAACAGAGTTACATTAAGACTGCGCGAGCCAAAGGTCTGCGCCGCAGTCAGGTGCTGTATCGGCATGCCCTGCGCAATGCCATGCTGCCGGTACTGCGTCAACTTGGCCTGCAATTTAGCACTCTGGTCACCCTGGCGATGATTTCTGAACTGATTTTTTCCTGGCCCGGCATCGGTCTCTGGTTGCTCGACAGCATCAGCCAACGCAACTATCCGGCCATTCAGGGCGGTTTGCTGGTGATTTCCAGTCTGGTGATTCTGGTGAATATCCTGATGGATATACTCCATACCTTGTTAAACCCACTGGCAAGGAAGCAAGCCAATGGCTAAATTTCAGTGGTTGCAGCACAAAACAGAACATGGACCACTGAGTCAGCTCTGGGCCAGTTTCCGTCAACAGCATTCTGCGGTGATTGGCCTGATCTTGTTTGGCTTTTTTGGTTTAATCGCTTTGTTTGGTCCACTACTCACCCCTTATGATCCCTACCTGCAAAACCCGGATGTTCTGCTGTTGCCTCCATCCTGGGATGATATGGGGGATGTACGCTACTTACTTGGCACAGACGATCTGGGTCGGGACCAGTTCTCACGTCTGATCAAAGGGGCCAGTTATACCTTTGGCATTGCACTCATTACGGCATTAGGAGCTCTTTTGCTGGGCCTGTTGTTGGGAGTACTGGCAGGTATGAGTAAAGGTTTTCGTGCCAGTGTCTTTAATCATATCCTGGATCTGGCATTAACCATTCCGTCCTTACTGCTGGCTATCATTATTGTCGCGATCCTTGGCCCTGGTCTGATGAATACCATCTGGGCCATTATGCTGGCACTGCTACCCCAGTTTGTGCATGGGATACGCAACACTATTTTGCAGCAGTTGGAGCAGGATTATGTTGTTGCCTACCGGCTGGATGGTGCCAACAATTGGCAAATCTTACGTCATGTCATTTTCCCCAATACCTGGGAGCAACTCACCGTTCTGTTTAGTATGGCCTTATCCACCGCTATACTGGATATTGCTGCCTTGGGCTTTCTGGGTCTTGGTGCTCAGGCACCCGCAGCTGAATGGGGCCTGATGGTGGCAGATGCATTGGATCTGATTTACCTGTCACCCTGGAGTATTGCTTTGCCTGGCTTACTTATTTTTATTGCAGTGCTTAGCGTCAATCTGGTATCTGATGGCCTGAGAACTGCTGTGCGCAAACGACAGGAAAGCTGATGTTACTACTGGATATCCGAAATCTGACGCTGGAGCTGGAAACCAGCCAGGGCCTGATAAGAGCAGTTGATCGGGTGAGCCTAAGCCTGCGGGAAGGTGAAATACGTGGTTTGGTCGGTGAATCTGGCTCAGGTAAAAGTCTGATTGCCAAAGCCATTGTCGGGGTACTGAATCAACGCTGGCGCATCAAAGCCGATCGCTTCCACTGGTGCGGTGTCGATTTGCTGCAACTCCCGTACGATCAGCAACGAAAGATTATTGGTCGTGACATTGCGATGATCTACCAGGAACCGAGTAAATGTCTAGATCCTACCGCTCTGATAGCGGAGCAGTTGCATGAGTCGATCCCCAATAGCCAGCTGAAAGGAAGCTGGTGGAACAGAGCCCGGCAAAAGCGTAAAAAAGCCATCGCGTTGCTGCATAAAGTAGGTATCAAGGAACATCAATCGGTGTTGGAAAGCTACCCTTATCAGTTATCGGAAGGTGTCTGTCAAAAAGTGATGATCGCCATGGCCATTGCGAAAAATCCGAAGTTACTGATTGCCGATGAGCCCACCACGGCACTGGAGGCTTCGACCCAGGCCCAACTGTTTCGTTTAATCAGCAGCCTGAATCAACTAAAAAGCATGTCCGTACTGCTGATCAGCAACGAGCTGGATAGTATCGCCCGCTATACCCATCGTTTATCGGTCCTCTACTGTGGCCAGTTGGTTGAATCCGGCGAAACCGCTAAACTATTAGCACAACCCTATCACCCTTACACCGATGCACTGATTAAAAGTGTGCCTGAGTTTCAACCAGATTTGGCACCCAAAAGCCAATTGTACGCTCTGCCGGGAAGTATCCCCACCTTGCAACATCTGCCGGTGGGTTGCCGGCTGGGCCCACGTTGTCCCAATGCCCGCCGTGAATGTGTGCATACTCCCAGCCTGGAGCGCAAACAGCATCATTACTTTAGCTGCCATTTCCCACTGCAGTACAAGGAACCACGATGAGTCATTTGTTGGAAGTGGTCGATCTAAGCAAGAGTTACCGCAAACAGCAGGGGTTATTCCGGCAAACCACGGTTACAGCACTGGACCAAGTGAGTTTTTCCATGAATGCTGGTGAAACCCTGGCGGTGGTAGGAGAGACTGGCTCAGGAAAAAGTACGCTGGCTAAAGTGCTGGTTGGCATAGAACAACCTGATCAGGGGGAAATCCGCCTGGCTGGTCAGTCCGTTACCCTCAGTCATTATCGGAAATACAATCATGTAATCCGCTACATGTTCCAGGATGCCGAGCGGGCGCTGAACCCAAGTCAGAAAGTTGGAGCTATGCTGGACGATGTGCTGCGCTTTAGCACAGTACTGGATGAAAAACAGCGCCAGCAGAAAGTCCTGCAGAGCCTGCAACAAGTTGGCTTGCTGGATGAGCACATTAGCTTTTATCCGCATATGTTTTCAGCCGGACAACAACAGCGGCTGGCTCTGGCCAGGGCTTTGATCCTGGACCCCAAGATCCTGATCCTGGATGAAGCCCTGACAGTGCTGGACCCGACATTGCGGGCCCAAATTGTCAACTTGCTGCTGGAGTTACAGCAACAAAGAAGCTTGTCGTATTTGCTGATCAGTAAGAACTTACGGCTGGTTCGCCATATCAGTGACTATTGCCTGGTGATGCAGCATGGCAAGGTTGTCGAGTCCGGTCCAACGGAGCAGCTGTTGCTGCAACCACAGCACCCGCATACGAAAAAACTGATGGGACTAAGTTAAGTACGCAGCTTCTCCAACAAAAACCCCGCGACAAAGCGCGGGGTTTTATTGCTACCCTACCGTGTGTTAGAAACGCTCATCCGTGACATCCAGGCGGGGCCGTTTAATTTTTGCATTGGCTTTCAATGCCGCCAGCATGGCTTCGTAAGTCTGTTGCGCATGCTGGTTAGCAAAGCGCTCCAGATCTTCGACACCTGGCTCTTCAGTTACTTCAACATCGCGAACTGCTGTGACCGCTACCAGAGCCATATCACCACTCATCAGCTCAACCAGTTCGGCACTCACTGCTTGCTCCTCATTCGGTCGAGGCAGAGCAAAAGCTTTGGCGCGGATCTCCGCGTCCAGGCTGCCACCAAAACGTGAAGCGTTGTTGGCCGTTTGAGGCTCCAGCCCCACAGCTTTAACAGCCGCAGCAAAATCACCGTCTTGACGGAACTGCGCCAATACCGCATCCGCTTGCTGACGAGCCAGCTCTGAGCTCTGCTGACGGCGCAGTGATGCCACTACCTGATCCCGCACCTCGTCCAGCGACTGTGTGCGGGCAGGCTGATGCTCGGTCACACGGACCACCACTTGATGTTGGGCACCAATTTCAATCGGCTCACTGTTCAAAGCCTGGCCAATAAAGCGCAAATTAAACAAACGCTGCAGTACCTGCGGATGGTTTAATGGGGCTGGGGCCTGCTGACGTGAGAATAAAGCCTGACTGCGCAGGGGCAATTGAGTCACATCAGCTGCTTCCTGCAGGTTGTCTGGCACATCGAAGCTGACATCCGCAAGCAATTGCTGGATCTCAAAGAAGCGATCATAAGCACGCTCTTGCTGCAGACTATGGATAATATCCGTTTTCACCTCAGCAAAATCTTGTGGTACTGACGGTTCAAAATTGTGCAGTTGAATAATATGGTAACCAAAGCTGCTTCGTACTACCGGGCTCAAAGCACCTTGCTCTGTTAATGCGTAAGCAGCATTCTCAAAAGAAGCTTCCATATCCCCGCGATTTAACCAAGGTAGCACTCCACCTTCTGCTGCGGAAAAAGTATCGTCAGACTCTCGGGCGGCAACTTCGGCAAAGTTGGCTCCAGCCTGTAATTCAGCCAGTACCTGTTCTGCTTTGGCTTTGATCTCATCATTGCGACCATTGCTCTCAAACAGGATGTGCGCCACCTGACGACGTTCTTCAGTACTGTATAAAGCCAGATTTGCGTCATAAAATGCCCGTGCTTCGGCTTCAGAGACTGAAATCTCCCGTGCGATCTGCTCTACCGACAACTCAATAAACTGCACCGCTACTTTTTCTTCCGTTTCATAGCGCTGTAAGTTGTCGTAATAAAACTGCTCGATCATCGCATCTGTCAGTTCCACCTGATCAACAAATTTTCCAGCAGAAAATATCACATGCTGGATATCCCGGCTTTGCTGTTGCAAGGCAAGCAAACGCTGCAATTCTCGCGGAGTGGCAAACTCAGATAAAATCAGGCCACGGATCAGCTGTTGGCGGGTCATTTGCTCCCGCAGCATATCGCGGAATTCTCCGGTTTGCATGCCCGTCTGGCGTAACAATGCCAGATAACGTTCATTATTAAACTGACCACCGATCTGGAATTCAGGCAATGAACGTATCAAATCACGCACCACGTCATCGCTGACGCGAAGCCCCAGTTGTCTGGCGTATTGCTTTTGCAATGTCTCGTCAATCAACCGCTCCAGTACATCGGCACGAAAACCCGCCATATACGCCTGGTCGGATGCCAACATTTCGAACATCTCACCAAACTGCTGTTCCATCCGGGCCCGCTCACTTTGGTAAGCCTGCTCCAGAGCAACCCGTGATACGCTTTCGCCATTCACCTCTGCAGCCGGTGTTTCCTTGGTTGAACCAAGGTAGCCACCCACCCCGGCCAGGGCGAATGTCAGGATCACCAAACCAAGAATAATCTTGGCGGTTAGTCCCTGTGAACCTTCTCTGATTTTCTCTAACATCGTGCCTTTATCTCTGTTTGCAACGCATAAAATCACGTCATAAAAAAAGCGCATCTTAACAGATGCGCCTTTCTGATTGAAGTCCTGGCGAAGCAGTTGGCGATGAAACCTGAAGCCTTAAAATTAGTTGCTTTCGCTACCAATACACTACTTCGGATGCCTGACTGGTTTACCCGGCGCGCCGAGTAAAGCTCATTCTTAGTTGACTGCGTCTTTTAACGCTTTGCCTGGCTTGAATGAAGGAATCTTCGCTGAAGCGATCTGGATGGTCGCACCCGTTTGTGGGTTGCGGCCGGTACGGGCAGCACGCTCACGAACAGCATAAGTACCAAAACCAACCAGAGCAACAGAATCACCCTCTTTCAGAGCCTCAGTCACAGCACCGATAAAAGCGTCCAGCGCACGGCCAGCATCGGCTTTAGACAGTTCTGCACCAGCAGCAATTTTGTCGATAAGTTGAGACTTGTTCACAATATCATCCCCTTCAATTGTTATTGTTTTCAACAACTACACGTATTGATGTTGTAATCACGCTCCTTGTTATAACAAGCATTCAGAGCGCTTGCAAGCAGAAGAGAGCTTCATACAACAATTTTTCCACTTTGAGCCCAGCCCTTATCAGATAAGGGCTGGAGAACTTTCACTAAGTTAGCACAGCCATAGAGAATGAAAAGCCTTTAATGGGCATTTTTTTCTATTTTTGCGCTTTTTGCTGCTTTTTTTGTCAGGATCTCAGGCTGAAAGCGGCTTATCGGCTCTTGCAGAGCCAACTCCAACACTTCGTCAATCCATTTAACCGCTTTAATTTCCAGATCGGCTTTGACGTTGTCAGGAATTTCTTTTAAATCGCGCAGGTTATCATGTGGGATCAACACCCGCTTGATACCACCACGATGTGCTGCCAGCAGTTTTTCTTTCAAACCACCAATCGGCAGTACTTCACCGCGCAAGGTAATTTCACCCGTCATGGCGACATCTGCCCTTACCGGATTGCCGGTTAAACTGGAGACCAGGGCCGTCACCATGCCAATACCAGCGCTCGGACCATCTTTTGGTGTCGCACCTTCTGGTACATGCACATGGATATCACGGGTTTCGTAGAAGTCATCATTAATACGCAGCAATTCTGCCCGGCTACGCACAACGGTCATTGCCGCCTGAATCGATTCTTTCATCACATCACCGAGCGAGCCGGTAAAAGTGAGTTTGCCTTTACCAACTACGGCGGCAGCTTCAATGGTCAGTAAATCACCACCCACTTCGGTCCAGGCCAGGCCAGTAACCTGACCAATGCGGTTGTTGTCTTCTGCTTTGCCATAGTCATAACGCTGCACCCCCAGATAGCTTTCCAGGTTCGCTTGCTCTATTACCACGGTTTTGGTGTCTTTGTTCAGCAAAATTTCTTTGACTGCTTTGCGACACAGCTTGGAAATTTCCCGCTCCAGGCTACGTACCCCGGCTTCCCGGGTGTAATAACGGATAATACCGATAATGGCATCGTCTTTAATGTCGATTTCATGCGGTTTTAAGCCATTACGTCCTACCTGCTTGCTGATCAGATGCTGCTTGGCAATATTCAGCTTTTCGTCTTCGGTGTAACCGGACAGACGAATGACCTCCATCCGATCCAGCAAGGGTGCCGGAATGTTCAGACTGTTGGACGTAGCAACAAACATCACATCGGATAAGTCGTAATCAACTTCCAGGTAATGATCGCTGAAGCTGGTGTTTTGCTCTGGATCCAGCACCTCCAGTAACGCCGCGGCTGGATCGCCCCGGAAATCTGAGGCCATCTTGTCGATTTCATCCAACAGAAACAGCGGATTACGCACCCCTACTTTGGCCATTTTCTGGATAATCTTGCCTGGCATTGAGCCAATGTAGGTACGGCGATGACCACGGATCTCTGCTTCATCCCGCACACCACCCAGCGCCATTCGCACGTACTTACGGCCGGTGGCTTTGGCAATCGACTGCCCTAACGAGGTTTTACCCACCCCAGGCGGGCCAACCAGGCACAAGATCGGGCCTTTTAATTTATTGACCCGCTGCTGCACCGCCAAATACTCGATGATGCGCTCTTTCACTTTCTCCAAACCGTAGTGATCCGAGTCGAGAATTTTCTCAGCACCGGCCAAATCCTTTTTCACCTTACTACGGGTTTTCCAGGGCACATTGCTCAACCAGTCGATGTAGCTACGTACCACCGTAGCTTCCGCCGACATCGGCGACATCATCTTCAGCTTTTGCAGTTCGGCTTTAGCCTTATCCGCCGCTTCGGCTGGCATTTTGGCTTGCTCTATCTTATTGCTCAGCGTTTCAAATTCGTCCAGCGCATCTTCCAACTCGCCCAGTTCTTTTTGAATGGCTTTCATTTGCTCATTCAAATAGTACTCGCGCTGGCTTTTCTCCATCTGTTTTTTAACACGACTGCGGATACGACGTTCGACCTGAAGGATGTCGATTTCGCTTTCCATCATCGCCATTAAGAATTCAAGCCGCTCGGTGACATTGCTGATTTCCAGCACCTTTTGCTTGTCTTCGACTTTAAGCGGCATATGAGCAGCCATGGTATCGGCCAAGCGGGCGGCATCCTCGATGCCACTTAAGGCTGTCAGGACTTCCGGCGGGATCTTCTTATTCAGTTTGATGTAACCTTCAAACTGATTGATAGCAGAGCGTAGGAATACCTCTTGCTCTTTGCTGTCGACATCCGAGGTAGCGACCATTTCGATATCAGCAGCAAAACTGTGTTCGGTTTCGGTAAATTCAAGCAAACGGGCCCGCTGGCTGCCTTCCACCAACACTTTTACAGTGCCATCCGGTAATTTAAGCAGTTGCAAAATGGTGGCCACAGTACCAATCTGGTACAGGTCTTCAGCTTTAGGATCATCCTGGCTGGCGTCTTTTTGTGCCACCAGAAAAATTTGCTTGTCATTGTCCATGGCGGCGTCCAGGCATTTGATGGATTTCGCCCGACCGACAAACAAAGGGATCACCATATGCGGGTATACCACCACATCGCGCAGAGCCAACACCGGCATATGACGACGTTCAATCTGTTGTTCAGTCATTTTTCACTCTCGAATAAGTTGCATGCAGCTGCAAACGGATATGGTAACTATATGAGGCCGGTTTTCAGAACTTCAATTGCTTGCTGCTGATTTCCTGCATCTGCATGTGCCAAGCCTGAAATAGCCCGGGCAGCAGCTCGCTGCCCGGTGAAGGTTTAATGCGATTCAGCGACCGCAGGATCTTTACGTTGGTAAATCAAAATAGGATCGGACTCACCGCGAATCACGGTATCATCAATCACTACCTTGCTGACATCTTCCATCGATGGCAGCTCGTACATGGTATCCAGCAGGACACCTTCGACGATGGAGCGCAAACCACGGGCACCGGTTTTCCGCTCCATGGCTTTTTGCGCAATGGCCTTTAACGCATCTTCACGGAACTCCAGCTCGACCCCTTCCATATCAAACAAAGAGGCAAACTGTTTGACCAGTGCATTCTTTGGCTGACTGAGGATTTGCACCAGCGCATCCGCATCCAGCTCGGTTAAGGTAGCAACCACTGGCAAACGACCAATGAACTCCGGGATCAGACCGTACTTCACCAAATCTTCCGGTTCAACATCTTTGAAGGTTTCGGTCAGACTGCGGCTGCTTTCTCTGCTTTTCACTTCAGCGCCAAAACCAATACCGGCGCCTTTGGCAGAGCGTTGCTCGATCACCTTATCCAGCCCGGCAAAAGCACCACCACAGATAAAGAGGATCTTGGAAGTATCTACCTGCAAGAACTCCTGCTGCGGATGCTTACGGCCACCTTGCGGAGGTACCGAAGCAATGGTGCCTTCAATCAGTTTTAACAAGGCCTGCTGCACACCTTCACCCGATACATCCCTGGTGATAGAAGGGTTATCGGACTTGCGGGAAATTTTATCAATTTCATCGATGTAGACGATGCCACGCTGGGCTTTTTCTACGTCGTAGTCGCATTTTTGCAGCAGCTTCTGAATGATGTTTTCCACATCTTCACCGACATAACCTGCTTCGGTTAAAGTGGTGGCGTCGGCCATGGTAAAAGGCACATCCAGCAAACGGGCCAGGGTTTCTGCCAGCAAGGTTTTACCGCTGCCAGTTGGGCCAATCAGCAGGATATTGCTTTTGCCCAGCTCAACATCCGGCTTGTTGCCTGCATTACGCAACCGCTTATAGTGATTGTACACAGCGACAGCCAGGACTTTTTTGGCATGCTCCTGACCAATCACATAGTCATCGAGGTGATGACGGATTTCATGCGGAGTAGGCAGTTTATCTGCTTCACGCTTGGGCGAGATATCCTTGATTTCTTCACGGATAATATCGTTGCATAAATCGACGCACTCATCACAGATATAAACCTGCGGGCCTGCGATCAGCTTGCGCACCTCGTGCTGTGACTTGCCACAAAAGGAGCAGTACAACAATTTACCGCCTTTGTCACCGTCAGTGCGGTTATCAGCCATGTAACTTCCTCTTTCACTTCCCCCGCAGTAACGTACTGGGGGCATTGCTACTTCATACCATAGCAAAAAAATGCCGTTATTTCGCGTCCCGTTGTGTCAAAATTGCATCAACCAGGCCATATTCTTTTGCCATCTCGGCGGTTAAGAAGTTATCGCGCTCAGTGTCATGGCAAATTTTCTCGTAGCTCTGGCCGGTATGCTCTGCCAGTAAACGATTCAATCGTTCCTTTATACTTAAGATCTCACGGGCGTGGATCTCAATATCGGTAGCTTGCCCCTGAAAACCGCCGAGCGGCTGGTGGATCATCACCCGGGCATTCGGCAGACAGAAACGTTTGCCCTTGGCACCACCGGATAACAGAAAAGCACCCATGCTGGCAGCCTGGCCCATACAGACAGTAGCTACATCCGGCTTGATAAACTGCATGGTATCGTAAATCGACATGCCGGCTGTGACGACACCACCTGGAGAGTTGATGTAAATGTAGATGTCTTTTTCCGGGTTCTCAGACTCTAAGAACAACAGCTGAGCGCAAATCAGATTGGCCATGTGATCTTCCACCGGACCGGTAAGGAAAATAACACGCTCTTTCAGCAAGCGGGAGTAGATATCAAAAGAGCGCTCACCTTTGGCGGTTTGTTCAATCACAATGGGAACTAAAGCGTTGATAAGATCCTGATGTGGCGTGTTTTGAAACGACATAGATAGCTTCCTGATGAGTGGCGGTTTACCGCCGGAAAATGAAATGGCCCGAACAAAATGTCCGAGCCATTAAAACTGCGTTACCAGCAGAAGTCAATCCTAGTTGACTTAGCCAGCTTAGTTGGCAGCCTGTTGTGGATTCATGATCTCATCAAACTTGGCAGGGGCATCGGTCACAGTGGCTTTGCTCAGTACCAGCTCGATGGCTTGATCTTCCAACGCAACGTTACGCATGCTTTGCAGCAGCTCCTGATTGCTGTTGTAGTACTGGACGACTTCCTGCGGGTCTTCGTAAGCAGACGCCACATCGGCAATCAGCTCCTGCACACGGCTGTCGTCTACTTTCAGCTCATTGGTCTTGATGATTTCACCCAACAACAAACCAACTTTCACGCGATCTTTGGCTTGCTCTTCAAACAAGGACGCTGGCAGCTCTGGCAATTGCTTCGGATCCAGGTTCTGACCAAAGCGTTGCATGGCTTGCTTACGCAGCACATCAACTTCACCGGCAATCAACGACTTAGGAACTTCTACTTCGTTGTTGGCTAACAGGCCTTTGATCACTTGATCTTTGACTTTGCCACGTACCGTTTGCTTTAACTCACGCTCCATGTTTTTACGCACTTCCGTTTTCAGTGCATCCACCGTAGCTTCGGTTAAACCAAACAAAGCAGCAAACTCGTCATTCAGCTCTGGCAATACCTGCTTTTCCACTTTCTTCACAGTCACTGCGAAGCTGGCAGCTTTGCCTTTTAAGTTTTCAGCATGGTAATCTTCCGGGAAAGTGACTTCCAGCGTGGTTTCTTCACCGGCTTTCTTGCCAATCAGGCCTTCTTCAAAGCCTGGGATCATGCGGCCCTGGCCAAGTTCCAGCGTAAAGTCAGAGGCTTTGCCGCCTTCAAATTCCTCACCATCAATGCTGCCAACAAAGTCCATAATGATACGGTCATTTTTAGCTGCTTTGCCTTTCTTCTCAGCCCAGGTCGCGTGCTGCTTGCGCAGGGTTTCCAGCATTTTGTCCAGATCGGCGTCATTGATTTCGACAACCGGCTTGCTAACTTCAATTTTGTCCAGTGCCTGCACTTCAACTTCAGGATAGACTTCAAAAGTGGCAGCGAACTGCAAATCTTTACCTGCTTCCAGTGCCTGTGGTGCGAAGGTTGGAGAACCAGCAGGGGTAATTTTCTGCTCAATAATGGCTTCGTAGAAGCTGCGCTGCATTTGCTCGGAAGCAACTTCCTGCAATACCGCTTGACCATAACGCTTTTGAATGATGGATACAGGCGCTTTGCCTGGACGGAAACCGTCGATGCGCTGACGCTTAGCCAGATCACGCAATCGGTTTTTAACTTCAGACTGAATGGCATCAGCCGGTACGGTAATGGTTAAACGGCGCTCTAAACCCTGAGTGGTTTCCACAGAAACTTGCATCTTGTTACCTCAAAATCAAATTCAGGCGCTTGATGTCACGCCGAAAAAATCGAGTCTGATTCTCGCCTGAGCCGCAGCTCAACAGACTTGTAGTTAAATAGGACGCGGCATTATAGCGAGCGTAAAACAGCAAGTCGAGCCCCCTGCTCCAGTTTCGTCATTTGCCCCTAAAATCAGTGCTTCCAGATAACAACAAGCCGCCCGTAGGCGGCTTGTTGTAACTGAGCTCAACCTGTTAACGGGTCTGGCCCTGGCCGGTGACCACAAAACGCTCTGTGGTCAGCGCTTCCAAGCCCATTGGGCCGTACGCATGCAGCTTGCTGGTCGAGATGCCGATTTCAGCACCAAGGCCAAGCTCGCCGCCATCGGAGAAACGGGATGAGGCATTGTGCATCACCACGGCCGCATCGACCTGATTGATAAAGGTATCGGCACTGGCCTGATCCTGAGTACAGATCACCTCGGTATGGTAGCTGCCAAACTGATCGATATGCGCCATGGCTGCATCCAAGTCATCCACCAGCCTGATGGCGATTTCCGGCGCCAGGTATTCCTGGCCAAAATCACCAGCGGCAATCGGCTCGGCGCCATCAAAGTAACCAATGCTGTACTCACAGGCATGCACTTTGACCTGATGAGCACGGAAGGCTTCAGCCACCATTGGCAAAAAGTCGGCAGCCTGATGCTTATTGACCAACAGGCATTCCAAGGCATTGCAGACGCCAGGACGCTGCACTTTGCCGTTTAACAGTAATTCCAACGCCATATTCAGATCGGCACTTTGATCCACATACAGGTGGCACACGCCTTTAAAATGCTGGATCACCGGTACCCGGCTGTTGTCGGTGACAAAGCGGATTAAGCCTTCACCACCGCGCGGGATCACCAGGTCAATAAACTGATCTTGCTGAATCAAGTCCAGCATCAGTTGCCGATCCGGATCCGGCACTATGGTGATCACCTCTTCGGGTAACGAATGCTCGGCCAGTGCCTGGTGCATGGCTTTGGCAATCGCCAGGCTGGTTTGAATAGCTTCACGACCACAGCGTAAAATCACCGCATTGCCGGATTTAAAACACAAGGCACCGGCATCGGCGGTGACATTGGGCCGTGCTTCGTAAATCATACAAATCACGCCCAGTGGAATACGGCGTTTTTCAATGCGGATGCCATTGGGACGCTCTTCAATAAAGCGTTTACTGCCCACCGGATCCGGCAAATGAATGATTTGCTCGATGGCCGCAGCCATTGCATCAATCCGCTCTGGGGTTAAGGTAAGGCGATCCAGCATGGCTGCACTGGTATTGTTGCTTTGGGCCGTTTCCAGCTCCGCCGCATTGGCCTTTAAAATCGCCGGGGTTGCAGAGCGGATGGCATTGGCCATGCTTTGCAACACGTAATTCTTCTGTTCCGTTGATAAATGCGCAACGGCTTTGGCTGCTTTGGCAGCCTGAGCGGCAAGACTCGCCGCACTGGTTCCCAAACTAAGGGTACTCATAATCTCTCCAATAATGTCATCTCATCACGGTGAATCACTTCGTAGGTGCTGCCCGGCAGGATATCCCCCAGGTGCTCTGCGATTTCACTGGTCTGCTGACCTTTGATGCTAAATAGCTCACGGGCACTGTAACGACTGACGCCTTTGGCAATGGATACTTTACCACTGCCGCAACGAACAATCACCGCATCGCCGGGTTCAAATTCCCCCTGCACATGCACAATGCCACTGCACAGCAGGGAAGCCCCCTGATGACACAATGCTTTCATGCAGCCATCATCCACCCAAATTTCGCCTTTGGCGCGCAGAGTATGGCGCACCCAATGTTTTTTACCGGACATCGGGTCTTTGTGGCCATGAAAAATAGTGCCCGGATTAAAGCCATCCAGCAAACGGGTAAAGGTATCCTGCTGGTGACCATCGACAATCAGGGTATCCACACCATGGGTGGTAGCCTTTTCGGCCGCCTGTACCTTGGTCCGCATGCCGCCTGTGCCAACGCTCGAGCTGGCCCCGCCGGCCAGGCTATAAATACGCTCATCAATGGTCCGTACTTCCGGGATCAGCTGGGCTGATGGATCCTTGTTGGGATCGGCGGTAAAAAGCCCGGTAATGTCCGAACAAATGATCAGCGCATCCGCATTGGCAACGGTGGCGACCATGGCAGCCAGGTTATCATTGTCTCCTACTTTGATTTCTTCAGTGGCAATGGTGTCGTTTTCATTGACGATCGGCAACACCTGATGATCCAATAAACGCCTGAAGGTATTACGCACATTGACATGACGCACCCGATCACTCAGATCACCATGGGTCAGCAATACCTGAGCACAAGGAAAATCAAAACAGTTGGACCAGAAATTCATCATCTGGTTTTGACCAACCGCGGCCATGGCCCGTTTTAAGGCAATGGGAACCCGGTGATGATTGAAATTAAAATGATGCCTGCCTGCAGCAACACTGCCTGATGAAACCAGGATCACCTCAATATCGCGGTCACGACATTGACGGATGAAATCAGCGATGGGGCCTAAATATTTTTCACTGCAACCGGCCTGGGGATCGGGGGCAATTAATGCACTACCGACTTTCAGCACTATCCTGCGCCAGGATGGGTTCAACATAGCTCCTCCGTTTTTGAAACCGTGGCTATGATAGCAAATTTTGTAACTCGGCACCACCGGCTTTCAGAAAGCAGCTAACTTATAGACACTATAACCTACAAAAATACCTATATTAAACATGAATTTACTCACGCAAAACTGATTAGCGCTTATTTTTTGGCCAAAACAGTAGTATTATCCCGCTTTATTATTCTGTAATAAAATTACAAAAACCGCAGCATCCCGACTGCGGTTCTAAAGGATAGCAGTGGTTGAACAATCTAAGGGAGTGCTCAGGCACTGCAATAAAGCAGCAGTTACAGCACCAGGCTGCGCTGCTCGGCCAGCCCCATCGAAAGCAACAACGGGTCCTGTTGCTGGCGGGCACTGAAATCGGCTTTGCTGCCAAGCCCCTGCCAGTTCAGCCGGATCAGGCTTTGTGCCACCGCGCCCCCTAAGCTGCTGCCCGGCCCAAGCAGAATAAGTGCATCAGGAGCAAACTCCTTAACCGCGACTTCAATCGCCAGGCCAAAATCGTAACAGCCCTGCACCTGGCGATCCAGGGTGTAGCGTTTGAGCGCTGCGGCCTCGGTGCTATAAGGCTGCCAGATGTGGCCACAACCGTCGATTAACGGCAGCCTGGGCCGGTCAAAAGCGCTCTCAGGGATCGCGGCCATGGCTTTGCTAGCGGCCTCTGCCATCAATGGTGAGTGGAAGGCGGCATGGCCAGGTAACAGCAGCGGGAAACGCTCATCGACTTTGGGTAACCGGCTGAGCACAGCTTGCATTGCTGTTTCACTGCCTGCCAGCACCGCATAGCCGCCAAAGCGAATCGATTCGAACAGCTCACCGGCATAGTCGGCCAGCAGCGCCTTGACCAGCGCAATTTTTTCCGCGTCGGGTTGCCAATCGCTGTTGACCAGTGGGTAAATGCACTGACCTCCTGCTGCGCCAGCGGTGAGTGTAGCCATCTGGCAGACATACTGCATCGCGGCCGCCGGGTGCCAGACACCGGCGCAGCCAAGGGCCGTGTACCAGCCCATCGAATTGCCGGTAATAGCCACCACCTCGTACTCTGCCGGATTGATGCTCTGATAATCCAACAGACCGGCACTGAAAATAAGGCCGGCAGCGTTTTCTGCCTGTTGATGCAGCCGGCTGGCATAATGCGCCGCACCATCCAGCTCAGCAATGCTAGCCAGACTAAGCTCAGCCCGCACTTTATCGAGCTCAGCAAGCACAGCGGCTTTATCGCCATGCCAGCGGCCAATGCTGCCAAGCTCCGGTTTGTTGTAACTGCCCCGCCCCGGGCATACCACCACAGCGGTTTTTTTCATGCTCTGCGCTCCTGTGGTTCTGTGTTTGCCCCTGAACCCAGCATGCGCTGGATGCTGGCGATGATCTGCTCTTTCGATGGCAGCACCTGATAGGCAGCAGCCCCAAGCGGAATAAAGCTGTCTTCGCCCGTGATCCGTTCCATCTGAAACTGTCCGGGTTTGGCTTCATGCAGCAAGGTCATCAGCTCTTCACTGACTGAGCCGCGGCGACGGCACTCATCAACCATCAACAACTTGCTGCAAGGCCCGATGGCGCTGAGGATGGCATCCAGCTGCAATGGGATCAGGCAGCGAAGATCCAACAGCCGCAGTGCATAGCCTTTGGCTCGCAAATCCAACTCGGCCTGGCGTGACAGATAATAGCCATTGCCGTAGCTCAGAATGCAGAGCTCCTTGCCATCACCAAACACCGCAGGCTCGCCTAAAGCGGGCAGTGGCGTATCCGGGCTTGGGTAATCACGCAGCCAGAGGCCATCGCCCGGCTGCAGCAGATCCCGCGTCATATAAAGTGCTATCGGCTCCAAAAAAACCACCAGCCGCTTTTGCTCGTGTGCCAGCCGCACCGCCTGGCGCAGCAGCAAAGCCGCATCTTCGCCATGGGACGGGCACAGTAGAATAAGACCAGGAATATCCCGGAACACCGCAAAGGAGTTGTCGTTATGAAAATGACCGCCAAAACCTTTCTGGTAAGCCAGGCCGGCAATACGGATCACCATGCCATTGTGGTACTGGCCATTGGAGAAAAACGGCAGAGTGGCCGCCTCACCCCGAATTTGATCCTCGGCATTGTGCACATAAGCCAGAAACTGAATTTCCGGCATGGCGACAAAGCCCTGCTGCGCCAGCCCTATTGCCAGCCCCAGGATGCTTTGCTCATCCAGCAAGGTGTTGATCACCCGATTGTAGCCAAAGGCATGCACCAAATGCTGAGTCACGTTGTACACCCCACCCTTTTTGGCAATGTCTTCACCACAGAGCACTATCTCAGGGTATTGCGCCATCAGATCGTGCAGCGCCCAGTTCAGCAGCTTGGCCAGATGCTGCGGTTTGCCTTGATTGTGTTTATCAAACGCAAATAAATCCTGGCGCAGAGCCGCATCCGGTAGCGCTGGCAATGGCTGTGCTGGCCGATCTGGTGCGATGGACGCCATCACCGCTGCGGCTGAGTTCAGTTTTGGCCGGCTGCTGGCCTGTTCGGCAATGCGCTCAATGCGCTGATCCAGCGCCTGCACCCAGTCGCTTAGCTCAGTCGGGTTCATCCAGCCCTGCTCGAGGATCTGTGCCGTGCTAAACAGCAAAGGATCCAGCTCCAGCTCATCGGCAATCCGTTCTTTTTTGCGATAGGCCACTTCCGCATCGGAGCCGGCGTGGCCAAACAGTCGTACTGTGGCCAAATGCAGTACGGCTGGTTTGCGGTAGCGCCGCACATAAATGGCGGCTTGCTGCGCCACCTGATAGGTGCCGGCAAGATCGCGGCCATCGGCATGAAAATACGTCAGACCTGGTCGGTTGTTCAGGTTTTGCTGCACCCAACCGGTGGGACTTGGGGTGGAAATACCCAGCCCATTATCTTCGCAAACAAAAAGCACCGGCACCGGCACCTGCTGAAAAGCAGCCCAACAAGCGGCATTCAAAGCCCCTTGGGTGGTGGAGTGATTGAGCGAGGCATCGCCAAAGCTGCAGTAAGCAATGCTGTCATGCGGCCAGCTGCCCTGGTGCTGCAAGCGCTTGGAAAGCGCAATGGCAAACGCCGTCCCAACGGCTTTGGGCAAGTGCGACGCTATGGTGCTGGTTTGGGGCGGTATATTTAGCGCCAGGCTGCCAAGTACCTTGTGGCGGCCACCGGAAATAGGATCCTCGGCCGAGGCGGCGAATGACAGCAGCATATCGTACAGCGGTGTCTGGCCTTCCACCTGCTTGCTGCGCTGTATAAAAAAGGCACCGCTGCGGTAATGCAGAAAAGCCGGATCGGTCGGGCGAAGTGCTGCGGCAACGGCGGCATTGGCTTCATGGCCGCTGCTGCCGATGGTGTAAAAACTCTGCCCCTTGGCTTGCATCAGCCGCGAGCGTAAATCCAGCAAGCGGCTTTGCAGCTGGCTTTCAAACAACTGAAACAACAAGGCTGGGGCTAAATCACCCCGACTGGCAGCAACTTCGGGTAACTGCTGCTGCTCGATACGCTGCAAATAGGCCTGCAGCCAGGGATGCTGTGAACTGGCCATCGGAACTCCTGTTGGATCGTATTGGGGCCTAAGCCCCAAGGGACTGTTAACCGAAAGCCTGTAAACCAGTTTGGGCACGGCCTAAGATCAAGGCATGCACATCATGGGTGCCTTCGTAGGTATTGACTGCCTCCAGGTTCATTACATGGCGGATCACATGGTATTCATCGGCGATGCCGTTGCCACCGTGCATGTCGCGGGCCTGACGGGCGATGTCCAGCGCCTTGCCACAGGAGTTGCGTTTAATCAGTGAAATGGTCTCCGGTGCCAGGGTACCGGCATCCATCAGGCGCCCAGCCTGCAAACAACCCAGCAGCCCCAAGCTGATGTCGGTTTGCATATCGGCCAGTTTTTTCTGCACCAGTTGAGTGGCTGCCAGTGGCCGGTTGAATTGGGTACGATCCAGGGTGTACTGACGGGCTGCATGCCAGCAGAATTCGGCGGCGCCTAGCGCGCCCCAGGCAATGCCATAACGGGCTTTGTTCAAGCAACCAAAGGGGCCTTTCAAACCACTGACATTAGGCAATAATGCCTCTTCGGTGACTTCCACCTGATCCATCACGATTTCGCCAGTGATGGAAGCACGCAGCGAAAACTTGCCTTCAATTTTCGGTGCGCTCAGGCCCTTTAAACCTTTATCGAGCACAAAGCCACGGATTTCACCGTCCAGTTTGGCCCAGACCACAAACACATCGGCAATTGGCGAGTTGGTGATCCACATCTTGCTGCCGTTTAGCAGATAGCCGCCATCAATTTTCTTAGCCGTGGTCCGCATGCTGGCCGGATCAGAGCCTGCATCCGGCTCGGTC
Source organism: Alkalimonas sp. NCh-2 (assembly GCF_039631345.1). Classification (NCBI taxonomy): domain Bacteria; kingdom Pseudomonadati; phylum Pseudomonadota; class Gammaproteobacteria; genus Alkalimonas; species Alkalimonas sp. NCh-2. The sequence continues at coordinate 395,766 of NZ_JBDIUV010000001.1, forward strand.
AAACCAAAGCAACCTACCCATTCACCGGTGGCTAGTTTCGGCAGGTACTTTTGACGCTGGGCTTCGGTGCCATAGGCATGAATGGGGTGCATCACCAGGGAGGATTGCACACTCATGGCACTGCGGTAGCCACTGTCGACCCGCTCTACTTCACGGGCAACCAGCCCATAACAGACATGGTTTACGCCAGCGCAGCCATATTCTTCCGGTAAGGTAGCCCCCAGCAGGCCGAGCTCGCCCAATTCCGTCATAATGGCGCGATCGAAGTGTTCGTTACGGTTAGCCAGCAAAATGCGCGGCATCAACCGCTCCTGGCAATACTGATGGGCGCTGTCGCGGATCATCCGCTCTTCTTCGCTCAGCATGTCGGATAAATGGAACGGGTCTTGCCAGTTGAATGGGGCTCTGCTCATGGTGTGTTTTCCTTAAAAAACAGATCGGTTACTAGCCAGATTAGCCAGCCTTGGTGTAAAGTTAAAATATATTATTTTGGTATCTGGTATAGATTTAAACTATGGATATACGCCATCTGAAGTATTTTGTCGCGGTGTACGAACAAGGCAGTGTCAGCGCCGCTTCGCGCCAGTGCTTTGTAGCCCAGCCTTCGCTTTCGGCCGCCATTCGCCAGTTGGAGCAGCAACTGAATGTCACTTTGTTTCTGCGCCAGCCCAAAGGGGTTACCCCGACCGAGGATGGCGAGCGGCTCTATGGCCATGCCTGCCGGTTGCTGGGGCAGTTTCAGGCGCTGCAGCGCTCTTTTACCGAACCGGTCGATAAAATTCGTTTTCGGCTTGGCTTAATTCGAGCGCTGGGCGTTGAGCGAATGAGTGACTTATTACGACAGTTCAGCCTGCAATTACCCGGCCTGGAGTTGCAGCTGGTGGAGCCGGATGATCCTTGTGATGCCCGCATTATCAGCCCGGAACTGTTAAAAAGTGGCGAACAATTTCAGCCGATGTACCATGACCACTTTCAGCTGGCCTTGCCAGCCGGCCACCCGTTAGCGCTTAAACAACAGATCCATTTGCAGGATTTCTCCGGGCTGGCCCTGATTAAACGTACCCCTTGTGAAGCCTGGCAAAAGTTGTATCCAGAGTTGGTGCGTCAAGGCATCAAACCGGATATCCGGGCCGATATTCATACCATTGAGTATGCGCTTGGTTTGGTATCCGCTGGAGTGGCTTGTGCTTTGGTGCCGGATTTTGAGCAATTGCAACAACGCCAGGATCTGGTACTGCGCCCTATTGCCATAACAGGGCTGGAACGGCGGATAGGTTTGGCCTACAGCCCAGTGCAAGCCAGTGGTTTGGCACTGGAGACCTTATTACGGCTTTGTCAAAAGCTGGCTGTTCCCTAGCTAACCAAACGCTGAGTCCGGATCAGGCCAGGCTGGACGGACTTTTTCCGGAAACCTGACACGCCCGGACGGCGTGTCAAGAGCGCCCAGGGATGGGTTCACAGCGTGTTCCGGAAAAAGATCCGCCAGCCTGGCCGTGCTACGAAGAACATAGCAAGCAAGAATAACTAATAATTTGAATGATAGAAAAAGAGAGGAGAAATGGTCGGTGATGCAGGATTTGAACCTGCGACCCCTTGGACCCAAACCAAGTGCGCTACCAAGCTGCGCCAATCACCGACATTTCGAACGAGTTGGGGTGGATGATGGGGCTCGAACCCACGACAACCGGAATCACAATCCGGGGCTCTACCAACTGAGCTACAACCACCACAATGTAAACTTGCCTTGCACCCAAATGGCGCGCCCGATAGGATTCGAACCTATGACCCACGGCTTAGAAGGCCGTTGCTCTATCCAACTGAGCTACGGGCGCACATGTCAAACGCCTACGCGGGAGAGATAGTGGTCGGTGATGCAGGATTTGAACCTGCGACCCCTTGGACCCAAACCAAGTGCGCTACCAAGCTGCGCCAATCACCGACTGTGCTGCATCGCTGCAACGGGGCGGAATATTAACGCCCGGACAAGGTATCGTCAAACCTTTTTTTTGTCCAGACAATCAATTGCTGCTTATTTATACCAGGCGGGCGACAAAAGCAAAATTAACCACAAAACATTACGCCAACACCATTCGGTTGGATCAACCGCAAGTCTCTGGTCATCCGCCGGTGGGTATGAGAAAATAACAGCATTCACTTATGCTGAGAAAAGTTATGACCGCCCAGTTGATCGATGGTAAAGCCGTCGCCCAGTCGATAAAAGCCAAAGTCGCCGCCAAAGTACAAAGCAGAATTCAGCAAGGCAAACGCGCTCCCGGCCTTGCCGTGGTGCTGGTAGGCCAGGATCCGGCATCCCAGGTGTATGTTGGCAGCAAACGCAAAAGCTGTGACGAAGTTGGTTTTCGCTCCTTTTCTTACGATTTACCCGCTGACAGCTCCGAGCAACAACTGCTGGATTTAGTTGATCAACTGAACCAGGATCCAGAGGTGGATGGCATCTTAGTACAATTACCGCTACCAGCCGGACTGGATGCATCGCTGATTTTAGAGCGCATTCATCCGCACAAAGATGTCGATGGCTTTCATCCCTACAATATCGGCCGGTTGGCCCAGCGGATGCCGGCACTGCGCCCCTGTACCCCCAAAGGCATTATTGCGCTGCTGGAAAGCACCGGTCAGAACATTAAAGGCTTGCATGCAGTCGTAGTAGGTGCTTCCAATATCGTTGGCCGGCCAATGGGATTGGAGCTACTGCTGGCAGGATGCACCACCACCATTTGCCATCGTTTTACCCGCGATCTGGAATACCATGTGCGCCAGGCTGAGCTTTTAGTGGTTGCCGTGGGCAAGCCCGACTTTATTCCGGGTGACTGGATAAAACCCGGTGCCCTGGTGATTGATGTTGGCATCAACCGGCTGCCATCAGGCAAGCTGGTAGGCGATGTTGGCTTTGCTACAGCCGCCGAGCGTGCTGCCTTTATCACCCCGGTACCGGGTGGTGTTGGTCCTATGACCGTCGCCTGTCTGATTGAAAACACGCTGGAAGCCTGCGAGCGCTATCACGACCAGCCTTAATCTAAGTACAAAAAAACGCAGCAACTTGCTGCGTTTTTTCAGAAAAGCCTTTGCTTTACTTTAATGCAGCCGGCTAAAACGCTGCACCAAATCTTTTAAATCATGCGCTGTACCTTGCAAGCGGGACACACTGTCGGCTGCATGCTGGCCTTTGCCGGTGCTGTCCTGTGCCAGTTCTGAGATACTCACCACCTGACGGTTAATATCATCGGCCACATGCGCCTGCTGCTCGACGGCAGTCGCCATTTGCATTGCCATAGCAGCAATGCTGTTAATGGCCTGACTGATGCCATCCAGCATTTTTTCTGCATCGGCTACCATAGCGACACCTTTGTCGGCATCGCCCTTACCTGCTTCGGCAACATGCACAGCCGCTTCGGCTTTACGGGTTAGCTCGGTGATAATGCCATGAATGTCTTTGGTGGACTCAGTCGTGCGTGCCGCCAGTTGCCGCACTTCATCAGCAACTACCGCAAAACCACGGCCCTGCTCACCGGCCCGGGCCGCTTCAATGGCCGCATTCAAAGCCAGCAAATTGGTTTGATCGGCAATTTGCTCAATAATTTGCGCGGCTTTAGCAATACTGCCAGTTTGTGCCGCCAGCTCCTGCACCGAATTGCTGATCTGATTGACCGACTGCTGCAGATGCACGATGGCACCACGGGTATCACCGGCAATTTGCAAGCCGGATTGTGCCAACTTGTCGGCATCATCGGCTTGCGAAGCTGTTTCCTGTACATGCACCGACACTTCGGCAATGGTGGTGGTCATTTCATTCATCGCCGTTGCCACCTGTTCGGTCTCTTGTTGTTGCCGGCCAATCTGGGCAATGGCTTGCTCAGACGTCACCTTGGCATCGGTAGAAAAACCAGACACCCGTTCAGCAGCATCTTCAATGCGCGTCAGTACGGTAGTCAAGTGCGCCTGCTCTGCCAAAATAGCAACCTCAAAAGATGCTTCTACCCCTTTGGCGTCGGTGTAAGACAACATGGCCAAAGGGTCCCGAAAAGCTTGGGGCAAAAGAGCGTCGAGCCGGCCAAGCCGGGCAGCACACTGCCACTGGGATAGCGCATACACCAACAAAGTTGTTGCAGCCAAAGAGACGGCGGCAGCCCCCACCCCAACCAATTGCCACAAGCCAAAAGCCAGCAGCAGCGCTGTCGCCGGTACCCAGCTCACTTGCAGCCAACGCTTTGCTTTTGCCAGCCAGGTATCAGTTGACTGACCTGTGCGAATACGTTCGTACAAAGCCTCTGCCCGCGCTACATCGTCACGCTTAGGGCAAACACGCACCGACTCATAGCCGATAACTTTGCCATTCTGATGCACCGGCGTCACATAGGCATTTACCCAGTAGTAGTCGCCATTCTTACACCGGTTTTTAACCAATCCCATCCAGGGCTTGCCTTGCTTTAAATACGACCACATGGCCTGGTATGCCCCTGTCGGCATATCCGGATGACGTACAATGTTGTGCGGCTGGCCAATCAGCTCTTCACGGCTGAAGCCACTGATTTCAACAAAGGCATCGTTGCAGTATTGAATCACCCCTTTGGTATCTGTGGCTGAAATCAGCTTTTGTTCTTTAGGAAATGTCCGCTCTCGCTGTGTCACTGGCTGGTTATTGCGCATACGCCTACCTTAAAATTAGCTTTAACTTTCTTCGCCGGATCAACAGTATACCACCTTTTAGGTAGTTTGCTCTGACAGGCTTACAGGCTCCATTAAGCCTAGCTGAAATAAAACAGGCCACCAGTTTTGCTGGTGGCCTGAATCCAAGGGGCTAAGTTCTTAAAGATTAGCTACGACGCCAACTGGTAACACCATTTTTATCTTCCAGAATAATCCCCATAGCGCTGAGTTGATCACGGGCCGCATCCGCGGCAGCCCAGTTTTTCTCCGCACGGGCATTATTCCGTTTGGTGATCAGAGCTTCGATATCGGCCACATCATCCTGTTGCTGAGCACCCGCTGTGCCACCCTGCAAGAATGCACCGGCATCGCCTTGTAAAATGCCCAGCACGCCGCCCAGCATATGCAGCAGACTTGCAAGTTGGCGTGCTTTTTCTACATCAGTGTCTTTGCAGCGATTGGCTTCACGCGCCAGCTCAAACAGTACCGGCAAGGCTTCCGGCGTATTAAAGTCATCATCCATCGCTTGCTGAAAGCGATCGACATACTGCAAGCTTTCGTCATCACTCAGCTCGACTTCTTCTGCTGGCGGCAAATCACGCAGTACCGTGTACAAACGGCTGAGTGCTGCATGCGCCTGTTCGAGGTTTTCGGTACTGTAATTCAGCTGGCTGCGGTAGTGGCTTGAGAGCAAGAAATAACGTACCGACTCAGCATTGTATTTCGCCAAGACTTCACGCACCGTGAAGAAGTTGCCGAGCGACTTGGACATTTTTTCTTTATCCACCTGCACCATGCCGGTGTGGATCCAGGTATTGGCGTATTTGCTGTCATGAGCACAGGTAGACTGGGCAATCTCATTTTCGTGGTGCGGGAACTGCAAATCCGAGCCACCGCCATGAATATCAAAATGCGATCCCAGGTGGCAGGCACTCATGGCTGAACATTCAATGTGCCAGCCTGGTCTACCTTTGCCCCAGGGAGACTCCCAGCTGGGCTCGCCCGGCTTAGCTGATTTCCATAACACAAAATCCAGCGGGTCATCTTTGTTGTCATTGACATCCACCCGGGCACCGGCCTGCAGCATCTCCAGGTTCTGTTGACTCAACTTACCATAAGCATCGTACTTGCTAACATCAAACAGCACATCGCCATCTTTGCTGACATAGGCATAACCTTTGTCTTGCAGTGTCTGAATAAGCTCAATAATCGGCTGCATATGGCCGGTAACGGTTGGCTCAATATCCGCAGGCAATAAACCAAGTGCTTCGAAGTCTTCGTGCATGGCCTTGGTAAAGCGCGCGGTAAGTGCATCGCAACTTTCATTGTTTTCTGCTGCCCGCTTGATGATTTTATCATCCACATCGGTGATATTGCGCACATAGGTGACATCGTAGCCGGAAAAACGCAAATAGCGATTGATCACATCAAAAGCCACGTAGGTGCGGGCATGGCCAATATGACAGTAGTCGTAGATCGTGATACCACACACATAAAGACCCACTTTACCTTCGACCAGTGGTTGAAAGGTCTCTTTTTGTCGGGTAAGGGTATTGAAGATCTGCACTCGTGACTCCTGCCTGCTCTTTGAACGAAAGCGCTAGTTTAGCACCGCACCGCCCTTTCGCGCTATGTCGCAACAGGCAAAAAAAGGCTACAATGGCTTTTTTTCTTAGAAGGAAAATCCCATGGTTCAATTGCATACCAATTTTGGCGTCATTACGCTGGAACTCTTCGCCGACAAAGCACCTGCCACGGTCGAGAACTTTTTAAGCTACGTGAAAGACGGCTTTTTTGATGGCACCATTTTTCACCGGGTGATCCCGGGCTTTATGATCCAGGGTGGTGGCTTTACCAGCGATATGCAGCAAAAGCCCACCAAAGCAGCCATTAAAAACGAAGCCAACAACCAGGTAGCCAATACTCTTGGCACCATTGCCATGGCCCGTACTTCGGATCCACACTCAGCCACCTGCCAGTTTTTTATCAATGTGGCAGATAACGACTTCCTGAACTTCCGGGCAGAAAACAGCCAGGGCTGGGGCTACTGTGTATTTGGCAAAGTCAGTGCTGGCATGGATGTAGTGGAGAAAATCACGGCGGTACAAACTGGTCGCCATGGCCCTCACGCCGATGTTCCTACCGAGCCGGTGGTGATTGAGCGCGCTGAGCTGAATGGCTAAGCCGCACACACTGTTTATAGCCGATCTGCATTTAAGCGCTGAGCGAGCCGATATCACCAGCGCTTTCCTGCAGTTTCTTCAGCAAGATGCCGTACAGGCGGATGCGCTCTATATTTTAGGCGATTTGTTTGAAGTCTGGATTGGCGATGATAACCCGGAACCACTGCTCAGCGAGGTTGCCAGCCAGCTAAAGCAATTAAGCCAGCAGATACCGGTGTACTTTATTCACGGTAATCGTGACTTTTTGCTACGTGAGCGCTACGCGGAAAGTGCCGGCATGCAGTTATTACCGGCGCACAAGGTCGTTGAGCTGTACGGTACCCCTACCCTGATTATGCATGGTGATAGCCTCTGTACCTTGGATCTCGACTACCAAAAGTTTCGCCGCTGGTGGGATCAGCGCTGGTGGCAAAACCTGATGTTATCCATGCCGCTCTGGTATCGCCAACACCTGGCCAAAAAAGCCCGCCGTAAAAGTGCAGCGTATAAAGCAACGTTATCCGGTGCCGCCCATCAGATTATGGATGTGACCCCGGAAGAAGTGGTGCGGGTGATGGAAGAAGCTGGAGTGCGCCATCTGATCCATGGCCACACCCACCGACCCAAAGTACACCAGGTCCCCCTGGCGCAAGGGCCTGGCCAGCGCTATGTGCTGGGTGATTGGTACCAGCAAGCCAGCTATTTGAAAGTCAGTGCCGACGACTGGCAGCTGTTCTTTCAGGATCTGTAAGGCACGAGCTGTAAGATCCTGCATACAAAGCAACCAACCGTCGGAACTGGCGGCTCACTTAGTTGTAGCCGAGGATAGCGGTTGGCTCTAACTCTGGCCGCTCACTAAAAGGTTTATTACCAGCCAATAAGGATGGCGCCTCACCAAAATGGCGACGTGCTGGTTGGTAATGGTCTTTGGGTTGATTTGAACTGCGGGCAGTCTCTTGCGGTTGTGGTAGTGCATTCATGGTGTGTCTCCTTCACCGGTAGCGTACACAAGCATCATAATCCATCGATGCTGAAGCTAAGCTTAATCGACAACTGGTTATTTATCAAGCAGCACAGCTTTTAAGCAGCTACCGGCACCCCACTGTGAAAACGAAACTCAACATCAGGCTGTAAAATCAGCGTCGCTTCAATCGCCGCCAGTTGCTGCACCCGTTCATCAATCGGCTCAGCACTGATGTCGGCGGCCAGTTGCAGGTAGTCCTGGTAATGACGCGCTTCCGAGCGCAGCAAAGAGATATAAAAACGCTGTAACTCGTCATCCAGCAAAGGAGCCAAAGCGGCAAAACGCTCACAGGAGCGGGCTTCAATCAAAGCCCCAATAATCAGTTTATCGACCAGCATGGCCGGATCCCGGCTACGCACATGCCGCAATAAGCCCGAAGCATAGCCGGCAGCACTCAGGGGCTGGATGGCAATACCACGCTGACGGATAAAAGCCAGTACCTGCTCAAAGTGATGCAACTCCTCTTTAATCAAGCGCACCATTTTATCCAGCACTTGCTGTTGCCAAGGCTGCGTTCCCTTAGCATGGAGTTCACCTATCAGCGCATTTTTGCTTTGGGTAAAATGGCCATCTCCTACTTTCCGATAGACAAAGTCCTCGTAAGGCTTCAGCCAAGCCAGCAAAGATTTAGCAGAATCGTTATCTGTGGCATAGCGGCGAATTAACAAAGCAGCACTTTGCGCTGCTTTTAGCTCGCAATGCATATGGTCAATCAACAAAGCCGGTAATTGCTCAGGCAAGGCAGCACGCTCAAGCCAGACATCCGGCGTTCGGCAGTGCAAAAACTGGTGGATGGGAGCCAGCAACACAGCTAGTTCGGCAGTATTCATCAATGCATCTACAGCTTTGTAAAAAAACGGCATTATAACGTTTTCAAGCTCAAGCAACCAGCTATCAGGCGGCCAAAACTGATCCGGATCAAATTTTGTGCAACATAACTTGACGACCGGACAAAATTTGGCCATAACTGAACTATACCTAGGAGGTACTCTGGTATAGCCCGATTGGTACAACAGTACCAATTGCTTAAGTTATAGGCAGTGTGAAGGATAATAATTATGATATTGAACCACCTATGGGGACTCTATGCCCACCCGAAAGAAGAGTGGCATACCATCGACCAGCGCCATGAAAGTTTTCGTTACAGCCTGGCGCACATTTTGATTATTGCGCTAATTCCATCCATCTGTGCTTATTACTCGGCCGTGCATATCGGCTGGAGTATCGGCGTTGGTGATACCATTAAATTAACCTCGGACAGTGCCCTGATGCTGTCAGTTGCCATGTACTTTGCCTTGATTGCTGGCGTCTTTGCACTGGCCTTTCTGGCACATTGGATGGCGCATACTTTTGGCTCTGAACCAACCTATACCCAAACTCTGGAGCTGGCAGCCTATACTTCCACCCCCTTGTTTATGGTAGGCTTTGCTGCCTTGTACCCAGAGCTGTGGTTTGTGATGCTGGTCGGGCTGGCTGGATTGGCGTACTCGGTGTATCTACTGTATGTAGGAGTACCCATTTTGATGCATATTCCGGAAGAGCGTGGTTTTATTTACGCCAGCTCAGTGGTGACCTGTGGTTTGATTCTGCTGGTATGTGTACTAACCGGTACTGCCATCTTGTGGAGTTCCGGCTTTGGTCCGGCCTTTACACACTAATGAACCTTTACAGATAACACAAAAGCCGCAATTGCGGCTTTTGTGTTTTGCAGCAAACGCTTAATCTGCTTCGTTGTAGGTTTCCAGATTGGTCGCCATCGCCATGGCAGCATTGCGGTGCTTTGCCCCATCACTGCGCTGTTGATCCAACCGGTTCAGGTAATCCTGATCGATGTCATTGGTGACATAAACCCCATCAAATACCGAGGTTTCGAAACGCTTAATATCCGGATTGACCGAACGAACAGCCGCAATCAAATCTTCCAGTGATTGGAAGATCAACCCATCAGCACCGATGTTTTCGCAGATACTGTCAACATCATGACCATGAGCAATCAGTTCATTGGCAGAGGGCATATCGATGCCATAGACATTCGGAAAGCGCACTTCTGGCGCGGCAGAGGCAAAGTATACTTTCTTGGCACCGGCATCACGAGCCATTTCAATGATTTGCTGCGAGGTAGTGCCCCGTACAATGGAGTCATCGACCAACAGAACATTCTTACCTTTGAACTCCTGTTGAATGGCATTCAACTTGCGGCGCACTGATTTTCTGCGCTCTACCTGGCCCGGCATAATAAAAGTACGGCCAATGTAGCGGTTTTTTACAAAACCCTGACGGTAAGGTAAATCAAGCTCCTGCGCAATTTGCAGTGCAGCATCATTACTGGTTTCAGGAATTGGGATCACCACATCAATGTCCAGATGCGACCAATCACGTTTGATTTTTTCACCCAACTTGGTGCCCATAGCCACCCGCGAGGCATAGACCGAGATATTGTCGATGGTGGAGTCCGGCCGGGCAAAATAGACGTACTCAAAAATGCACGGGCTGTAGCCTGGGTTCTCAGCACACTGCTGGGTAAACAGCTCACCGTCTTCAGTGATATAGACCGCTTCACCCGGGTACACATCCCGCATTACGGTAAAACCATCGGTATCGAGTGCAACGCTCTCTGACGCCACCATGTACTCAGTACCCGCTTCCGTATCACGCTTACCGATCACCAGAGGTCGGATACCGTTCGGATCACGAAAAGCCACCAAACCATGGCCAATAATCAGGGATACCACGGCATAACCGCCGCGGACTTTACGATGTACTGCAGTAACGGCCTGAAACACATCCTCTGCCGTCAATGATAAGGTATTGTTCTGCTGCAATTCGTGCGCAAAGACATTCAGCAAGATCTCGGAATCCGAGGTGGTGTTGATATGGCGTCTCGCCCGGCGGAAAATTTCTTCGGTCAATTGCTCTGAGTTGGTTAAATTGCCGTTATGGGCCATAGCGATGCCAAAAGGACTGTTGACATAAAAGGGCTGTGCCTCGGCAGTGCTGGAGGAGCCGGCCGTTGGATAACGAACATGACCGATGCCAATATTGCCGGACAGGCGCAACATATGGCGGGTGTGAAACACATCTTTCACCAGACCGTTCGCTTTACGCAAACGCAAGGTGTTGTTATCCACCGTCACGATGCCAGCAGCATCTTGTCCCCGGTGTTGCAACACCGTCAGGCCATCGTACAGCGCCTGATTGACCGGATACTTACCAACAATACCAACAATACCACACATGGAATTTTCCTCGCCTAAGACTAATCACCCACAACAAACAGGTATTAGGGCTGTTGCATAAAACTCGAGTGATGCTGCAAATAATCGAAGAACCACTCAATGATAAATCGGAATTCAGGAATAAGTTTGGAGTTCTGCCACCAATCGGTTTTACCGGCACCGGTAAAGGCATCGACAAAAAATAACACCGCACTGACCAGCAAGACACCGCGCAGAGCCCCAAAAATAAGCCCCAGCACCCTATCGGTACCACTTAGGCCAGTAGACTGCACCAACTTGCTGATTAAAAAATTAATTAAGGCACCAAGAATAAGAGAACATACGAAAAGAATAGCGATGGCCAGGGCGTTACGGAGAATTTCATCATCCAGGCTGGTGAAATAGGCTGCCAGGTGAGGGTAATAATAACTGGCTATAAAAAAGGCAAGGATCCAGACGATCAAAGAGACCGCTTCTTTGACAAAGCCACGCACCAGACTAATCACCGTTGAAAGGGCGATAATAGCCAGAATGACAAAATCAATCCAAACCATGTAATTCCAAAGGATGCCTGATCACGGCGCGCATTCTACCAAAGTCGCTGGCCCTTGCCTAATTATTTTCCAGCGGCTGGTAGTTGCTGATCACCAGACGATCATCACGGGCAATGGCTCTCAGTTCAGCTAAGCGCTGCTCCAACGCATCGCGGCGGAGATCCGGCCCGACAAAAACACTGGTCAACTGCACTCCCTGGCTATTGGTTACTTGTCGGGTATAGGTACGAAAACCAGCATCGTTCAGGCGTTTTACCAACTCTTCGGCATTTTGCACCCGGCCAAAGCTCCCCACCCGGACCGTCCAGGCTCTTTCCGTCAGTGCCTGGGTTGTATTATTTGCTGAGCCAGAGGCAGCCGTTGACGCTGGGGGACGCTGAGTGGTGGCTGTGCTGTTGTTCGCTTCGCCAACAGTCACCTGTGCATACTGCTGAGAAGGCAACTCATCGCTGTCAGTGGTAGTTGCCGCCGCATCTGAGGGCTCCAGATCAACCTGTGGTTCCGCCAGAGCCTGCTCACGCCGGGCTAGCACAGTGGCAGTATCCAACAGTTGTTGTTCCTGCACGCCCTGAAATTCTGGCCGGGCCGGAATTTGTTCAAAGTCGTCTTTCAGCACCTGTTTTTCACCATCCAGCAAATCGGGTAAAAACACCACGGCTGCAATCATTAAAATGCAGGCACCCAATAACCGTTGTTTAAAAGCTCGTGTCATTTTGCCTCCACAGGGGGTGTTGTCTGGCTCAGTACGGCAGACACAGTAACAAAAGAGCCGAACACCAGCAATAAATCATCGTGTTGCAACTGCGTCAGTAGCTGTCGATAACCGGCAGAGACATCGTCATAGCATTGCAGACTAGTGTCCGCAGGCACTATCGCCTGCAATAATGCGCTATCAGCCCCACGAGGTCCCGGCAAACTTACCAGCGCCCAGTGATCTACCCATGCAAGCACCGCATCCAGGGCCCTTGGTTTCACTTTATCCCGCATCATACCGCACAGTGCAAAGATCCGCTTAAACCGAGGCTTTAATTGCTGCAGTTGCTCTGCCAGATACTGAATGGACTGAGGGTTATGGGCAACATCCAACAAGACTGCGGGCTGTTGTTGCAACCATTGCATACGCCCGGGCAAAGTCACTTGCGACAACGCCTGACGGATGGTTTCCGGCTGTGGCAATAAATTCAGTTGTAATAGCGCTTTTAAGGCCGTGGCAGCGTTCTGTAATGGCACTGGCACCAGCGGCAATTCAGCCAGGGTTATAGCCTCACTTTGCCAATGCCAGGCTGTTGCCTGTTGCCGCCACTGAAAATCCACTCCGGCGCATTTGAGTTCAGTTCCAAGCTTAGCAGCAACCTCGATAACACTGGCTGGTAGCTGCAGCTCAGCAACCACCGCCGGTTTGTTAGCCCGAAAAATCCCTGCTTTTTCCCGACCAATGCTCTCACGATCACTGCCCAGCCAGTCCTGGTGATCCAGGTCGATGGTGGTTAATACACTCAGATCGGGCTCAACAATATTGGTGGCATCCAAACGCCCGCCTAAGCCCACTTCGATCAGCGCTACATCCGGTTGGTACGCTTTAATTAGATAAAAAGCAGCCAAAGTAGTGAATTCAAAGTACGTCAGCTCGATGTCCTGACGCAACTGTTCAATAAAAGCCAGCGCCTTCACCCAGTCGGCATCCGCGACATCCTGCTGGTTCACACGCAAACGCTCATTAAACCGCAACAAATGCGGCGAACTGTACACGGCTACAGTATGACCCTGCGCCAATAACAATTGTTCCATACAACGTGCGGTAGTGCCTTTGCCATTGGTACCCGCAATCAATACCACCCGGCCAGGTAACTGTTGCAAAGCAGCCCGCTCAGCAACCTGCCGCACACGGTCCAGACCAAGCTCGATCTGATGCTGCGGATGTTGTTGCTCAATAAAGCAAAGCCAATCGTCCAGAGTCTGGCACGATTGGCTGGTAAGGGAGGTGAAGGTGCTCATAAACCCCTGAGCAGTTGGGTTACTCCTGTTCCGGAGTGGGCAACTGCATAAATTTAGCCACAAGTCGGGCAATTGTATCGCGCATTTCGCGGCGGTCAACAATCATATCAATGGCACCGTGATCCAGCAGGAATTCGCTGCGCTGGAAACCCTCCGGCAATTTTTCCCGCACGGTTTGCTCAATAACCCGCGGACCGGCAAAACCAATCAGTGCTTTGGGTTCACCAATATTGATATCACCCAGCATGGCCAGACTGGCAGAAACCCCCCCCATGGTTGGATCGGTCAGCACAGAAATATAAGGCAGCCCCTGCTCACTCAACTTGGCTAAAGCTGCGCTGGTTTTGGCCATCTGCATCAATGACAGTAAAGCTTCCTGCATCCGGGCACCGCCACTGGCAGAAAAGCAAATGTAAGGCACCCGATGCTCAATCGCGTACTCCACCCCTTTGACAAACTTGGCGCCCACTACAGAGGCCATGGAGCCGCCCATAAAGTTAAATTCAAAAGCAGACGCTACCACCGGCATGCCTTTAAGCTGACCATGCATTACCAACATAGCATCTTTTTCGCCGGTTTCTTTTTGTGCCGCGGTAATGCGATCTTTGTAACGCTTACTGTCTTTAAACTTCAGCAAATCCTGAGGTTCTAACTCTGCAGCCAGCTCTGTGGTACTGTTCGGATCCAGAAACATGGTAAGACGATCACGGGCACTGACTCTCATATGGTGATCGCATTTCGGACAAACGCCCAGTTGTCGATCCAGATCGGCTTTGTACAATACCGCATCGCAGGAAGAACATTTGGTCCAGACGCCCTCAGGAATATTACGGCGTGCAGAAGTCGAAGTACGGGGAAGGATCTTTTCTAACCAACTCATATCGATTCCTAATCAGCTTTTGGTTATTTAACCGGAAAGCCTTGCTTATTTGGTGTTAAATGCACCGAAATTCTGAAAAACGGTAGCTATTAAAGCATAAAAACGGCGTATGTTAATATAAAAAACTGGTCTTAGTAGTCAGTCCAGTTGCGCAGGCAAAAACAATGGGCCTGGTGCAGACTGCGGCAACGCATAGCTTTCCGGGTAGTCTACCTCGACCAGATACAGACCTCCAGCTTTGGCTGTTGCCGCTGCCTTGGTACGATCTTTACCGGCCAGTAATTCAGCCAGCCATGTGACAGGTTGCCGCCCCATACCAACCTCCAACAAAGAGCCGGTAATATTTCGGACCATATGATGCACAAAGGCATTGGCTTTGATATCCAGCACCACGTAAGGGCCGACCCGCTGCACCTTCAGATGATGCACAAAGCGGTTTGGGCTCTTTGACTGGCACTGTATCGCCCGAAAAGCACTGAAGTCATGCTCACCAAGCAGGCATTGTCCGGCCTGATGCATACGTGCTGCATCCAGTGGCTGGTGGTAGTGGCTTAAGCCTGCCTGTAGAATTGCCGGCCGGTATCGCTGGTTAAGAATAATGTAGCGATAGCGCCTTGCCGTAGCAGCAAAGCGGGCATGAAAATCTTCAGGCACCGCTTTGGCCCAACGCACACTGATACCTGCCGGTAAGTGGCTGTTGGTCCCCATTATCCAGCCTTTATCCGAACGTACGGCACTGCTATCAAAATGCACTACCTGCCCGGTCGCGTGCACCCCGGCATCAGTACGACCGGCACACTGAGTGAGTATTGGCTCATTGGCAACTTTTGACAAGGCCTGCTCCAGATGTTGCTGTACGCTGGCGACTTCCTGCTGACGTTGCCAGCCATAAAACTCCGAGCCATCGTATTCAATACCAAGCGCAATCCGCATGCTCACCTCATAAAAGAAACATAAAAAACCAGGCAAGGTCGCAACCGCCTGGTTTAGTGATACAAGGATTATACCCTATGCAAGTAATCCCTGCCCAGCCATGCTAAGCGGACAGGGTTCCCGAGGGTATTAGTCTTTTTTGGTGTTTGGATGCAACTGACTGACTTCCTGTTTAATCGCTTCCGGTGCATCCGAGTTCATCACCTCTTTGATGACTTGCTCTGCACTTTCGACATCATCCATTTCAAGATAGGCATGGATCAAATCCAACTGAGCTGCGTATTCATCATCCAATCCGGCCACGGCATCAAGCCCCGGCCCCTGCGGCTCATCTTCCAGCTCAGTATCAAACTCTGGCTCTTGCGGCTGCAGTGATTTGTCCGCCGCTTGAGCCAAAAGCTGGTCAATATCCTGAAAGTCGTCATCGGACACCAGGCGTTCAGTTGCGGTTGCTTCATCGGTAAGAGGCTCGGTTACATCCGGCGTGCCATCTTCATGCTCCGAGACTCGCTCCGCCATTTGTTCCAGCTCGGACAGCAGTTGGTCGAAATCCGTTGTATCGTCATCATCCAGTTGGATCCCTTCGATGGCATCTTCGGACATATCCTCCGCTGGCTCTTGCTCTGCCAGAATGGCATCGTCAAAGTCGCCATCCGCTGTATATTCGGCTTCACTGGTGTCCGAGCCACTGGCAGGCTCTTCAGCACTCAGCTCCAGTTCAGGATACTGTTCCAGTACTTCACTCGGGTTTTCAACGGAGAGACTGGCGGCCGAAGGTGGCTGCACCGAGTTATCATCTTGCTCGGTCAGGTTTGGAGCTTCCTGTTCAGGCTCAACTGGCACATCCGATGGGAAATCATCTTCAAGATCCGCATAGTCATTCAGGTATTCAGCCTCCGTTGCAGCCTCCAGTTGCTGCTCTTCCAGCTCGTCAGAGCTGTCGCTGGTGCTGCTATCTGCTAATAAGGCGTCTATATCGGCATCATTCATGTCTTCATCAAAAGCATCGGTAGACAGCTCTTCTGCCAGTTCCTGCTCTGGTGGCATCGTTTGCTCATCCAGCTCCTGCTCCAGACTTTCTTCAACCAGACTTTCAGCAAATGCATCCAGCTCTGTACTGTTAAATTGTACCAGTTCTGTATCTGCAGTTTCTGTGGGTTCATCCGCCAGTAAATCCGTCAGATCTGCCGACAGCTCCTGCTCTGGTGAAAAGTCAGTGTCAGCAACCAAATCCTCTGCTAAGCCCTCAATTTCCGGCTGTTCCTGGTCGGTCTCAAGCTCTGTATCTATCCCGGCCGTGAGCTCCTGATCCGTCATGAGCTCCTGTTCGTCTTCTGGAATATCCAGCTCAATTTCTTCCAGCAGCTCATCCTCCAGCTCATCCGAAGTATCATCCAGCACGGACTCAGTCTCATCAGACTCTGCAAATAAGGAGTCGAGATCGCTGCCAGATAAGATATTATCCGGATCAAAGGCATCCGAAGCATCAGCCTCATCCAGCTCAGTAGTTCCTGCTGAGGAAGTATCTGAGGACAAATCTGTGTCGAGTAACGAATCATCATCCAACAAGGCATCATCGTCATCAAACAAACTATCCTCCTGGATGCTGCTATCATCCAACAGCACTTCATCATCCAGCAGATCATCCGTTAAATCGACCGGACTATCGTCCATCTCTTCATTAAAGGCATCATCCAGCAACGAGTCGTCCAGGCTAAACAAGGAGTCGTCAATATCCAGATTGTCATCGACCTCAGGCAATGGCGATTGGTAGTTCGCCGCCGTTTTAGGCTCGGAGGTAGCGGCTTCGATAGTTGCCTCAGCACGCTTACTACGCCGCTTAATCCAAAATAGTAAACCCAGCAATACACCCAGTGCAGGCACCGATGCAGACAACACCCAAAATGCCGGATTGGCGGCAAGCTGTTGCCAGGATGCGGCAAAGCCACGCTCAGCATCCGCTTCCAACTGAGCTTGCTGCTGTGCCATCCACTCGGCTTGCAAACGGACCATCTGTTCCAGCTCACGCTGCATTTCGGCATCTTGTGCCATCTGTTCTTTCAGCGCATCCAACTGCTGCTGTAGCGATCCCAGGCTATGCTTTAAGCTTTGGTTGTCTTCCATAATGCTTTCAACCAACAACATAGACTCGCCAAAGCGGTGGCGAAGTTGCTGCAGCTGTTGTTGCTGCTCTTGCTCCAACCGCTCGACGGCTTGCTGCAATTGCTGGCTGGGCGCTTCTGCCGCAGGTTCGGCTGCAGTTTGTCTGGCCGCTCGCATCCGGCGGGCCCAGCTTTCATCATCGGCACTTGATTTTTGCCGGGCTACGGCAGGGTCGACAGCACGGATCTCACGTAAATTAGGCACTTCCAACATGGCGCCTGTACGTAGATGGTTGAAATTATTATCTAAAAAAGCATGTGGATTTTTCAGGTACAGGGCATACATCACCTGATACATATCCGTACCCTCGGGCTGCACTTGCTGCGCCAGCCGCCATAAGGTATCTGTCGGTGTAATTGGCCCTAATTGCTGCAGACGACTTTGCTGATCCGTAGCTCTGGGCCCACGAATGCTGGTGCCGCCATCACTGGCGACAGCAAGTGTCGAAATATTGACAAGACAAATCAGAAAAAGAATTCGCCAGAGCTGCATGTATGCTTCCTAATCCAACCGGCCGGGCCGGGGTTTACCAGGGAATCACTGCTTTCCCACCGCCACGGAATAATTCCCGCATCGAATGCTTACTAATCGTTGACAGAACCTATGCAAACACCATTCCATCCGTTCTTTAACGGCACTATAAAACAGAACTTAAGTTGCTGCCAGCCAAGCGACAGCTGCAGACCAAAAAAAAGCCAACACAAGGTCGGCTTTTTCATGCTCAGATCCAGAGCTTACAGGTAGTCACGGATCAAGTGCTCAGCAATCTGAATGCTATTGGTCGCTGCACCCTTGCGGATGTTGTCTGCCACCACCCACAGATTAAGTCCCAGCTCATGCGAAATATCCTTACGCACCCGCCCGACAAAGACTTCATCATGACCAGCCGCATGGCTGACCTGAGTTGGGAAATCCTCGTTTTGCTCCAGCAACACCACACCAGGCGCATTGGCCAGCAACACCTTGGCCTGCTCAGCATCAAGCGGCTGGCGGGTTTCAATGTGAACGGCTTCGGCATGACCATAAAAAGCCGGTACCCGAACCGCAGTAGCATTGACCGCTATGCTGTCATCCCCAAAGATTTTCTGGGTTTCCCAGTGCATCTTCATCTCTTCTTTGGTGTAGTCATTATCCAGGAACACATCGATTTGCGGAATCACATTAAAAGCGATTTGACGACTAAACTGACCTTTTTCTTCAATAGGACGGCCATTCATTAACTGAGCCGTTTCATGCGCCAGCGCTTCCACCGCCTGCTGGCCTGCACCACTGACCGACTGATACGTAGCCACATTAATACGGCTGATGCCAACAGCATCGTAAATCGGTTTCAATGCCACCAACATCTGAATAGTAGAGCAATTCGGATTGGCGATAATATTGCGGTTGCGAAAATCGGCCAAAGCAGCTGCATTCACCTCTGGCACCACCAGCGGGATATCCGCCTCGTAACGGTAATGCGAGGTATTGTCGATCACCACACAACCGGCATCCGCTGCCTTAGGGGCATACTTCGCTGATACACTGCCGCCTGCTGAGAACAAGCCAATTTGAGCCTGTGTCCAGTCAAATTGCTCAACATCCAGTACGGTTACCTTTTTACCACGGAAAGTGACCTTGCTGCCGGCAGAGCGACTGCTGGCCAAAGGGAATAATTGATTGACTGGAAAGTCACGCTGTTCCAGAAGTTCGATTAAGTGCTGACCAACCAGGCCGGTAGCACCCAAAACGGCAACATTGTACTGCTGAGCCATAGTATCTCTTCCTCTTCTTGCTAATGCTCGCTATGTTCGGCTAAAGCCAATTTGATACAGCCAGTCAGGCACCCCTGCCCCTGACAGCTGAATGGTGCTGCATTCGCGCCGGGCTGGATAATTCTTTCTGAGCCAGTCAAACCCTTGCTTGTGAATGTGATGACGCAATAATGCGTCATCCCGTCGTACATCATATACCAATCTGAACAGATTTTGGACATCTGGAAGCCCAAAATTTTCAGTTATTTGCACTGCAGAGATTGCGGGTCTCGGACAAAAGTCGTCAAGCTTGTGTTGGACAGGTATTGCCAACTGCCGGCACAGTTGCTGATACAGGTATTCGGTGCCCCTGGCTTTGCCTTCCAGGCTATGACCTGCAATATGAGCTGTCGCAATATCCAGATAAGGTAACAATGGTAATAAAATAGCCGGCTCCTGCTCCCAGACATCCAGTACCAACGGTCGCTGCCCACCACTTTGTGCCTCAGCCAGCAATGCCTGATTATCAAACACAGCACCACGGCATGCATTTAATAAGGCACAATCCGGTTTTAGTTGCTGCAAGCTGGCAGCATTCACCAGATGATGGGTCGGGTAAGGCCCAGAAGTGCTATGGGGTACATGAAAACTCAGTACATCGGCCTGCGCAATGATAGTTTCAAAAGCCAGGTGTGGGAAATCCGGCTCTTGCTCTGCTCGTATCGGATCGCACAGCAGTACCTGGCAACCCAGCAACTGCAGCACCTCGGTCAGAGCCTGACCAATAGCGCCTACACCAACGATACCAATCACTTTATCGGTTAATGACCACTGATAACGTTCAGCCAAACAGAACAGGCTGCTTAGGATGTATTCAACCACGGCTCTGGCATTGCAGCCTGGCGCACTGCTAAAAGCAATGTTCTGTCTGGCCAGATACGCCAGATCAATGTGATCGGTACCAATGGTGGCAGTACCCACAAAGCGTAACCGTGTTGCTCTTGCCAGCAGATCCTGGGTCACTGCTGTAATGGAACGCACCAGCAACACATCAGCATCGTGCAATTGCTCTGGCTGCACAGAGCGCCCCGCAAACATACGAACCTCACCCAAGCCGGCAAAAAACTGCTCGGCATAAGGCATGTTGTCATCGGCATAAATGATCATCAGGGCTTGCTCCTTGCGCATAAAAAAACCACCGTCCAGCGGTGGTTTTTCGAAAAGTCACCAGTGGCTATTCTACCCCTGGTAGCGTTTCATCACCAGCGTCGCATTGGTTCCACCAAAACCAAAGCTGTTTGACATCACGGTATTCAGCTCGCATTGGGTCATGTTGGTTACGATGTTCAAACCTGCTGCCGCTTCATCCAGTTGCTCGATATTGATCGAAGGTGCCACAAACTGGTGTTTCAGCATCAGTAAGGAGTATATCGCCTCATGCACGCCGGCAGCACCCAGTGAATGGCCAGTCATGGCTTTGGTTGCACTGATAGCTGGCGACTGACCAGCAAAAACTTGCTGAATCGCAGCCAGCTCTTTGACATCCCCTACCGGGGTACTGGTGCCATGCGTATTGACGTAATCGATCGGGCCATCCAGCTGTTGCATGGCCATCTGCATGCAGCGTACCGCGCCTTCACCACTTGGGGCAACCATATCAAAGCCATCCGAGGTAGCGCCGTACCCTACCACTTCGGCAATAATAGTAGCACCGCGTGCCAACGCATGTTCCAGCTCTTCCACTACCACCATGCCACCGCCACCACTAATGACAAAACCATCACGATTCGCGTCGTAGGTACGGGAAGCTTTTTCCGGCGTCTCGTTGTATTTGGTGGACAAAGCTCCCATCGCATCAAACTCCATCGCAAGCGTCCAATGCAGCTCTTCGCCACCACCGGCAAAAACGATGTCTTGCTTGCCCAGTTGGATCAGTTCGACAGCGTGACCAATACAGTGGGCACTGGTGGCACAGGCAGAACTGATGGAGTAATTAACACCCTTGATTTTAAACGGGGTAGCCAGACAGGCGGAGCAGGTACTGGCCATGGTTTTAGGCACCGCATAAGGACCAACCCGCTTGACACCTTTTTCACGCAAAATATCTGCCGCTTCCACCTGGGTTTTGGACGAGGCTCCGCCAGAACCAGCCACCAGGCCAATGCGGGGGTCTGATATCTGCTCGGCAGTCAGGCCGGCATCGGCCATAGCTTCTTGCATGGCGATGTAGGCATAGGCAGAGGCATCCGCCATAAAGCGCATGGCTTTGCGATCAATCAGGCTGGAAGGATCAATTTTCAGATCACCCCAGACCTGTGAACGTAAGCCCATATCGGCAAACTCCTGAGAAAAAGTGATGCCTGAGCGTCCAGCCTGCAGCGATGCCAACACTTCCTGCTGATTGTTGCCAATGCTGGACACAATGCCCATGCCGGTTATTACGGCTCTTTTCATGGTTTACTCCTGTCACGGTACTCGCAGTACCGACCCTGATTGCACTATAATTTGTGGCTATTTTACGAATTTTTGCCTGCCAAGTGGTCCGCTTTCAGCGAACACCTGTACACTGACGGCTATTTTGTCGTCTTGGCAGCAAAACTACAAGTATTTTGCCAGGGTTCTGATGAAAGTAGTTCAACACGCTAAGATCCATTTTAATGCTCAGGGCACACCTGTCGCTGAAAGCTTTGACGATGTCTATTTTTCCAATGATGGTGGCCTGGCAGAAACCGACTATGTGTTTTTACAACACAACCAGCTGCCTGAGCGCTGGTTAAAGCATCCGGCTGCATTTTTTCATATTGCCGAGACAGGTTTTGGTACCGGCTGCAATTTTTTGTTGGCCTGGCTCAGGTTTCGTCAATTCCGCCAGCAGCACCCGGGTGCAGACTGTAAACGTCTGTATTTCACCAGTTTTGAGAAGTTTCCTCTTAGCCAACAGGATCTGGCCCGGGCTCTTGCCCCATTGACCGCACTGAGTGAGCCAGCAGAAGCCTTATTGGCACAATACCCACCAGCAACTCCGGGATGTCACCGGCTGATATTTGACCACGGTGCTGTGATATTGGATCTCTGGCTCGGCGATGTGCTGGACACCTTGCCCGAACGCGACCCGACGATTGCCGTCGATGCCTGGTTCCTGGATGGCTTTGCTCCCAGTAAAAATCCGGAGATGTGGCAGGATGCTCTTTTTCAACAACTGGCCAGACACAGCAAGGCAGGTACCACAGTAGCAACCTTTACTGCTGCTGGAGTAGTGAGGCGTGGCTTATTGCAGGCTGGCTTTCATGTCACCAAAGTCAAAGGCTTTGGCCGAAAGCGTGAGATGCTGACAGCGTATTTTCCCGGACTTGATGACCAGCCTTCACTACCGGCACCAGCCCGGGAAGTCACCATTCTTGGCGGGGGCATTGCAGCCATCAGCCTGAGTCTGGCCCTGCTGGCTAAAGGTATTCGGGTACAACTGTTTTGTGCAGATGCAAGCCCGGCACAAGGTGCTTCCAAAAATCGTCAGGGTGCACTCTACCCTAATCTGCATGCTGAGCTGTCAGCACCCAGCCTGATCCAGGCCAGTTGCTTTGGTTTTGCACGCCAGTTCTTTTCCCGTTGCCAGAGCACTTTTGAGTTTCCACATAGTTGGTGTGGTGTACTGCATCAGGCTTGCACCCCTCAGTTGCAAAAAAGGCTGGATAAATTGGCAAGTTACTGGCCGGCAGAGTTGGTGCAAGCGGTGACAGCGCAGCAAGCCAGCGAGCTGGCTGGCCTGACCTTGCCTTTTGCGGGCATTTGGTACCCAAACGCTGGCTGGGTAAGTCCACAGCAATTTTGTCAGGCGGCGGCTCACTACCTGGCAACTCAGCCGGGTATGCAGATCCACTACCAGTGGCCGATTGAGCAACTGAAGGCAAGCAACAACGGTTGGTGCCTACACAGCAGTAACCGTCCGGTTCAGCAGGCGGAACATCTGGTAGTGGCCATGGGCCACCAAAGCAATCAATTGCTAGGGATGCAGCCTCTGCCACTGCGCGGTATTCGCGGCCAGGTTAGCTACGTTGCAGCAGAGCCCCTGAGCCAGTTAAAGACAGTACTCTGCCACAAAGGCTATATCACACCCAGTTGGCAAGGATTGCAGGCCATTGGCGCGACCTTTGATCGCAGTCGCAGCAGTGACGAAATACTACCAACTGATGATGCGGATAATCTGGCATTGGTTAACAACAGCCTGCAGCAACCGGCCTGGATGTCGGCCATTCAGGTGATTGAATCGCGGGCCGGTGTTCGCGCGACAGTGCCAGATCACCGGCCACTTTATGGCCCCTGGTCTATACCAGAGGGAAGCTGCCAGGTGCTGACCGGAATGGGAGCACGTGGCCTGTTGTTTGCCCCCCTGCTGGCAGAGGCTTTGGCAGCTAAGCTGACACAAGAGCCAAGCCCGTTGCCACTCAATTGGCAACAGATGCTAAGTGCTGCACGTTTTCAGTGCTAAAAACTTGTTTCCGGTATAAATTTACCGCAATATAACCATAAGCTTAGCAGCAAGGTATCCCGATGTCGGAAACCACTCGCTTGATCCTGGCCGAGGATGATGAGTTTTTAAGGCAATTACTGCAGATGCACTGTGAGGCGCTGGGCGCAAAGGTCACTGCCGTAGCCAATGGTGAAGAGGCGGTCAGCCTGGCGCTTAGTTATGAGTTCGATGTGCTACTGATGGATATTCAGATGCCAGTCTGTGACGGTATTCAGGCGATGACCTTGCTACGACAACTGGGTTACGAGCGTCCTATATACGCCATGTCAGCCGATCCAGTCTCCGCGGATGGTTTCACTGCAGTACTCACCAAACCATTGCAAGAACAAGATGTATACCAGCTGCTGCAACAACACAGCTACAAAGCACCAGTCCCACTGGTGGTGGCGCCGGAACTGCTACAGCAATTTTTGCACAGCTTGCCTGGGCTGCACACTCAGTTAAGCCGTTGCCACCTGGAGCAGAACTGGCAAGAGCTGCAACGACTGAGTCATAAGCTTAAAGGCTCAGCCGGTAGTTTTGGTTACCCTGAAATCAGCACCGCCGCCAATCGGCTGCAACAAGCTATAGAGCAACAACAACCGGTAACTTCCTTTGCACCACTGGTTACTAAATTAAGTCAGCTGTTGCAGGAAGCAAACCATGGCTGAACACAAAATTTTACTGGTGGATGATGTGGACTATACCCGTCAACTATTGCGTAATAACATTATGGCGATTTGCCAAAGCGGCAAAGTTAGCCATAAAAGCTATACCTTTTTCAATGCCAGCAAAGCAGCTGCGGCGATGGACTTATTTAGCCTGCAGTTGCCGGCTATTGTCTTCTTAGATATTGAGCTACCGGATGCCTCTGGCCTGGAGCTGTTAAAAAAATTCAAAGCGCTGAAGCCGGACTGCTTTATTGTGATGGTTAGTGGCGTCAGCACGCTCGACAATGTCAGACAGAGCATGGCCGATGGTGCTGCCAGCTTTATTGTTAAACCCTTTACTGGTGATAAAATTCTGGCGGCTCTGCGATTGTACGAGCGTTTTCGTGCACAATAATCCGTTGCCGTCGATGCTGCTGCTCCCCGGCGGAACGTTCCATGCTTAAGGCCTTGAATTAAAGAGAATAAGGAAGAAAAACCATGACGCATTATTTCACTCGACCTGCCATGCTGTTGGCTTTACTACTGATGGTACCGGTGGCGTCAGCTGCCGTTGACTTTGAGCAATGGCCCAGACCGCAAGATGCGCGTGAGTTTGCCCGGCTGGATGATAAGTTGCCTGCTGTTCTGACCTATTTCAGTCGCCAAAGCCAACAGCAACTGCAACAGTTTTACCTGGATGCTTTAGGCGCCCCAGCCGAGCAGAAAAGTCGCTACGGCCAGTTGGAGCTGGTGTATGTTCAAGCTGAGCAGCAGATCCGGCTGATTATCTCCGAGCAGCAAGACTGGCGTCAGGTCGATATGATGGTACAGGCCACAAGTCATTAAGGCCGGTTCATCTGCACTACTACGCGCCGGTTAATGGCTCTGTCCTGCAGTCGCTGATTGGGTGCCACATTGCGGCGCTGACCGAAACCTTCCACTTCGATCCGCGCTTCAGCCAGCCCAGCCTCGACAAAAAAGCTTTTTACCTTTTCAGCCCGGCGCACCGACAGCTCCTCATTCATCCAGCGGCCACCATAAGTATCGGTATGCCCCTGGATCTGCACCACTTCAATCGCATCATCATGCTTCAGATACTCGGCAATCACCGCCAAGCGTCGTCTGGACTCACGGGTAAGTTGATCGCCCCCCACCTCATAACTCAATACAGTAAAAGCAATGTCATCGAAGCGATAAGGCAACAAGGCAGACACACACTGATTGAATTGCTGATACACAGCAGGAAACTGCACCGGGTTTAAACTGGCCACGACTTTATTTTCTGGCCGATACCAGTCAGAAAAATAAAAGGTCGGTTGGTAGCCGCGCTCCAGCTCATGCAACATGGTCCAGGCTGACTCTTTGGGTAAATCACCGTCAAATTGCTTTAATAACCGCATGCTGGTAATTGCCCGGGCTTGCTCACCAGGCCGCCAGTGTGGTGGTAAAGACAGCACTTCAGCCAACGCATAACCATCAGGTTGCTGTAGCATTTTCAGCTCAAACCAAAGATTGAGCTCTTTGCCGGCTTCACTGTGGAATATGGCTTCACCAAAACCAGGGATCGAATGGCTGATTTCGCAGCGTAGCGGTGTGTTGTGCCGTAACTGCCACTCCGACTGCTCCAGGCCGGCAGAATATTGCCGGATATAACTTTGCCCGGCAAACGCCAACGGACTGCAAAGCAAAAAAACCGAGAGTGAAAGCATAAACCGCATACAGCGATATCCTTGGTAATAAATCTGAGTAAAACCTAGCAAACACCATGCCGGGACGAGATTTACACTGTTTTTTTTGGCATACTGCGACTTTTAATTATAGCAGGCGGCTCTATGGCACAATCAACTACTTTGCTGGCACAACGCTTTCGGGGTTATTTCCCGGTAGTGATTGATATCGAAACTGCCGGCTTCAATGCCAAGACCGATGCCTTACTGGAAATCGCCGCCACCTTGCTGACGATGGATGAACAGGGTATGTTGCAGCCGCTTCAAACCCTGCATTTTCATGTGGAGCCATTCGCTGGAGCCAATCTCGAACCCAGTGCGCTGGCTTTTAATGGCATAGATCCAGACCACCCATTGCGTGGCGCTGTCCCAGAGCGTGAAGCCATTACCGAAATTTGCAAAGCTGTGCGCAAGGCGCAAAAAGCGGCAGGTTGTCAGCGCTCTGTGATCGTGGCACACAACGCAGCTTTTGATCAGGGCTTTTTTAATGCGGCCTGCGAGCGCATCCATTTAAAACGCAACCCATTTCATCCTTTTGTCTCTTTTGATACCACCAGCCTGTCCGCGCTGGCACTCGGGCAAACCGTGCTGTCAAAAGCCTGTAAGCAGGCTGGCATTGACTTTAACAACAAGGAAGCGCACAGTGCCTTGTACGATACGGAGCGGACAGCAGAGCTGTTTTGTTACATCGTCAATCAGTGGCAGCAACTGGGTGGCTGGCCATTGCCACAAAGCTTAGAGCCTTCGACAGAAGAATCTGCCGGTACCCCAGCATAAAAAAAACCGCTGCGGCGGTTTTTTTTATGCTAATTGGTGTTATTCACCAGCGGTTTCACTCTGGCTTTGCTGAACCGCAGCTTCTTTGATCAGCGGTTGCAGTTCACCACGCTGAAACATTTCCAGAATGATGTCACACCCACCTATCAGCTCACCTTGGACCCAAAGCTGAGGAAAGGTTGGCCAGTTCGCGTAAACCGGCAGCTCGGCACGAATATCCGGGTTTTGCAAAATATCGACGTACGCAAACTGCTCACCACAGCTGATCAGCGCTTGCGAAGCCTGGGCAGAAAAGCCACAACTTGGCAATTTAGGTGAGCCTTTCATGTACAACAGTATTGGGTTTTCAGCAATTTGCTGCTTGATTTTATCCAGGGTTTCCATGGCATATCCTCGTATCAATTCGGCTGTGTCACTATTGTACCTTGTTCCCATTGGGAATTCATGCTCTGCCCCTTGTTTTTCCTGCAACCGACCCAATCTTGCTAGGCGGTAGTAATAAAAACACAGCAGTGTTGTATAAAACCAGCGCCTATTGCAGCGCTTCAGACTGGTTAATGCTTGAGTGTTTTACTCAGGTATTGTAGTCTAACCCGTGCAGACACTCTTAACAACGCAATGGAGAATAAAATGGCTTTTGAATTACCCGCCTTGCCGTATGCTAAAAATGCACTAGCTCCTCACATCTCTGAAGAAACCCTGGAGTACCATTATGGTAAACACCACAACACCTATGTGGTAAAGCTGAATGGTCTGATTGAAGGTACTGACTTTGCCGGTAAATCACTGGAAGAGATTGTTCGTACTTCAGAGGGTGGTGTATTTAATAACGCAGCTCAGGTTTGGAACCATACCTTTTACTGGCACTGCTTAAGCCCAAATGGCGGCGGTGAGGCCACTGGTGCTCTGGCTGACGCCATCGCTGCGAAATGGGGCTCTTTTGCTGATTTTAAAGCGGCCTTCAATGATAAAGCAGTTAATAACTTCGGTTCCAGCTGGACCTGGCTGGTGAAAAAGGCCGATGGTAGCCTGGACATCGTCAACACCAGCAATGCTGATACCCCGCTGGCTCACGAAGGTCTGACGCCGGTATTAACGGTTGATTTGTGGGAACACGCTTACTACATTGATTACCGCAATGCCCGCCCTACCTACCTGGATGCATTCTGGGCACTGGTTAACTGGGACTTCGCCAGCAAAAACTTTGCTGCCTAAGCGCTACTAATTGTGCAAAAGCCCGGCCAGCATGCCGGGCTTTTTTGATCTTCTGCCGCTGACAGCCGTATAGAAATACACACCATTGTTGTTTTTTAACGGTAAATAAATCCATCTTTTTTCGACGAATTCTGAGCGAACTTATTTTTTACTGTCTAACCTTAAAGGAACTGGTACCTATTTTCGTCAGTTGATCGGAGGTGCATATGAGCATTGTTGAGCACTATAAGTCCAGATACGAAGCCACCAAAGAAGAGGAGTACAGCATTCAAGAGTTCCTGCAGCTGTGCAAAACCGACAAAAGTTGTTTTGCCAGTGCTGCCGAGCGCTTGCTGTTGGCTATCGGTGAGCCTGAACTCATTGATACATCGCAAGATCCACAACTCAGTCGCTTATTTTCCAACCGTGTTATTAGCCGCTACCCTGCCTTTGCCGACTTTTATGGTATGGAAGATGCCATCGAACAGATCGTGTCTTACCTGAAGCACTCCGCTCAGGGGTTGGAAGAAAAGAAACAAATTCTGTATCTATTAGGGCCTGTAGGCGGAGGAAAATCCTCACTGGCTGAAAAGCTCAAGTATCTGATGCAACAGGTGCCAATTTATTACCTGAAAGGCTCGCCGGTATGTGACCATCCGCTTTGTCTGTTCGATGCCGATGAAGATGGCCAGTTGCTGGCGGAGGAGTTTGGCATTCCACGGCGCTATCTATCTACCATTATGTCGCCCTGGGCCAGCAAACGACTGCACGAGTATAATGGCGATATCAGCCAGTTCCGGGTAGTCAAACGCCATCCATCCATTTTGAACCAGATTGCCATTGCTAAAACTGAGCCCGGCGATGAGAACAATCAGGATATTTCGGCGCTGGTAGGCAAAGTCGATATCCGCAAGCTTGAACACTATGCTCAGAATGATCCGGATGCCTACAGTTACTCTGGAGCCTTGTGCCGGGCTAATCAAGGCCTGATGGAATTTGTTGAAATGTTTAAAGCGCCTATCAAGGTGCTGCATCCACTCTTAACAGCAACCCAGGAAGGCAATTACAACGGTACGGAAGGGCTGGCTGCCCTGCCCTTTGATGGCATGATTTTAGCGCACAGCAATGAGTCGGAATGGCAGAGCTTTAAAAACAATAAAAACAATGAGGCTTTTTTAGATCGGGTTTACATTGTGAAGGTACCTTATTGCCTGCGGGTATCCGAAGAACAGAATATTTACCATAAACTGATCGACAACTCCGAGCTTCGTGAAGCACCTTGTGCGCCTGGTACCTTATCCAGCCTGGCACAGTTTGTGGTGCTATCCCGGCTAAAAGAACCGGAAAACTCCAGCATCTACTCCAAAATGCGGGTATACGATGGTGAAAGCCTGAAAGACACCGATCCAAAAGCAAAATCGTATCAGGAATACCGGGATTACGCCGGTGTCGATGAAGGTATGACCGGGCTGTCCACACGTTTTGCTTTTAAGATCCTATCACGGGTGTTTAACTTTGACTCCACCGAAGTCGCAGCCAACCCGGTGCATTTATTTTATGTGCTGGAGCAACAGATCGAGCGAGAACAATTCCCGACCGATATGGCCGAACGCCTGTTGGAATACTTAAAAGGCTATCTGACACCCAAATACGTCGAGTTTATCGGCAAGGAAATCCAAACGGCTTATCTGGAGTCTTATTCAGAGTATGGGCAGAACATCTTCGATCGTTACGTCATCTATGCCGATTTCTGGATCCAGGATCAGGAGTACCGCGATCCGGAAACAGGCCAATTGTTTGACCGGGCTGCTCTGAATGCAGAACTGGAGAAAATTGAAAAGCCTGCCGGTATTAGCAACCCGAAAGACTTCCGCAATGAAATCGTGAATTTTGTGCTTAGAGCCAAAGCGAAAAACAACGGCAAAAACCCGGTCTGGACCAGCTACGAGAAGCTGCGTACCGTGATAGAGAAGAAAATGTTTTCCAGTACTGAAGAGTTGTTACCGGTCATTTCGTTCAACGCCAAAACCTCGACCGAGGATCAGAAAAAACACGACGACTTTGTCAATCGCATGATGGAGAAAGGCTACACCCGCAAGCAGGTCCGACTGTTGTCGGAGTGGTACCTGCGGGTGAGAAAATCGCAGTAAAACAGGTACCGGAGGCAGTATGGTGCATTTTATTGATCGACGACTGAATGGAAAAAACAAGAGTGCTGTCAACCGGCAGCGCTTCTTGCGCCGTTACAAACAGCAGATCAAGAAGGCAGTATCCGATGCCATCAGCAAACGCAGTGTCACCGATATTGATAGCGGTGAAAGCATTACCATCCCCAGCAAAGATATCACGGAGCCGATGTTTCATCATGGCAAAGGCGGCCACCGTGAGATTGTTCATCCGGGTAACGATCAGTTTAGCCCGGGTGATCGGATAAAACGTCCCGATGGCGGACAAGGCCAGGGCAGTGGTCAGGGCGATGCCAGCGCCGATGGCGAAGGCAGCGATGACTTTGTGTTTTCCATCTCCAAAGATGAGTACCTGGATCTGTTGTTTGAAGATCTGGAACTGCCAAATCTGAAGAAAAATCAACTCGATAAGCTAGTGCAGTACAAACAGGTACGAGCCGGCTACCGCGCAGAGGGGGTGCCAACCAATATTGATATCGTGCGTTCGCTGCGCGGTTCGCTGGCAAGACGTATCGCCATGTCGGCCGAAAAAAAGCGTACCCTGACAGAGCTGGAAGCGCAGTTAGAGGCTTTGCAGCATGAGGCGGTGCCAGATCAACATCAATGCCTGCAGCTCGAACAACAAATCGCGGTTTTAAAGCAACGCATTGCAGCGGTGCCTTTTATTGACAGCTTTGATCTGCGTTACCGTAATTACCAGAAAAGGCCCGAGCCAACCAGCAAGGCCGTAATGTTTTGTTTGATGGATGTCTCCGGCTCGATGGATCAGGCCACAAAGGATATGGCCAAGCGGTTTTATATTCTGCTGTATTTGTTTTTGAGCCGAAGCTACAAAAATGTCGAAGTCATTTATATCCGCCACCACACCCAGGCTAAAGAGGTAGATGAACAGGAGTTTTTCTATTCACAGGAAACGGGAGGTACCATAGTATCCAGTGCCTTGAAGTTAATGCACGAGATAGTGCTAAAGCGCTTTAACCCGGAGGAATGGAATATCTATGCCGCTCAGGCTTCTGATGGCGACAACTGGACTGATGATAGCCCGTTGTGCCAGCAAATTATGCGCAATCAGATCCTGCCGCTGGTACGTTACTATGCATACATAGAGATCAGTTCACGGGCGCACCAGAGTTTATGGCAGCAGTACGAAGCCCTGTTACCTGCGTTCGAGAACTTTGCCATTCAACCTATCCGTGATGTGGCGGATATCTACCCGGTATTTAGAGAACTATTTAAGAAACAAGCAGCTTAACCTTCAGCGGAGGTATTGCAATGGCCAAGGCACAACGAAAACCTGTCCCGTTATCCGATGGGCCTGACTGGACCTTTGAGCTGTTAGAAGAGTACCACCAGCAGATTGCTCGGGTGGCAGCACATTACCAGTTGGATACCTACCCTAACCAGATAGAAGTGATTACCGCAGAGCAAATGATGGATGCCTATTCCAGCATCGGCATGCCGTTGGGTTACCACCATTGGTCCTATGGTAAAAAATTTATTCAAACCGAGCAGAACTACAAACGCGGCTATATGGGGCTAGCGTATGAAATTGTGATCAATGCCAATCCCTGTATTGCTTATCTGATGGAAGAGAACACCATTACCATGCAAGCGCTGGTGATGGCCCACGCCTGTTATGGCCATAACTCCTTTTTCAAAAATAACTACCTGTTTAAAACCTGGACCGATGCATCCTCCATCATTGATTACCTGTTGTTTGCCAAAGAGTACGTCAGTCGTTGCGAGGAAAAATACGGCATCAAAGAAGTTGAAGAAACGCTCGACTCCTGCCATGCCTTGATGAACTATGGGGTAGACCGCTACAAAAGGCCCCAGAAAATATCCATGGAAGAAGAACAAAAGCGCCAGGAGGAGCGGGAGGCTTATCTGCAATCTCAGGTGAATGACTTGTGGCGCACAATTCCAAGCAAACCCAGCTCCGAAGTGGAACGCAATAAGCGCTTTCCAGAGGAGCCCCAGGAAAATATCCTGTACTTTATTGAAAAGAATGCCCCACTGCTAAAACCATGGCAACGTGAACTGGTACGCATAGTGCGTAAAATTTCGCAATACTTCTACCCACAAAAACAAACCCAGGTAATGAACGAAGGCTGGGCGACCTTCTGGCATTACACCATTTTGCAGCATTTGTATGATGAAGGCGTGGTTAGTGAGCGCTTTATTCTGGAGTTTTTGCACACTCATACCAATGTGGTAGCGCAGCCTCCTTACAATAGCCCTTACTACTCTGGTATCAATCCCTACGCTTTAGGCTTTGCGATGTTTACCGACTTGCGCCGGATCTGCGAGGCTCCTACTGATGAAGATAAAATCTGGTTTCCGGATATTGCCGGCTCCCCCTGGCTGGATACCCTGCATTTTGCTATGCAGAACTTCAAGGATGAAAGCTTTATCAGCCAATACCTGTCACCCAAAGTGATCCGTGATTTCCACCTGTTTGCCATTGTTGATGATAGCAAGGACCCCAGCCTGGAGGTGGCTGCCATCCATAATCAGGAAGGTTACCAGAGTATTCGCCAGATGCTGTCTGCTCAATACAATTTGAGCCAGCTGGAGCCTAATATTCAGGTGTTCAATGTGGATGTGCGCGGTGATCGTTCATTAACGCTGCGGTATATTCCACAACGCGGCATTCCGCTGGAGCCCAAAAGCACCGAGGAAGTGATGAAACACCTGCATCGGCTTTGGGGTTTCCAGGTTAGCCTTGAGCAGCAACATGAAGACGGTAGCATTAGCGAGCTATGTCGCTGCCCAACGACATTATGAGATGCCGGGGGCGACTGGCTCAACCGGCATCTGGCTTGCCAGCGTCACCTGATTACGGCCATTGGCTTTTGATAGGTACAATGCTTTATCAGCGCGCTCTAACCACTGCCGGTGGTTTTCCATCTGCGGCCATGACTCTGCAACGCCAATGCTAACTGAGCACTGGATGACTGTATCCTGATAAGTGACCGGTGTTTTATCCACTAATTTACGTAAGCGCTCTGCAAAGTACAGCGCTTGCGCTTCCGGCGTATCAACCAGCAATACGGCGAACTCTTCACCACCATAGCGTCCGGCAATATCCGTTTCACGCAAGTTTTTCTTTACCAGAGTGGCTATTTCACGGATCACTTCATCCCCCGCAGCATGGCCATAATCATCGTTAACCCGCTTGAAGTGATCAATATCAATCATCAGCAGGCTGCTGACATGCTGATAGCGTTGGATCCGCTTGTATTCCTGCACCAAGGTATTCTCCCAGCTCCCCCGGTTGTGCAACTGAGTAAGAAAGTCGGTCTTTGACAGTTGATGCAAGCGATGATTCATTGACTCGAGTTCAAGCCGACTAACTGCGACATCGGTGACATCGTAAATGATCAAACAAAGATGGGTTACTTCTCCCCGGGTATTCGATAACGGGAAAATAGTGCTGTTCTGATACATAAACTCAGCAGAGCCTGTGATCGGCCGATAATTGCGAAACTTAAAAATATAAGGCCGCTGCTCCCATATCGTGAAAGCTCGATTTTTCAGCAGCAACACAGGATCACATTTACGTCGCAGCCAGTCTTCATCAATTTCTGGAAACAAGTCAAACAGATAACGATCGCGTACCTGCCGCGGGCTAAGGCCGCTGTGGCTTTCCATAAAGCCATTCCAAACCTGGATCCGGTAGTCGCAATTGACGACCACCAAGCCAACATCAACGGTTTGGAACATCTCCATCAGCCAGTGAATTTCAGAAACGTCAACCTGTACATCTGCCATAACTAGTCTTCCAATAGAAACTCTACTTTATGTTTTAATGTCTTTACACTGTCCTCGGTAAACAGCAACAGCAAATCACACATAATGTTGTAGTTCTCAATGCCATAACTTATTTCTATGGCTAAGGTTTTACGCCAGCGCCCAGAGTTTGCCTTGATTAACTCACTGACAGCAGCATGTTGCCCCAGCACCACAGGATGCCCCTGGCTAAAGCCCATATCCAGCTGTTCAGCAAGACCTTTCAGTACAGAGCCTATCAGAATATTGGCAATATCCATCAGTAGCTCAAGTTCAACCTGATGCGTCAATTTGCCGTGGTAATTCATCAGCTTTGCAATATCTTTAAAGCTGGAATCGGTTAAAATCAGTAAGGCTTCCCCTGAAACTCCACCACCAATAAAACCCTGACAAACCGCAGAAGTACTGCTTTCATCTTCCACCGAGGCCAGTGCCATATGCAGCTCACTGACTTCAATCAGATTCACGTTAGGAATGGGTAATTTGACAAAGACATTTAGTAAGCGCGCCAGTAAATCCCCAGCCTGCCCCATCGCCACATTGGTCAGCTCCTGAAACACATCCCGCAGCTCTGCATCCACTTCAATGGATTTGGATAGCTGCTTTGTTGTCACTTCGGCTTTAGCCGGTGTAGCCTTACGATCAGCGGCCACGGTATCCAGCAGAGCCGCTATTTTTTTGTTATCCACCGGTTTTTTTACAAAATCAGTAGCTCCTAACTGCATCACACGCTCGAAGGCTTCAGGCTGCACATCACCGGATACCACGATCACCTTGACGCTGGATTGCATTTCCTTTAGCGCGGACAGCACCTGATAGCCATCCAGCACCGGCATATTTAAATCCAGAAACAGCAGATCCACCGCATGTGATTTCAGCAATTGCAAAGCCTCTGCACCATGGGCTGCAAACTGGATATTACTTTGCCAACTTTCCGGCAAAGATCGCGCCATTTGCTTTCTTGCCAGATTGGAGTCATCGCAAATTACTACCGCAGGGATCATAGGCTCTTCATTTTTCAGTGTCTTTGCCTACAGTTTATACGCAGGTCGAGTAAATAGCCATCATGCTGCGGGAAGGTTCTGTGCTAGGCTTAAAAAAACCTTTAGGAGACATCAACCATGAAAAAAATCCCTCTGCTTTTCGGCACTTTTATCTGTAGCAGCCTATTCAGTGTGGCAATACAAGCCATCGACTTAACCGCTCAGCTACCCAGCCGGTTGAGCGACGTACGGGCCGGGCAGCAGCAGGTTGTGTTACAGGGGCATCCCGTCGAGGTGGGCCAGCAAGCACCTGATTTCCGGGTGGTGGACCAACAATTCAAAGCTGTGTCTTTGGCTGATTTTACAGGGAAGCCTGTGCTGATCAGTGTAGTGCCAAGTGTCGATACCGGCACTTGTTCATTGCAAACCAAGCGTTTTAATGAAGAAGTAGCCAGGCTGCCAGCCGACGTGGTGCTGCTGACCATCAGTACTGATTTGCCCTTTGCACAGCGCCGCTTCTGTGAGCAAGAAGCTGTAGACGCATTGCAGGTGTTATCCGATGCGGTCTGGCGTGATTTTGGCAGCAATTATGGTTTACTGATCAAAGATATGGGTTTGCTGGCCAGAACGGTACTGTTAATTGATCAGAAAGGTGTAATCCGGTATATCCAAAAAGTAAAATCACTGGCCAATGAACCGGATTATCAGGATGCACTGGACGCATTAAATCTGATGCTGGCCAAGGATTAGCACAAAGCAGCTGATAAAAAGCGATGCTACGAACATCGCTTTTTATCAGCTTGAAACCTCAGGCCAGCAGATCAGTTAGCTGGCTGGCAATGGCATCTACCTTCTGAGTACCATCCAGGTGATGATAGCGGGTTTTACCAGCATCCGCAGCCGTACGGTAAAAATCAACCAGAGGCTTGGTTTGATCATGGTAAATAGCTAAGCGCTTACGCACTGTGTCTTCAGTGTCATCAGCGCGGATCACCAGCTCTTCCCCTGTTTCATTGTCTTTCCCTTCCACCTTCGGAGGATTGTACACTACATGGTAAACCCGACCGGATGCAGGGTGCACCCGACGGCCGGCCATCCGCTCAACAATGACATCATCCGGTACATCAAATTCAATCACATGATCAATAGCAATACCGTGCGCATCCATGGCTTCTGCCTGCGGAATCGTACGAGGGAAGCCATCCAGTAAAAAACCTTTTGCACAATCCGGCTCTGCAATGCGCTCTTTTACCAGACCAATGATGATATCATCGGATACCAGTTGACCAGCATCCATCACTTGTTTGGCTGCCAGGCCCAACTCAGTTCCTGCTTTGATTGCCGCCCGCAGCATATCACCCGTAGAAATTTGCGGGATGCCAAACTTGTTCATCAGAAACTGAGCCTGAGTCCCCTTTCCGGCACCTGGGGCACCCAACAAAATAATCCGCATACAACACCCTCATGTGTTCTAAATTTTTCAAATATGGACGCTCGGGATCTTTACACAATGCCGGCACTGAAACAAGAAATTTGTCCGCATCGGTTGGCAGGGCGTTCAGGCCACTCGCTTTTAGTCGAATGAGCTGAGCAGGGCTAAATCAGCAAAATAAAGTGCCAGACCTCACGGCCTGGCGCTTTTTTCAGTCAAGGTTACGACTTTGGTCGCATTCGCTACCGCCAAATTTAAACTTTAAACCGTCGCACGATGCGCTGCATTTCTTCAGCCAGTTTTGACAGGTTTTCACTGGCCAAAACTGATTGCTGCATATTCTCTGAAGTTTGATAGGAAATATCGCTTATTTTATGGATATTCTTATTAATATCACGCGATACCGTGGTTTGCTCTTCAGTGGCACTGGCAATTTGCTGAGCCGTTTGGTTGATCAACTCAATCGCATGACTCACCTGAGCCAGAGCATCGCCAGCTTGCTGAGCACGCTCTGAGGTTTTAGTAGTAGCATTCGCACTTTGCTCAGAGGCATGCACCGCTTTGTCAGCACCTTGCTGCAGGCGTTCAATCATTCCCTGAATTTCCAGCGTTGAGTCCTTGGTACGACTGGCCAGACTGCGGACCTCATCGGCTACAACAGCAAACCCCCTGCCAGACTCTCCGGCACGGGCCGCTTCTATAGCGGCATTTAAGGCCAACAGATTGGTTTGTTCGGCAATGCTTTCAATCACCTGCAAAATATTACCAATACTATCACTGTCCGACTTTAGCGAATGAATGATGGTCACCGCAGCTTGCATATTGCCACTTAGGGCAGTTAAATCAGCAATGGTTGCCTGCACCACCTCCCTGCCCCCAACGGCTGCCTGGTTGGCCGTTTGTGCGGCATCTGCTGCTTCCTGGGTATTGCGGGCGACTTCCTCCAGGGTAGTGGTCATTTCATTCATGGCTGTCGCTGAGTTATTGATTTCCTGATGCTGTTGCTCAATGCCATCATTGGTTGCATCATTGGTCTGGGCCAGCTCGGTCGAGGATGACGCCACCTGCTCTGCGTATTGACTCACTTCGGTGAGCATACTACGTAAACTCTGTTGCATTTGAGCTATATCGTATAGCAAACTACTGCTGTCATCTGACTTCAATTGAATTCGCTGCGTTAAATCCCCTCGGGCTACCTCTTTCACCATTTTGGCAGCGTATTCAGGCTCACCTCCCAACAAGCGGATAATTGAGCGAACCACCAGTAGGACGATCAGCACAGCAACAACCAGAACCACCACTGCAATCAACACCACTTGCCACAACATCGCACGAGCGGATGCCAGGGCGGCATGCTGATTCGACTCTGCGACCAGCCCCCAACCTAACAGGGGGATGTAGTTGTATGCCCCCATCACGGTCTGGCCTCTGGCATCGGTATAAATACCGCTGCCACTTCGGCCATTCGCCAAAGCGCGAGCTGCTTCAGTTTCCAGGGCGCGGCCTGGATCTGGTATTGAAGGTGATGGTGTTATCCCCAGCCCTTGCCGGCTCAGAATAAATATTTCGGTGTAAGAGGTTCTGGGCAGAGCTGCGACTTGTTGATAGATCGTCTCTAGCTGAACGGCACCACGCATCACGGCAACGACCTGATTGTTGTGACGGATTGGCGTCGCTATGGTGCTGACGGTATTCCCTGTTGCCCTTGAAACCACTGGCTCTGAAAATACATCCTCACCGCGCACAGCCCGGCGAAACCAATCTCGGTCTGCTACCATAAAAGCCTGCGCTTCGTCATCGCTCAATACTCTGGCTCTACCGTTCTCATAGCTTACCCCAAGTAAACCTCGACCATCAGGCATCACCACAAAAATGGTATCCCAGGTTCCCTGCAATTGAGCAAGATCGCGCAATAAGCCTTGTAAAACCGACTTATCCAGCTGTTTTGCTGCATCTACTGTTGCCAGATAACGCATATCGCTCTGACGCATGGTTAACCAACGCGTCATTGCCATGGTACTGGTTTCTCCTCGCCCCTCCAGCGTCTGCATAATGTTGCTGACACGGGTGTTGTAGTACTGCAGGTAAAAAAAGCTACTCAGCAATACGATGGTAACAAACAACATGGAGACCATAATGCAGGTTAAGCGAAAACCAAAAGAGAAGTTATTCCACATTTGTTTCATAATGTCGGTCCTGTATCTTTAAGTAATTCTGATTATTATAGTTTATCTAGTATAGACGAGGGCTTATGAAGTGCCAGCGGATAGGCTGGTTACCGGCTTTACGAACTGATATAAAAAAACGCGAGCACCTGGCCCGCGTTTGTACCGGATACGCTACTTTGTTGTTAGCGTGTCAGCGACAGCAATAACTTATTTAGCCGTCCAACAAAGGTAGCCGGGTTTTTCAGGCTGCCACGCTCGGCTAGCAAAGCTTGCTCCAACAAGACTTCAGCCCACTCCTTAAAGCGACTTTCATCCTGCTCATCCGCAACATGTTTCACCAGCTCATGGTCCGGGTTGATTTCAAAAATCGGCTTTACTTCCGGCACTTTCTGGCCTACCGACTCCATCAATTTCATCATCTGAGTGCTCATATCAAACTCATCGGTCACGACACAGGCCGGACTATCGGTTAAACGATGACTTACTTTGACGTCTTTGACCTGCTCACCAAGCGCCGTCTTAAAGCGTTCAACGGTGCTGGCAAAAGCTTCTTCCGATTGCTTTTGTGCTTCTTTATCGGCTTCATCATCCAGTTTGGAGAGGTCCAGCCCACCTTTGGCGATGGAGCGGAATTTCTTCTGCTCAAACTCGGTCAGGTGTTGCATTAACCACTCATCGATCCTATCTGATAGCAGCAGGACTTCAATGCCTTTCTTGCGGAACACTTCCAGATGCGGGCTGTGCTTAGCTGCTTCAAAGTTATCCGCCACCAGGAAATAAATTTCCTCCTGGCCTTCTTTCATCCGGCCAATGTAATCACTCAGTGAAACATTCTGCACCGCATCGTCATTATGGCTGGAGGCAAAGCGCAGCAAAGCAGCAATTTTCTCTTTGTTGGCAAAGTCTTCCGCCGGGCCCTCTTTTAACACCTGACCAAACTCAGTCCAAAATTGCTGGTATTGATCGCTGTCTTTAGCCAGCTTTTCCAGCATCTTCAGCGCCCGGCTGGTGCAGCCTTTGCGTAGCGCCTGGGTGGCTTTGGTATCTTGCAGAATTTCGCGTGAAACGTTCAGTGGCAAATCGCTGGAATCAAGCAGACCTTTGAAGAAGCGCAGATAGCTCGGCATAAACTCTTCGGCATCGTCCATAATAAAGACGCGCTGTACATACAGCTTTAAACCATGACGTGCTTCGCGGTTCCACAAATCGAATGGGGCTTTTTTCGGGATATACAACAAACTGGTGTAGTTGCTGTTGCCTTCTACTTTGTTATGGCTCCAGCTAAGTGGCTCGGTCCAGTCATGCGAGATGTGCTTGTAGAACTCCTGGTACTCTTCGTCACTGATGTCCGATTTATCCCGGGTCCAAAGTGCAGTAGCTTTATTAATCGCTTTCCAGTGACCAGGTACCGCCGGGATAGTCTCTTCGTCGGTGTCGCCTTTTTGTTCAGGCTGCTCATCTTGCCACATTTCAACCGGGATGCTGATGTGATCCGAGTACTTGGTAATGATGGACTGAACCCGGTACTTTTCCAAAAATTCATCTTCACCATCACGCAGATGCAGAATAATGTCGGTGCCACGACTTGCTTTATTACAGGCTGCCAGGCTGTACTCACCCTCACCAGCAGACTCCCACTCCACGGCTTGCTCCGGAGAGGCACCGGCCTTTAAGGTCCGCACAGTCACTTTATCGGCAACAATAAAGGCGGAGTAAAAGCCAACCCCGAACTGGCCAATCAAGTTGGCATCTTTGCTTTGATCACCCGATAACTGCGAGAAAAACTCTTTTGTACCCGATTTAGCAATAGTCCCGAGGTGCTCCATCACTTCCTGCTCGGTCATGCCGATACCATTATCGCTGATGGTTAGCGTTTTTGCGTCTTTATCCATGCTGATGCGAACACGCAAATCACCGTCGTCACCATACAAACCCGGTTCAGATAGCGCCAGGAAACGCAGTTTATCCGCCGCATCAGATGCATTGGATACCAGCTCACGCAGGAAGATCTCTTTATTGGAGTAGAGTGAATGAATCATCAGGTGAAGCAATTGCTTTACTTCAGCCTGAAAACCATGCGTTTGCTTTTGAGCAGTTTCAGCCATAGCAACAAAGTCCTCTTTCATTTAGTCATTAGCACTGATTGAATGCAGAAATCATCGGTAAGCTGATGTACTGCATTGGCGCCGGACCTGCCAGCGCCGAAGTGGTATTTATATGGGGAAGTGAAGCGAGGATTTCAAGCGTTAAAAACTCTTTCTACCACTAAAAGCATGCGATAAGGTCGAGCCATCCAAATACTCCAGCTCACCACCGACGGGCACACCTTGTGCCAGACGCGAAACAGTTACCTGATGCCGATGGCAAAGCTCCGCAATGTAATAGGCGGTGGCATCCCCTTCCACCGTTGGATTGGTGGCCAGAATCAACTCCGCAATGCCGCCTTGTGCCAATTGTTGTTCTAATACATTCAGGCCAAGCTCCGCCGGCCCAATACCATCCAGCGGCGATAACTGCCCCATCAACACAAAGTAACGGCCGTCAAACTGCCCGGTTTGCTCAATGGCCTGTAAGTCGGCAGAGGAGCCAACCACACAAAGCAAAGGCGACTGACTTCGGACATCATCGCTGCAAATAGCACAAAGCTCAGCTTCGGTAAAGGTTCGACAGCAACGGCACTGGCCTATGTGCTCCATAGCATTCAGTAACGCATTACCAAGCTTTTTACCAGCTTCACGGTTGCGCTCCAACAGTTGAAAAGCCATACGCTGAGCGGTTTTTGGCCCAACACCAGGCAACACTTTTAATGCATCAATCAACTGCTGTAGCAAGGGGGAACTGGCAGGCATCTTCATTGCTTTGCTTAAAATGGCATTTTAAAACCTGGCGGCAACTGCATGCCCCCAGCAACCTGGGCCATCATTTCCCGGTTGGTCTCTTCAACCCGACGCACCGCATCATTGATGGCTGCTGCCACCAAGTCTTCCAGCATTTCCTTGTCATCCGCCATCAGGCTGTCATCCAGATGCACCCGCTTGACCTGATGCGAACCTGTCATGGTCACTTTAACCATACCGGCACCAGACTCACCAGTCACTTCCATGCTGGCAATTTCCTGCTGCACTTTTTGCATTTTTTCCTGCATGGCTTGCGCCTGCTTCATCATGTTACCCATACCACCTTTAAACATGCGTTGTCTCCTTAATTGTCGCCCTTTCGTGGGCGCCAGCATACACAAAATAAATTTAATTAACCACCAGGCTGCCTTCAATAAAGTCGGCCGCCAAATTCTGACGTAGTGTCTGCAATACCGGGTCTTGCTGCATCACCTGCTCCGCATAGCGATAACGGGCCTGGTCCAACTGCTGCTGAATATCCCGAGGACAGCTTGCCACCTCGGGTTGATAGCGGATCTGCACTGCGGTTGCTTCCGGAAATGCCGCCAGTACCAATTGCTCTATCCGAGCCCGAAAATCATCCGTTTCCAGGTGCTGCTCCGAGCTGGCGACGGTTAGCTCCAACATCTGGCCGTGCAGGGCTGGCACAGAATGCAACAAATACAAACGATACAAACCACTCGCCTTTACTTGCTCAATTCGTCCGGCCCAGTCATCAATTTGATGGGCAAAACGATAGGCAAAACCTGCCGCATCCAGTTCCTGCTTCAGCAACTGCTGCGCCTGCGGGCGCTCAGGCTTTTTTCCAGCATCTTCCCCATGGTCGTCCGTTGCTGCATGCACCGGTTCAGGGGCCAGTGAGCGAGGCTGCTCGCTGGCACTGACAAAATCAGGATGCTCCGCCTTTGCACTCAAGCTCACCTGCTGCGGGGTGCTATTTGCGCTCTGCTTTGCTGCAGGAGAAGCCACAACTGCGCGCGCACTTCCGGATGGTGGCAGTTGCACCCCGCGTCTGGCCATGATACTGGCTGTGATTGCATCCATCGGCGGTTCAGTTATCGCCGCTGCGACTGGTTGTTCTGCCGTTGTCTCAGTCGCTGCAACCATCTGATGTATGGCAGTTGTTTCCGCCTCGCCCAAAGGCTCTGGTTCTGGCTCTATCAGGCTATCTGGTACTGCCCCTTCACTGGGACTGGCCGGGCTCTTTGTTACTGGCAACTCCGCTGGTCCTGAAAGAGCAGGCATGGGCGATGCGGCAGGCTTTGCAGTGGTTGCCATGGACGCAGAGCCCATTCGATTGCCGCCATTTCTCCCAGACCGGGGTGTCGAAGCTGTGGTTGGCATATCTGCACTGGCCGGCACAAAGAGCAAAGCGCGAAGCAATGCCATTTCCAGGCCACTACGGCTATCCGGCGCATAAGGCAGTTCACGCTTACCACTGATCAATAATTGGTAATACAGCTGCAAGGTTTCAGCACTCTGCGTCGCCGCCAGTTCTGTCACAAAAGCGGCTTGCTCAGCGGCCAGGCCGGCGGCATCAGGTTGAAACTGGCTAATTGCGGCGAAATGCAACAAAGACAAAATATCATCCAGCACCTGTTCCGGCTGGCTGCTTTGCAGCATCAGCTCATCCAGTTGCTGGCGCATCATGGCGACATCTTGCTGCAGTATAGCCTGAAGCAGATGCTGCCCCCAGTGCTGCGGCAATAACCCAAGCATATCACGCACTGCAGGTGCTGTGATGCTGCCATTGGTTTGCGCAATGGCTTGATCGGTCAGGCTAAGTGCATCCCTCACACTGCCACGGGCTGCTTTCGCCAGCAGAACCAGCGCCTCTTGCTCTGCCGAAACCTCCTCGGACTGCAACACCATGGTTAGCTGCTGCTGAATTTCGGCTTCTGTTAAGGCTTTCAGACTAAATTGCAGGCAACGCGATAGGACGGTAACCGGCAGTTTCTGCGGATCCGTAGTCGCCAGTAAAAATTTAACATGCGGGGGCGGCTCTTCCAGCGTTTTCAGCAGCGCATTAAAACTGTGCCGAGATAACATATGTACTTCATCGATGAGGTACACTTTAAATCGCCCACGGGTAGGCGCATATTGCACATTGTCAAGCAAATCACGAGTATCTTCGACTTTGGTGCGCGATGCTGCATCGATTTCCAGCAAATCCACAAAACGGCCCGCTTCAATCTCCTGACAGCTGCTGCACTGACCACAAGGCGTCGCACTGACCCCCTGTTCACAATTGAGACTTTTGGCAAAAATACGGGCGATGGTGGTCTTCCCCACCCCACGAGTACCGGTAAAGAGGTAAGCATGATGCAGACGCTCAGAAGTAAGAGCGTTGCTCAGGGCTGACTTGACATGCTGCTGTCCCAGCAATTCACTGAATTGCTGCGGACGCCACTTTCGTGCCAGCACCTGGTAACTCATGCTTTCTCCTTGCTCACGGCCATGTTAATGGCCGTCATAGTCCACCAATGACAGTACTTCGAGGCCTAATTTTTCCAGCCGTTCAATACCACCAAGCTCAGGTAAAGCAATCACAAAAGCAGCATGTGCCACTTCCCCGCCTAAACGGCGGATCAACTGAGTGGTTGCTTCAATGGTGCCACCAGTTGCCAACAAATCATCCACCATCAGCACTTTATCGCCTTGCTGAATTGCATCCAAATGCAACTCCAGGATATCTTCACCATACTCAAGCTGATAGCTTTGCTGGATCCGCTCTCGCGGCAGCTTGCCGGCTTTTCGTACCGGTACAAAGGCAACACCCAGAGCATAAGCCAGGGGCGCACCGAAGATAAAACCGCGTGATTCAGTACCCACCACTTTGCTGATGCCATGCTCAGAGAAATGTTGTTTTAACGCATCAATTACTTTGGCAAAAGCCGGACCATCCTGCATCAGGCTGGTCACATCACGAAA
This sequence comes from Alkalimonas sp. NCh-2, assembly GCF_039631345.1. Taxonomy (NCBI): domain Bacteria; kingdom Pseudomonadati; phylum Pseudomonadota; class Gammaproteobacteria; genus Alkalimonas; species Alkalimonas sp. NCh-2. Next base: position 440,334 of record NZ_JBDIUV010000001.1, read on the forward strand.
TAAAATGCCTGGTTTCGGGTAATCCGGAACCGTTTTAATCACTTGCTTTAGTTGCTCCGTCAGGGCTTTGTTTATCATGGTCTTTTTTATGTCCTATAAAATAGCAGGCAGCTTAGTGCTTATTGGATTTAGCTAAACAACTGCAACCAACGCACTATGGGACCTTGCAGCAGCAAGCCTACAAACACCAACAAAAAAACCACAAACTGCTTTAAGTTAAAGCTTTCTTTGAAATTGTCGTCTGCCACTTGATACCTCATCGAATTCGTTGCAAAGAACGCATTATTCTAGCGGATCAAAGACAGATGCACTATCCCTTTCGTTGCAAAGCCGCTAGCAAATCTGCGCTGGTAAGCAGGGATTAGCGAAATAACCTGCAAGCAGTTCCGGTTGGGGCAAAGCACTATCTTTTGATGTACATCACAACATGCCAGCGGCAACTGTATCATACTCAGGCCATATGATGGCTTTCAATAAAGGTGCGCTATGTCCATCCGCCTTAACCACTTACGTACCCGTCTGCTGGAAGAGCAACTGCAATTGCAGACTCAGATCATGCATTTTTTAAACAATCAGCAGAACCCCGATTACCAACAACTAAGCCTGAAACTACAACAACTGCCTCTCCCCCGCTGGCCTGAGCTTTTGTTGCATTGGCATACGCCGGATCTAAAGCCGTTAAGTCTTCGACTGGAAGCTGTCCAGGCTGCACTGAGCCAAATGGAAATTGGCTTGTATGGCATTTGCAGTGATTGTGAAAGCAGAATTGATGCACAGCGACTGGAGCAAGATCCAGCTGAACAACGTTGTTTTCGCTGCACCAATCATAAAACACAGATTACATCATAAGCACTCAACCAATTTGTTACATTTAAAACAGCACGGAATAAGAGATGCTGAAATAACAATACTTCATGTTAATTTACCTAAGTTAGATACAATATAGTCTGTATATCCCCGCAATATATGTAAATTTGTTGACCTCCCTGCGTAGATGCGCTATGAATTTAGCTGGGCTAGATATTATTTAGTTCCAAGCAAGTTGAAGCCTAATTATAGAATCATAAATTAATGATCCAGGGAGAAATACATGTATACACATAAATTGAGCAAAGCCGTGCGCTTGGCTATTGCTTTGGGGGCTACGGCGACAGCAGTTTCAGTTCCAGCTGTTGCTGTAGAAGTAGAGCAGTCGGCTGACGTTGAACGCATTCAAGTCACCGGTTCGCGTATTCGTCGTACTGATATGGAAACTTCAAGTCCAATTCAGATTACTTCATCCGAAGAAATTAAGCTGTCCGGCTTTACACGTGTTGAAGACTTGATGAATAGCTTGCCGCAAATAGAAGCAGCTCAAACTGCATTTATTGCGAATGGTGCCAGCGGTACAGCGACACTTGATTTGCGGGGCCTGGGCGCAACCCGTACATTGGTTCTGGTCAATGGCCGCCGGCTGCAGCCTGGTGGCCTTAGTACCCAATCTGCCGATATTAACCAAATACCAGCTGCTTTAGTTGAGCGTGTTGAAGTTCTAACTGGTGGAGGCTCTGCCACCTATGGTGCAGATGCCGTTGCTGGCGTTGTCAACTTTGTTATGAAGGATGATTTCGAGGGTATTGAGATTGTCGCTGGTGCTTCTGGCTACCAACATAAAAACCGGAACAAATACCTTCAGGGATTAATGGATAATGCCGGGTTTGAGTATCCCACCGGCAGCACAGGCATCGATGGTCGCACCTACAACATTGATTTAACTATGGGTGGCGGTTTCGATGGCGGCAGAGGTCATGCGACTGTCTATGCAACCTGGCGTAAAGTAGAAGAACTGCGGCAAGGTGCCCGAGACTATTCGTCTTGTGCCTTTAATAATGCAGGTACTGCCTGTGGTGGCTCAGCCACATCGCCAATCCCTAACTTCTTTATTTCGCCCTATCGCGAGTTAACAGAGGGCGCAGGCCCGGAACCAGACTACGACCATGAAGTATTCTGGATGCAAACTGCAAACGGCTTCGCTCCGTATGCTGACAATTTGTATAACTACGCTCCGATCAACCACTTTATGCGGCCAGATGAGCGCTATACATTAGGAGCTTTCATTAATTATGAGCTAAGTGATCGCTTCCGTCCTTACGCTGAAGTGAGTTACATGCATAACCGTACTACAGCACAGATTGCGGAGTCTGGTACTTTCTTCCGCGGCTTTGCGTTTGACATCACAAGCCCTGCCTTTACCGAAGCACAACGTGAGCAATTAGCAGCGGAGTTTGGTCCTGATGTCACTCAGGTATGGGCTGAAATTGGTAAACGCAACTCGGAAGGTGGACCTCGGCAAGATATCCTGGAACACAGCTCTTACCGCTTAGTGATAGGTACTGAGGGTGCTCTGAACGACAACTGGATGTATGATATATCCTTGCAGTATGGCTCAACCTCATCCAGCTCAGTGTACATGAACGACTACTACACGCCGAAATTCGCTGATGCACTAGGCGCAATAGGTTCAAATTGTACTGGCAGCTGTATCCCAGACTACCTTGTTTTCCAGCCGGGCGGTGTTACCCCTGAATCGGCAGCTTTATTGGGCGGCACAGGTATTCGTGCAGGGATAACGACGCAAACAATTGTGAATGGCTTTGTGACAGGCGACTTAGGTGTAACAGTGCCAAGCCACTCTTATCCTATCGCTGCAGTTCTTGGTTTCGAAAATCGGGAAGTTAGTTTCGAGAACAACTCGGATGAAGTATTTGCTCAAGGTCAACTTGCTGGCCAGGGCGGCCCGATCCCCAGCCTGAAAGGTAGTTACAATGTAAAAGAAATCTTTGGTGAGTTGAGTATCCCATTGCTGGAAGATATGCCTGCAGTACGTGATTTAACTCTGGATTTAGGTGCCCGCTATTCGCACTACAATACCTCAGGTGGAGAAAGCACCTACAAAGTGGGTATTGATTGGACACCTGTTGATAACTGGAAAGTTCGTGCCAGTTACAACAGAGCAGTACGAGCGCCAAATGTTTCAGAGTTGTTTGAGTCTACCAGCATTGGTCTATGGAGCGGTGCTGATCCATGTGCAGGTACCTCACCAACCCTGAGCCAGGAGCAATGTGCATTAACTGGTATGGATGCTAGCCAATATGGGAACGCTGGCACAGAAAGCCCTGCATCGCAATACAATGGTTTGTTTGGTGGCAACGTCAACCTGAAACCTGAGATCGCCGATACCTATACCTTTGGTATAGTAGCCAATCCGATTGAGGGCTTTAACTTCAGCATTGACTACTTTGATATTGTTATCGACGAAGTGATTGGCTCAGTGAATCCTGAGTTGCAAATAACACAGTGTGCCCTGACAGGCATTGCAGCCTTCTGTGATAACATTGTTCGGGACAATACTGGCGGCCTTTGGCGTGGAGACGCAGGCTATGTGATTGCCCCAGACATCAATTTAGCAAGCCGTCATTGGCGTGGTATTGATGTTAGCTCTAACTACCAAACAGATTTGTTGGGTGGTACCTTTACCGCTAAGTTGATTGGTAGCTATAGTCTCAAGAAAGAGTATGAGCCACTGCCAGGCCTTGATTCAGCCATCTATGACTGTTCAGGTAAAATCAGCACGGCATGTTTCCCTCAGCCAAAATGGCGTCATACAATGACCTTGTCATACAGCACAGGTGATTTCTGGACTGCACAGGCAAAATGGCGTTACTTCGGGGGCGTTGACTATGTGGGCTCCGTTGATCAGATCATTGGTAGCGGCATTGCCTCACAAAGCTACTTTGATGTAAATGCAACCTTTGAATTAACTGATTATGCAGCTTTACTCATCGGTATGAATAATATCTTTGATAAAGAGCCACCAATGGTAGGTGCTACACTTGCACAGAATGCAAACACTGTTGCGGGTTACTACGATACATTGGGTCGTTATCTGCATGCGAGCATCACGTTGCGCTTTTAATGATTTAATCAGTCACTAAGCGAAAAGCAGTGAGGTAACTCACTGCTTTTTTTATTTCTTTCAACCAAGCCAACAGATAAAACAGTCTGCGACCAACATCATATGGGTGCAATATCACATGGTAGCGTTATCCTTGGCTTATCTGCGCAAAGCGGGTTTGTGCCATGCCAGTAATAGCTTGGAAATATAATGCTCATTCCCTGCTCAGGGCAGACTGTCTTGATAATGGACTCTTTATCGCCCAGAGCTAAACAAGACTCTCCAAATTTAAGCCAACCAGATTTTGCTGGGTCCTCACGGCAGATTGCCGGCGGCACCTCAAGGTAAGTGCAAACAGATAACCAGCCGGCAGGATGTATATGATTGCTATGGTAACCATCACGTAAAAGCTGTACAGACCAGCTACCACTAAAGTTGAATTTTCCAGTATTTCTTCGCAGCAGAGGGTGGCGCTTGTCTTGAGGCAAACGATCCAGGTAACATTGAATCGCATTTCTTAATGCGTTTTGATACTGAGTTATCACTGGGTGCTGAGATGAAAATAATCGACCTACCGTTTGAGTTCCATTTCGAACACTTTGATCAATCGGCTGGTTTTTGGCATTGTGCAGCCCCGAAATAAGCAGCTTTAGCTCGTCCATAAAGTCGGTTAGTGTTGCGTAGCCAGCAGGAGTCTCAAGCTGCAAAGGCCGGACAAACTGTTCGGTATTGTACAACCAATCATACTGTTCATTCCCAAGTAATCGCCAGCACAAGGCCTGATAAGCAATTATTTCCTGATTATCTGGCGCAGCTTTCTGAGCTAAATCAAGCAAGCTTAACGCTCGCTTGTACTGCTCCATCCGTATATAAATAGCGGCTTCATCAATCAGGTAACGGGTATGGGATGGCCTTTTCTTTCTTGCTAACTTGAGTTTAGCTAAAGCTTGCTCATAAGCTCCTTGCGCTGTTGATACTAAGCTTTGAAAATAAAGAATGTCTGGCTGCTGCTGATTCGATTTTTCTAAATCAGACAAGATCTGTTCTGCTGCAGCTAGATGCTTACTGGAGATTAGATGCTCAACCTCGGCCAGCCATAACCGGAGAGGATTAGACACTTGGGCTCTGGCTTGAGCAAAGGATACTAAAAACTTACGCTCATCACCATTTTCCCACAATAGCTTATTCAGTGCTTTATGTGCATCCAGAAAATCGGGGGCCAGGCTGATAGCGCCATTTAATGCCGTTTCCGCTTCATGGTACTGCTGCAGATCAAAATAAATACAACCAATCAGGTAATGGATCTCTGCAGACTTTGGAAACTGCTCCCTTAAATTTTTCAGTAAAGCCAGAGCCTCCTTTGGTTCACTTAACTCTCGTAATAACTGCGCATGCTGCAAACGCAACTGATAATTCGAACTGTCTATCCGAAGCCCGGCCATGCAATAAGCCAACGCATCTTCATACTGATAGACTTTTTCAGAGTAGGTAATAAGCAGGCTATAGAATCTGGCCTGTTCAGCACCCAGGGTCAATTGTTTGCTTAAAAGGAGAATGGCGTGCTTGTACCTGTGCTGCGATCCGAGCAGAACTGCGTAGTTAAACGCAGTATCATGATTGCGAGGCTCGAATGATAGTGCTTTTTTGTACATGGACTCCGCCAAATCATCACGGTTTGTCCCCGCAAGAAAGTTGGCGTAGTTGCCCAGAAAGTAGCTATTATTGGGGGAACACTGCAGACTTTTCCGGAAATATACATCTGCTTTAGCAGGTGATGCATGCTTTAAACCAAGTGCACAAAGCTGCAAAGCCTCGGCATGACTGGCGTCTTGCTTTAAAATCGCCTGGCATAATTTAACCGCTTCCGCTTCAGCATTTTGCTGCAGCAAGTATCGCGCTTTGTTCAGCATGGATGAGATTGAGTTGTGCATCGTTTACTCATAACAACTGGAGTTAGTAGGCTTGTTGAATTTAACATAAGATAGCTAACAAGCAAAACCAAGGGTTTATTACCAGTACATGTAAACTAGTTTTGTCGTGTACAGAATGCAAAAAAACAGCATCATGAAGCATGATGCTGTTTTTGAAGTTTACATTTCAAACACTGTCAAAGCTTGTGTTAGAAACGTTGCTCGTAACGCACGTACCAGAAGCGACCAATATCAAAACCACCGTAATACGAGTAGTTAGAGTTTGGCCGTGAGAACATAATAGGCCCTTGCTTCTCAAACACGTTGTTCGCACCTACAGAGATACGACCATCCCAAGGCACATTGTAGCTGAACTGAATATCATGGAACGTGGTTGAACCATTTTTATGGTAAGGAGTTACCGTATTGTTGGTCCAATCAGCGCTGAAATCAGGGATATTACATCTATCCGCTGTAAAGGTACAACGCTCTTTCATGGAAGAGAAATAACGTACGTTCCAGTTTGCGCTGAAATCACCCAGGCTCCAGTTGATGCCTAGCGTTGAACGAACCCGGAAAGTAGAGCCATAACCTACAGATGGTGTCAGTCTGGCTTCTGGGTCATTCGTTGATTTGCTCAAGTATTTGTTAACATAGGTTGTATTCCACTTGGTGCTAAATACACCAAATGAAGTCTCGTGGCGATAATTCAAACCCACATCATAACCGTCTGTTTTGGTAAAACCTGCGTTACGCAGACCAAAGGTCAGATCAGTGACGATAAAGGTGCTAGGATCGCGCTTGAACATGGCACAACGAGCTTCTTCCAAACCGACATAACAATCGTCCAAAATTTGGTTTGCACTATCAGTAACCATTGTATCTTCAATGGTAATGCTCCACCAATCTACGATGACATTCAGGTTTTCAAGGAACTCTGGGCTGTATACAATCCCAACGGTCTTAGTTTTTGAAGTCTCAGGCTGCAGCAACGGGTTAGAACCACTGTTAAATGGTACCGGAGTCTGTGCAGACGGGCCTTCTGTAGGAACAAAACCTTGCTGTAACTGACGGAAGTCTGCTGGTACATCCTGCAAACAGCGATTACTGCCGCGTGCAACACCATACACAGAATCACAAGGATCGATAAAACCAGTTACAAAAGACTGCGAGCCGCCGCCATACAAGTTACTGATGGTTGGAGCGCGGAAGCCTTCCGACCAGGTGGCACGAACCAGCAAAGAATCTACCGGGCGCCACTTGATACCAACTTTGCTATTGGTGGTATCACCAAAAGTGCTGTAATCAGAGTAACGGGTTGCCAGGCTAACGCTTAGCTCTTTGGCTCCATCCATATCAGCAAGAATTGGAACATTTAACTCTGCATAAAACTCTTTTAAATCATACTCACCACCAGTGGCACCAGCAGCCAGGGTAGAGGTCATACCAGCTTGCGCCATCGCATCTGGCACAAATAAGCCATCCTCTTTGCGGTACTCACCACCGACGGCAAATGTCAAATCGCCCGCAGGTAAAGTGTGCAATACACCACTGATGTTAGCAAAATAAATTTTGGTGGTTGTTTCACCGCGTGCATGCGTTGTAGGGAATAAGAAATCTCGTACAGCTGGATCATCCAGTGAATTGGCTACAGTTCCAGCGCCATGACCGGCTAATGGGTTCCAAGGCACACATTGCGATGCAGGAATTGGGTCATCGGCAGTACCACATTGCACAATACCCTGTGCATTCAAGAATGATGGGCCTGTCGCAGCTACAACATTCGGGATCTGGTAGTCGCCAAAGCCAGTTTGCAGAATTTTACTCTGAGAGTATACACCACCGATATCCCAGTCAAAATAACGATGACCAATATCGAAGGAACCTTCTAGCGCAGCAGTAAAGCGCAGGGTGTTCTGATCACTGGTGCTAACCCGTGGCACTTCCCAGCCACGACGATCAAAACGTACATCCTCGCCAACAGGATTAAAATAGCTGTCAGCATCCAGGAACCAGCCACTGACGTTACCAAAGCTTGAAGTAGACTGCAGTGGGTAGCCTGCAATCTGACGCGTGGCACGACGCTCACTGTAGCCAAGATCGCTGGTAAAACGGATATCGTCTTTGATGTTGTAATTGGTGCTGATATAGATTGAACGCGCACTCAAAGGACCAGCAAGATGCATTTGGTCGTTAGGGTTACTGGCACCGTTGGCAAAGGTTTGCTCTTCAAAATCATCTGGGAAAGATGCCGCCTCACCTGGCCGTGATGCGATCCACCACTTATCGTCATAACGGAAGCGGCCATAAGCACCAACCAGGGTAAGGTTATTGTTTATATCATAACCAGGGAAACCTTGCGACGAGAATGGACGGTCTTTTGCCCAAACCTGCTTCTCATCACGCCACTCTGCACCAAGAATGATTGAGCCACGATTGGTTGCAATACCAGTGACCATGCTGACATTCTTTTTAGCACCGTCGCCCTCGTCATATTCACCGCCATAAAACGAAAGCTCTAAGCCTTCAAAATCTTTACGGGTAATAATGTTGATAACACCGGCCATTGCATCAGAGCCATACAGCGTTGAGGCACCGTCTTTCAAAACATCCACCCGCTCAACCATTGACATAGGGATGGCAGAAAGATCCTGCAGGCCATTGGTAGTAATACCAAGACGTTTGCCGTTCACCAAAACCAGGGTACGGTTTGTACCTAAGTTCCGCAAGTTGGCATAGTTACCACCTGCAGCTTCACCTGCGCTCAACGGCTGAGCACGGCTGATAGGCGGTGAGCCAGCTGTAGACATGTTTTGCAGGATATCAATGACAGAGGTGAAACCTTGATTTGCAATGTCTAAACGGCTAATTGTGAATACAGGTTGCGAAGTCTCGATATCAGTAGAGCGAATACGAGAACCAGTTACATTGATACGCTCTACATTTGCAGAAGCCTCTTCAGCAAGCTGATCTTGCTGTGCGATGGCACTTCCGGCAAACACAGAAGCCGCACCAAAAGCAATAGCTAAGCGCACAGCCTTGCTTAATTTGTTATTTGTATACATGTATTTCTCCCTGGACCACTATGAGTAGTGATTCTATTTTTCACATTGACCAGATCTTTAATCGGCGTCTGGCACTCCGCAAAAATCGGAACAACCCGATCTAAGGCTCATTGATGATAAACGTAATTTTTCAGCAGGGTCAACTCCTTTTACGGAACTTTCGCCACGAAATGAACTCAAGCCACTTAAAAAAAGCGTTTTGACTTGCTATAGCTGGCTTTGAGGCCATACCGCCTGCCAATAAAACCCAAAACAGTAACAAAGCAAAACATAAAGAAAACAAATAAGGCACACACCGAGTTATTACCAAGCTCACTCGTAAACAATTATGTACATGCAGCGCAGCTGTATAAGACTATTTTTTAGAATACAGATTGAACTTAGCCAAAAATACCATAGTGCACATAAGACATATGCGTTAAAATCGAAAAACTGTATTTTTATCCAGCCATCACATGCTTTCACGCGATCTACAACAACAAATACGCTCTATTCAGCAGCAAATTCGTGCTTCATTATCCAATTACCGTGTGCGGCCTGGCCAAAACCAGCTGATAGCCGAAATCGCCCATACCATAGCCGGTAGCTACCATCGTCACCATCGCATTGCTCTGGTAGAGGCGGGCACTGGAACAGGCAAATCATTGGCTTACTTACTGGCCTGTATTCCCTACGCGTTGTCACACACTAAAACCTTAGTCATAGCCACCGCCACGGTGGCACTGCAAGAGCAACTGGTGCAAAAAGACTTGCCATTCTTTCAACAACACGCTGGCCTTGATTTTGAGTTTTGTTTGGTGAAAGGACGACAGCGTTATGCCTGCATTGAACGTTTGCAAGAAATGCTGCAACAACCTGAACTATTCCCGGATTCAAGCAATCAGCAGCAGGCTTTAGCCAGTAAACTGCTCACAGCCTGGCAAGAAAGGCGCTGGCTTGGCGACATTGACAGTTTGCCTTTTGCTGTACCAGATGAGCTCTGGCAGCACATTCAGGCCGATCCCTACCATTGCCATCGCGGCAGCCGCCATCATCAGCATTGCCCTTTTCACCTGGCCCGGGCTGAAATCAGTGACAGCCAGGTACTGGTAACCAATCAGGCGTTTTTATTGGCCGATTTAGAAGCCGGCTCAGCGCAGTTGCCAACTCCAGAAGACTGTATTTATGTGATTGATGAAGGCCATCATCTGGTCGATAGCGCCCGCAGTTTTTTGTCTGCCAGCGCGCCTTTGTTGCAACAAGAGGTATGGCTGGAGAAAGCTTTGAAATTTAGCCAGCGCATGCAAAGTAATTTGCCCGAATCAGCACTCAAAACTGCCATTAAGTTGCAGGAGCTGATAGATGACTATCGCCGCGATTACCAGCCAGTCAAGCAGCAACTTCCTGCTTTTACCACAAGCTGGTTCAAGGACAACTCACAGTTCCGCTTTGTTGACGCCGCCTTGCCCCTGCTGTTAAGCCAGCAGGCCGAGTCGCTGGCAAAATCAAGCCAGCAGGTGGTCAATCAACTGGAGCAACTGCACCAAAAAGTACGGGATGCCATTTTGGAGCAGCAACTGCCCGCCCGTTCGATTAGCAGTACCCTGCAGGAATTGTCATTTTTCGATCAAAAGTTTAGCCAGCAACAAGCGCTGTGGCGGCTCTGGTCCGAGTCACAGCAGTCTGGAGTGTATCAGGCCCGCTGGGTGGAACAAACAGAACAACAGCATCAACTGCTTGGCTGCGCCAGCCCATTGCGGGTGCAGGCACAACTGGAACGTCTGTTGTTCCGACCAGCTTTTGCATGCATCCTTTGCTCGGCTACCCTAACGGCACTGAATTCATTTAGCTATCCGCTGCGTGAACTGGGGCTGGACCAAATGGAAGCTGTGCGTACGCTGCAGGTAAGTTCACCTTTTGCCTATGCAGAGCAAGGCAGTATTCTACTGCCTAAAATGCAGCATGAGCCAACGGCTAATGGCTTTACGGATGAGCTATGCCAGGTGTTACCGGATTATTTGCCCAAAGGCCAGGCCAGTTTGGTGCTCTTTGCCTCCTACTGGCAAATGAATCAGGTAGCAACAGTGTTGCGACAGCAAGGCTACAACATACTGGTGCAAGGAGAAGTCGCCAGGCAAAAATTGCTGGAGCAACATGCGCAGCAGGTACAGCAGCAAAAAACCAGCATCTTGTTTGGTACTCAGAGCTTTGCTGAAGGGCTCAATTTACCGGGTGACTTGCTCACCAATCTGGTGATCACCAAGCTGCCTTTTGCGGTGCCAACCTCGCCGCTGGAGGAAGCCATGAGTGAAGCCATCAGTAAACAAGGGGGCAATCCATTTTTGCAATTGACGGTACCTGCAACGGCAAAGAAACTGGTGCAGGCTTGTGGTAGACTACTTCGTCAGGAGCAAGACAGCGGCCAGATTGTTATTCTGGACCGCCGCCTGGTAACCAAGACCTATGGTAAAGCAATGCTCGATGCGCTGCCGCCATTTAAACGCAACATTCACTATTAAGGCCTGCCGATTTGTTCGCTGAATTTGCTATCGACCCCAGTGTGCTTGTTATCCTTTGCACTGTTGCCTTTGTGGCCGGTTTTATCGATGCGATTGCCGGTGGTGGTGGTTTACTCACCATACCTGCACTCTTGACCGCAGGGTTGCCGCCTCACCTGGCGCTTGGCACCAATAAGCTGGCTGCGACTTTTGGCTCCTTCACTGCCTCCGTGACCTATTATCGTAAACGCTTGTTTGATCCTGTGTTCTGGCGCCGTAGTTTGCTCTATACCGCTATCGGTGCCGTATTGGGTACCTTGCTGGTCGATCAGCTCAGTAGTGAGTCACTGGAAAAGTTTTTGCCGGTGGTGATTTTGCTGGCAGCTATCTACACCCTGTTTAACCGTATTGTACCGGATGACCAACTGGAGTTGCCCAGGCAAAACCGTCGCTTGTTTTGGCAACAACGCAGCCAGGGGTTGGCGCTTGGTTTTTATGATGGGGTTGCAGGCCCCGGTACCGGTGCTTTCTGGATGGTTTCTACCATGGCGTTGTACCGTATCAACCTATTGCTTACCTGCGGTGTGGCTCGTACCATGAACTTCATTAGTAATGGTGTTTCTCTGGCGGTATTCCTGTTACTGGGCCATGTATTTATCCTGCTAGGCCTGGCGATGGGGCTTTGCCTGATGGCAGGTGCCTGGCTTGGTGCTCATTCAGCCATTCGTTTTGGCAGTCGCTTTATCCGCCCGGTATTTATCAGCGTGGTAGTGGCAATTGCCCTTCGACTGGCCTGGCAGGCCTGGAGTTAGTATGTCTGCCCTTACTGAGTTAAAACAACGTTTAACGCAACTTCGCCAACAAGCCAAAATACTGGATCAGGTACCTATAGCCGGCAAACCTCAGGACTGGTTTCAAACCGATTTGTTCAGTTGCCACTCTCCCTACCTCACCGATTATGTGGATGAAGCCATGCAGCAGCTGCATCGGTTGCAACTATGCAGCAGTGGCCAACAAGCAGCAAGCTCCGAGCAGCAACAACGGCTGGCCGAGCGTATTGCGGCACAGTGCAACGCTTTAACGCGTGCTTTTGCCAACAGTGACACCCGCAAAAACTTTAAAGTGACTAAGCGCAAAGTACAAAAAGTGGTGCAGCAATTAACCCAATCCAGCCGTGATCTCTACCATCAACTAAGCCAGTACAAAGAGTACGAGCAACGACTGGAAGATATGCTACGCCTTGCTCAGCAGCAGAATAAAGATGTACAACAGCAACTGGCAGTCCAGGCCCGGCTCGGCCGTTGCCGCCGCGCTATTAGTGAAGTAGAGCAACAAATCCAATTTCAGGAGCAGCACAAGCGCTGATATGACACTACCTCTGGTTTATCACCCCAGCTATAGTGCTTTAATGCTGCCAGAGCGGCATCGCTACCCTATTGGGAAATACCATGCACTGCAGCAACAACTGCTTGCACTTGGTGTACCAGCCAGCCAATTTCAGCAACCAAAGCCATTGCAACAACATGAGCTTGAACTGGCCCACTGTCCACATTACATAGATGCGCTCTGCTCGGGTCAGTTGGATGGCAAAGCAATGCGCCGTATTGGCTTTCCCTGGTCAAAACAGCTTATCGCCCGCTCCCTGGCTTCGATTGCCGGCACCCGACTCTGCGCCGAACTAGCCTTGCAGCATGGACTTGCACTGCATTTAAGTGGCGGTTATCACCATGCCTTTTATGATCAAGGCTCTGGTTTTTGTTTATTCAATGATCTGGTCTTTGCTGCTAAATCGATGCAACAACAAGGGGTAAAGCGTCTGCTGATTTTTGATCTTGATGTACACCAAGGCGACGGAACAGCAAGGATGCTGGCTGATAATCCGGATATCATCACTTGCTCAGTGCACTGCGACAAAAATTTCCCTTACTATAAACAACAATCAGACTGGGATCTGTCGCTACCTGCCACTATTAGCGAGCAAGACTACCTCACAGAAGTGGAGCAAGCACTCAGTTGCCTGCTAAACTGGTATCAGCCAGAGCTGGTACTCTATGATGCCGGAGTCGATTGCCATCAACAGGATGAGCTGGGGCACCTGCAACTGAGTACGGCAGCTTTATTACAGCGCGATCGCTTGGTGTTACAAAGCTGCCGTCAGCACCAAATACCAGTGGCAGCTGTGATTGGCGGTGGCTATCAACGTGATCTTGCAGCCCTAACTCAGCTTCACCTGCAACTGTTCAAAGCCGCTTTAGAGCTTGAGAATAATCTAATCGCCAGCAAAATAAAAACCTAAACGCTTTTTAAGCTCTACCGGTAAAGCTGGTAATGCTGTTTTTGGCAGTAAAAAAGTGGCCATGTGAAACAAGTCAGTGAAAATTCGATTTTTTTCGGTAGTCCGCTTCAGATAATCATGACCGGAAGAACCACCAGTGCCAATCTTAGTACCAAGCATCCGTTGTACCATCATGGCATGCTTGTAGCGCCAGATCGTCAGGTTTTCATCGATTTCTGTCAGGCAAGTTAACAACTGGAATGGCAGGTTAAACACCGGCTCTTCCTGATACAAGCTGATAAATAGCGCCGACAACATTGCACGCTGACTCAGCCGGAAGGCTCCCTGCTGCTGTAACTGCAGATACTCTGCTTCATTCAGCAAGGCCGCAAATTTTTGCCGGGTTTTGTTGATTTCGGCCAATTGCAAAGCCCGCTCCTGGTCGGCCAACTGCTCAATGCCTAACACAATGGCTTCATCGCTATCCAACATGGCTTGAGTCGCCTGCTGGTACAATTGCCAGAAACTAAAGTCACCAAACTCCAGAAACGGCATACGTTCCAACCACTTTTCGATCAACTCGAACAAGCTGGGCTGATGCTCTAATGCCTGCAGAAAACTCCGATCTTTCTCGTTCAGACGGGTGTAAAATGAGTTTTTATCAAAATCAATTCGGTAATCGCTTTTTAAGCCAAGACCTATTTCCAACATTTTAAACTGCACACTCTGAAAACCAGAAGCAGGTACCAGGTAATCACGAAACGACATAAAGTCTTGCGGCGTCATGGTTTCCATCACTGCAATTTGCTGGTTTAGCAATTGTTGAATACTAATCACCCGCTTTAACTTATGCACTATGCCGGTCAATTGCTCATCTTTGACTTCCTCGGCGGCGAACACAGCCAACACTGCTTTCAACTCATGCAAAATTTGCTTGAACCAAAGTTCATAGACTTGATGCACGATGATAAATAGGGTCTCGTCGTGCGCTTCAGCATGGTAATTGGCACTTTCCGGCGCTTGAGCATTCAGGATGCTATCCAGCTGCAGATAGTCGCCGTAATAGCAAGGCTTTTGATTTTTTTGCATATTTCTTTGCTCATACTGATAAAGTAGCGCCATTGTATCAACGCAGCACTGCATTACCAATGCAGTGGTTTTTTTTCAGAAAGCCGATTATGCTTGGTAACAGTATTTTCTGCTTTACGAATGAGGCCTTACCTATGACAATGAATGATGATATTCATAATTATTACGAAAAGCTGGTGCTGGAATATATTTCGGCACAGGGCCTGGATATTGACAAAGATCAGGACTACCTGGCAGATTTGTGTTGCATTATTCTTAATCAGCTGCCGCCGCGCTACATCCGTTACGAAGTCGATATGGCTTTTTACCTGCCACAAAGTGAGCGTTTTGAGATGCAAATGAAAGTGGAGGAAGCCGTGCGCAAAGCAGTGGAGTTTTTGAGCAATCAAAGGTAGGTGGGTGGCAACCCCACCAGCCACATCCCGGCACATGCGTCATAAGCTGCGGCTGCTTCCTTCCGGACCTGACCGGGTTCACCTACTAGCATTGCGAGAGGACCCATGGGGTTACCATAGTGTGCCATCAAGATGGCAGGCGCGCATTATGCGCAAATCCGGCCTTAGTTGCAACTACCACAGTACTGGCTGCACAACAAAACATCAGTTGTGCAGCTTATCAGACTTTAAAAGCCGCCGCTTTTTGCTGCAAATCCGATGACAAGCGCCAACGAATTAGCCGTTCGAATCATTGTTGCAACTCCTGACGCAACTTTATCAACTGCTGCTGCAATCGACGCTGATTTGCTGGCCCGATCCGGATCAGCTGCTTTTGCACATCGTTCATTGTTTCAAGGTGAGGCTCTGCAAAATGATACATCACACTGGGCAGCTCCAGCTCAAAGACACCATCCATCACAGGCTGTTCCAGCAGATAATCAATAGCTTCCAACAAACGGCTTTCAAAAGATGTATCCGGATAACCCAGCTCATCAAAAGCTTCATCCAACAGCGGTTGGTACTGGCGCAATAACGCCACCTGAGCCGATGCCGGCACACTTTCCAATAACCTTAGATAAGGTTCATAACGCACGAAGCCAGCAGGGTCCAGCAGCAGCTGTTCCCCATCCCGCTTAACAGCAAAAGGCTGCTGCGGCGTTTGCAACACCAAATGCTCACTGCTTATTTGTCCCCGGCTGATGTTGTCTGTCAGTACCACAAAACGGCGCACCATATCTTCACGCACAAAGATACCAGCCAAACCAGGTTGCCATGGTAATTGCAACAGCGACTGACTTACGGCTGCATCCGATTCATTTAAGGCCGGTAGTTCTGGCTCAGGGGCAACCTGACGCTGTTCATCCTCCTGCAATCCATCATCTACAGCCGACTCATGGCTCACTATGGGCTCTACCACCAGCTCAGGCTCCCTGGGTTCAAACACTGGTTCAACCGGCAGTGGCGGCGGTGCTTCGGTTATTTCCGGCTGCTCAGGCACAGCTACTGGCCTCACCTCTGGTTCAGATATTTCCGGGTCCCCCCGAAACAGTAACCAAACAGCAACCAAGATTACCAAGACGACAGCGGCCAGTCCCAGATAATACAAGTGCTGACCAGATGCGGATGCTTCAGACGATTCGTGCTCTGACATAGTTGCCTCATTGCAGGTAAAAGTTGCATTCATTCAGCTCTGCGGCCAGACTAAAGTCAGGTCGCATTCCTATCTTGCTCAGCATACAATGGCCACGATGAAATGCAATATCTGCCAGATTGCCAGCAAGTTAAGTCAACAGAGCCTTGATTGGAGTAAAAGTTCAGCCTCATGAGTCCAACTACATCCACAGCACGAAAAAAGACAGCCCTGTTGCTGATGGGTGGTGGTGCCCGGGCTGCTTATCAGGTGGGGGTGCTAAAAGCGATAGCGACCCGGTACCCACGTAACAGCAAAATCCCATTTGATATTATTTGTGGTACCTCAGCCGGCGCCATCAATGGCACCGGCATTGCTTGCTATGCATCGTGCTTTCATCTGGGGGTGAAAAAAATTGAATGGGTCTGGCGGCAGTTCCATACGAATCAAGTCTATTACTCAGATTATCCGCGTGTATTCCGGCATCTGTTGCGTGGCCTCTTTAGTGCTTTTCAGGCTGATTATGCCAATAAACGCCCGGTGAGCGTCTTTGATAACACGCCATTAAAGCAGTTGCTCAGTAAGATCCTGGATCTAAAGCGTATTGATCGCAATATTCTGGGTGGCTATCTATCCAGTGTATCCGTCACCGCCTCCAGCTACAACAATGGTGATTCTATCACTTTTTTTCAATCTGACAGCGCCGATGAATGGCGACGCGCAAAACGGTGCGGTCAGCGTACCCTGCTAGGTCTTCACCATTTGCTGGCATCGGCTGCCATTCCGGTGCTGTTCCCGTCGGTGCAAATCCACCAGCAATACTTTGGTGACGGCTCTGTAAATCAGCTCTCGCCATTATCGGCTCCCATCCATTTAGGAGCAGAAAAAATTTTGGTGATCGGCCTGGAGCAACCCCGAAGTCATGATTTTAGTGAGCGGCTGCCTCACCACCCCGGACTTGCAACCATCGCAGGGCATTTGCTGGATACCATCTTTGCCGACACCCTGAACTCCGATCTCGAGCGAATGCAGCGTATCAACAATACGATTGAAACGATGCGACAACACCAGATCCAAACCAATTTAAAACCCATTGATAGCTTGCTGATCAATCCCAGTCAGAACTTTAATCAGATTGCCAGCGAGCATTATTTATCATTGCCTATCGCCGTTCGCAGCATCTTCCGGTTGATGGGTATTGGTCAGCATTCTGACTCCAGCCTTGCCAGTTATCTGCTGTTCGAACAGGAGTACACCCGCCGTTTAATCGATTGTGGCTATGAAGACGGCATGCATCAACTGGACAACATCATGCAGTTCCTGCAACAGACATAGGAACGACTGACTCATCGTCAAGAAACCGTCATCCAGGCAGTAGCAGAACAACTGCGAGCCATAGCTTGTATCAAGTGATTGATCCATAGCATTTAATTATATTGGCTTAGTAATTGCTTATAAAACTGGTATCTACTGAAGCGAGATACAGATATGAGCTTGTGTTTACTTTCTGAAATCAGTCTGCCGCATGCCTTAAGTTACGCGGCTATTGCGACGGATGAATACTGGCATAGTGGTGAAGGGCAAGAACATCAGACACTGCTGGCACAGTTACAAACCAGTCTGGATCTGCAAGAGCAGCTGCAACTTTTTGCGATGGCTGCTGGCAATATTCTGCCACTATCCGGCGTAGAGTTGCAGACAGCTGTCGGTGAGTTTCAGGCCGCTGGGTCAGCCCAGGCCAGGTACCAGCAGCGTAGCCTGCTCATGCTAAAAGATCAGTGTTTAGCTAAGCTGCAGTACTGCAGCGATCAACCCTTTACACCTTTGGTGTGCAAAAAACTGCAAGTGCTGGAAGTAGAGTGGCTGTATCCGTTACGCAATGCTCTGATTGTTACCCGCCTGCAACAAATGGCTCTTAAAGATACCCTGACAGGCCTTGGTAACCGTCGCTTCTTTGATGACAGCCTGGACAAGGCAATCCAACTATCCAAACGTACCCAAGGACAATGTGCGGTGCTGCTGCTGGATCTGGATAATTTTAAACAAGTCAATGATCGCTTTGGGCATACTGCCGGTGACGATATTTTGATTGCCGTAGCCAGCGCTATGCATTCAACCCTAAGAGCTACCGACTCCTTGTTCCGTTTTGGCGGGGATGAATTCGCTGTCTTACTCACTGGTGACGATGTTACCAGCAGCGAGTTGATTGGCCGGCGTTTAGTTAAAGCGATTTTGCGCCAACACTTTTGCCAACAGCATCAGGTCACAGCCAGCGTCGGCATTGCCCGTTGGCAAACAAATCAAAGCGCCAGCGATCTGTTCACTGCTGCAGACAAAGCCTTGTATCAAGCCAAGGATGCCGGCAAGAACCGGGTGCGCCAAGCCTGACACTGCTATGGCTGAGTGAAACGACACCACAAAGTTGCAGACTCTGCTGCAATAGCGCTGGCCTTTCCAGCCACAGCGATAAGCTGATTGTCATGCAGCAGTAAAGGCAATAAAGGCCGTTGCCAGGGAGCCAATTGCCAGTGCTTGCACCATTGCTTAAGAGGCTTACTATGAAGCGCGCCCGCAGGCTTAAAGCTAAGGCTCAAACGGCCAAAACAAATAAGCAAATCCGTAGTGGCTGGCAATGGTAACCAGCCTGCCGCAGGTGGACTCTCAGCGTAAACAAAATGCAATTGTCCAAGGCCTGCAGGTAAATCCAGCACCTCTTGCCCACACCAAAACAGTTCAAAATCCGCTGCCAGCTCAGGCACCGCTTTGGTGAGATAAAGTGCTTGCTGATAGCGTCGAATTTGCCAGCCTTGTATGGCAAGCTGAGGACTGGCATCTGCTTTGGCAGCAATCACCTCATGATGCAAAGTATCTAACCAGGCCAGCTCAGGATTCAGTTGAAACTGCCCTAACCAGCAACGCAACAAGGCATTACGCACACTGCGCTCTTTGCCGTGCAATGCCGCCAACTGCAGCACCTGACCTTTGTCATGAATAAAAGGTCGTAACTGCTGCTGCCATTGTTGCTGCAACTGCTGCTGCGCATCGGCGCAATGTGCCATGCTACGTGCTGCCGTTTGAGCAAAGTCTGGCCACCGCTGTTGCAATACAGGCACCACCTGTTGACGCAAAAAATTGCGATCAAAGCCAGTATCCTGATTGCTTGGATCGTCCACCCACGCCAGCTGTGCCATGGCAGCAAAAGACTCCAGCTGTGTCCTGCTAATCGACAGTAAAGGACGAAGCAGGTACCCTTTGTTAAAAGGACGAATCGCCGCGATACCGGATAAACCAGCCAGTCCACTGCCCCGCTTTAATGCCAACAGCAAGGTTTCCAGTTGATCGTCCGCATGATGCGCCGTCAGCACCAAACTATCAGCCTGACTGCAGTATTGCTCTAGTTGTTGATAGCGCGCTGTACGAGCCCTTGCTTCTAGATTGTGCCGACCTGCCAGCTGAATTTTGTGGTAAAGAAAGGGAATTGCCCGTTGTGCGCATTGACGCTGACAAAAGGCCAGCCAATCGTCGGCCAATGCATGCAAGCCATGATGCACATGCACAGCTTTCAACTGCCAATCGGCACTTTGCCGCAAGCGGTGCAACAGCTCCAACAACACCATGGAATCCATACCACCACTCAAGGCCAGCACCACCTGCTGTGGCTGGTACCGATGCAAACAAGCAGCCAGAGTCTCCTCCAGCTGCCTGCTCGTTTGTGCTTGCTGTGCTGCGGTCATGGCCGCTTACTTAACAGCAGCCTAGCAATAGCCAAATGACATCAACCGCTGATAACGTTTATCCAGCAGCTCCTGCACGGATAAGGTATCCAGTTGCTGCAGATCACTCACAATGGTTTCTTTTAATGACAACGCCATTTGCTCTGGATTACGATGGGCTCCGCCCAGAGGCTCCGGCACCACCCGGTTAATCAAATCCAGCTCTTTTAACCGCTCTGCGGTAATACCCATAGCATCTGCAGCTAAAGCTGCTTTTTCCGCACTTTTCCAAAGAATAGAGGCACAGCCCTCTGGTGAAATCACCGAGTAGGTGCTGTACTGCAACATATTCACCCGATCACCAACCCCGATAGCCAAAGCTCCACCGGAGCCACCTTCACCAACCACAGTACAAACCACAGGGACTTTTAAACCGGCCATTACTTTCAGGTTACGGGCAATGGCTTCACTCTGCCCCCGCTCTTCAGCACCAATGCCCGGATAAGCCCCCGGGGTATCAATAAAGGTAATAATAGGCATCTTGAAACGTTCTGCCATCTCCATCAGGCGTAACGCTTTGCGGTACCCTTCTGGCCGGGGCATGCCAAAGTTACGCCGCACTTTTTCTTTGGTATCACGCCCCTTTTGGTGGCCAATCACCATCACCGGGCGACCATCCAGCCGTGCAGTGCCACCGACAATCGCAACATCATTGGCAAAGGTTCTATCACCAGCCAACTCATCAAAATCGGTAAACATATGCTCAATGTAATCCAGCGTATAAGGCCGGTGCGGGTGACGCGCCAATTGCGCAACTTGCCAGGCGCCTAAATCAGCAAAGATTTTTTTTGTCAGTGCCAGACTCTTTTCTTTTAGTCGGTTGACTTCCTCTTCCAGCCCAAGATCGAAGTCGCCATTGCGGCTGACATTACGCAGCTCATCAATCTTTGCTTCCAACTCGGCAATAGGTTGCTCAAATTCCAGATAATTTAACATCATGAGTCGTCAAACCTTCTTTTTATTCGGTTCAATTATGAAAATCTAATTCTATTTCAGCCAGTTGCCTGAGCTGATGCAGCAACAGATCGGTTGGTGTTACCCACCACTCGCTGCCCAGACGTAAACTAATTTTACCTTCCGGACGCAAATAATGCAGCAACACAGGTACAGTTCCGGCTTTATGCTCTGCCAGAGTTTGCTGCAGCAACTCAAGGTACTTAGCATCACATTGGTCTGATTTTAGCGTAATTTGCAGCGATTTAAGATATTTTTCCCGCACAGACGTGATTTCAGCCAAATCCCGGCCGGTCATTGTAAGGCCCCCGCTGAAATCATCAAATCGTACCTGTCCGGTGACCACTAAAACTTTGTCTTTTTGCAGTAAGGATTCAAAGCTATCAAACTGGTCAGGAAACAAACGCACATCGACACGGGCTGATTTATCATCCAGTGTCAGTAAGGCCCAGCGACGGCCACGCTTATTCACCAACACCCGAACTGCCACAACTAAACCCGCAACGGTGAGACTTTGCTCTCCCCGTGTTGGCTGCAGGTCCACTAAGCGGCAGCCAACATAGTGCTTCAATTCATCAAGATAACGATTGATCGGGTGACCAGTTAAGTAGAGCCCCAGTGTCTCGCGCTCCCCTTCTAACCAGACTTCATCCGGCCAGGGTGCTACCTGGCGAAATGACTGCATCGCCTGCTCAGGCTCTGGTGTTAAGGCACCAAACAGATCTTCCTGCCCAATGGCTTCGGCATGCGCCTGCTGCTCGGCAGCACGGACGGCATCTTCCAGGCTGGCAGAAATAGCCGCTCTGTGCGGGCCTAAACGATCCAGAGCTCCGGCCAGGATCAACTTTTCAATTACCCGCTTGCCCAGCTTTTTCAAATCAACTTTGTAGCAAAAGTCGAACAAATCAGTGAAATTACCCAAGCGCTCACGCGCTTCAATAATAGCGGCAACAGGGCCTTCACCCACGCCTTTGATCGCACCAATACCGTAAATAATGCGCCCCTGCTCATCCACAGTAAACTTATACTGGCCGGCATTCACATCCGGTGGCAACAATTTCAGTTTCATCCGGTCGCATTCATCCACCAGAGTCACTATTTTATCGGTGTTATCCATATCTGCCGACATCACCGCAGCCATAAATTCGGCTGGAAAGTGAGTTTTCATCCACAGCGTTTGGTAGGATACTAATGCATAAGCCGCTGAGTGTGATTTGTTAAAACCATAACCGGCAAACTTTTCAACCAAGTCGAAAATTTTGATGGCCAGCTCACCATCAATGCCGTTGTTGCGGGCACCTTCCTCGAATACAGCCCGTTGCTTGGCCATTTCCTCAGGTTTCTTTTTACCCATGGCCCGGCGCAGTAAGTCGGCGCCACCCAGGGTATAACCAGCCAATACCTGAGCAATTTGCATCACCTGCTCCTGATACAGGATGATGCCGTAGGTCGGCTCCAGAATGGGCTTAAGCGATTCGTGCTGGTAATTGGCGTCCGGGTAGGAGATCTCCTCCCGCCCCTGCTTGCGGTCGATAAAGTTATCCACCATGCCCGATTGCAAAGGCCCGGGTCGAAACAAAGCCACCAAAGCGATCATGTCTTCAAAACAGTCGGGCTTTAAACGGCGAATCAAGTCTTTCATACCACGGGATTCCAACTGGAACACTGCCGTGGTATCGGCACGTAATAAGGTCTGAATACTCTGAGGATCATTCAACGGGATGCTGTTGATATCCACCAATGGCTGATTCTGCAGTTGTCGCCGGGCATTGACCATATCGACTGCCCATTGCAGTATAGTCAGAGTACGTAATCCAAGAAAGTCGAACTTGACCAGGCCCGCGGTTTCTACATCGTTCTTGTCAAACTGAGTAACAGGGTTGCGGCCCTCATCATCGCAGTACAAGGGGGAGAAATCTGTAATTTTGGTCGGTGCAATCACCACACCACCGGCATGCTTACCGGCGTTGCGGGTGACCCCCTCCAGTCGCCGGGCCATATCAATCAAGTCCCGCACTTCTTCATCTTGCTGGTACAGTTCTGGTAGACGTGGCTCTTCTTTGAATGCTTGCTCCAACGTCATACCTGGCGTCGGCGGTATCAGCTTTGAAATACGATCGACAAAACCATAGGGGTGCCCCAGCACCCGGCCAACATCCCGGATCACCGCTTTGGCGGCCATGGTACCAAAGGTGATAATTTGCGATACCGCTTCCCGGCCATACATGTCGGCCACATGCTCAATGACCTCATCGCGTCTGTCCATACAAAAATCGACGTCGAAGTCGGGCATGGATACCCGTTCCGGGTTTAGGAAGCGTTCAAAGAGTAAGTCAAACTCCAACGGATCCAGATCGGTGATTTTTAACGCATAAGCCACCAGCGACCCTGCACCCGAACCCCGTCCCGGCCCAACCGGAATACCATGGTCCTTGCTCCACTGAATAAACTCCATCACTACCAGGAAGTAGCCGGGAAAGCCCATCTGGTTGATCACATCCAGTTCAATTTGCAACCGCTCATCGTATTCGCTACGTTTTGCCGCCCGCTCGGCAGGTTCCGGAAACAACTGCTCCAAGCGCTGCTCTAATCCTTCCCGCGACTTTAACACCAAAAAGTCCGCGTCAGTCATACCTCCGGTTGGGAACGCCGGTAAAAAGTATTCATACAACCGAATGGTGACATTGCAACGTTTAGCAATTTCGACCGAGTTGGCCAACGCTTCTGGAATATCTGCAAACAGCGTGAGCATTTCCTGCTCAGTGCGCAGATACTGCTGCTCTGAATAGCGTTTGGGCCGTCGCTTATCATCCAGCGTATAACCATCATGAATCGCTACCCGGATTTCATGCGCTGAAAAGTCATCAGCATGCAAAAAAACCACTTCATTGGTAGCTACCACCGGTAAATCAGTCTGGACAGCTAAATCGACCGCCAACTGAATGTATTGTTCTTCCTCGGCCCGGCCGGTACGGACCAATTCGAGATAAAACCGGCCAGCAAAGTGCCGTTGATAAAAAGCCGTAAGCTGTTCAACAACGGAAGTGTTTTGCTTTAACAGTGCTTTGCCTAACAGGCCATCTTTAGCGCCAGAGAGCAGGATCAAGCCCTCGCTGTATTCAGCCAGCCAACTGTGATCTATTTGGGGCTTCCCATCCAGATGGCCCCGTAGATAGGCTTTGGAAATCAGTAAAGTCAGGTTTTTATAGCCGGTGTTATCAGCAGCTAAAATCACCATGCGCCCACTGTCCTGCGCTAATTCTGCGTCGTGCACCCAGAAATCAGCGCCGATGATGGGTTTGATGCCGGCGTCGATAGCGCCGCCATAGAATCGTACCAAACCGCACAGATTCATGGTGTCTGTTAAGGCCAACGCGGGCATCTGCAGCTGCTGGGCAGCTTTTAAGATAGGCTTAACCTTGGCGACACCGTCAACCATGGAAAAGTCACTGTGAACACGTAAATGAACGAAAGCAGGCTGGGTCATGCCATCAACTCTAACTGATACTGTACCGGTTTAAAACTGCGCCGGTGTTCGGGCAAAACACCAAACTGCCGGATAGCTGCCATATGCTCAGCCGTCGGGTAGCCTTTGTGACGGTCAAAACCAAATTGCGGATAGCGCTGGTGCAGGGCTAACATTTCATCATCCCGGGCCACCTTGGCTAAAATCGAGGCCGCACTGATTTCTGCCACTTTACTATCACCCTTGACGACAGCGCTGGCAGGTACCGGCAGCTCTGGACAACGATTGCCATCAATCAATACCCATTCCGGCTGGATCCTTAGCCCGGCAACAGCTCGCTGCATTGCCAGCATGGTGGCATGCAAAATATTTAGCTGGTCAATCTCTGCCGGCTCGGCCCGGCCAAGACTCCAGCACAAGGCTTTTTGCCTGATCTCAGTTGCCAGTAGCTGACGCTTTTTTTCCGATAACTTTTTCGAATCCGCCAAACCAGCAATCGGTTGGGACGGATCAAGTATCACTGCAGCGGTGACAACGGCTCCAATCAAGGGGCCTCGCCCAACTTCATCAACACCGCACAGCAAGCGTGCATTTGGCCGGATAAAGTCAGTCATGCGAACTACTACTCGTTGCTATTAATGTAAGGATGGCTTCAGCAGCCTGCTGGCTGGCATCGCAAGCCAGTTGCTGGTGCAACTCGGTAAAACGTTGGATAAGAGAGTTCGCGTCTTGTCCTAACAATGGTTGCATCGCAGCCACCAAAGCATCTGGGTTCACTTCATGCTGTAACAACTCTGGCACCAGGGCTTCGTTCGCCAGCAGGTTGGGTAAACTGAAATAATCAATCTTCACCAGCCATTTTGCCAGCTGAAACGTAATGGCATTCAATTTATAGGCAACCACCATCGGGCATTTGGCCAGCATGGCTTCCAGCGTGGCGGTACCAGAGGCAATAAAGACCGCATCCGCGGCCATCAACACCTGCCGGGACTGACCAATCACCAGCCTTAGCTCCAAGTCCGGTGCCACTTGCTGCTTGATGGCTTGAAATATGGCAGCTTTTTGTTCTGTCACCATAGCGCATACCAGCTGCAGCTCTGGCTGTATGGCTTTTAGCCTGGCAGCCGCTTGCAAAAAGGCCGGACTAAGCAGCTTAATTTCATTACTGCGACTGCCTGGCATTAGCGCCAGTACAGTTTGACTATGCCACCCCATGGAGACTTTGGCTGCCGCTTTATCAGGCGTAATTGGCATCTGATCAGCCAGAGTATGGCCGACAAAACGGCAAGGTACCTGATGCTTATCGTAAAAAGCTTTTTCAAAAGGAAGCAAAGCCAGCACCAGATCGGTGGCTGCGGCTATTTTATGGATCCGTTTCTGCCGCCAGGCCCAAACCGAAGGACTAACGTAATGAACCGTGGTAAGTCCTGCCTGTTTTAGTTTATGCTCTACGGGTAGGTTAAAATCCGGTGCATCCACCCCCAGCACCAGGTCTGGTTGTTCGGCCAGCAAGCGTTGAATCAGCTCTTTACGAATGCGAAGTAAGCGTGGCAAGCGTCCCAGCACTTCCACCAGTCCCATGACTGCCAGCTCTTCCATATCAAACCAGGCATCAAAACCCAGTGCCTGCATGCGTGGCCCGCCAATACCATAAAAGCTGGCATCAGGATGAAGACGTAACACTGCCTCCATCACGCCAGCAGCAAGAATATCACCGGAATGCTCGCCTACAATGATGGCTATACGAGGGGCTGCAGCTGAGAGTGTTTTAGAAGGCATAGCGGACTTTCCAACCTAGGCCACAACCGAAGTTGCAGCCTGCACTGTGGATTAACGAATAATACCGCGCTTTGAATGCTCGATAAACTGAGTCAAACGACGGATTTCGACATTGGCTTCGCTTTGCGCAGCCAGAGCAGCAACCGCTTCTGACACGGTATTCCCTTTGCGGTAAATTTCTTTGTAAGCACGACGAATTTCCAGCAGCGTTTCTGCGGTAAAACCACGTCGTTTTAAACCCTCAGTATTAATCCCCACAGGGGTTGCCGGGTTACCATTCGCCATCACAAAAGGTGGCACGTCTTTCAGAACAATGGCACCACCGCCGATAAAGCTGTGAGCGCCGAGGTGACAAAACTGGTGCACGCCACTCATGCCGCCCAAAATAACCCAGTCACCAACATGCACATGACCTGCAGTAGAAGCATTGTTTGCGTAAATTACATTGCTGCCAATGACACAGTCATGGGCGACATGGGTGTAATTCATAAACAGATTGTGGCTGCCAATAACGGTTCGGCCTTCGTCCTGAATGGTGCCACGATGTACAGTACAGCCTTCCCGGAAAATATTGAAATCCCCGACAATCAACTCTGTCGGTTCATTTTTGTATTTCTTATCCTGACAGGCTTCACCAATGCTGGCAAACTGGAAAAAGTGATTGCCACGGCCAATGATACTGGGACCTTTGATCACCACATTGGACTCAATAATGCAATCATCCCCCAGTACCACACCGGCACCGATGTAACTAAAAGGACCTACGGTCACATTTTTGCCAAGCTGAGCTGTTGGCTCTATCACTGCAGATGGATGGATCACGTCAGAACTCTCTCCTGGCACACATCAACTCGGCGCAACAGACCAGTTGCCCCTCGACTTTGGCCTCACCGTAAAATTTCCACATATTGCGGCGTTCTTTTAAAAACTTAACCTCCAGCACCATGGTATCACCTGGCACCACCGGTTTTTTGAAACGGGCTTCATCAATGGCCGCGAATAAATAGAGTTCATTCTCAGAGCGTTCAGCAGCTGTTTTAAAACCTAAAATACCAGTCGCCTGCGCCATGGCTTCAAGAATCAGCACACCGGGAAAAATAGGACGTCCAGGGAAGTGTCCGGTAAAAATGGGCTCATTAATGGTGACATTTTTAATGGCAGTAAGACTTTCCCCTGGCGTGTAATCCAGCACTCTATCAATCAACAAAAACGGATAGCGGTGTGGCAACAATGCCATGATGTCTTGTACTTCCAGGCTTGAAATGGGATTAGCCAAAGTGGATCCTCTGCATGAATTAGGGTTGTTCGTCTGTACGCTTGCTCGCTGCCAGCTGCAGCTCAAGAGCTTTGACCCGCTGATACAGCTGGTCAATTTTGCGAAGCCTGGCGGTATTTTTACGCCACTCGGCATTGGTGGTGGCTGGTATACCTGAAGTATAGACGCCTTTTTCAGTGACGGGTTTCATCAACATTGCCATGCCGCTAATTTGGGCACCATCGCAAATATCAATATGGCCATTAATCACAGCGGCACCACCAATAATACAATAACGACCAATGGTGGCACTACCTGCAATGGTCGTACAACCAGCAATGGCTGTATGGTCACCAATGCGCACATTGTGTGCTACCTGGCACAGGTTGTCGATAATGACATTATTGCCGATCACTGTATTCTCAAGCGCACCACGGTCGATACAGGTCTGAGCACCAATTTCGCAGTCATCGCCAATCAGCACGGTACCGACCTGAGGAATTTTCAACCAGCGACCACGCTCATTCGCAAAGCCAAAGCCATCAGCTCCCAACACAGCACCACTGTGTACTATGCAGTTTTGACCAAGCTCGACACGATGATAAATGCTCACGTTAGGCCAAATCCGGCAACCAGCACCTAAAGTGGCCGCTTCGCCAATAAAACAATGGGCGCCAATCTCAACATTATCGCCAATCACGGCACCGGCGGATACCACCGCATAAGGCCCAACGGATACCCCTTTGCCCAGAGTTGCTCCGGCATCAATCTGTGCTGTCGGATGAATACCCAAGGCCGCAGGTGGTGTGGAATCCAATAACTGGGCAATCTTAGCAAAAGCGACATAAGGATCAGCAACCAGCAGCGCAGCGCCTGACCATAGGGCCTTATCCTCCGCCTTTAGCAACAACAAACCGGCCTGACAATCGGCAAGCAGGTGCTTGAGCTTCGGATTGGACAAAAAACTCACCTGGTCGGCTCGCGCGCGCTCCAGTGTACCAACACTGCTAATTTCCTGTTCTTCAGATCCAATTAGCTCAGCATCAAGGTGCTGAGCTAATTGCAATGCAGTCCAACGCTTCATTTAGTTGCCGCTGCTGATCTGACGGACAACAGCTGCAGAGATGTCGTAGCTGTCTTTTGCATACACAGCGGCACCGGAGTTAAGCACGATGTCGTAGTTGCCCTGTTCTGCCACTTTATCGATAGCATTTTTGATCACCGCCAGCAATTTATTGCGCTCTTCCGCCTGGCGCTGACGCATTTGCTCATCCAGAGGGCGAGCCATCTGCTCATACTGGATTTGCTGTTGCTGAATGGTTTCAGCCAAGCGTTGCTGTTCAGCTTCGCTCATGGTTGGACCATCCCGACGAATTTTTTCTACATTAAAGTTGATATCACGCTCCAACTGGCCAATGGCTTCGATGCGCTCACCAAATTCAGCCATAATAGTTTCCTGAATTTGCTGTGCCTGAGGCAACTGGCTGGCAATAGCCTGCACATCCACAAAGGCGATTTTTGCTGCTTGTGCAGCAGTAGCGCCAAGTAATAAAGCAGCAAGAAGCAAAGTAGCGGCTGTTTTTACAAGTAAATTTTTCAACGTCATCGTCCTTTAGTCAAAATGATCAGAATGTTGTACCAATATTAAAGCTGAAGTTTTCTTGCAAGTCACCTTCGTATTTATTGAGGATCTTAGCAAGGCTAAACGTCAGTGGCCCCATCGGGGAAATCCACTGTAAGGATACCCCTGTGCTGACACGAATCATAGTCGGATCGGAGTAATCTGCCAAGAGCGGCTCCCGATCGAACTGGCGCTGCTGCGTCAGATTTGCGTAGCGATTAAAATCAAACTCGGTATCCCAGACATTACCGGCATCGAGGAAGATACTGGTTCGTACCGAGTTACGGTTGTCTTCACCAACAAATGGCGTCGGTGTGATCAGCTCCAGTGTGGCAACTGCCATCGCATTACCACCAATTGAACGCTGTGAAACACTATAGCGATCTGTCGATGGATCACCAGGCAGGTTGGTGCTGCCCCCCGTTATCGGATCCGGCAAGCCGGGAATACTGGTCGGCAAACGGAATACTGCCCGCGGCCCAATAATTCGGTGTTCAAAGCCCCGAATATTGTAACCACCCGCAGTGTAGTTCTCGTTAAATGGCAAGGTATGATCGTAGCCATTGCGACTGCCGTAGCCATTGCCATAACCAAGCTCCAGCTTACTCATAAAGGTCCAGCTGTGATCACGGCTAAGTGGGATGTATTTGCGCGCTTCAAAGGATGTCTTGAAGAATTGCAAATCTGAATTAGGCGTAGAAATACGACCATTCAAACCAAAGTAATGGCCGGCGGTTGGGAACAGGCCGCGGTTCAGCGTGCTTTGTACCCAGCCTGCAGTCAGCTCATAGTTCACATACTTCAAACGGCCATCCGGATCATTACCATCCAATAGCACATTTTTAAAATGGCGTAACTGGTCGTAGTCCTGTAACAAGCTAAGGTTATTGAAGCTAATGGTAGCGCCAAAGTTCAGCCGGTTGTATTCATTAATTGGAATACCCATAGAAGCACCAAAACCATAGCGGGTCTGCCGATACGCTTCCAGGTTAGAGCTCAGGCTGCTGTAATCCGTCTTGGTATAAAATACCTGCCCCCCCAAGCTTACCCCGTCCAGGGTAAAGTATGGATTATTGTAATTAAGCGCCAGGGTTTTCTGGTATTTGTTGGTATTTAGATTAATACCAGCACTGTTACCAGAGCCCATAAAGTTGGTTTGCTCCACTCCGATCTGGAAGGCAAGCCCCTGGAAATCGCCATAGGAAATACCGGCATTAAAGCTACCCGACGGCTGCTCACGGACGTTGAAGGTGACATCCACCTGGTCCTCAATGCCCGGCACATCACGGGTTTCAAATTCAATACGCTCAACGTAAGGCAGGCGTTGAATGCGTTGTTTTGAAAGCTCCAACGCATCGTTGGACAACCAGCCCCCTTCCAACTGCCTTAACTCACGTCGAAACACCTCATCCTTGGTATTGGCATTGCCAGCAATATCAATACGGCGCACATAAATACGTTTGCCTGGATCGACGTGAATTGTCAACTCCACCTCTTTGGTGTCGTCATTAATATCCGGGATGGTGGTTACCCGCGAGTTGGCATAACCAAAACGGGCCAGGATCCGACTGATTGTCTCTTCTGAATAAGTAACCAAAGCACCGTTGTACAATTCACCTGGGCTGATCGGTACAATACGCTCAATTAAGGTGTCCTGGCCAATCAGGTCGCCAGCAAAGCGCACCCCAGTCACGGTGTACTGCTCACCCTCAGTGACATTTAACGTAACATAGACAGAGGATTTGTCCGGGCTGACCGACACCTGGGACGAGTCAATGTTGAAGCGCAGGTAACCGCGATCCAGATAGTAGCTCTGCATCCGTTCAAAGTCGCCTTGCAGCGTTTGTTTTTGATAACGGTCAGAACCCATAAAGCGCCACCAGGGTTTGTCCTGACCGGATTCAAACACCCTCAGCAAGGTATCGTTGTCGAAGATTTCGTTCCCGACAATATTGATTTGGCGTACCGAAGCGGCATCGCCCTCATCAAACTTGATCTTGACATTCACCCGGTTGCGCGGCAAATACACCAGTTCTACTTCAACAGAGGCCTGGTATTTACCAACACCATGGTAGAACTCCGTCAGGCCATTTTCGACACTGCGCAGTATGGTGCGGTCCAATGGCTCGCCAACCTCAATGCGCTGTGCCGATAAGCTTTCATTTAACTGATCATCTTTGATGTCTTTATTGCCATCAAATTCGATGCTGTTGATTGTAGGACGTTCCTTCAGGCGGTAAATCACCGTATTGCCATCCCGTAACACACGGATGTCATCAAAGTGGCCGGCAGAGAACAGTGTTTTAATGCTTCGCGACAAGGTAAAGTCAGTAACCGAATCACCAACATTAAAAGGTAAATTATTAAGTGCGGCCCCTAAGGCAACCCGTTGCAAGCCTTCAACCTGAATATCCTGAACCACAAAGGGTTCGTCTGCATGTAGCGTGTGGCTGATTCCAGCGAGCAGCATTGCAGCTGCTAAACGTTTCATTATCATTCTGTGGACAACTTCTGATTAGTGATTACAAACGAGAAATATCGTTTAGTAGCGCAATTCCCATTAACAGCAGAAGAACCATGGCTCCTATGCGAAAACCTATCTCCTGCGCCTTTTCAGAGACCGGTTTGCCTCGTATTAGTTCAACAACCATGTACATTAAGTGGCCACCATCCAAAATGGGCAGCGGCAATAAATTGATGACGCCCAGGTTGACACTGATCAAAGCCAAAAAGGTTAAAAAAGCAATCAACCCTATGCTGGCAGTAGTTCCGGCTCCCTGGGCTATGGAAATAGGCCCACTTAAATGCCGTACCGAAACATCACCAAAAATAAACTTACCGATCATACTAAAACTGAGTCGGGTCAACTGCCAGGTTTGCTCAGCACCCACCTTAAGCGCAACCAAAGGATTGTGCCGTTGGGTATAGCGAATGCCATCCGGCCAACCGCTGCTATGCGGTACTATGCCAAGATAGCCCTGACGAAAGCCATCGGCAGTTTGCCGTTCTCCGAGTACTACTGTCAAGGGCAGTCGCTGACCTTGCCGTAGAATGATGATGTCAAGGGGTTCAGCCGGGTGATTTTGTATCCATTCAGTTAATTGATACCAGCTTTCCAGCGACGCATCTGCAACATGTGTGATTTCGTCCCCTACTTGTAAACCTGCGAGCTCAGCAGGCGAAGCTGGCTCAATGTAAGCGATACTGGTCAAGGGTTTTGGCATCATCAGCTCGATACCCAAGCTAGCGAAAATGGTTTCAGTATCGGGATCAAAGTGCCAGCCAGAAGTATCCAGCACACGCTCAGACCGCTGCCCAGTCGAGCGGTCCTCCAGTTGCAGGGTAATTTCACGTCGGCCAAGCTGCTCCACCAGAAGCAGGCTCAGGCCTCGGATATCTGCCGATGAGCGACCATTTACCGCCGTAATCTGCTGATTGGAGTCGAGTTCTGCACTGGCAGCGATAGAGCCAGAGCGAACATCTGCAATAACTGGCCTGGCTTCCGGCACCCCTATCATGTACATCAGCCAAAGCACCAGAATAGCAAACAAAAAATTAGCCATTGGCCCTGCAGCTATTATGGCCATACGCTGACGCACGCTCTTTTGATTGAAGGCCAGATCTTTAAACTGCGGTAATACCGGATCAAAACGATCATCCAGCATCCGAACGTAACCACCAAGCGGGATCATCGCCACCACAAACTCTGTGCCCTGACGATCGCGCCAGCGAAACAGTGCTTTACCAAAGCCGATGGAGAAGCGTTTTACTAAGACGCCATTCCTGCGGGCAACCCAAAAATGGCCAAACTCATGAACAGCAATTAAAATCCCTAAAGCCACCACAAAGCTGGCAATATTCCAGATCAGTGCACTCATGAACTACGCCTCGCAATGATTTTTTCCGCAACCAGTCTTGTCTGCTGGTCTAGCGCAAGAATAGC
Organism: Alkalimonas sp. NCh-2; assembly: GCF_039631345.1. Classification (NCBI taxonomy): domain Bacteria; kingdom Pseudomonadati; phylum Pseudomonadota; class Gammaproteobacteria; genus Alkalimonas; species Alkalimonas sp. NCh-2. The sequence continues at coordinate 473,441 of NZ_JBDIUV010000001.1, forward strand.
TTCTAATTCAATCGCTTTATCCATAGCACACTGCTCCAGAACCTCTGCATTGACCATGGCTATCTGGTCAAAACGCAGCAGTCCGGCCAGAAATGCCGCCACCGAGACTTCGTTGGCAGCATTCAGTGCGGTTGTAGCCGCCTGACCTTGCCGGCAAGCTTCGATTGCCAGATACAGGTTAGGAAAACGAGCGGGTTCGGCACTGGAAAAGGATAAATCAGCAAGCTTGCTGAAATCCAGTGCTGGTACTTGAGTGCTGATTCGTTCCGGGTAAGCCATCGCATAGGCAATAGGAGTACACATATCTGGTTGACCCAGTTGCGCAATCACAGAGCCATCCTGATACTGTACCATGGAATGAATCACACTTTGCGGATGGATGACCACCTCAATCTGTTCGACCGGGCACTGAAACAACCAATGGGCCTCAATCAGCTCCAGCCCTTTGTTCATCATGGTTGCACTATCAACCGATATTTTCTGCCCCATCGTCCAGTTTGGATGCGCTACAGCCTGGGCAGGCGTGATCTGTGGAAACTCATGCAAGGAGGTCTGCAAAAAGGGGCCTCCACTGGCTGTCAGTAACAATTTACTGATGCTTTGCTGTTGCAAGCTACCGGCATGGAGCTGATGTGTGCACACCGCCTGCTGCAACGAGGCTGGCAGGCACTGAAAAATGGCATTGTGTTCACTGTCGATTGGCAGCAGGCGGGCGCCGCTGCTTTTCACTTGCTGCATAAAGAATGCACCCGCCATCACCAGCGCTTCTTTGTTGGCCAACAGCACTGTTTTAGCTGCTTTTACAGCGGCCAGAGTTGGTAACAAACCAGCAGCACCAACAATGGCAGCCATCACTACATCCGCATCAGGATGCGCTGCAATATCACACAGCGCCTGCGTTCCCGCCAACACTGTCGTCTGGCTGCCAGCAGCCTGCAACTGATGTTGCAGTTGGGTTGCAGCCGCTTGTTCCGACATGACAGCATAGCGTGGCTTAAAACGCAGACAAAGTTGCAGCATAGCCGTCACCGAGCGCTGTGCGGTCAAAGCCAGTACTGCAAAACGTTCCGGGTGTTCTGCAACGACTTTCAGGGTACTTTGACCGATGGAGCCGGTTGCTCCTAATATCACCAACTGACGCATCTAGTAAAAACCACCCAACAAAGCAACCAGCAAGGCGTAAAGTGGCGCTGTTGCTGTCAGGCTGTCAATTCGATCCAGAATACCGCCATGACCAGGCAGCATCCGGCCACTGTCTTTGACGCCAGCGACCCGTTTTAACATGCTTTCTGTCAAGTCACCAAAGACAGACAACGTAGTGAGCACAAAAGCGGCCACGAAAAGAACCGGGCTTTGTACCGGCCAGCCAAGGTACCAGCAAAAAGCAGCCAGCAGCAAAAACACCATGCCAAGGCCACCCAGCATCCCTTCAAAGGTTTTACCGGGACTCACTTTAGGCATCAGTTTAGTGCGCCCAAAGGGCTTGCCAATCAGATAACCACCAATATCAGCCGCCCAAACCAACGCCAGCAAGCCACAAATCAGCCAGGCTCCGGCAAAGGGATCTACTTCTATACCAACACTACGAACCAGCACAATCGCAAGCCAGGATGGCACCAGTGTAAGAAGCCCCATAACAGCCCTAAGCCACAAACGCTTTGACCAAACGCCCTGGCTGGCTGGAAAGCTCACTACCAGGGCTACGGCCAACCCCCACCACAGAATGCCTGCAGTCAGCACCGAAAAGATAAGAGCAGAACCCGTGTAAGGCCAGTTCAGGCTGGCAGGCAGCAACAGATAAATGGCAAGCATCAGAGCTGCGGTTAAAGCGACAAAGCCCCAGCGTTTGCGACTACCGCTAAGGCCGCAAAAACTGCCCCACTCCCAGGCACCCAATAGAAATGCACCGGCAACAAAAGCTGCAAAGGCAGGTAAGGGTAAAAAAAACACCGCAGCCAGCGCCAGTGGTGCCAGGATAACTGCTGTTATTATACGTTGTTTTAGCAAATTATGTTCCTTTCGCCTGGCTGGATGCCAAAGCGCAAATTTGTTCTGAAGTACAGCCAAAGCGACGCTCTCGGCTGACAAAGGCCGCGACAGCCTCTGCGAACACCTGCTGGTCGAAGTCTGGCCATAAGGTCTCGGTGAACCAGAGCTCAGCGTAAGCTGCCTGCCACAATAAAAAGTTGCTGATGCGAATATCGCCACCGGTACGGATCAGTAAATCCAGTTCAGGTAAGTCCGCCAGTTGGATGTAAGCAGCAAGCCGCTGTTCATCAATGGCATCTACCGCCAGATGCCCATCACGCACTTCTTGCGCCAATTGCCGGGCAGCATTGGCAATATCCCAGCGGCCACCGTAATTGGCTGCTATGGTCAGTGTCAATGCTTTGTTATCTGCGGTTAAAGCTTCTGCCGCCTGAATTTGCTTGCGCAAAGCATCATCAAAGGCACTGAGATCACCGCATACCCTTAAACGAACCTGATTTTTATGCAGGTTTTTCACTTCACTTTTTAGCATCAACATAAAAAGCTGCATCAGGCTACTGACTTCATCCGCAGGTCGTTGCCAGTTTTCGCTACTAAAAGCAAATAAGGTAAGTGCTGAAATACCTAACTCACGACAAAACCGCACACTTCGCCGAACCGCGTCCGCTCCCTTCTTATGTCCCCAGACACGGGGCTTTCCCTGTTGCTTTGCCCAGCGCCCATTGCCATCCATAATAATGGCAACATGCTGAGGTAACTCATTTTGGTTCAGATGTGACGGTGTGGACATGCGACCCCTGCATCAATAAAAAACGCCGTGATACATTACCGGGTATAACCCCAACACGGCGTTCCATTTGTTTAAGACCCGCTTAAACTTCCATTAGTTCTTTTTCTTTATCGGCCAGGATTTCATCCACCCGCTTGACATAAAGATCCGTCAGTTTTTGAATTTCATCGGTCGCCCGGCGTTCATCATCTTCGGTAATATCTTTATCTTTGAGTAACACTTTCAAATCGTTGTTGGCATCACGACGAATATTACGAATGGCTACCCGGCCTTGCTCAGCCTCTGCCTTCACTACTTTGACCAGGTCACGGCGACGCTCTTCAGTTAATGCAGGCAATGGAATGCGAATATTGGTGCCGGCACTCATTGGGTTTAAACCCAGATCAGAGTTGATAATGGCCTTTTCAACCGCTGCCGCCGCACTTTTATCAAATACGGTCAGGCTCAAAGTTCGAGCATCTTCCACGGTAATGTTGGCAATTTGACGCAGTGGCGTATCAGCACCATAGTAAGGCACCATGATGTTATCCAGCAGGCTGGGATGCGCCCGACCAGTACGAACCTTGGACAGTTGAGATTTCAGTGCATCCACACTTTTTTCCATCCGGCTTTTGCTGTCGTTGATAATATCGTTAATCACTTCAGTTATCCTTGTAGGCAGTCAGCTGTTTGTGCAGCAAATTCGATCTAGTTTACTGTAAATTCTCAGCGTGGTCGATCAGAGTTCCTTCAACCTCGCCCATTACCACCCGTTTTAAAGCACCGGCCGTATTCATATTAAATACCCGGATAGGCATGCTGTGGTCCCGCGCCAGGGTAAAGGCGGCTAAATCCATTACCTTCAATTCTTTTTCCAGTACTTCGCTGTAACTCAGGGTGCTGTACATGGTAGCCGCTGGGTCTTTCACTGGATCGGCCGAGTAGACACCGTCGACTTTGGTGGCTTTGAGCACCGCATCGGCTTCAATTTCGATGGCACGCAGGCAAGCCGCAGAGTCGGTAGTAAAAAACGGGTTACCGGTACCGGCAGAAAAAATAACCACCCGGCCAGATTTTAGCAAGCTAATGGCTTCAGCCCAACTGTAGTTATCACAGACACCATTTAAAGGCACGGCACTCATCATGCGGGCATTGACGTAGGCACGATGCAATGCATCACGCATCGCCAGGCCATTCATCACCGTTGCCAGCATGCCCATATGATCACCCACCACCCGGTTCATGCCGGCTTTGGCCAGGCCTTCACCACGAAAAATATTGCCGCCACCAATGACAATGCCAACCTGAACACCAAGTTCGACAATTTCTTTGATTTCCTGGGCCATCCGATCCAGCACTTTGGGATCGATGCCAAAGCCTTCGTCTCCCATCAGGGCTTCGCCGCTCAGTTTAAGTAATATCCGTCGGTATGCTGGTTTCGGGTTCATGCGTGCTCCATCTGATTATCCGCTGTACAGGGGGTGGCTTTGCGGTTGCAGGTCTCACTAGCTGCCCAAGCCAGATAGAATCAGGCAAGTGAACAGCCAGCAGCCGACCAAAAAAAACCGCGACCTGAGGTCGCGGCTATTCTAGCGTTTTTTGCCTTTAGGCTAAAGCGCAAATTTACTTCTTGGCTGCTGCAATTTGAGCGGCAACTTCAGCTGCGAAGTCTTCTTCTTTCTTCTCGATGCCTTCACCAACTTCCAGGCGGATGAAAGAAACCGCATCAGCACCGTTTTGCTTTAAGAAATCACCCACCGAGGTGGCAGGATCTTTCACAAACGGCTGACCAGTCAAGCTGACTTCACCAGTGAACTTGGCCATACGACCAGCGACCATTTTTTCAGCGATTTCTTGTGGCTTGCCACTGTTCACTGCGATTTCGATCTGAATAGCGCGCTCACGCTCTACCACATCGGCTGGTACATCTTCTGGCTTGACAAAACCTGGGTTGTTAGCAGCGATGTGCATGGCAATGTCTTTACCAATTTCTTCGTTCGCGCCAGTCAACACAGCCAGTACACCGATACGGCCAGAGTGAACGTATTGACCAATGGTCTCACCTTCCACCACAGCGATGCGACGTACATTGATGTTTTCACCGATTTTTGCGACCAGAGCAGCACGGGTTTCATCCACAGTACTGCCATTCAGGTCAGTCGCCAGCAAAGCGTCCAGAGCAAAGATCTTGTTGTTGTGAACCAGGTCTGCCACGCTGTTGGCGAACGCCAGGAAATTGCTGTCACGCGCTACGAAATCAGTTTCACAGTTGAATTCAACCGCAACACCGTAGCCATTGCCAACACGAGTCAAAATGGTACCTTCAGCAGCAACACGGCCAGCTTTCTTCGCCGCTTTGGCCAGACCGCTTTTACGCATCTCGTCAATCGCAGCTTCGATATCACCCTTGGTTTCTTCCAAAGCTTTTTTACAATCCATCATGCCTGCGCCGGTACGCTCGCGCAGTTCTTTTACTAAGGCAGCAGTTACAGCCATCAGAGTATCCTCGTTATCAATCGGTTTGAGCAAACAGAGGCCGCAGCCTCTGTTGATGTCTTAGTCAGTTCAGCCCCTATGGAGCCAACAGCTTATTCAGCTTCGACGAAACCTTCAGCTTCCGCCTGAACTTCGATGGTGTTGCTACGGCCTTCAGTGACTGCCTGGCTGACAGCAGACAGATACAACTGAATAGCGCGGATGGCGTCATCGTTACCAGGAATGATGTAGTCAATGCCTTTTGGATCTGAGTTGGTATCCACTACAGCAACCACTGGAATACCCAGGTTGTTGGCTTCTTTCACAGCGATGTGCTCATGATCAGCGTCGATCACGAACAGCACGTCTGGCAAACCGCCCATATCCTTGATACCACCCAGGCTTTTTTCCAGCTTGTCCATTTCACGGGTACGATCCAAAGCTTCCTTTTTGGTCAGCTTGTCGAAAGTACCGTCCTGGCTCTGTGCTTCTAAATCTTTCAGACGCTTGATGGACTGACGAACGGTTTTCCAGTTAGTCAGCATGCCGCCTAACCAGCGGTGGTCAACGTAGTATTGGTCACAGCTTTTTGCCGCTTCTTTAATGGCTTCAGAAGCTGCACGCTTGGTGCCAACGAACAGAATTTTGCCTTTTTTGGCAGAAACCTGCTGGATGAAGCTCAGCGCATCATTCATCAAAGGAACAGTTTTTTCCAGGTTGATGATATGTACTTTGTTGCGCGCACCGAAGATGAACGGCTTCATTTTCGGGTTCCAGTAACGGGTTTGGTGACCGAAGTGGACACCCGCCTGGAGCATGTCACGCATTGAAACTTTTGCCATGATAAAATACCTTAAAATTTAGGGGTTAGGCCTCCATACATCCCATGTTCCGACCCGCTTACCAACCTGCGTTATTGCACAGGTTAATTGCAGGCACCCCGGCCCATGTGCCGATGTATGTGTGTTATTTGTCATTTCGCAACCTAAGCAATAACGATATACTGCACAGAAATGCACAAAGCTATTTGCTAAATTGCGGCGCGCTTTATACCATAGCCACTTGTAAAACACAATATTAAAGCTGCTTTGCTGCAATCTTATGACACCGTTTCAAACACAGAGAGAGACTGGATGACTCCAATCATCAAAACCCCGGAAGAAATCGAAAAAATGCGTCTGGCTGGCCGTCTTGCTGCTGAAGTGCTGGAAATGATCGAGCCTTATGTGGTGGCTGGTGTAACCACAGACGAACTAAACAGTCGCTGCCATGACTACATCGTGAATGTACAACAAGCGACTCCTGCACCGCTCAATTATCACGGTTTCCCAAAGTCGATCTGCACCTCGGTCAACCATGTGATTTGCCATGGCATTCCCAATGACAAACCATTAAAAGACGGTGACATTATCAATATCGATATCACGGTGATCAAAGATGGTTACCATGGCGATACCTCGCGGATGTTTGTAGTCGGTGAGCCCAGTATCCTGGCAGCCCGCCTGATCAAAGTTACACAGGAAGCCATGTACCTGGCTATTAAAAAAGTCAAAGACGGCACTCGGTTAGGCGATATTGGTCAGGTCATTCAACAGCATGCCGAAAAGCATGGCTACTCGGTGGTTCGAGAGTATTGTGGTCATGGTATTGGGGCCGAGTTTCATGAAGAGCCTCAGGTGCTGCATTACGGCCGGGCTGGGACTGGCGAGGTATTGAAAGCCGGTATGTGCCTGACCATTGAACCGATGATCAATGCCGGTGCCCGTCACAGCAAGCTACTTAAAGATGACTGGACCGTGGTAACCAAAGACCGCAGCCTGTCGGCTCAGTACGAGCACACCATTCTGGTGACAGAAACCGGCTGCGAAATTCTGACCCTGCGCAGTGACGACACCATAGAGCGGATTGTCAGCGCCGAATAATCTACAGGAGCCAAAGCGCATGAAAGAAGCGGTTGCTTTTCAAAAGAACTGGCCCAGCCAGTTCAGCCTGGATGGCTACAAAAAGCATATAGCTGAATTTCTGCGCTGGTCCGAGCAGGCCTTCGAACAACAGTCGGTACAAAGCCTGGTCAAAGCCCGGGCTCGCTTTATTGATCAGTTGTTGGCTGCCTTGTGGCAACAACAAGAACTGAACCAGGATAATTCTTTATGCCTGATCGCTGTGGGCGGCTATGGCCGGGGCGAACTGCATCCGTTTTCAGACATTGACTTGCTGATTTTGAGTGAGCAACAACTTACGGCGAAACAGCAGGATCAGCTCTCCATTTTTGTGACCCAGTTGTGGGATCTGAAGCTGGAAGTAGGCCACAGTGTCCGTACGCTGGATGAAACGCTGCAGTTAGGAAAAGACGATATCACCATTGCCACCAATCTGATGGAAATGCGCCGCTTGCTGGGCAATAAATCATTGTATGAACGCCTGCAACAAGCCATCCATGCGACAGATTTTTGGACCAGCCAGCAGTTTTTTGAAGCCAAGCGCCACGAGCAGCAACAGCGTCATGCCCAATACCACGGCACCGCCTACAACCTGGAGCCTAATTTAAAGGCCAATCCTGGTGGCTTACGCGATATTCAGACCATCGGCTGGGTCGCCAAACGACACTTTCAGACCCGTACCATGCGCGAGCTGGTGGCCTATCAGTACCTGACCGAAGACGAGTATCAGGAACTGATGGAATGTGAAGCGTATTTATGGCAAATGCGCTTTGCGCTGCACCTGGAGGCCGGCCGCAACGAAAACCGGCTGCTGTTTGACTATCAGCCCGCTGTAGCTGAGCGGCTTGGTTTTGGTAGCGATGGTAAAGCCACGGTAGAGCGGATGATGAAACGCTTTTTCCGCACTGTGCAACGGGTCAGTGAACTGAATGAAATGCTGTTGCAGCACTTTGAAGGCAGCATCCTGAATAACCACCAAAGCGCCAAAGTGCAACCGCTGGATGATAGCTTTGAACTGCACGGTCACCTGATCAAAGCATTGGATAACGGTGTTTTTGCCCGGCGTGACAATTTACTGAAGTTGTTCTGGCACATTGCCAACAACTCCAACATCACCGGCATTCATTCCGATACACTGCGTTTATTGCGTCAGGTTCGGCGCCGTTTGATGGGCGATTTGCAGGATTACGAGGCCTGCCGGCGGCTTTTTCTGGCGCTGATGCGTCACCCACGCGGCATGGATACCTCCATCACCCTGATGCACAAATACGGTGTCTTGGCCGCCTACCTGCCGCAGTGGCGCAATATTGTCGGCCAGATGCAATTCGATCTGTTTCACGCCTACACCGTGGATGAGCACACCCACCGGCTGCTGAAAAACCTGTACCGCTATACGTTGCCGGAATACGACAACGAATTTCCGCTCTGCTCAGACATCGTACGTCGCATGGAAAAACCAGAGCTGCTGTTTCTGGCTGGGATTTTCCACGACATCGCCAAAGGCCGGGGCGGTGATCACTCCGAGCTTGGTGCCATGGATGCGAAAGAATTTTGCCGGCTGCATAAACTCAGCGACTTTGACAGCAAACTGATAAGCTGGCTGGTCGAGCAGCACCTGCTAATGTCGGTCACCGCTCAGCGCAAAGACATTCACGATCCTCAGGTGGTCACCGAGTTCGCAGAAAAGGTACGGGATGAAACCCGGCTTAATTACCTGTATTGCCTGACACTGGCTGATATTCGCGCCACCAACGACAATCTGTGGAACGACTGGAAAGGTTCCTTGCTGCGTGATCTGTATCTGTCGACGCAAAAAGCCTTTCGCCGCGGCCTGGAAAAGCCGATGGATATGCGCGATCAAATCCGCGAGAACCAGGCCGAGGCTTTGCGGTTACTGCAGCGGCAAGCCTTTACCAAAATCGAGATCCAGCATCTGTGGAGCCGGATCAAAGCGGATTATTTTATCCGCTACAACCCAAAGCAGATTGTCTGGCACTGCGAACATATTCTGCGCCACAAAGACTCGAAACAACCATTGGTGCTGGTGAGCAAAGCACCCATTCGTGGCAGTACCCAGGTGTTTGTGTACACACCGGATCAACCCAATTTATTCGCCCGGCTGGTCGCGGCGCTTGATAGTAAAAAAGTGGCCATTTTTGATGCCCAAATTATGACCAACAAAGATGGCTATGCAATGGATACCTTTGTGGTGCTGGAGCAAAATGGTCAGCCGGTGACCTCGCCGTCACGGGTGCAGAGCATCAAGCGCGCGCTGGAGCAAGCCATTGCAGGCAAAGCGGAACCACAGCGTCACTCGACATTATCGCGTCAAATGCGCCAGTTTAATGTACCGCCTAAAGTCAGCTTTTTACCAGGCAACAGCAAAAACCGCACCATGGTAGAAATTGCCGCACTGGATGCGCCCGGCCTGCTGGCCCGCATTGGTGATGTATTCCAACAGTGCGCTATTCAGATTCATGCCGCCAAGATCACCACATTGGGCGAACGGGCAGAAGATTTTTTTATGGTATCAACGGCAGAGGATACTGCCCTTGATTTTGACCAGCAAAGCCAGTTAAAACGGACTTTGATTGACCATTTAACTCACGTAACAGAAGGTTGATAACCCAAGATGGCAGATTTAAAAACCATTATTGAACAAGCATTTGAGCAACGCGACTCCATTACGCCCAGCACGGTTTCGGCAGAGCACAGAACCGCTATTGAAGCAGCCTTGGAGCTGCTGGACAGTGGCAAAGCCCGGGTGGCCGAAAAGCTGGCTGGCGAATGGGTGGTGCATCAGTGGTTGAAAAAGGCTGTCTTGCTGTCGTTTCGGATCAATGACAATGCAGTGCTGGATGGCGGCGAAACCAAGTTCTACGACAAAGTCCCGATGAAATACGCCGGCTACGATGCCGCTCGTTTTGCCGCTGAAGGCGTGCGGGTAGTACCACCGGCAGCGGTGCGTAAAGGCAGCTACATCGCTAAAAATGCCGTGCTGATGCCCTCCTATGTCAATATTGGTGCTTACGTCGGCGAAGGCACCATGGTCGATACCTGGGCCACCGTTGGCTCCTGCGCTCAGATCGGTAAAAACGTGCACTTATCCGGTGGCGTGGGTATCGGTGGCGTGTTGGAGCCGCTGCAGGCTAACCCCACCATCATTGAAGACAACTGCTTTATCGGTGCCCGCTCTGAAGTAGTAGAAGGGGTCATTGTCGAAGAAGGCGCCGTGTTGTCGATGGGCGTGTACATCAGCCAGAGCACCCGTATTTACGACCGTGAAACCGGTGAAATCAGCTATGGCCGGGTGCCGGCTGGTGCTGTGGTAGTGCCGGGCAGCCTGCCCAGCAAAGACGGCAGCCACAGCCTCTATGCCGCTATTATTGTCAAAAAAGTGGATGCTCAGACACGCGCTAAGGTCGGTATTAACGCCTTGCTCCGTAACGTCGAGTAACGCAGCAACCCGTTTATCTTCAAAGGCCAGGCATTTGCTTGGCCTTTTGTTTTATCAATGCTAATCAGAGTTGCCTCACCTTGATCTAGGCACCATTTTGACGTACATTTAAAGCAAATGTACCTGATGGAGAGGTTGGCAATGAGTGAAACAGCAGATACCAAACAGGAGCGGATCAACCTGAGGTTGCAGCACAGTGCCAAAAAAGCACTGGAGCGGGCCGCCAGCTTTGAGGGAAAAACTGTCAGTAACTTCATACTGTCCAGTGCCTTAGCGCATGCTGAGAAAACCATTCAACAGCACGAAATGATGCAGCTCAACAGCCTGGATTCTGAAGCTTTTTTCAATGCATTGGCTAAACCAGTTCAGTTCAACAAGAAACTAAGTGCAGCCATTGAGGAACATGAACAGCGTGTCATTAGCCAATGACGGACTTCGCAAAGTTAGTCATTGAACCACTGCTTAGTCATCACGACAGAGCTGGATTCGATTGTGGTACTGACTTGCTAAATCATTATATACAAAAGCAAGCCAGTCAGGATGTAAAACGGCGGATAAGCCGGGTCTTTATCGCAACCACAGCAGAACACCCAAGCCGCATTATTGGCTATTACACGCTTTCAAGCCTGTCAATTGCACTTAGTCAATTACCCCAGGAGCTGGCAAAAAAACTCCCCCACCACCCTATTCCTGCTGCTTTGCTGGGCCGATTAGCCGTTCACAAGATGGCACAGCAACATGGCGTTGGTAAAATATTACTGGTCGATGCTATCAAGCGAACCTTGGCTATCAGCGAACAAATTGGCATTTATGCCATGGTAGTCGATGCGCTTAACCAGCAAGCGCAATGCTTTTACCAACAATTCGGTTTTTCGCTATTAAGTACAGAAAACCGACGTTTATTTCTGCCACTTCAATCCATCGGGTAAGATTGCTCGAACTTCTCAAAGTATAAGCCAGTGCAAGGCTTTACTGACCTTTTGCTTAGGAAAGCGGTGGAAAATGCGCTTCCAACCAGGGCAGTGCCAGGCTTTCTGGCTCCAGTGTTTCGCAGGCGTCGATCCACAAAGGATCAGTTAGCGGCTTGCCCTGCAGCTCCTGCAGCAGTTCGTAAAACTGCTTGCCAGCTCCGCAGAAGTTCTCGTAGCTGCTATCCCCAAGACCAATCACTGCGATGATTTTGTCGGTCAAAAGCGGAAAGCGATCGCGTGCATCGATAAAAAACGGCAAGGCATTGTCCGGGATATCGCCCTGGCCGGTGGTGGAGCTGATCACCAGCCAGACATCCGGATCGTCAGCAAGCACGGCATCCAGTTTAGGCTCGGTATGCAGTTCGCACAGATAGCCCCGTGCTTTGAGCAATTGTGCTGCCTGCTCGGCCAGGAACTCTGCGCCACCATAAACAGTGCCAACAATAATGGCTATTCGTTTCATCGTTGCTCCTTGTACAGCTGTTCAAAAGCCTGCTGATAAAATGATGTTTGTTGCGGCCAGCCAAGTTGCTGTAATAGCGGCTGCCAACTGGCAAGACTAGCCTCGATGCAAAGTGTTTGACCATTCATTGGATGAGTCAGGATCAGCTGCTTCGCCATTAAGAGTAACTGAGCGCAGTTTAAGTGCTCACGAAACAAGCGGTTGTGCTTGCCATCACCATGGCTGGTATCACCCACGATGGGGTGGCGTAAATGCGCCAAATGCCGCCGCAATTGATGTTTACGCCCGGTGCGGGGCGAGAGTGCCACCAAACTATAACGCGCAGCCGGGTAACGGCCAACCGGAATAGGCAGCTCAACCTGTGCCAACGGCAGGTAATCGGTGACCGCACTCTGGGCTGCCTTATCATTGCTGCTGAATTTATCGGCAATTTTGTCCTGCTGCTCTTTGAGTGGGTAATCCAGAGTACCGCCTTGCTGCAGATAACCACGCACCACCGCCAGATACCCTTTGTACCAATGCTGATTGGCATTTTGCTCACTCAGCAAGCGCGCTACCTCACTGGATAACGCGAACAGCAAGACGCCAGAAGTAGGCCGGTCCAACCGGTGCACCGGAAACACATGCTGGCCTAGTTGGTCACGCAGTGTCTGCATCACAAAGCGGGTTTCGTGTTTATCCAAAAATGAGCGATGCACCAGCATACCGGCGGGTTTATCCACCGCTACCAGCCATTCATCCTGATACAAAATCGTCAGTTCGTTAGTATCTGGCGTCTCAATCAGTCTGGAAACAGGCATCAAAGCGTCCTATCCAGTACAACAACAAGCGGGTATCCTGCGAATACTTCGCCAGGGCTACTTCTGCCATCGGTAAAATGCTTACCTTTTCCGGCAATGGGTGATCGCCATCCAGCAAGGCTTGCATCCGTGGCAGTAATACAAATTGTAGCCAGTGTTCAAACGGCATGGTGTCGCAACAAAAGGGCGCTGTACTGGCCATAGCTTCCGGACTGGGTGGAAGCGGGCTCCATAGCTCAAGCGCTTTCAGCTCGGCTTTAATTTCCTGCAGCGCAGCAACAATCAGCTGTGACATCACAACTCCTGAGGCAATTGATTCAGGCTGGATCTTAACATAACTTTTCTGCCACAGGCATCAGCGCTTGTCGGTTGTCAGTCACTGCTTTTGTCAGTACCATGAGCGCCAGTATTTGATTCTGGAACCTATTGATGGCCACTACCTGGCTGATTATTGGCTTATTACTGATTTGTTATCTGTTCTGGCTGCAGCGCAAACAAGACGAGCGCGCGATTTTACTGGCCAGACACCTGTGCAAAAAACATCAGTTACAGTATCTGGATTGCGGCCGGTTGCAGCATAAGCTGGAACGGCGCCAAGGCCGGCTGCGCTGGCTAACCCATTACAGTGTGGATTTTAGCAGCGATGGTGAAAGCCGCTATCAGGGTACTTTAAGCTTATCTGGTTTGCAGTACACAGCTTTTGACTTACCGGCTTACCGCCTGCCTGACAACTTCCCTAGTCCATAACCGTCACCATCAGGTCTGAGGCTGCTTTGGCCGGAATAGCAGCTTGCCCTGCACGGTGTTAAAACTAAGCTCAGTCACAGCTTGATACGCATCGCCAGCAAAGAACGGCAGGTATTTCTCCAGCGTAACAAAAACCCCCACACCGGAAGATGTACTATCCTGATCCACTAACTGGTCCACCGCCCGCAGCAACTGATGCCCAAGGCCAAGCTGTTGATGCCTTGGCGATACGGCAATAAAAGCCAGCATATGGTAATCTTTAGCTGGCATCGCCGCATGAATACGCTCTTCTTTTTCCAACAATTGTCGGGTAGAAACATAACCAGCCGTCAGTAACATCTTCAGCCGCCAGTGCCAATAACGATGACCGCCAAGGCCGGAACTGGCTTTCACCAAACAAGCGACACCAATAAGCTGCTCGGATTGAAATAGCCCAATGATGGTTTGACTGCTTTGCCAAAAAGCACTGAGCTCTTCACGGATCGCTGCCCGCAGCTTTTTCTCATAATCGGCTTTATCGGCCTGAAAAATGGTCATAAACAGCGGATCATCGTGATAGGACTGATACAAAATGGAAGCTGCGACATTGAGCTCTGGCCCTTCCAGCTCCCGCACCAGTAAATCATTTAACTGTTCAACCGACATAGTACACCTGATTTTTATTATGTGTATTTTTTCATCACCATAGCAGGGCAATTGGCAATTGCCAATCTACTTTGATGCGCTACCCTTAAGACAAAGTGATTTTAACGGAGACATTGCAATGGATACTTCAACACATAGCCTGGCCACTTTATTTGCCCAACTCGGGCTGAACAACGAGCAGGCAGCGATAGATGCCTTTATTGCAGAGCACCGCCTGGCCGAGCATGTGCCACTGGAAAAAGCACCCTTCTGGAACCCTGCCCAGGCAAGTTTTATTGCCGAGTCGCTCAAAGAAGATGCCGATTGGTCGGAAGTGATTGATGAATTGAATACCTTGCTGCGCAAGTAAAGCCAAAGCAAAGCTCTGGCTTTACTGTCGTGACTTTACAGCTGGGCGTAGGCTTTTTCGCCCCAACCGCTTAAACGGCCATTGCTAAACACCAGCGGTGTGCATTCATCTTTGGTGGTCATACCATCGCTGCGCCGGTGGTGGGTGCGGTAAAACAGTACCTGTACCGAGCTATCCCCCTGCTGAAACGCCTCGGTAAAATCCGGTGCCCCCAAATCCTGCATCACTTGCACCAGCGAGGTTCCGGTGGTGAGCTGATTGATGTAACTGCGATTGGCTTTTTGCGTTTGCCGCCAGTCCGCTTCATTAAAACGCGCGTCTTTCGAGCCATTCACCGCCACCACACAACCGGATAATGGCAGGATCAGGGCAGATACCAGCAGCAGATATTTCATTGTCATTGTTTTCTCCTGTAATTTTTTGAGCATAACAGACGAAGCAAATCAAAGGCCAACTTTAAATTCATTTAAAAACAATGAGTTAAAACTAATAAATGCCAATCACTGCAAAATTACTGTACTATTTGGCCACTAACTAGCGGATTTGACCAATGAACACCACCACAGCTTTGGAATTACTCAGCCAGGAAGCAGCCCGTCTGATACAGGAAGGAAAAACTCCCAGCCTGGCCTTGCTACGCAGCCGGCTGGGCCGCAAAGTGCCCCCTGCTGACCTGCTGCCGGCTTTTCAGCAATGGAAGCAACTGCCAACTGCCGCTAAAGCAGTAGCTGTCAACAACCAAACCAGCCCGGTGCCGGCAACTGAATTACCAGCGACAGACCTTCTGACGGCCCGAATTGAGCAACTGGAGGCCAAACTAGCCAGGCTGGAGCAGCGCCTGACACGGCTGGAACAACAAGGAGGCAACGATGTGGCTGGCTGAGCTACGGTTTCGGCTGCTTAGCGATACCAGCTATAGCCTGGCAGAACAACACATTCGGCAGTATCTGGAGGCACTGATTTTTCAGGGCCAATTGATTGGCCGGGAATTTCCGACTTACTTTGCCGACGATCATTTCTGTAGCCGGATTATTTTGCCTGCCGAAGACGCACTAAAACCCCAACATCACAGCCTGCGTGGCCAGCAAGCATTAGCAGCCCTGCCTGAAGCTGGCTTGAGTTACCCCAAACTGCAACTGCTGGGACAGGATCTGATGTCCAGCCATACGGATCCCTGTCCATCCGCCACAGGTTATCTGCTGTTTACCAATTTTGCCGAGCAAGTCTCACCACTACGCTGCTGCGATCACTTTGCCCCCGTGCCTTTGTATCGGTTAGGTGCCGGTAGTACTACCGATTATGAAGACTTTATTCGCTGGCAGCTGCAATATCAGGCGCTGGATGAAATTCAAATGCAACAGCAGCGTGTACTGCCCAAAAGCGCCGAAAACGCCTTGCAACAACTACACAGCAAGTTAAACCAGCAAGGCAGGCAACTGGCGAGGCGGGTAGAAAAATTTAGCGGCAAGACCTGTTATTATTATTTATACAGTGGCAGCAGCCCCGACTGCAGCCTTGAATCCAGCAAAGCTTGCCCGGGCTGCGGCCTTACCTGGCAGTTGAGCGACAGCTGGCATGGCTTATTTCAGTTTCGCTGCGATCACTGCCGGCTCGTATCCAATATCGCCTGGGATTGCCAATAACGATCAAAACCCCTCGCTACTGGCCGGCACAAGCTGCTGCAGAAACTCTCCCAACGAGTCGGCCAGCTTATGCTGGACTTCTTTACCTACCGATTCGGCATACACCTCACCGCTGCTATTTAATACCGACACCATCACATTCTCGTCATCGGTCACGGCAACAAAAACAGTTTCACGCTGCCGCAGCCGTCGCTTCATCAAAATATGGCCAATGATGTTTTCTTTTAAGCGATCACAATCCGCTTCGTGCCAGGGCATCAACAACAACAGCTTGCCTTCCGCATGTTCCGCTGCCAGTCCCCCGCCATAGTACAGCCCATAAAAGGCTTTAATATCGGCATGCAATGTCAGCTCCAGCGCCTGCTCTACCGCCTGAAAATCCAACCGGGGTTGTTGCAGCACCGGCTGCCAAAGCACCCTATCATCACCCTGCGCTTTGATTTCACAAGGCGATGGCAATACTTTGTCACGCTCAGTCAGCAGCGGCTGCTGCTGTTGCTGCGACCACGCCAGGGTACGCTCAATAAAATCCTGCCAACTGGCGGCCAGATCCATGCAATTCATCCTTTTTTTCGGCTGATCCAACATCAGCCACTATGATACAATGCAGGCATTCTAACCCGAGTGCGGCCACCATGACAAAGCTACAGCCTGAACTGCTGACACAACTGACCCTTGGCAAGGCAACAGACTATGCATCCGACTATGCACCAGAACTGTTGCAGGCAGTTCCACGCGCACTTGGTCGTGATGAGCTGCAGCTGACAGCAGAACTGCCTTTTGTTGGTCAGGATATCTGGCATGCTTATGAGCTGTCATGGCTGAACCATAAAGGCAAGCCGGTAGTCGCCCTGGCAACCTTTGTGGTGCCTTTTGATTCTCCCAACCTGATTGAATCGAAATCTTTTAAGTTGTATCTGAACAGTCTCAATCAAACCCGCTTTGCCGATCTCGGTCAGGTATTTCGTTTACTGCAGCAGGATTTATCAGCCTGTGCAGGTGCAAAAGTCGACGTCACACTGCATAACGTGAATGAGTTGCAGCCCTTTCAACCCACCTGGATCCAGGGACGTTGTCTGGATGACCTGGATATCGAGATAGCCGAATACCGGTATCAGCCAGAGCAGTTAAAGCTTAAGGCAGATGCAGCCCCCCGGGACGAAAAAGTGTTTTCACATTTGTTGAAATCCAATTGCCTGATCACCAACCAACCCGACTGGGCCAGTGTCTTTATTCATTACCGCGGCAAAGCAATATGCCATGAGTCACTGCTGCGTTACCTGATTGGTTTTCGCCAGCATAATGAGTTCCATGAGCAATGTGTTGAGCGCATTTTTACCGATATCTGGCAGCAGTGCCAACCCGAGTTTCTGGCGGTCTACGCCCGTTATACCCGTCGTGGAGGTCTGGATATTAATCCACTGCGTAGCAGTGCCCCTTACAGTGCGCCGGTTATCCGTCTTACCCGCCAGTAATCCGCGAATAGAGCAGGATAACTTTCATCCAAACTTTCAGAAAAAAACCAACATAAACCCGCTAAGCAATTGATTACTTGTATTAACACGCTTTATTTAGCAGCGAAAAACTGAAATCGCCTATGAAAACTTTCAGTTTAACTTTCAAAATAAAACAAATTTGCTTATAATTCATTCAGCAGTTCAGATGGACTGAGCTGCACTCTGCCAATGGATGCCCCTAATATGCAACACCTTACCTCCACAGAAGAGCAATCCTGGTTACCTTACTATCTATGTAAGCGATAACCAGCCTGGCGACAACAGCCTCAGAGCTGGCCAGTGACGTCCCTACACCAAACCGGCACACCTTGCCGGTTTGCTTTTTTGTTCCTGGCCCTGGCTGGGTGAATCTTTATCAAACAACTGTCGCAATTCCTGTGCTAGCATATATACTTAAATCCAAGCCTGTCATTGTATAAACTTTCAAATAATCATCATGGTGATGCCGTTGCAAGACGACCTGAAGCAGCAACTAGAGCATGCGTTAAAGACGCGTAAACAACTGGAAGACACCTACGAAAGTCAGTTTAAAATTTTAGCCAAATTTGTCTCACGGTTATCCCTGGCATGCAAAGGGCTGGATATTGAGCTGGATAATAAGTTGGCCAAACTTCGGTTAGAGTTGGCTCGTGGCACTGATTTGGAAAAATTGCTACCGCTGGTCCAGGCATTAAGTGAGGGTTTAAAACACCTTGAAAGCAAGAATGAACAGGATCTGCGCCAGCTTCAGCTTGGTTTGAATGAAGCAGGTCAGTTGCTGCAAAAACAGCGCGGCTTACCGGATCAGTTGCGGCGAGACTTGCGCGCCTTGCTGGCCAAAGTCAATGAAAGCTCCCCCACAGTGCATGCGTATCTGCCACACCTGACCGATCTCGCCCGATTGTACCAAAATGCCTTACAAGCCAAACAAACACTGGATAACTCAGAAAACCCTGATAACGATCGCTATGGCCATATTTGCCGCCAGATTTCGGTAGAGCTGACCAACTTGCTCAGCGAAATGAGCTTCGCAGAACAGTTTGCCGCGGATATAGACCGGATCCGGCAATCACTGATGGATCATCTTGGCATTGAAGAGCTACTAAATGCCTGCCTGAGCACCATCACCATTATTGTGGCCAGCATTAACGCTGAGCGTCAGTCTGCCCAGCACTTTTTGCTTCAGCTGCACGATACGCTGGAGCAAGTGCAAAAGTCGTTAGTAAGCTCACTAAGCCAGTCTACCGCTATTCAGGCCAAGCTCAGTCAGTTGAATCATCAGTTAGGCAAGAAAATTGATGCCTTTAGCAAAGACAGTACCGAGGCCACCAGCCTTGAACAATTAAAAGCCCTGGTCAACCAGCGACTGCAGGACATCACCGGTTCGCTTTCCGAAAGAGAACAGTTGGAAAAGCAAGAAAGAGAGCTGATGGTGAGTTCGTTAAAAGTCATGGAGCATCGCTTGCTTGAGCTGGAGTCTGAAGCACAGCAATTTCAAAAAAAACTGGCGGAACAAAAGTTTCGCAGTTTGCAGGACGCCCTGACTGAAATTCCCAATCGTGCCGCCTTTGATGAGCGCTTCGAGCTGGAGTTAAAGCGTTATCAGCGCTATGGCACTCCGCTCTGCATCGCACTGGGTGATGTTGACCATTTTAAAAGCATTAACGACAACTATGGCCACAGCGCTGGCGACAAGACATTAAAAGTTATCGCCCGGGCTTTAAAACAGAGCTTGCGAGAAACAGACTTTATTGCCCGCTACGGCGGTGAAGAATTTATCATCCTGTTTCCTGAAACAAGCTTGCAGGATCTGGAAATGCCACTAAACAACCTGCGACAAAAAATAAAGAAAATTCCGTTTAAATTTAAAAATAAAAAAGTACCTATCACTATATCCTTCGGTGCCACCCAACTGGCCGAACACGATACTGTCCGGGCCGCGTTTGATCGTGCCGATGAAGCCTTGTATGAAGCAAAACATGCCGGCAGAGATAAAGTCATATTAAAAATCCCGAAATAACAGCCATGGCAAGGGAGCCAGTAATGCATGTACAACTAAACCCGGTCGGTTCAATGAGCCTGTTATCACAGCTGGAAGTAGACCGACTGAAGCAAACCACCAATAAAGAAGCCTTTCAGCTCTTTCGCAATTGTTGCCTGGCTGTTTTAAATGTTGGTAGCCATACCGACAGCTCAGCCGAAATTTACCAGCAGTTTCAAGATTTCTCGGTCAACTTACTAAGCCGTGAGCGGGGCATCAAAATAGAGCTTTTTAATCCCCCGACCGATGCCTTTGTTGACGGCCAGATCATTCGGGGTATCCATGAGCATCTGTTTGCTGTACTAAGGGATATTCTGTTTTACCACACCCAGCTAAAAATTAATGCCAACCGACTGGATCTGAAAAATAGCGCCCATATCACACACAGCGTATTTGATATTTTACGCAATGCTCAGGTGCTAAGCTGCAACACCGAGCCTACGATGATCGTCTGTTGGGGCGGACACTCCATCAAAGAAGCAGAATACCAATACACCAAGGATGTCGGCTACCAGTTGGGACTGCGTGGTTTAAACATCTGCACCGGTTGCGGACCTGGTGCCATGAAGGGCCCAATGAAAGGTGCTACCATAGGCCATAACAAACAACGTATTACCACAGGTCGGTATTTAGGCTTAACCGAACCCAGCATTATTGCCGCTGAGCCGCCCAACCCTATTGTTAACGAGCTGGTGATCCTGCCTGATATTGAAAAAAGACTGGAGGCTTTTGTTCGCATAGCACATGGCGTTATCATTTTCCCAGGGGGCGCCGGCACTGCCGAAGAACTACTGTATTTGCTGGGGATTATGCTGCACGAAGACAACACAGCACAAAAACTCCCTGTGATCCTGACAGGCCCCAAAAGTAGCGAAGGCTATTTCCAAGAAATCATGCAATTTATTGAGCAAACCCTGGGACAAAAAGCCCTGAACCTGGTGCAAGTCATCATCGATGACCCGGCAGCAGTTGCCAGAGCCTTAAAAGCCGGCTGTCAGGAAGTGCGGGAGTACCGACGCACTGTTGGTGATGCTTACCATTTCAACTGGACTCTGAAAATCGAATCAGACTTCCAGCAGCCATTTATCCCAAACCACACCAATATGGCCGCACTCAACTTGCACCGCAAGCAAGATACCGCAACACTGGCTGCTAATCTGAGGCGTGCGTTCTCTGGCATAGTGGCCGGCAACGTCAAAGATGAAGGGATCCGGGCAATTCAACAGCATGGTCCTTTTCAGTTAAGTGGTGAACCAGAGCTGATGCGTATGATGGATCGCTTACTGCAAGCCTTTGTCGAGCAAGGACGAATGAAGCTTCCAGGCACAGCATATGAACCTTGCTACAGGATCCTGCAATAAACCATGAGCCACCTAGTATTAATTGATGCAATGAATCTGATCAGACGGCTTTATGCCGTGCAAGAGCGGCCTTATCTGCCCTTACCTGATCAGTTAACAGAAGCAACCCAGCAGCAAATCATTACGAATACTGTGCAGGCAGTGGAGAAGGCACTACTGGCTATCATTCAGCACTGCGAGCCAACACACCTGTTGTTGGTGTTCGATAGCCAGCAAACGACCTGGCGCCATCAACTGTACCCGGAGTACAAAGCCAATCGCAGCCCGATGCCTGCTTTGTTGATGCAAGCCTTGCCCGAGCTGCAGCAGCGCATCCAACAACTGGGTATAGCTATCTATCAACAAGATGGCTTTGAAGCCGATGATATTATCGCCTCGTTGGCACAAAAAATGCGACAACATCAGCAAGAAGTAACGGTGGTATCAACGGATAAAGGCTACTGCCCTTTGCTCGATAACGGTGTACGCCTCTATGATCACTTTCGCCGGACCTGGCTGGATGACAGTTATGTCCAGCAAAAGTTTGGCGTCTCAGCCAAACGTCTGATCCGCTATTGGAGTCTGGTTGGCGATAGTACCAACCATATTCCTGGAGTCGCAGGAATAGGCCCGAAAACAGCCCTTGAGTTATTGCAACTAGGAGAAACCTTTAGCGACATTATCCAACACCCGGACTGCCCGAAAGCCATACGTAGTAAACTTACCGAGCATAAAGCCGATATCCAGTGTTTTCTGCAATTATTTCAGCCTCGGACCGATCTGGAGCTTGGCCTGAACCTGCAACAATTGCGCTACCCGGTAACAGAGGCTGCCAATGCTTAGAGTGGTGTTGTTTGTACTGGCAGGTGTAGCACTGTACTTTGTTATTGTGGCCGGCATTCTTCGCTTTTATCCGGACGATCCTGCCCAAATGAACTGGCAAATACGGGAAACCTTTAACGCCAAATACATTCAGCAACTGCAGCCAGAACAAGGGGTATTGCAGCAGCAAGTCACAGATCGGCTTGGCGGGCCGGACATCACCCGCGCTTACCGAAAAAATAGTGTCGTGCATCAACTGTTGTATTACCGTACGCACCGTGCCATTGCAGATGGTATCACCACCGAGGATGAGTGCACCGCCCTGTTGTTTATCGATCGTAAGCTGGTTGCTATTGGCCATGAAGCCATCGAGTGGTATGAACAACAACGCCCCGGCTCAAACTAAGCCCCACCAATGGCAACAACTGTATCAGGCCATCACTGATTTTTATCAGCAGCAGCCTGAGCAGAATATCCACCAGCAAGCAGAGCAACTGGCACAAAGGTTGATGGGCTGCGCAGCTGGCGCTGATTATTGTGTGTTTGCACAGTTGCAATTAAGCCCGGTGCAATCGCCTTTTTCGACCCTGCTTGCTGTTAAGCAAAGCTGCTTGCTATACCTGCTGGCCCGTCAGCAACAATGGCCAGACAAACTTTGTCTGCAACTTATAAGTACAGCACTGCTTAGTCTTATTGCTGTTGCTGGAGCAGTGAATAAATTACCGGAAGCACAGCGTAAAGATGCTAAATCACTGCATTTTCCTGGCCGGTATTGCCTGGCGCGTTATCAGCAAATTTTACCACCGTACTGCCGTTACTGGCTGCAACATGGCTCAGCAACAGAACAAAACAAACCCGACTGGCAACAGAACCCTTTTAGCACCGCACTGCAGCTCACCAGTTTGATTGCCCGCCAACTGTTGTTGCAGCCAACAGCAGGCTTGCTGCATACCCTTCAACGATGCTATTGGCGGCAATCGCACAGCCTGGCCCGGATGCAACTGGAAGTGCTGGTCAGCATAGGGCCGGTGCTCTGGCATTGTGGTAATCTGCTGCAACAGCAGCAACAGCAATGGCTGGTTCTTGATAAGCAAGCTGATCTCTGGTTGGTTCTACCCTTGCGTCACCAACAGTTACAAAGCTCGGTGCACTCCATTCGCGACACCTCAGGCCAGCCCATTGAAATCTATGGCACAGAATTATCCGATTGGAGTTGGTTGGCGTGCATTGCCAGAAGTGAAAGCAGTGATCTGATCCAGCAGGCATTCACTGCAAAAAAGACCTCCACAGTGCTGGATTTCGACCAAATAGTAGCGCTTTGCGATTTGCCTCAGCAGCAACTGCTGCAGCAGTTAGAGCAGGATACAGCAGGCTCTGAGCTGATACTGGCTGCCGCCAGCAAGGCCAATCGTAGTCAACAATCCATTCAACAACTCAAGCATGCCATCTTGCTGTTAGGAGCCGAGCAACTGCCCTGGTTGCTGGCACAGATCCAATGCCAGCAATTTGCTGTGGAGCAACACCAGCCCTGCCATCAATGGCTGGTGCAACTCCGCCTGGTTTTACAGCAGGCACTCACCGAGCAACCATTGGCCTTGCCAACTGCCCAGGTTGACCTAATCAGTTGGCTGCTTACCCTGCCGCTATGGCAGCTAAGTACCCTGCGACTGTTGCCGGGGTTTGATCTTGGCAGCTGCCAACAACTCCGGAGCCAGTGCCAGCGCCAGATTTGGCAATCCGAGCACTATCTGAAAAAAATACAGTGGCTGTTTCATCACTACCAGCAACCGAAAGCTTTGCAGCAAGCCCTACTGTTCTTTCGTTCACCACCCCAGGCTCAATCCGACCTGGTTCGCCAATTAAGTCAGCATCTGCAAGCCGCCTGGCGCAGATGCGACCAATTGATGCTGCAGCCAGCCCCTGCCAGCACACTGACTGAGCAGGTTTCTGCTACCTTACTGCATCAGTGCTACTACCCAATCAGGCTCTCGATGTAGTTTTATTACTTAATTTTACCGCCTCAAAGCTAAGACTAAGGTCGTATATCAAGTAACCTTCCTACAAACTGGTATCATATCCGGAAAAAATGCTATAATTTGCCGCGACTCCGGGCTCATCTGCCCTACCCCAACTCCACGAAAGTAAATTATAAGGTTTCTCATGAGCACCCAAACCATTACGGTCATCAAAGGTGATGGCATCGGTCCAAGCATTGTTGAAGCAGCCATTCAAATTCTCGATAAAGCCGGCTGTGACTTTCAGTACGAATACGTTGATGCGGGTTTAACTGCGCTGGAAAAAACCGGCGAGCTGTTGCCAGAAGCAACGCTGGACGCCATTGCCCGCAACAAAATTACCTTAAAAGGCCCATTGACCACGCCGGTTGGCGAAGGCTTTACCTCCATCAATGTAACCTTGCGCAAAAAATTCAATCTGTACTCCAATGTACGGCCGGTGATTTCGTTCAAAGGCACCAAAGCCCGTTACGAAAACATCGATATCATCACCATCCGGGAAAACACTCAGGGCATGTATTCCGGTCATGGCCAGGTAGTATCGGAAGATGGACTGGTTGCCGAAGCCACCAGCATAATCACCCGCGAAGGTGCCGAGCGCATCGTGCGTTTTGCCTTTGAGCTGGCACGCCGTGAACAGCGTCAAAAAGTCACTGTAGTGCACAAGGCCAATATCCTGAAGTCTACTTCTGGCTTGTTCTTAAAAGTAGCGCGAGAAGTCGCAGCCGAGTACAGCGATATTCAGATGCAGGAAATGATTGTTGATAACGCCTGTATGCAGTTGGTGATGAACCCGCAACAGTTCGATGTAATTGTGACCACCAACCTGTTTGGCGATATCCTGTCTGACCTGTGCGCTGGCTTGGTTGGCGGCCTCGGTATGGCGCCTGGCGCCAATATCGGTGAAGATTGTGCGATTTTCGAAGCCGTACACGGCAGCGCGCCAGATATTGCCGGTAAAAACCTGGCCAACCCAAGCTCGGTGATCCTGGCGTCTATTCAGATGCTGGAACATCTGGGTATGAAAGACAAAGCCGATAAAATCAAAGCAGCCCTGACCGATGTCATTGCCAGTGGCGATCGCACCACCCGCGATCTCGGTGGCAGCCACGGCACCACTGACTTTACCGCAGCCATGCTGGAAAGGCTGTAAGCTATCCGCTGATGCCATAAAAAAACCGCCGCGGCGGTTTTTTTATGGCATCATTCAGCCGGCTCTGTACGCCTTATTTACAATCGTCTGGCCAATAGGCGCTAAACTTAACCCGGCCAGTTTCAGGTGTTGTAAGCCAAATGGAATGCCGATAATACTGATAAAACAGATCAGTGCATGAAACAGGTGCCCTATCGCCAGCCAGATGCCGATAAAGATAAACCAGATGATATTGCCCAGGCTGCCTAAAGTGCCGGTACCAATGTCTTCCGCACGGTTGATGTAACGGCGGTTGATGCTTTCCTTGCCAAAGGGCCAAAACGCCAGTTGGCCAATCACAAAGCAGGAGCGGCCAAAAGGAATGCCAATGATGGTGATAAAACAAATCAGGCCGGCCAGCCACCAGGCCAGGCCCATGACAAAACCACCCAACACAAACCAGAGCACATTAAAAATAAAGCGAAACAATCCCATGTCTTATCCTTTCAAACTAATTTGCCAAACAACTTCCCTATAAATTTGCAGCTAACATGCCAACTTTAATATTTATTTTTATCAGTAACTTATAAAATCAGTGCCACTAAAAATGGCTGATCTTGCCAAAAAGTTCGTCAATACCACCTGAATTTAGTGTCTTTGCAATAGCCTCTGCCGGCTTCAACTTCACAACGGACCGGCCAGCGTTACGGCAGAAGTTCTGCTTTGGCAGGAATGACACCACCCGGCATCCGGCCGGCCAATGCAAGCAAGCGCCCACGATGCTGCTGCAATGCCACTTTATCCGCTTCGGTCAGGCAAGAGCCTATCGCCTGGGTCATGTGATCGGTTTGAGCCAGCACTTGCACAGTCTGCTGACGCTGAGGCTCCGGCAAGAATGGTAGCGCACGCCGCGATACCTGCAGCATGGGTCGCATCGAGTCCAGCACCGGCCAACTGCCCTTGGCGGTTAACTCCATAAAAAGTGGTGCAGTCAGCTCATGCTCTGCCAGAATCAAATCCACCTCCTCCAGGTAGCTTTGCTCTTTCTGCTGCGCCCGCACCTCTTCGGCATGACGCGACCAATCGCAATGTGCTTGCAGCCGCACTTGATACAACGAGGCGACATTGTCCTGCTCTACCCTGGCAAGGGCCGGCAAGGCCGCTTCCAGCTTGATCAGGTTGGCATCGGTCAGCACCGTTTCAGCACTTACCGTATGCACCAAGATCAAGGACATCACACCACAGAAAGCAAATGCAGGACAGAGATTCTTATTCATCAGTAGCTACCTTATAGAGGCTGCAGGCTGCGCCATGGCAGTGCCAGCCGCTTGCTGGCTTAAAACTCTATAAGACGTGATCCCGCCTGAACCTGCGCTGAAATAACCAGCTGACTGCTATGCGGATCACAAACTATGCATTGCTAAGTTATTTTCGGACAAAATGATCCAACTTGGCAGAAATTCACTAGGCTTTGATACAAACGACTGTTGTTTCCTGTTCGCAACCAACCTGGAGATCCTGATGCGCACCATTCAATGGCTTCACCTTGTACTCTGTAGTGTGTTCTTACTTGTAAGCAGCCGGGCACTGGCCGATCGCTTTGCCGATGTGCAGGTTGAGGCAACCGAGCTGTCCCCCGGGCTTTACATGCTAACCGGAGCTGGTGGCAATATGGCGGCCCTGACCGGGGACGATGGCATCTTGCTGATCGATGCCCAATTTGCCGAAATGGCCGGCAAGATTGAAGCCAAGCTGAGTGAACTGGCCGAAGGGCAAGCGCTGCAAGTGCTGGTCAATACCCACTTCCACGGCGATCACGTCGGCGGCAATGCCAAACTGGCCGCAGATAGCCGCATTATCGCCCACGATAATGTGCGTAAACGCCTGCAAGCCGATAGCAATTTTCCGGCCGAAGGCTTGCCCAACCTGACCTTTAGCGACCAATTAAGCCTGCATATGAACGGCCAGCATATCCTGCTGACCGCCATGCAACCAAGCCATACCGATGGCGACAGCATCGTGTGGTTTAAAGCAGCCAATGTGGTGCATATGGGCGATCTGATGTTTGAAGGCCGCTTCCCTTTTATCGATACCAACGCCGGCGGCAATCTGCAGGCTTATATGGACGTGACCCGTCACGTGATCGCCAGCATTGATGCCAACACCCGGGTGATCCCAGGGCACGGCGAGTTAACCAACCGGGCTGGCTTAGAGCGGGAATTGCGGATGATGGAAGCCACCCTGGCTCAGGTGCAGCAGTACAAAGCCGAAGGTTTATCTCTGGAAGACATCATCAACCGCGGCTTGGGTGAGCAGTGGCAGGATTGGCACTGGAATTTCATTACAGAAGAGCGCTGGATCCGCACTTTGTATCAGGCGCTGGCAGATTAAAGCAGCGCCTTGCTCCCTTCGCTGAAACGGGCTGGCCTGATGCGCTAGCCCGGACGATACTGCCGCTTTGGCCGCTCGATACGCGGTTGATGGCCCCTTTTTTTGATGCCGGCTCCGGCTCCTTGCGAGGCCTCTTCGGTTTTCACTGAGTCTTTAAGCAAATCACTCAGCAACGCAAATTCGGCCGGGGTGACTTCGCGCCACTGGCCGGGTTTTAAATCGGCCAGCTGAAAACTCATAATGCGAATGCGCTTAAGCCGGGTCACTTCAAAACCAAGATAGGCTGTCATACGGCGGATTTGCCGGTTAAGCCCCTGGGTCAGGATAATGGAAAACCGGTCTGGTCCAATTTGCGTGACTTTGCACGGCTTGGTCACGGTGCCAAGGATCGGTATGCCGGCCGCCATCCGCTGACAAAACTGGCGGTTGATGGGTTTATCGACACTGACCAGATACTCCTTTTCATGGGCATTGCCGGCGCGCAAAATCTTATTGACGATATCGCCATCGTTGGTCAGCAAAATTAAACCGGAAGACGGTTTATCCAACCGGCCGATTGGGAAAATGCGCTGCGGATAGTTCACCGCATCGACGATATTGCCTTTAACCGCCGTATCGGTGGTACAGACCACCCCAACCGGTTTGTGATACACCAGATAGACGGCTTTAGGCTTGGCTTTGAGCGGCTTGCCTGCCACCATAATGCTGTCGGCATCGCTCACCTTCATGCCGGTTTCGGCCGGGCTGCCATTGACCAGTACCTGACCTTGCTCAATCAGCCGATCGGCTTCGCGCCGTGAACAGATGCCGGTTTCACTGATGTATTTATTCAGGCGCATGCCTGCTGCTTCGCTCAAAACGCTTACTCCGGTAGATACTGATAACGGCCATAGCCGTCATCATCCAAGCCTAGAAACTGCAGGCGCGGATGCCGTTCTGCTTTAGCTTTGGCTGCTGCCAGGCTGCTGCTACGAAACTCCAGTCGGGCCTCAGCCGGGAGCTTGAGCTGCCAGTTCTGCTGCAGTTGCACCGGAATGGCTGCGCCGTGCTGCTTAGCTTGTTCGCGAGTGTAAGCTGCAATGATTTGCCTTACTTCCATCTGGCCGGTGTAATGCACCGGAGCTGTGGTAGCATGCGGGAAAAAGCCACCACCGCTAACCCGGTAATTATTGGTTGCCAGCAAAAAGCGCTGCTCAGCGCTGACCGGCTGTCCCTGATAGCTTAAATCCACAATGCGATGACTATCGCTCACTTGCTGGCCCTCACCATCAAAGCGGGCAGGCTGGCTTAAATCAATGCGGTAACTCAGTTCGTTCATCATATCGAAGTTGTAACTTGGGATCCGTGGTGCCAGCAATGGCTGCCACTCGTCTTTGCCGGCTTCAATGGTATTGAAAGTCCGGGCCGACATTTCCAGCCAGTCGCGCAGTTCGCTGCCGCTTAACTCAATCACCCGCAAGGTGTTGGGGTAAATGTACAGATCGGCGATATTGCCAAGCGTTAGCGGCCCGGCTGCCAAGTGGGTATAGTCTTCCGGCCCGCCAAAACCACTGCGAAACGGTGCTGCTGCACTGATAATGGGTAAATCCGGCAGCTCGCCCTGCTGCTGCAGGCTGGTTGCGTACCAACTTTGCGCCTGATTGACCCAGGCCACGGCCGTGTTTGGAGCGACCCGGGCAAAAAAGTTCTCAATGGCACCATCGGTGTCACCCAAAGGCTGATTTAGCATCGCCAGGGTTTGTGCTTGTTCATCGCTCAGCAAAGCCACCAACAGTTCATCCCGCTCCGGGCCTACCTGCCGCAGCTCACTGGCCGCCTGCACCACTTGCCAGGTACCATCGGTACGCTTTAGCGTTAGATCGATCACGCCCAGATGGCTGCCATACTGGCCGCCCATCACAGCGGGTACGCCATGGATAAAGCCGCGCTCAGCATCGACTCCGGCCAGCTCCTGATAATCCGGCCCCGGCAGTTGCCGGTGCTGATGGCCCAGCAACAAGGCATCGACCCCTTCCACTTGCGCCAGATAAAGCCCGGTTTGCTCGGCAAACTCTGGATAATCGCCATAATCCCGCAGGCCGGTATGGGCAATCACCACTACCACATCGGCACCTTCGTCACGCATTTTTGGCACAAAGTACTGAGCAGCCGCCAGCATATCCCGGGCCTGCACCCGGCCTTCCAGATGATGCCGATCCCAGCGCATAATATCCGGCGGCACCAGCCCAAGCACCCCCACCTGGATATCATGGCGCTGCAAATCGCTCCCGACAAAACTATGCTTTTGAATCACATAAGGCGTATAACGGCTGGCCTGCCAGTCATCGGCTGTAGCATCCGGCTCAAACACATTGGCCGATAAAAACGGAAAAGTCGCCCCTTCAATGGTGGCATCCAGGTACTCAAGGCCATAGTTAAACTCATGATTACCCAAAGCTGCTGCATCATAGCCCAGGTAATTCATCGCCCGGATCACCGGGTGGCGTTGCTGCTTTAGATAATCCAGGCCCTGTGCATGGGCCCAATCGCCCATCGCGCTGCCCTGAATGGTGTCGCCGTTATCAAACAGCAGGTTGTTGGGCTGCTCCAATCTGGCCTGAT
Source organism: Alkalimonas sp. NCh-2 (assembly GCF_039631345.1). Taxonomy (NCBI): domain Bacteria; kingdom Pseudomonadati; phylum Pseudomonadota; class Gammaproteobacteria; genus Alkalimonas; species Alkalimonas sp. NCh-2. The sequence continues at coordinate 503,527 of NZ_JBDIUV010000001.1, forward strand.
GCACCAAAGCCGCCGTATGGGCCAGACCAAACCGATCGGTATCACGCTGCTGAAAATAATCGTAGCCCAGCAGGTAGGCATGCAAATCATTGGTATGCAAAATGCGCAGCTCGACTTGCTGCTCCCGTTCCGGGGTTGGCGAACACCCTTGTAAAGACAACGCCAGCACTGCCAGCAACGAAATTATGGTAGTTCTTCTCATGGAGCTCTCTTCTAAAAAACGGCATTAAGATGCTGAATCCGCAGATTGTAGCATTTTTTGCGTGACAATTTTACGGCCTTTCTGCACCGGCTTTTACAAATTACCGCTCAAGTTATCAGCGACAAAGACGATAACCTCTATGTACCGGATAACCCGCATACACTGATGGAGGAAGCACCATGAACGAACAAAGTCGCTTAGAAAAATTACGCAACCTTGGCGTTCGTCTGCATGAACTGCAGTTGGTTCAACCTATCGCTGGGAAGTCCTATACCTCGGTTGCACTGAATTACTTGTTCAGCCGCCATGAGCTCACTCGCCCTTGTGGTCAGTCGCTGGATGTCACCTTGCGCTCTTTGGCCGAAGCCATTGTGCAAAAGCATCATTTGAAGTTTAGCCGTTTTGATTCCGACTCCATTATCGACTATTTCTGCCGTTTGTACCGCGCCCACTAACTCGTTTCTATCCTGAAGCGGCATACCGGCCGTTTCAGGGAGTTGTCAGGAAAAAACGCGGTTTTTCCTGGCTCGCAAGCTGCTGTGCTGCAACGCAGCAGTTACTGGACAGACTACAGGCCTTCTTTTAAGCTGTTCGCTTTGCAGAAGAAGGCTTACTTCATGAATTGCATTACTTTCTTGCTAACTTTGCCAGCAATTAGCTGCTTGGCCGTCACCATGCAAATGGTAAACGACTGATGGACTCTGTGACCCAAGCCGCCCTTGGTGCCGCCGTCGCCGTCGCGGTGATGGGCAAATCCACTCCGGTGAAAAAAGCCGCTCTCTGGGGAGCTGCCGCTGGCACCTTGCCCGATCTGGATGTATTTTGGAACTTCGGCGATGATTTAAGCAATATGCTGCGTCATCGCGGTGAAACTCATGCTTTTTTTTACCAGACACTGTTCTCACCACTGCTGGCCTGGTTGATTTGCCGCTGGCACCAACAACAAGCCTTGTTTCTTCGCTGGTGGCTGGCCATTTGGCTGGTGCTTATCACCCACAGTTTGCTGGATACCTTCACCACCTACGGTACTCAACTGGCGCTGCCTTTTAGCGACTACCCCTTCGCGCTGGAAAGTATTTTTGTGATTGATCCGCTCTATACTCTGCCACTGCTGATTGGGGTTGGTCTGGCCTGGCGTTTGCCGGGCCGTGGCCTTGGTTTTAATCAACTGGGCTTGCTGCTAGCCTCGCTGTACTTAGGCTGGGGCTTAGCCGCTCAACACTGGGTACTGTGGCAACTCGATAGAATGCATCCAGAGCTTGCGCACTATGAACGGCTGGTACAACCCACAGCCCTGAACACCCTGGTCTGGCGCATTGTGGTGATGGATCAGGCTGGCTATCGCGAAGGTTTCTATGCCCTGAATGATGGCACAACACCGATTGAATTTCGCCAGCATGTCTTTCCAAAACAGACGCAGGCACTACGCCAACTACCGCAAGCAAAGGAGCTCACCCGTTTCAGTCATGGCTTTGTCGGTTATTTTCAGCGCGGCGAGCTGCTCACCATGGCTGACCTGCGGATGGGCATGCAGGGCAATTATGCCTTTGAATTCAGCCTGGCGTGTCAGCAAGACAACGAATTAGAACCGATAGCCGTGGTCCAACTGGATAAACCCTACCAGATGCTGGAAATGTGGACCTGGGCCTTTCGCCGGTTTTGGCTGGATACCAAACCACTCTCGGCCATTACAGTGCGCAACCAACCAGACTGTACCTAACGTCTAACTGGCTTTTGTCATTGTTTATCAGGCAAGCTCTACCCGATTGCGGCCATTGTGCTTGGCCTGGTAGAGCGCCTGATCAGCCCGGTCGATGTTTTCATCGGTTGACTGACTGGTGTCAACCCGGGCCAGGCCTGCACTGAAGGTGCATTGGAACGACTGCTCCTGGCCACTGAATGGAATGGCTTGAAACGACTGGCGGATGCCATCAATAATGGATTTAGCTTTTTGCAATGAACAATCCGGCAAGGCCAGTAAAAATTCTTCGCCACCATAACGGCCTATCACATCGGTTTTACGGAGTTTTTGCTGCAGCAGGTTCGCCAGGCTGCTGATCACCTGATCGCCCACCAAATGACCGTATTGATCATTGACCCGCTTAAAGTGATCCAAATCCAGCATCACCACGATTAACTCCTGCTTGCTGCGCTTGGCTTTGGCTATCTCGTCACTTAATCGCTCCTTCACAGTGGCATGCTGCAACAAACCTGTCAGGCTATCGCGGGTCATCATCTCGGCCAGTTGTCTGGCACGCTGAGCCCTGGCGAATACAGTCACGGCCAAAGCCTGATCGGTAATAGGCTTGGAAATGAAATCATCTCCAGCTTTGACCAGCGCATCCAATTGCCGCTGGCTATCTGTTTCCGACGACAAATAGACAATAGGTACGCCAAGCCACTCATCTTTAAAGCGAATAATCTGCGCCAGTTCCGGGCCGGTGCAGTCCGGCATATTAACATCCAGCAGAATCACATCGGGCTGAAACCCTTGCAAACCTATCAGCATCTTAGTGGGATCATTCACTACCTTGGCTTCCATACCAGCCTGCTCAATAATCAGTTGATAATGCTGTGCCAACATCACATCATCATCGACAATCAGGATCCGAAAGCGCGCCTGTTGTCGTTGTGTCAGCAACCGCTGAATGCGCAGCTCAATCGCAGCAGCATCCAGTGGTTTGATAAAATAACCTCCTGCTCCCAACCGCACGGCAGTCAGATAATGGTTGAAACTCTCTTTTTTACCGACAATAAACAGTACCATAGACGATTGCTCGTCTATCAGCAGTTGTTGCAGCAAGCTTTTCATACCTTGAGGTAAGCGGTTACCTGACATATCTAAAATCAATACATCGGGTCTATCCGATGTCAAGGCTGCCTTTAATGCATCAAACTCTTGAAAACTATCCACTTGATGACCAAAAGGGTCCATGGCTGATGTCAGCTGTTTCCCAAGATCTGCATCTTTGCTGAATATTGCAATATGCGCTTTGCGGGTGAACTCATCATCTACCGGTTGAAACAATGGTGCAGCCGAGGCCTCTGGCTTGTTGCTGGTGTGATGGCTAAGCTCTTGCACCATGTGTAAAAACTGTTGTTTGAGCTCGGTTTCAGGGCGTCCACCACCATTCAGCCAGGCATCAAGCTCCATTTCCAGCGCTTTGGCTTGCTGACCAAGTTGTGGCATGCCAAAAGTGCCCGCAGAGCCAGCCAACGTATGAAAGCGCTGTTTTAGAGTTTTGGCTATGCTTTGCCAGCCGGTATTGCTTTCATCCAGCAACTGGCCTGCCTGAGCAGTGATCTCTGGCCAATCCTGCTGCAAACGCAGCAGATAACTGTTTCGCAACGCCGCTAATTGTGCCTGAATATCCTGTTGCGATGCTGTCATGCCTCATCCGTTACCAAATCGATTTAGCTAAAAAGTAGCGAATTTTCAATCGAAAAGCCATGAAAAATAGGTGCTTCAGCGGATTTTATTACCCGAAGCTGTCGCTGAAAACAATCAAATGTTGAAAAAAAGAAAAAGTTCACTTGCACAATCTGATTGACTTCTTATAATACGCCCAACTTTAACCACTGCGGAGACCCATCGTGGGCGAACAACCTGGTAGTAGGCGTTGGTCTGTCGATTGTCAGTCAACACGAGGAATGTTTTAACGCTTCGCAGTCTGGTCTTTAGCACTATTCTGCCAAGCGCGGAATAGTGATGTCTGTTGTTATCTTTGTAACTCCATCGTCATCTCTGTTCACTATCATCCGTAACAACGCATTGCCATTAGCGCAGATGCGTACTGCTTGCTGTGCCCTGTGCTGCCCTTATGGCGGTGTCATGGCTGGCGAGAGGCGGACTGGTGCATTTCATTTGTTGCTCTAACAGTCACAGACGGCCTCATACAATCCGTTTACTCATGCTGGCACCCGCTTCAACCGAAGAGGATAAGGCGCATGTACACTAAAAATCATGTAGCTTTGCGTGACGCAACCGTAGCCCCAACCAAATCGTTGTCTCTGACAGCACTGGCCGTTGTTTTAATGGGCCTGAGCAGCCTGGCAAATGCTGGTCGGCCGCTGATCACCGATGATGCGACCATTGTTGACGACTGCCAGCTGGAAAGCTGGTGGCAGCGTAATCGTGGCCCTAATGAGTTCTGGCTGGTTCCGGCTTGTCAGGTAGCTGGTATTGAATGGGGATTTGGCTACGCCAACCAAACAGCCGGTGAACCCGACCTGTATGAACTGGCAGCAAAAACCGAATTAAGAACACTGGAGACCAACAGCTGGGGCGCCACTATTGGCTTTAGCCATGGCTTTGCGCAAGGCAGCTTTCGCGGTGATCAGCATCTGAACCTGGCAGTCACCCACAGCTTTGCTGACGATGCCTGGTTACTGCACAGCAACCTTGGCTACGCCAATAACCGTGATGCCGGCAATGAAGTAACTGCAGGTATCGCTCTGGAGCGGGAGGTGATTGCCAACCACTGGGCCTTCGCCGAAGTGTTCCGCGAAGAAGCCGGCCGGCCTTTTTATCAACTTGGTTATCGTTTCGAACCCAAAGCAGAGCGTTTGCAACTGGATATCAGCTATGGCAACCGTCTGAGCAGCAGTGCGAATGAGTATTGGCTAAGTGCCGGTTTCGTTTTTTACTTCAGCGCCTTTTAAGCAGGGAGAATCATCATGAATGCACAAGACTTAATCTTTAGCCTGCGCACTGTACTACTGAGCAAAGACAAAGACGATATGGCTCATCTGGTCCGCCGCTGTCACCCAGCCGATATTGGTGCCGTGCTCAGCAGCTTTACTGTGACGCAAATTGCTCAGTTACTTAGCCTGACACCGGTGGATGAGCGTGCTCAGCTGTTTGGTTACCTGCCCAAAGAGCTTGAGGCAGAGATCGTACCCAGCCTGGATCAAAAAGCTCTGGGAGAGTTGTTTCTTCATATGGCATCGGATGAGCGCGCTGACTTGTTCAATCTGCTGCCCGAAGACCAGCAAGGACGCTTGCTACCGGTACTCGCCAAAGCGGAGCGTGAAGATATCCGTAAACTGGCAGCTTACGAGGAAGATAAAGTAGGCTCAGTGATGAGCTCTGACTACGCTTTGGTCGATGCGAAACGCACCGCCAAAGAAGGCATTGCCCAGTTGCGTAAAGCGGCACCGGATACCGAAACCATTTACCAGGCCTATGTGGTGGACTCAGAACGTCGGCTGGTTGGCACCGTGTCGCTGAAAGATCTGATTATGGCCGATGAACATGCCATTATCGGTGATTTCATGACGCACGATCCTGTCTATGTCAAAGCCGATGCACCACGGGAGGTGGCGTCGCAGCTGATTGCCAAGTATGACTTGATTGCACTGCCGGTTACCAATGGAGGCGATAAGCTGGTGGGGATTGTGACCTACGACGATGCGATGGACGTTGCCGCCGAAGAAGCCACCACCGATTTTCGGAAAGTGGGTGCGGTCAGCGAAATTGTCGGCAACATCAAGGACGCTTCCATCAACTTGTTGTATCGCAAGCGGGTGTTCTGGCTGGTGCTGCTGGTATTTGGCAACATCTTCTCGGGTGCCGGTATTGCTTACTTTGAAGACACCATCGAAGCCTACATTGCGCTGGTGTTCTTCCTGCCCTTGCTGGTGGACAGTGGCGGTAATGCCGGCTCCCAGGCTGCCACCCTGATGGTTCGGGCCATGGCAACCGGTGAGGTAATGATCAAAGACTGGGCCAAAATGCTGGGGAAAGAGTTTGTAGTCGCTGGCTTGCTGGGCTTAACCATGGCATTAGCGGTTTCTACCCTGGGCTTCTGGCGCGGCGGCCCGGAGATTGCGCTGGTTGTTGCTTTGACCATGCAAATTGTGGTGGTTGTAGGAAGCGTTATTGGTATGTCGCTGCCGTTTTTGCTGAGCCGCTTTAAGCTGGATCCAGCAGCTGCCAGTGCACCTTTGATTACCTCCATTGCTGATGCATGTGGCGTAATCATTTACTTTGCGATGGCCACCTGGATCCTGGATATTCCACTTGGTTAACCGTCATTAAACAGCAACACCCTGTATGTACACTGCCCGGTCAGCTTTAGACATCGGCTGGGCAGTGGTTCTCCGGGCAGCTTTATCCATCACTCACTCAGCCGCAGATGGCTCAGATTTAAGGAGAACGCCATGCTTGCAGTACAAAACATTCAACTCTTCCCATTACTCGATAGCTTGATCAGTCTGGTGGCGGCCTTTGTGCTTGGCTCGTTAATCGGATTAGAGCGCCAATACCGACAGCGGACTGCCGGGCTACGAACCAATGCGCTGGTTGCCGTTGGTGCAGCGATTTTTGTGGATATTGCCTTTAACCTGAACGGTGCTCAGAGTGCTGCACATGTGATAGCTTATGTAGTATCTGGCGTTGGCTTTTTGGGCGCCGGTGTCATTATGCGGGAACAAGGCAATATTCGTGGCATCAATACCGCGGCGACTCTGTGGGGCTCAGCAGCCATTGGTGCCAGTGCAGGTGCCAGCCTGTTACCGCAAGCCGTACTCGGAACACTATTTGTGTTGGCAGCCAATACTTTGCTGCGGCCCATTGTCAACCAAATCAACCGTCAGCCCATTGATGTGGAATCAACTGAAGTCACCTATATCTTGCATGTGATTGCCGATAAGCAGCAGCAAAAGCATGCGATGGATGTGGTCGAGTTGGTACTGGAAGCCGCCAAGCTTCCCGCCCGCGGCATGGAAGTGACGCCCTTTGGCAATGAAGATGTCGAAGTCGAGGCCATGCTGGCTGCGATCTCCATTGATGGTGAGGAGTTAGACCGCATCAGTCGAAAGCTGTTAAGTAAATCCTTTATCACTCAGGCGTACTGGAGCACCAGTACGTCGGAGTAAGTAAAGGCAGCAAATATCAGTTTTTTATCAAACCACAGGCGTACTTCAGTCGTTATACTTAGGTCTGAGCTGTATCCGGTAAGGATGATTGATGAAACTGCTGCTATCTTGTTTGCTGCTGTGTTTAGGATTTTTGTTCAGCACTCCGCTGCAGGCTGAGCGCATCGTGCTGGCCAGCAGCAACTACCATCCCCACTATGGAGCAGACTTACCAAAGCAAGGCGCAGTCACAGAAATCATCCGTCAGGCCTTTTCACTGCAAGGCATTCAGATCGAAGTAGAGTTCATGCCCTTTGGCCGCGCTCTGCATGAAGCGAAAGTTGCGAATTACGTGGGCCTTATCGCCGCCTGGTACTCTGACGACAGAGTGGAAAACTTTTTGTATTCGCAGCCGATGTACGCCAACCAAATCGTGTTGTTTAAGCGCCGTAGCATGCCGCTGGAGTTTCGTAACTTCCAGCAACTGGCGGATTCGCGCTATCGATTGGGGGTAGTGCAGGGCTACGCACAGCCCGAGGGGTTGCTGCGCGCAAGGCTCAATACCATTGCAGTTGCCAGTGATGAGCAGGCCTTTCGCATGCTGGCACTCGGACGCGTCGACTTGGTACCTGCTGATAAGCTAAACGGCCTCTACCTGCTGCAAACCTTACTGCCGGAGCACGCCGAAAACATAGAGTACATTGAGCCGGTGCTGGAGCAACGGCCGATGTACCTGATACTCTCCAAGCAGGATCCTCGCTCGGAGGAGTTGATGGAACGCTTTAATCGCGGCCTGCAGCAACTGCAGGCCAGCAATCAGTACCGCACCATTTTGCAAAGCTTACTGCCAGCTACAAGCGCACGCTAAGCCCATCAGTCAGTGCTTTGCGATACGCCAACCAGGAAGGGATACAACCCAGCAACAGTGCTAGCCCCAGCACCAGGCCCATCAGTTGTAAGCTACTCTGTCGGATTGGGTTTAACCCAATAAACAAACCATAGCGACCAGCCAGCAGATCCTGGCCAAGCCAAAGCCCAATCATCAACACCACCATGGCCACGACTAAAGAAGTCAGGCTTATTAACAACACTTCGAGCTGCACCAGCCAGAACAAAGTGCGCGGGTGAGCACCAACGGCCCGCAAAATGGCAATCTCCCGCTGCCGCTCTTTCATTGAAGCAAGCAGTGTGGTGGTCATCCCAACCAAACCGGCCAATAACACCAACACTGTGATCACCAGCAGCAAGCGCTCAACCATACTGAGCATCTGCCATAACTCGGCCAGTGCCACACCGGGTAAAATAGCCGTCAAAGGTTCACCACGGAATTCATTGATTTGCCGCTGCACTAAAAAGGTAGCCGCCCGGGAGTTCAACCCTACCAGAAAAGCCGTAATGGCTTTGGGCGTTAAATCCATTTCCTGAGCCTGCTCCGCACTGACCCGACGTCCCGGCATCGGAGCACCTTGCTGCCAATCAATGTGAATGGCTTCTATACCTTCCAGGCTAACATGCACACTTTGGTCCACCGGAGTGCCGGTTGGCGCTAGAATTCCCACTACGGTAAAGGGTTTGTCTTTATGCTCGCTAAAACTGACCTGGCCAATGCCATGGGCCAGTACAATTTCCTGTCCCAACTGATAGCCAAGCCGTGCTGCAACCTCAGACCCAAGTACCGTGTCATACAGCTCCTGGAAAATCGTTCCCTGCGCCAGTTGCAGCTGCTGCTGACCTGCGTATCGGTAATATTTAAAATAATCCTGATTGGTACCAACCACCCGATAGCCGCGGTGCGAGTCACCCAGTGAGATGGGGATAGTCCAGCCAATTTGTGGGTGATTCTGGATACGCTGATACGTCTCCCAACTGATGTTGGCAGTGGCATTGCCTATACGAAAAATCGAATACAGCAGCAAGTTCAACTGGCCGGAGCGTGCTCCAACAATCAAATCGGTGCCCGAAACCGTGCTGGTGAAGCTGTTTTTTGCTTCATGCCGCAGGTGGTCAATCCCAAGTAGCAAACTGATGCTGATGACCAAGGATAGCACTGTCATCGCAACGGTACCGCGGCGATTCCATAAACTCAAACGCGCCAGTTTCATCAGCATGGCTGTACCCCCTGCTCCAGTTGATCCATTGGCAAGTGCCAGTTAAAGTAGCCTTGCAGCGCCTGATCATGGCTGACAAAAATCACAGTGGTGCCACTTTCATTCGCTTCCGCCAGCATCAGTTTCATAAAGGCGTCGCGGTTATCAGCATCCAGCGCTGATGTTGGTTCATCGGCAATCAGCAAGGCAGGGCGAAGTAGTAACGCCCGGGCAATCGCCACCCGCTGTTGCTGACCTACGCTTAGCTCCGAGGCTTTTTTTGGATGCAGTTCATCGTTAAGACCCAAATGCTGCAACAACATGATGGCACGGCCAGTCAACGCATGCGCCCCCTGGTTCGCAAAACAAGCCACCAGCAACACATTGTCCAGCACGGATAGATAAGGGATCAGGTTCAGTTGCTGAAAGACCACCCCAATTTGTTGGGCTCGCAGGGTATCCCGCTTGGCCGCCGATAACTGATGCATCGCCGTTTGCTGCAACCAAAGCTCACCTTCGTTCGGTGTGGTAATGCCACTGAGTAAATTAAGTAAGGTTGTTTTACCAGAGCCAGATGCTCCACGGATAAACAAATGCTGACCAGGTTCCAGCTGCAAGCTATCCAATGCCAGCTGCCAGCCTTGCTTACCAGGCCAACGAAAACGCATTTTTTTGAGTTCAATTACATATTTTTTCGGCTTGTCAGTCACCGGTTGTTCAACCTTCATGGTAAGATGATGGAAGTGATTTATACCAAAGTTCAGGAGTAAGCTCCAATGATGCGTGTACTGTCTATGGCAATCCTGTTGCTATCTGTCGCATTTACTTCCGCCCAGTTGCAAGCCGACGAGGTGCGCACCCTGGAATGGACCGATCTGATGCCAGAGGAAGATCTGGCACTGCTGGAAAGTTTGCCGGATATTGAGCACGACTACAGTCAGCCATCGCCGTTTGATGATGCCTCCGACGATCCATACGCCAGCTTGTGGCAACAGGTGCTAAGCTCAGCCAAGGTGCGTGAAGAGTTTAATAATCAGCGTGTTCGTCTACCAGGTTTTATTGTACCGCTGGAGTTTGATCAAAACCAAAATGTCACCAGCTTTTTTCTGGTGCCTTACTTTGGAGCCTGTATCCATGTCCCACCACCTCCACCGAACCAGATTATCTATGTTACTGAAGCAAAAGGCCTGACCGCCGATATGATGTACACACCTTTTTGGATCACCGGCATACTGACTACCGACTCGATGAATCACGATTTGGCATTTGCCGCTTACAGCATAAAAGCGGATCACATTGAAGAGTACAGCTGGTAAATTCCACAGCAGATCGAAAAAAAGCGCCAATGGCGCTTTTTTTCGATCTGCTGATCTAATGGATTAAAAACGGATACGGCCTTCCCGTAAGGTAGCCGTACTCATGCCCTGACGCTCATTGACCACCCACTGCACCTGCACCCGCTCCAGCGCAGGCATTAGTTGTATCAAGGATAAATCCAGGTACTGCAAGCGTGCCGGATTATGGCAGAGCAAAGTAAAGTTAGCGTAAAAATCACCATGGTTTTGATGGCCTGGTCGGGTTAAATCGGTACTGGAGTCTGCCTGCTCAACCTGACAGCCAGTATCACGATTTAATTCAAACCAACTGCCTTTCGATAACATGGCAAGTGCAGCCTGTATCTCCCGCTCCTGCTCATCCGTCGAAGGTGCATGCTCAAAGCCAACGATGTTGTAAGCGGCCGTTTGCAATGCAAGAATGGCTTCGTTGCCTTCCAGCACAAAAGTGAGTAAGGCCTCACCGTGCACATGAGCGCCAAGCTGAGTAAACTCATCATCGTGATGATGATCATGGTCGTGGCTGTGCTCATGACTGTGATCATGATTCTGGCTATGATTGTGTTCTGTCGTATGATGATGCTGCTCTGCAGGTTCACTATCGGCATGCTGATGTTCATGGCTGTGTTGATGCCGCTGTTCATGAGCATGCACCTCGGCTCCAACCAAGCCCCCCCCCAGCACCAAACTGCTGGCCAACGTAGTCACTACCAATGCATTTGCTTTTATCATGATTTATTTCCGCTTTTTACACCGAGTATGGTTCTCATCATACGCTTTGCCTTGCCACTTGCAAAGTGGCTAACCCCGCCGCTTACTAAAGTGCTTTTCCTGCATTTCCTGCCGCTCTTTCGCATCCAGGCTCAGCTCTGCCGTTGGCCGTGCCAAAAGTCGTTTCAAACCGATCGGCTGACCGCTCTCCTTGCAATAGCCATAGTCTCTGCTGGCGATCCGATCCAGAGCTTGTTCAATTTTACGCAGTAAAAAATACTCTCGCTCCACCAAGCGCAAGCTCTGACGGTTTTCCTCTTCAATCAAAGCTCTGTCCAGCTCATCAGGCTCGACCTCGCGGCTGCCAAGCGATTGCTTACTTTGCTCAATCCGCCGCTGAAGATCCTGTTTTTGCTGGCGCAGCAGCTGCTCAAAATAAGCCAATTGGCTGGTATTCATGTAATCATCTGCCTGCATTTGCAGCAACTCTTGCTCTGTCAACATGTGAGCCCTCCGAAAAAGTTACAATATAACATAACAACTTCATTCCGCCAGCGAACTGACCGGCTTTCATTCAGCATTCTTTTGATCGTGCCTTGCCAGAACAACGTAACTTAAACGTAACTTAAAAACAAAACCGAATTGGACAACAGCATGCCACGATTAGTCGTAATCTTGGGCGATCAGCTCAGCCCCGCCCTCGCAAGCTTAGAAGCGATAGCAACAGACGATGTGATTTTGATGGCCGAAGTGATGGCTGAAGCCAGCTATACCAAACACCACAGCCATAAGCTGGTACTGATATTCAGTGCCATGCGGCATTTTGCCGATACATTACAGCAACTGGGCCATCAGGTCCTTTATCTGAAGTTTGCGGAGTACCCATCCGTGCTTAGTATGACTGACGCGGTAGCCTATGCCCTGACAAAGCATCCCGAGCTCAGCAGTATTTTACTGACCGAGTGCGGTGAGTATCGCTTAGAGCAAGAAATTGCCCGTTGGCAGGAACAATTCAACCTGCCACTTGAGCAACTGAGCGATGATCGCTTTTTGTGTTCGCGCCAGCAATTCGCCAACTGGGCGAAAGATCGGCAGCAATTTCGCATGGAGTATTTTTACCGGGAGATGCGCCGCTACAGCCGCTTGTTAATGAATGACAAAAACCAGCCCGAAGGTGGCAAGTGGAATTACGATAAAGCCAATCGCAAAGCCTGCCCACCCGATCTGGCCCAGATCCCCCCGCTTCAGTTTGAGCCTGATGCCATAACCCGGGATGTGATGATGCTGGTAGAGCAGCATTTCACGGATAATATGGGCGATGCGACTACTTTCCGCTTAGCCGTCACGGGCAAACAGGCCCGGCAGGCATTTTTGCATTTTGTTGAGCAGCAGTTGGCTCAATTTGGTGATTATCAGGATGCGATGCTGCTGGACCAGCCTTTCTTGTTTCACAGCATCTGCTCTATGTACCTCAACATAGGCTTGCTGGATGTACGCTGGATGTGCCTGAAAGTCGAACAAGCCTACAAGGATGGCAAGGTACCACTCAATGCCGCGGAAGGTTTTATCCGTCAGTTGATCGGCTGGCGGGAGTTTGTGCGCGGCTTGTACTGGTTACTGATGCCGGAATACAAAACACGGAACACCCTGGCAGCACAGCGGCCACTGCCAGCCTTTTACTGGACTGCAAAGACGCAAATGCGCTGCATGCAACAGGCGATTCAAAGCACCATCGATTATGCGTATTCCCACCATATTCATCGTTTGATGGTGACAGGCAACTTTGCGCTCTTGACTGCTTTAAACCCGGATGAGGTCACCGATTGGTACCTGGCCGTTTATGCTGACGCCTTTGAGTGGGTTGAACTGCCTAACACCCTGGGCATGGCGTTGTTTGCTGATGATGCAGTGCTTGCTTCCAAACCCTATGCCGCCAGTGGCAAGTACATTCAGCGGATGAGCAATTACTGCCAGCACTGCCCATACGATGTAAAGAAAATCTATGGCGAAGGTGCTTGTCCGTTCAATGCTTTGTATTGGGGATTTCTGGATCGCAATAGTGAGCAATTAGGTGGCAATGCCCGCTTGCAGCTGGCTTACCAGCAGTGGCATAAAAAGCCAGAGCAAGAACAACAAGCTATCCGCCAACACGCCGACCTTATACTCAATAGCCTGGAAAAATTATGAGGCAACTGGTTTGGTTTAAGCGTGATCTTCGCATTGATGATCATGCACCACTTTATGAGGCAGCCAGGCAAGGAGCTGTGCTGCCAGTCTACATCATAGAGCCTGACTATTGGCAGCAACCAGACACCTCGCTCAGACAGTGGCATTTTATCAAAGCCAGCCTGCAGCGCCTGGACCAAGAGTTAACAAAATTAGGGCAACCGTTAATCATTGAAGTAGGACCTGCCAGTCACGTTTTGCTTGCGCTATGCCAAAAGTTTCAAATTTGCCAGGTGCATAGCCATGAGGAAACAGGCAACCTCTGGACCTATCAACGCGACCTTGCTGTTGCGCGCGCTTTGAAACGTCAATCGATCCCATGGCGGCAGTATCGGCAGTTTGCGGTACTTAGGGGCTCTGTCAACAGAAATCATTGGCAACGGGAGACAGACACCTGGCTCAAAGAACCTTTGGTCCCTCGTCCGGCCCGACTGCCTTTGTTGCATGAGCCCGATCCCAAGCCATTACCAGAACTAACACGTAGCCGTGATATCGGCGCCTGCATTCAACGCTTTGATGCCTCACTGACAACCACCTACGATTCTTTTTTCCGCAACCGGCACCAGCATTATTTGCGCAGCATAGGTAAGCCAGCTGCGTCGGCAGAGCACAGCTCACGTTTAAGTCCTTTTCTGGCCTATGGCGAACTCAGTTTGCGTCAACTGTTTCAGGACACACAGCTGAAATTACAGCATTCAGCGGCAAATCGAGCCAATTTATCCGCGTTTTTATCCAGGTTGCGGTGGCATTGCCATTTTATTCAAAAGTTTGAAACGGAGCCTGCCATAGAGTTTCTCCCAATGCATTCTGGTTTTATTGGTTTTCGGGAAGATAGCTTTGAGCCGCACCGCTATTCAAGTTGGTGTACCGGCCATACCGGTTACCCATTGATTGATGCCTGCATGCGCGCCTTACTGGCGACTGGTTGGCTGCATTTCAGAGGCAGAGCCATGTTGGCATCTTTTGCCAGTTATTACCTTGGACTGCCATGGCGCCCAATTGCACTGCATCTGGCAAAGTGTTTTATTGATTACGAACCGGGTATTCATTATCCACAGATACAAATGCAATGCGGTGTGACCGGTATCAACGTCAACCGGATGTACAACCCGGTGAAGCAGAGTAAAGAGCGGGATCCTAGCGGAAGCTATATCCGTTATTGGGTACCAGAGCTGGCAACCGTGCCAACCAGTTGGATCCATACTCCCTGGCTGATGCCTTGCTCTGTGCGCCAGCGTTTTGCATCTTTGGTGTCATACAACTATCCGGCCCCCATTGTTGATCCTGACGCAGCGATAAAGAGTGCCCGTCAAGCCTTGCTGCAGTGGAAAGAAAAGCTGGATCCCATCGATTGGCAGGTGCGGAAGCAACAAGTCATTGAAAAACATGCCAGCCGCCGCAGGCCCCACAGGCACGTGACAACCAAAGTGAGCACCCGGCAAATAGGACTACCGGGCTTTGAAGATCTTTAACCTTAAATGGCTTCTTCATCTTCCTCGCCGGTGCGGATCCGAATCACCCGACCGACATCCAGCACGAAGATCTTACCATCACCAATCCGGCCGGTATGCGCTGTTTTGGTGATGGCTTCAATACAACGCTCCACCTGGTCATCCGACACCACGATTTCCAGTTTCACTTTTGGCAAAAAATCCACCATGTATTCAGCACCACGATACAACTCCGTATGGCCTTTTTGCCGGCCAAAGCCTTTAACCTCGGTAACCGTCATACCAGTGATGTTAATTTCTGCCAAAGCTTCCCGCACATCATCCAGTTTAAAAGGTTTGATAATCGCTTCGATTTTTTTCATGTACACAACCACCTGAACAGAGACTAACTCTATGATAGCATTATCTGTAACCTATTGGGTATTGCCCAAAGCCTCTTAGCAGGAAACGACGATGACTCCAGAACAAATTATTGCAGAAATGCGTGTACAAGCTTCTATCGACCCCGCCACAGAGGTTCGCCGCCGGGTAGATTTTATTAAACGCCAGTTGCAGCAGTCCGGCTTGACGAGTTTAGTGCTTGGTATTAGTGGTGGGGTCGACTCCACCACCTGTGGCCGGCTGGCACAACTAGCCATCAATGAATTAAATGAGCAGGGTGCAACCCAGTATCGCTTTCTCGCGGTACGCCTACCGTATGCCAGCCAGGCTGATGAAGCTGAAGCGCAGCTGGCCATCGACTTTATCCAGCCAAACCAGTCATTGAACATCAATGTACAACCGGGTGCGGATGCCATTCATCAGGCGACGTCCAGTGCCTTGGCTGCCACAGGGATCAGGGTAGAAGATGCCCACAAGGTTGATTTTAGCAAAGGCAATGTCAAAGCACGAACCCGTATGGTTATTCAGTACCATGTTGCAGGCTTGTTGGGAGGGCTGGTACTCGGGACCGATCACTCGGCCGAGAATATTACTGGTTTTTACACCAAATGGGGGGATGGCGCTTGTGATTTAGCGCCTTTGTTTGGCTTAAGCAAACGTCAGGTCAGGGCTATAGCGGCATGGCTGGGAGCGCCAGCACAGCTGGTACAAAAAGTACCTACTGCAGATCTGGAGTGCCTGCAACCACAAAAAGCCGATGAAGCTGCGCTTGGGCTCAGTTACGATGACATTGATGACTTTTTGGAAGGAAAGCCTGTCTCGCTTCAGGTTCAACAACGTCTGGTTAGTATTTATCTGAAAACTCAACACAAACGGCAACCCATACCGACCGTTTACGACTGAGGTTCAATCACCCCTTTTAAAATCACAAAAAATTGACAAGAGCCACTTAAGTTATCATAATTTAGTGATTGTGATGAATTTAAGATGGTGAAATGAAACGCAACGGCTGGACTCTGATAGAAATGATGACAGTGCTGTTGGTGATTATTACTTTCAGCACTGTCGGACTTCCTTCCTGGCAAAACTTTATCAGTAAACAACGCGCTCAGTCTTACATGAAGCAACTGAGTCAGCAGCTTACTTATGCCCGGATGCTAGCGAGTGGACAAGCCACCAGTGTCAGAGTTTGCCCCGGAGTGGGCACCGAATGCGATAGCAATTGGTCGCAACAACCATTGCAAATTAGTCAGTGGCAGCACAACAGCTGGCAGCCGGTCAAGGAATTGCCAAAAGTCCACCCTGCGCATCACCTCAGTTACCACCGCACCCAACTCAGCTTTCGGCGTGATGGAAGTTTGGGCCCACTGGAAAATGGCAGCTTTCGCTATTGCCCGGAAGCAGGTATGAACTGGCATTACACCCTGACCATCAATCAGGCGGGTCGAAGCCGGTTGCAGTATCAGGATGAACCCTGCCCTGATGGCACTTAACCCCTTTAGCGCCAACAACTATCGGTATATGGAACTGCGGTATTTCGTTGCCCAATCTGATTCAGACTAAACGCCCGGCACTCCGTATCCTGGCTCTGCAAGCCGATAGCCTCAGCCAGCAAAAGATAGCCCATACCTTCATTTTGTAACTGTAAACTCAGCTGATAACGGCCAGAGTTGGTCTGTGGACGCTGCACTCCAAGCTCCTCCAAAGAGTCGCTGTATCGACGAAACTCACTGAAATACAACTCCTGTTTTGTTGCCAGTGTCATCAATGCCTCCGTAGCTTCTACCCGGTGGCTTTTTACCACCAAGCGCGTATAAGACGGGTAAGCAATCGCTGCCAACAAAGCAATAATCACCACCACCAGACACAGCTCGATCAACGTTATTCCCTGGCCGGCTTTCATCAATAAGCTCCCTCTTCCAACCAAAACTGAGCAACTGCCCGCTGCTGTGGCCATTCGGCCAGATCCAGTGCCTGGACACAGTTTAGACAGTCACTGCTGATCTCCAGTATCTCTGGCTGCACCAACTGACGCTGCTCTTCTTGCAGCAGCCAAAGTGCAAGTCGCTGCTCTGTTTTTATTAGCTGCCATCGTAAAGGCCCTGCTTGCTCCAGTTGGAGTTCAATCCCAGGCGACAAACTGTGTCCAGAATGCATATGAAGAATTAACACACTGATATCAACAGGGCCATCTGGGCAGCTATGCTCTGCAGTATCCTGATGGAGGACCGGCAGATACAGAACACCAGCATACAATTCAGGCAGTTGCATTGCCAACCCGGCCAATGGCCGCCGCCAGCCTGCAGCCTGCTGTTGCTGATGCCACAGCGCTACTACCTCATACTCCGGCCGGCTGAACTCGGCCTCACTCACATAGGACTGTATTTGCTCGAACTGCCAGGGCGTTAATTGCTGTGGAAAGATCCGCAGTGCCAACATCTGCTCTGAGCTATTTACTGGATCGTAAGCCAGTAGCAACAGCTGCTCAAACACCTGATGAGCGCCATAGGCAGTCAAACTCATCTGGCTTTGTACCACACGATGTCGTGAAGTAAACCGCCAGCCTGCGCCACTAAGATCGGCAACAAGTGTTCTCTCAGGCAGACGCCTGCCAGCCTGGCTATGACGGTACACCTGGCCGCTAGCGGTTACCTGGTAGTCTGTAGGTTCATCATGCGCTGGAAAGCAGCTCAAAGGCTCAAATACTGGATTCAAGCCAGCTAATAGCAACAGCATTATCTCCAGCTTAATCATCAATGCTTTCCTCCGACAACTGAAGTTGTACCACGATACTCCCTACGCCGGCACTGAACCATTGCTGCTCGGCAGCAGTTACCAGTAAGTAGCGACTACAGGTTAACTCACTCCCGGCCCAGGCCGCGTACAAGGCTGGACACTGCGCTGCTTCGCTGAGTAACTGCCTGGCCACTTCGTTCCTGTACTGCCGATGCTCCAACCAGCTTTGATGGCGTAGTTGCACTCCCTGTTGCCCACTATCTGCCACCCGCATGCTAAGAAGACTGCTTTGCAGCAAAGCCAACGACAACATCACCAGCACACTGGCCAACAACAAAGTCGTAATCAATGCAAATCCTTCAGCCTTTTTCATCACTCAGCCTCCCTGATACTGCAAAGCAACATTGTGCAGGTACTGGGTGCTTTGCAATTGTAATCGTCGATAATGATCGCCCGGCGCCTGAAAGCCACTTTGCCCCATCGGATACCAGTGCTCGTTCAGATAACGAACATCAGCTTCCAGACTACGCACTACCACATAATAACTAATGGCAACAATACGCTGCTCCTGCTGGTACCAATGCTCGGCCTGCATGTGCGACAGTGGTACAAAGTAATTGGCACGGCCATCCAGAGTACTATCGATGCCAAACTCAAAGTACAGCACCTCAACCCCGTCTATCACTGAATCCGTATGGATGCGGGGCATTCCGGCAGCACTGCGGATCAAGCGCTTGCGCATAAGTACAGGAATATCATCCTGCCATTGCACGTAGAATAACTGATGAAGGTATGGCCAGAACTCAGCCGCGGGATCGGTTGTGGCACTATCACTATCGACCAGCTTTAATTCTGAAGCCAGTACCTGCAGATAGTATCGATTGTTCTTCAGTTGCTCAAAGCTTAGCGGCTGGGCCAGTAAGCGCTTAAACTGCAACACAGAAGAGTTTGAAGCCGCTCGCCCAAGGCAACTAATACTTTCTCCACGGCCATATTCAGCATACAACGGTACCAACAGCAGACCTGCTTGTGGAAAACTTCCACTGTCGTCCGCTAAGTGTCGGCATTCACCGGACACCACCCCAAACGGGGCAGATAATTGACGTATGTCTGCCAGAGTAAAACCAGCCCA
Source organism: Alkalimonas sp. NCh-2 (assembly GCF_039631345.1). Lineage (NCBI taxonomy): Bacteria > Pseudomonadati > Pseudomonadota > Gammaproteobacteria > Alkalimonas > Alkalimonas sp. NCh-2. The sequence continues at coordinate 522,645 of NZ_JBDIUV010000001.1, forward strand.
GAACCCAAGCTGCTGCAATTCAGTCTGCAGCAGGTTCAAGGTAAGTTGTCCTTGTTGCTGCAGCATGGCCAACTGCATGGTTTCTCTGCTCATTTGACTTTGCTTGCTGGTGGTCGCTAGCAACACCAAAAGTACACTCAGCGCCAATGCCGCGGCGATCATTAACTCTACCAGGCTCAGTCCCCGCTCTTGATGGCTGAACCTGGTCATAAAGCAACCTGCACAGTCAGTGATAACAGTCCGCTGGCAGCAATACAGAGCTCATTATCAGGTGTTTTTTGCAACAGCCGACCTTGCCAATAAATGGTCAGTTGCAGTGAAGATGCATCATCGCCGATGCAGTAGCCACCATGCGCGAGTACAAAAGCTCCCTGCCACCAATGTTGTTGCCACTGCTGATGCAACCAGGCAGCCAGTTGGGTAGAGGTGCATGGCTCGTCAGCAGTACAAAGAGGGGGAGCAGGGGGAGTTGAAGCTGTGTGATAACCGGCGGCTTGCATCCGGTTAAGCCAATCCATTGCCATAGCGGCAGCCTGAGTGCGTTGTGTTGCCTCGGTCACGATTTGTCTGGCATGCAGCTGGCCAGCCAAAGCTCCTAACACAGACACTTTCAGCAGTAACACTGCCAGCAAGACTTCCAGTAAGCTAATTCCTTGTTGTAATCGCATATCCTTATGCTCAAAAGTTAATTTCAATTAACTATAAAATTACAACATCAACCATAAAAGTCAAACAAAAACCAAAAAAACTACCAGCAATGTTTTACTGCAACAACATCATCTCTGCCTCCAACCAGCTTAGTACCGGCTTGATTCATGCCAAGCGAAGCGCATGCAGTATCATTAATTTGCACACCTATCGCTGTGGCCGTTAGCGTATAAGTACGCTGTGCTTGCTCACTGGAGTACTCAAAGCGGTCACTGGTTTCCTGTCTGCACTGTAGCTGTGGTAAAACGAAATCCTCAGGGTTGTATCGCATATTTTGGGTATAGGTCCGTTCCATAAACTGTGACAGCTCTAATAAGCAACCTGTTGCCGCAGTTCGATGACTTCGCAAAACATGATTTTGATACGAAGGATAGGCAACAGACGCAAGAAGCCCAAAAATGACCACTACAATCATCAATTCAATTAAAGTGATCCCCTGCTGAGTCACATTTGATGTTCTCATTAGTTTATCATCTCCCGCCATGATAGCCGCCCTCGGCGAATCTGCAAATTAACCCGACTGGCATCAATTGACACTCTGGAGTCACCTACTGTCATCTTATCACCAATAAAAACAGGTTCACCCGGCATACCATCAAACTTTACTCCACTTGCAGCACTACCATCAGGCAAAGCATCTGACGCACTGAACTCATCATCACGAGATAGATCAAAGAAATGATAATTCAAGCGGGATCCTTTAAATGGATCAACTGCCATAATCCAGCCGTCCCCTTGCGGATTACACAAATCCGAATCCGGAATAATGGTGTTCATGACCAAATTACCACCGATAAACCTTGGTTTCGAGATGATCCGCTCCCTCGCGTCAGGCAAGTCCATAACCCAGCCTCGTTTACCATCCATATCATCGTCTGCTGCAATAGGGACACTCCGGGCTTCGCGGCTTTCTTCAGTATCAGGATTTACATAAGTAATGTTTGTTGTTACCCGATTGACCAACTGACTTCTACTTGTAATTGGCATCCCATCTTTAATGCCATACCAACTTTGAATATCATCATTCACACTATCACCACTTTCGATAAATTTGCCCGTTCCAAAAAACACCCACAACCCTGCTGTGTCTGGATGGCTTTGTAAGGTAATACCACCGGTGATTGGCTGACGATTAGTAGATGCATCTCGGGCTACAAACAAAGGCTCCCCCGCATACGCTACACTCCAAGCGACACTCGAGCTTGAACTTAAATCGAACTTCCAGACATTTCCCTGGAGATCACCGGCAAAAAACCAATCGGTATTGCCATTTTTGTTATGATCCCACCCCTCTATCTGACCCAAACCAGCAGTGCCACTGCCTGAGGTTTCCAGTTTGATAATAGGGGCGTCAGCACCTTCTTCTAAGTCAATGACCAACAAGCCAGATTTTGCTGCACTGTTGTTGTATCCATAGCCCATCACTACAGACCAACGGTCATTGTTTAAGCGGGTAATAACTGGCTTATGTGGCATGATGCCAAGTTCAGGCACTTGGATATCCCAAAGCACTTTCACATTAGCCGGATTGGTCACATCCAAGGCAAAGACCCAATTACCACCTCGACCAAGAGTGCTTACCAAAACGGTGCGCCAAGAACCACCAATGTAGACATCAGCTACTGTAGGTGAACCATCCACAAAAAAGCGGTGTTCATAATCAATATTTGCAAAGTTCTTTAGTTGCGAGCCAGGAGCCAGCATTGCTTGTGGAATGTAAGCAAAAGTTTCTTGACCGGCGGCGGCATTGGCAGGATCTGCAATGAAGCTATGCAACATGCCATCATTAGCACCCACGTATAACCTCGGCGCACGGGATTTTGTTGCATTCAAAAATGCCTGATAACTGGAGGCCCCATCCCAGTTATTGCGTTGCAAGTTACGGTTTGGTGACTCACCCACAAAGACCGGAGAAGAATGTGCTATGTCACCCAACAATGAAGTGCGCTCCCGTAGGGTACCTGTCGGGTTAGTATCCGTTTTTTCTTGTGCCTGCAATCCCCGGATATAATCGACGATTACTTGATTCCCTAAAACACTTTTCTCTTCTGAAACCAAATTATCCCATGTGAAGTCAAACTGAACTGGATTTGCTCCATCTCCCCGGCTTGACTGAATATTTCGAGCAGTCCAGGGCGGAAAATTAGCCGACCACTGTACATTCAAAGTATCCGCATCCCGACTGACTAAAGCACCGCTCCAGGAAGATGTATTAAATGAAGCCTGAAACACACTGTTATCTTCTTGCAATGATGTAGTCGTAGCAGCTAAGTTTGATGCAGAAGCAGTCCTATTTACAATGCTTCTAAGCGTATTAGTCAATTCCTTGCTGAAAGTGTCAGGGTCCTGAGCACTGAAAAATCCCCCGCGGCTATTCACTCCAGCGTGCAATAAATCATCAATTTTCCGTGGATTGGAATTAGGTTGGGGCCAACGACTGTCATTAATAGGCCAGTCTTTTGCTACGTCAGGGTCAAGTGTGCCAGCTACCCCAAGCCCTACACCATAGGTCACCATATGTTGCCAATTGGCCGGATTCAGAGAGCTACTAGGCACATTGTTTGGTAAAGCCGGCCGTAAATCAGTTTTCCAATAATGGTAGGCGATGTCAGCTAGTGTATTGCTGTGACCATCCCCATCTGTATCACCAACTCCTGAATAGCTATCATTATAAAAACCATCAGTCATCAACACAGTAAAGTTTTGCCTGCAAGAAACCAAACCACTCCCCGCATTGAGTGGATCAGCCAGATAAGGTTCATCGGTACTAAAATAATTCCCTGCAGCAACTAAGGTATGCCTCAAAGGAGTCCCGGAGGTGGTATCCGGTTGCCCGTAAAGCCAATTGTAAAATTGATTTTTGCCAGCCCCTTCAAACGCCCTGACTCCACGCACCACCCGGGGACTTTTATTGAGCTGGCCATAACCCACACGCATGGTTTGCGGCAATGTCTGAAAAGCCCGACCAATACCAGCCTTAGATGCCATCATACGGTTTCGGTAATACGAATACCAATTGGCAAAGTTTTGCTGGATATCAGTACCTTGCTCAGCAACAATATAACGTTTATAGCAAGCGTAATTATTTCTGTCGTCGCAAAGATCTGAATCAAATAAATAATAATCTGCCTCACCGGCTTCACCACAATATTGACGTGCACCACCATTCTGATAATGCCAGGTTGCTCTGTAGTTTGTGCTAAGATTGACAGTGCCGGTTTGTGCATAACCATTGATCCAGGCGGCAGTAAAACTAGCATCAGGCATTGAGCTACCATCCGCTTTTAATGGTGCCCGGTATGTCAAATCCGGGTTAAAGTAAGAACTGTTGACATCGGGAGAGCGCCCTAGAGCTCTTTGCTCAACGGATGTTGTATTACCACACAGAGCGTTAATACTATCTGGCATATACGACCAGACCATCGATCCCGAATCGTCCAGCATAAATAAGATATTGGATGGTACATCACTTCCGGTTTGTAAAGGAACCGAAGGAATAACAAGCTCAGTGGAAGCATGAGCAGTCATCACTCCAAACAGCACGCTTAAGCTAAACAGGAGCCCTGTTTTTGAAGGCATTACATGGGCATTCAACATAAAAAATCCTCTTTAACCTTACAAACGCCAGATAGTTTGCATCAGCACTTCTGGAGTACCAGGTGTAACAATGTTTCGGGCAGTGATTCTAAAGGTTGGCGACAAACAATCCGGCTCAATGGTGGTTGCACTGGCGCAATCAGGATTAACTGGAGATGGCCACTCTCCCAGATACTCAATAAAGTATTCTGCAGTACCGGACATATCCACATTAATTGTTGGGGCAGTTCGCCATTGCGTAACGGGATCATGCCAGCGGTCAATTGCATTAAGCTCAGGTAGATCATAGAACCAGAGGTTTGCTGCAATACTTCCCCTTGGATCGGGGAGTTGATCAGCTATCCAATCTTCAGCAAACCGTAAAGCTGCTTCAACCTGCTGTACAGCCAACTGGCGCTCATACATGTTTGCTGTCATCCGTTCCTGCAACACCGAGCGCTGCATACTGGCAACAGATACCAAAGTGATGGCTAGCAATAACAACAATGCCACAACCAATACAGCACCGGACTGTCGGCTTATTTGTCTCATCACGCTACCTTAACCTGTTCCGAATTGAGGCAAAAAATCGAATTGTTCGCATATCTATTGGCACATCAGCCGCAACAAAGGCGCTTGGATCCATCAGCAGCTCAACCTGAACACCCACTACATTACCCATATTTAAAGCTGGCGAAAACGCGACGGGTCCAAAGGGTAAATCCCCCTCCTGGTAGGCAAAGCTTACATTAGCTACACCAAAGAGTACTTCTTCGCGAACTAAACTTCCTCCAACCACTACTTCACGATACAACGAGTTAATATCCGGATTATCAGTACTTGGTGCAACCAGCCAAAGCACGGATTCAAAACGCATCAGCATAGAGCCCCCCGGGAAAATCCTGGGTCTTGCGCTTGAACATACAAAAGGGAACTCAAAACCTAAATCTGTTGCACAATTCAGAGGGGCAGCTGCAGCATGGTTGATCGAGGTATCCGATCTGGCAGACACCTGAAACACACTGGATAAAGTATCGTCACATAACATGGCAATATCTCCAACCCTGAGCGCCGAGCTATTATTGACAGTCAATGTCGGCGGAACATGATTTAAGACGGAGACAGTATCACCAGCACCATACATCAGTCGTAAAGACTCACTATCACCATGAACACCGGCGGCAAAACCTTCGATCCCGCCACGCCATTGAGACCAGTCAGGTGTACCTGTAATAATACTGACAACGCGCCCAGAGTTATTACATCCAGCAAAACCAGCACTACGAATATCTTGTGACATCATTTGAAACGCCAGTCTGGCACTGCTTTGTAGCGTTGCTAACTCGTGATTTACTCTACTGGTTGCCTGGTTTGAAAGAAAAACTCCGATTACACCAGCTAACAATACCAGGCCAAGCACCAGCGCAATCATTAATTCAACCAGGGTAAAGCCATGGCTCTTTTCCCCTGTTGTCATGGACGAGCCTCCATCACAACAATCGAGCTGGCATTTAAACGCTGATCCGTCCAATCGATGGTTACGGTATAAACACCATCATTCCAAACCACAACAGCACACTCAGCAGTCACTTGTTTAACATCGTCCTGCCAACTTTTGGTGACAGGAATACCACCAACGCCCTCACAGTCATCCATCACAAATGCATTGGTTCTGCCTATTGACCCCGTTGAACGCATTACCTCAAAAAGTGTTTCGGTCAGAATCACCGCCATAGCCCGCTCATGAGCTGTGTTGGTACTGCGCAAACTGACAGACTGCAAACCTACCACCCCCAGAATACCTACTCCCAACACCACCACAGATATTAGGACCTCGAGTAAACTAACACCTTTTTGTTGCGTCACTGATGACATGGATTTCATTATGTTTTTCCTAAGATGCTAAACAGTCTTCATGCTGTTCACTAGTAACAGATAATTGACCGCCAGATCGAATCCGAAGATTGCGAGCATTCGGTTTAACAGTTGCTGTAGGCGCACAAACTCTCAACGCAGCAGTCAAAGGTATTCGTTCGCTGGTTCGCAGTAAGCCTTGCGGCGTTACCAAGATTTGATGGTCAGTGCTATTTAGTGTTGTACTAGGCCTAATCACCAGTTGAGAGGATTCCAGCCAACCACTACGTAATACACTACCTGCTTCTACACCAGTGTTTGCTGCTGCCATACCAACAAGCCAGCCTTGCCACCCCTCAGCAGGTGCTGTGCTGCAACTAGTTCCATCCGAAGAGTGACAAAAGATAACGTTAGCATTATTTTTAACCGCCTCCGTTTTAGCGTATTCGATAGCAGCCAGCAATTGATTTGCCTGTGCGTTAAGACGGTTTGACAGTATTAGGTTACCAAAAGAGGGAACAGCCACTAAAAGCACTACGGCTAACACAGCAACAGTCACCATCAGTTCTATCAGTGTAAATCCCGTTTCTTTGCCAGGGTCAACAGCAGGCATATAGAGTGCAACATAATAATTTCAGATTCTATAAGAGTAATGCGCAGCCAGTGAATTACCAGCCAAAGCAGATAAACGGCATGACCTACCGATAAACGGTCAGAGCGTTCGATGCTGCAGCAATTGCTTTAAACGGCTAACTTCGCGTCGGCTTACATCCAACCGTTCACAGCAGCCTCTTAGTTCCACCTGGTACCCCTGAGTACTTTGATGCAAGGCAATAAAATGCTCACGATTGATCAGTGCTTTGCGGTGGATCCGCAACAATTGCGGGTATTGTTGCTCCAGTTGCTTTAGGCTCTGTTCGAGCAAAGCTTCCCCTTCAGTGGAAACCAGGCGCACATACTTATCTTCGGCTATCAAATACAGCACGGCCGATATAGGTACCTGCCGGATGCTGCCAGCCAGTTGATAGCGGATCACCTTTTCTTTTTGCGCTTCCAACAAAGCTCGGGTTGGTTTAGCCAGCCGTTGCAATACCTGCCCCAGCGACTCTGCGGATATAGGTTTCACCAGATAACCGGCAGCAGCGACTTGCAGCGCATCCAGCGCATGCTGTGGATGCGCTGTTACAAAGACCAGAGCCGGCGGAATACTCAACTCCGACAAGGTCCTGGCCACCTCCAGACCATTTAACTGAGGCATTTCAATATCCAGCAGCACCAGATCAGGCTGGTGTTGCTGACACAGCTGCAGCGCCTCTGCCCCATGCTGTGCTTCGGCAATCACCTGCCATTCCGGATAAGCCAGCAATAACCGCCTTAAACGTGAACGGGCCAGGGGCTCATCATCAACCAGTAACACTTTCATGGCCGAGTCTCCGGCTCAGAGTAAGGCAATACCAACTTCACCCGAAAATGCCCATCATTGCTGCTGCAATGCAGTTGTGCCCTGTCCTGGTACAACAGAGCCAGGCGTTGGCGTATATTATCCAGTGCTATGCCATTGCCTTTAGCTGAGCGTTTGGTATCTGGCAGGCTATTGATAATGAGCAGGGTCACAGCCTGTCTGCTTTGTACCAGCTCAATACAGATGCGGCCACCATGCTTATCGGGTTCAATCCCATGATAAATGGCATTTTCCAATAGCGGCTGCAACGTCAGTACCGGCATCATCACCTCGGGCACCGCATCACCCAACTGCCAATCGACCCGCAGGCGTGCACCCAGGCGCCACTGTTCCAACGACAAATACTGCCGTGCTAATGCGATTTCATCCCGCAGTGATGCCTGTCCTCCGGCTTGCATCGCGGCCCGAAACAATGCCGATAAGTCCAGCAGCGCCTGCTCAGCAGCGCTTGGATCCTGATGGATCAATTCGGCTGCGGTATTTAAACTGTTAAAGAGAAAGTGTGGCCGGATCCTGGCTTGCAAAGCATCCAGTTCCGCTCTGGACTGAGCAGCGATACGGACACTTCGCTCTAAATGCAGCAGACAAAACTGTATCACCAGCAAGCCAACTATCATGGCCACAAACAAATTGGACCAGAAAAAGTACGCAACACCAGTAGGAGGACGCCAACCAAAGTTGGCAAGAAACATCCATGCCAACAGACTAATCAGCAATGTAAAAAGTAGCAGGGTCAGTAAAACAACAGCGCCTTGCAACTGGGGTGAAAAGCGCACCAGCCTGGGCCTTAGATAGCACAACAGCGTGATACTAAGTAAGGTTGTCCAGTGTACAAATAAGCTGATCACACCAAGCCGAAGCCAGACATCGCCCTGAGCCCCGGGCGCAAAGGCCAGCAAAATAGCCACAGCTTGTGATAACACCATCACAGCCAGCACACCGCGGTTTTGACAAAAAGCCGGCAACAATAGCGGATGGGAGAAAGAGTCAGCTTGGTTCATCGAAACACACTAGCAAAAAAGTTGCTTCTGACTATAGCGCTGTCGATGCGTTAAAACCAGCCCTCAAACACAAAGCGCGGTGGTATCGGTTCAGAGCTGCCACCGCCGGGTTCAGTCTGTGCCAATGCCTGATCAAAGATCAGGTGCCCATCCCCGCTTAGTTGGATCGTTTTACCAACAAAAGCGCCTCTAAGCCTCAAAGCCGCACCTACTTCCACATGCGCCTCCGGCGCATAAATAGCCGCATAAGCATCTTGCACGCCACCATGAAAGCGCACACCATAGTCAGTACTATCGCCAGATTGATAGCCAGAATAGATGGCAAGTACCGGATAACCATCAGCATTGATGCCTTGCGGCGTATGGCCTGCATCATCCTTAATTTTTAACCCTGCCGCCATATCGACCTGTCCGGCAACGATCAGGGTTAAACTGCTTCCTTCAGTGATATTTAATACCGATGCACCACTAAAACGTACATCACCACGCACATACAAGGTAATATTGCCATCAATACGTAAACGGGTACTGGCCCCGAAGTGTAGGGATTCCAAAGCGTAGATGGCACGGCTACGCTCCAGAAAGGTGACCATTTGAGGCTGCAGGTTCAGCGCAAAGCTGCCTGCCTGAACAAAGCCTTCGCTGCTGGTAAATTGATAGCTATCATGGCCATTCGTCATCGATAATGACGGCAACGCAGAGGACACAAGCTCATCCAACAGCTGCACCTGGGATACGATACTCAGGGGATCACACAACCGCTCCTCCGCTGCTGCTGAATGCGGCTGATCAACCTCCAAAGGCTGCACTGGCTCGACATAGAGGCCAGGATGAATGCGACCAGCTGCGGCAGGCGTCACCGCCATACCTGAAATAACCTGATTACTAAGTGCTGCCCCAATCCAATGCTCCATGCTAATAGCTTGCATGGTGGTAAAATCACCATGCGCTGCGTTAATATTCAAATTAGTGACGGTCAAGCCACCACGGCCGCGAACGCCCCCCAGCAGGCTACTAAAACCGCTGACCTGGATATCACCATTGGTATGCAGTTCACTCTGCAACACAGCACTGTTGCTTAAAATCACATTCCCCAGAGCCTGAACGGACCCGGTTATCAGTGCCGTGGAGCTGATCCTGATATTGCCATTGGCATGCAAACGGCCAGCAACCGGCTTTGAAGTACCCAGGTGGATATTGCCGGTTGACAACACATCACCACTGATTTCACTGGCACCGGTTAGCTCAATATCTGCCCCATCACGCACCGTCTGTACCACCACGGGATCCGATAACATCTCGCCGGTTGAACTGTAACTGCTGATATCAGCACTGCCATTAAGCCCAACACCATCACAGCCAATAACACCGGATAAGAAAGGGGAACTGCCTGAGCTACCAGATGCTGTCAGCAAGCGTAAGCTGGCCTGCCGACTCGCCAGTGCATCGCTGTAACGCTGCCCTGCGGATGAAACAGCCAAGCGGTCATCCTGCCACTCGGCAGTGCTGCGGTACTGCCGGTTGCCACTGCCAGCCAAAGCGTCAAAGCCTGCCAGCGACAGCAACTCTGCTTCAGAAGCCTGCGGGTTTTCTCGTACCAGAGCATTCAAACGGTTAAAACTTTCAAATACTGCCCGCTCCGCCTGCCACTCTGCATTCAGGTTTTTTTGGAAGTTACCGGCCATCCGCTCCTGCGTTGCAGAGCTGTTCAGGGAGGTAAATACCACCAGACCGGCGACGGTCGTCAGCATCAATACAAAGACCAGCGCCACGCCCTGTTGCTGTTTGTTGTTCATCGGCATGTCCTTCAGGTTTCCCGTACCAGGATCCGGGTTTTCAACGCCAGATCCAACCGCACATAAGGCAACAGCTCACCATCGCTATTCAGATCCGCTCTTGGAAAATGTGGCGGTAAGCCAGCCGGAGCCACCCGAACCCTTAGCATATCGCCGCCCAGATCTGTAAAATCCAACGCCTGCAACCCGGTTAATAAAGTGACCCAGTCTCCTCCATTGATTTGGCATTGCAGCTCCCCCCCATGAAAGCGATAAGTCTCAGTAAAGGCGGTGGTTTGCAGGGCTCCCAGACAATCCAGGTCGGTCTCCTGCCGGTTTAGTCGCTGCACTTGCAGCTCTGCAGCCACAACAGCAATCGCATCGGCACTGCGAATGCTGCGTCCCAGTAATAACTGGCTGCTTCGAAGCACCTCCTGCGCATTCTCCAGGTCTTGCACTTCCCTCACCGTTTGATTTATTGCCAGGTAAGCTCCTCCAACCCCCAGCATCAAGGTGCTGGATAAAACCAGCGCAACCATCAGCTCAACCAGCGTCATCCCCCGGATAGCACAGTTCATCATTCACAACCTCCACCATTGCGCAACCAGGGAAAGCTGGCTACTAACTCCAGCTCGTTAGCCTGGCCATCCTGCATCCGTCGGTCTTGCCAGCGGATACGCACCAGATACTCTGACGTTGCATGGCTGGTATCCGGTGCAGTGGTGAAATGGAAAGCGCCACTGTCTGGTAACTCCAACTGATAAAGCTCTGGATCCTGCTCAGGCTGGGGTAAAAGCGCGGCGACAAAGGCGGCATCGTAGGGGCTGCCTTGCTGCAGTGCACAGAGTGAGGGCCAAATCCGCTCCACGGCATTTTGTGCCTGGATCACGGCGATAGTGCTGTACAAACTGCTGCTGGCAAATTGCAAAGCTCTGGCCTGTGCTGCAGCCAGCCCCAATAAAGCAATGGCCGCCAGTAAAATAGCAATCATGGCTTCTAACAAGCCAAAGCCAGCATGCACTGATTTGTGCTGCATATCGCCTCCTAAGTAGCGCAACTCGAAGCCTGGACGGTGAGTTGACCACTTGGCAAGATGATCAGGCAACGATCCGTTGCATAACCCCGCGGATCACGCACCTGCCACCGGGCCGATGCCGGCACCTGACCAGTAGCCAACAATTCCACATCCATCAGCGACACACTGAGTCGGGAAGACAGTTCAAACTGACGCAGCACCTGTTCATCTTCCAACGCAATAACGGACACCTGTGCTGCTGTTGCTGTTACCGCAATACTTGCCTCCCGTTTCACCGCCTCACTGCGGGCAAAATGGTAAATTGCCTGCAATTGATTGACAGCACGGGTATGGCGTTCTTGCTGCAGCCAGCTATCAAAAGAAGGTAAAGCCACTGCGGCTAAGATGGCAGCAATAGCCAATACGATCATTAGCTCCATCAAGCTAAAACCACGCTCTTGTTGCATGCTATTGATCTCTCCAACAAATGGCATCACCAGTAGCAGCAGTGCGAACACCAAACTGATCGATGGTTAAAGTGCCGCAACGGCTGTCCGTATAGTGCGGAATAGCACTCAACAGGTACTCAGTCGGGTTGGCGCTTTGATAGGTCAGTTCGTAATGGGGATGACTGGGCAATGTCAGCAGCTCAGGATAGCGGCCCTGACGGCTGTATGCGCGCTCCAGAGTATTCACCTGCTCCAGCAGCAACCGCTGAGCATCCGTACGACGGCCAGTATTGACATGATCCAGATAGGATGGATAAGCAATTGCCGCCAAAATACCTACAATGGCAACTACCACCATCAACTCCAACAATGAAAAACCTTGTCTTTCTTTTGCTACAGACCAAGTAGTGCGCCATTGCAGTATCATACAGATCCTTAAAAACAACTTGCTAAATTAGCCAATTGACAACGCTGTCATTTTTACCTTTTAAAAAAGCCGATAAGGCAGTTCCTGTTAGGTTTCATCAGGTTGTTCGCTATTTGTACCATAAGTTGTTAGGAGATGGAAGATTTTCCACTCGCTGTAACTGAATCAGTTACAGCGAGGAAAATTAAAAGCTAACGCAGCTCCGCTGGAATGGCAAAAACAATATTCTCTTCCCGGCCCGGGTGCTCGGTCACCGTTCGACCGCCCCAGCTTTGCAGTTTGGTTACCACTTGTTGTACTAATACCTCAGGGGCAGATGCGCCAGCCGTCACCGCGACCCGCTCCATCCCATCCAGCCAGCTTTGCTGAATGTCATCTGCAGTATCAATCAGATAAGCTTTGGCGCCCATTTTCTCAGCCAGCTCACGCAAGCGATTGGAGTTGCTGCTATTTTTAGCACCAACCACCAACAGCAATTCAGCTTTTCCTGCCAGTTCCCGTACCGCATCCTGACGATTCTGAGTGGCGTAACAGATATCGTCTTTGCGTGGGCCTTCAATGTCAGGAAAACGCTGACGCAAGGCTTCAATCACATCAGCGGTATCATCTACCGATAGCGTGGTTTGGCTACTAAAGCACAGCTGCTGCGGATTTTTTACCTGCAACTGTTGCACATCCTCGACCGACTCCACCAGGTAAATACCACCGGCCGTATTGTCGTACTGACCCATAGTGCCTTCCACTTCCGGATGGCCGGCATGGCCAATAAGAATGCACTCAATGCCTTTGCGGCTGGCCCGGGTTACTTCCATATGCACCTTTGTCACCAGTGGACAAGTGGCATCAAAGACTTTCAACCCACGCTCTTTGGCTTGCTGACGCACCGCTTGCGACACACCATGGGCACTGAAAATCACAATCTGGCCATCCGGCACTTCGTCCAACTCATCGACAAAGACAGCGCCGCTGCGACGCAAACCATCGACCACAAACTTGTTGTGCACCACTTCATGACGGACATAAATCGGATGCTCATACAGCTCCAACGCACGCTCAACAATACTGATGGCACGATCGACCCCAGCACAAAAACCACGCGGGTTGGCCAGTAAAATATCCATTACTGTACCTCCAGAATTTCCAGTTGGAAGGTTAGGGTTTGCCCTGCCAGCGGATGGTTAAAATCGACCGTCACCGACTGACCAGCGACCTCACGAATCAGGCCTGGCAGCTCGGAGCCATCCGGCATGGTAAAACCAATAATCATCCCTACTTCGGCCGGACTGTCACTGTTGAACTTGCTGCGATCCAGATAATAAATATTATCCGGATTCGGTTGGCCATAGGCATCTTCAGGTGCCAGCGTGAAAGTGAGCTTATCACCGGCACTTTTTCCCAGCAGCTGCGCCTCAAAAGCAGGCGAAACACTGCCATCGCCAATACGTATCCTGGCAGGCTTGTTATGTACCCGGGTGCTTTCAGCAGCACTGCCATCAGATAATTTAATATCGACATGAAAAATCACCGCACTGTCGGCACTGACTGGCTGTTTAACGGGGTTTGGCGTCGTCATGGCCTTGCTCCTGATTGCTGAAACTGTCCCATATTAATAAAGCTGCGCCAATCACGATGGCCGAGTCGGCAATGTTAAAGGCTGGGTAATGCCAGTTCTGATAATACAGATGAAAAAAGTCGATCACATAACCATGCCACAAGCGGTCAATCAAATTACCAATGGCCCCGCCGATAATCAGACACAAGCCAATGCTTAATTTAGTTGCCTTAGGACTTAGCCGTTTGAGCCACACACTAAGCACCGCAATAATTACCACTGCGACCACAGTAAAAAACCAGCGCTGCCAGCCACCGGCATCGCTTAAAAACGAAAAAGCTGCCCCGGGGTTACGCACATAGGTCAGATTAAAAAACGGCAACAGCTGGATCGAATCGTACAACGCCATGCTGTGGTGCACCCACTGCTTGGTTACTTGATCCAGCACCAACACCAGCAGTGCCAGCCACCAGAATACCCAACCGGTTTGTTGAAACAACCGCATCAGGCAAACTCCCGCTGTTCGCCGGCTCCGCTGACGTTATCAACACAACGCAGGCAAATGGTCGGATGCGCGGCATCCGCCCCCACATCATGACGATAATGCCAGCAGCGCTCGCATTTCACTGCACTGCTGGCCTGTACCAGCACCTTTAAACCTGCGATATCTGTGGCTTCGGCTTCGGCCGGTGCCGCTTCGCTGCTGACCGTAGCGGTACTGGTGATTAACACGAAGCGCAACTCATCCTGCAACTGTTGCAACTGGGCGGCTAATTCAGCAGTCGCAAATAAAGTCACTTCTGCTTGCAGCGATGCACCAATCTTTTCCTGCTTACGGGCTTTTTCCAGCACCCGGTTCACTTCATCCCGTACCAACAACAGTTGTTGCCAGAAAGCATCGTCAAAACGACCGGCAGGGACTTGTGCTAAGCCTGAATACCAGACATCCATCAGCACATAAGGCTCTGGCTGAGCCGGCAGTTGCTGCCAGATTTCCTGCGCCGTGAAGCTCATAATAGGCGCCATCCAGCGTACCAGTGCCTGCACAATGTGGTACATCGCCGTTTGGCAGGAGCGTCTGGCCTGGCTATCGGCTTTGGCTGTGTACTGACGATCTTTAATCACATCCAGATAAAAACTGCCCAGTTCAATGGTACAGAAATTCATCAGCTTCTGACTGACCTGATGGAACTGGTAATTGTCGTAAGCCTCAATGATTTCCGCTTGTAGCTGAGCCGCCCGGCTTACCATCCACAAATCCAGCTCAACCAGCTCATTAAACGGCAACTGATCGGTGGCAGGATCAAACCCATTCAGGTTGGCCAGTAAGAAACGGGCGGTATTGCGGATCCGGCGGTATTTATCGGCCGCCCGGTTCAGGATTTCATCCGATACCGTCATTTCCGAGGTGTAATCGGTGGTCGCCACCCAAAGCCGTAGGATATCTGCACCCAGCTTGTTCATTACCTGCTGCGGTGACACCACATTGCCAAGCGATTTGGACATTTTCCGGCCCTGGGCATCGACGGTAAAACCATGGGTCAGCACTTGTTTGTATGGCGCATGGTTTTTAATACCAACGCCGGTCATCAAGGACGACATAAACCAGCCCCGGTGTTGATCGGAACCTTCCAGGTACAAATCAGCCTGGGTTGCGCCCTGAAACTCGGCTCTGGCATCGACCACACAGGCATGGGTCACGCCCGAGTCAAACCAGACATCCAATGTATCTTTCACTTTGACATAGCGGCTGGCATCTTCGGCACTCAGCAGTTCCTCCGGCTCTAAATCGAACCAGGCCTGAATGCCCTGCTGCTCCACTTTTTCTGCCACCTGCTCCATCAGTGCTGGGGTATTCGGATGCAAGGCCCCGGTGTCTTTATCAACAAAGAGTGCAATAGGCACACCCCAGGTACGCTGACGCGAAATACACCAGTCTGGCCGCCCGGCCACCATTTTCTCAATACGGCTTTGGCCCCAGTCGGGTACCCATTGGGTGTTGGCAATTTGCTGCAACGAGGTGGCTCGTAAGCCTTGTTGCTCCATGCTGATAAACCACTGCGGAGTAGCACGGAAAATTATCGGTGTTTTGTGGCGCCAGCAATGCGGGTAACTGTGCTGGTAGGCTTTATGTACCAATAGAGCCTGGCGCTCTTTGAGCGCTTCGACCACCGAATCGTTGGCTTTAAAGACATGTTGACCGGCAAAAAGCGGCGTATCCGGTAAATAGACGCCATTGGCACCCACAGGGTTCGCGACTTCCAAACCATATTTTTGGCCGACCACGAAGTCTTCCTGACCGTGGCCTGGTGCGGTATGGACACAACCGGTCCCCGAGTCAGTGGTCACGTGCTCACCCAAAATCACCGGCACTTCAAAATCGTACAGCGGATGCTTTAATGCCACCAACTCCAGTTGCTTGCCTTTGCAAAAGCCAAGCGCATGGTAATGCTCAATGCCAGCGCGCGCCATCACATCCGTCACCAGATCGGTCGCAACGATTAAGCGCTCCGGGCCATGCTCGCCCTGCTCCACCTGGATCAGGCTGTAATCCAGATCTGCATGTACAGCAACAGCCCGGTTGGCCGGGATGGTCCAGGGAGTCGTGGTCCAGATCACCACTGAAACCGGGCCTTGGCCGCGGTGATCTTCAGGGTGATCAAAGCGATCCACCACGGCTTCGTCTACCAGCTTAAAGCGCACATCAATAGCAGGGGAGGTTTTGTCCTGATACTCAACTTCAGCTTCAGCCAATGCTGAGCCACAATCGGTACACCAGTGCACCGGTTTAAAGCCTTGCTGCAAATGGCCATTGTCGATGATTTTGCTCAGTGACCGGATAATATTGGCTTCAAAATCATAATCCATGGTCCGGTAGGGATTGTCCCAGTCGGCCAACACGCCCAGGCGGACAAAGTCGACT
Source organism: Alkalimonas sp. NCh-2 (assembly GCF_039631345.1). Taxonomy (NCBI): domain Bacteria; kingdom Pseudomonadati; phylum Pseudomonadota; class Gammaproteobacteria; genus Alkalimonas; species Alkalimonas sp. NCh-2. The sequence goes on from NZ_JBDIUV010000001.1 coordinate 539,387, forward strand.
TTCTGCGCTTCAATTTGCGACGCAGCATACTCGCGGCATTTTTGCCGGAACTCGGCATCGCTTAGCTTCACCCCCGGTTTGCCGTATTTTTTTTCTACTACCAACTCAATTGGCAGGCCATGACAATCCCAACCGGGAATATAGGGCGCATCAAAATCCGACAGGGTTTTAGCCTTGATGATCATGTCTTTCAGAATTTTATTAACGGCATGACCAATATGAATGTTGCCGTTAGCATAGGGCGGACCATCGTGCAAAATAAACTGTGGCTTGCCCTGTTTGGCGGCACGAATTTGCTGGTAGAGCCCATCTCGTTGCCACTCAGCCAGCATGGCTGGCTCACGCTGCGCCAAATTACCGCGCATAGCAAACTCGGTTTCAGGCAGGTTCAGGGTATGCTTGTAGTCACTCATCCGTTATTCGTCCGTCATCGTTATTGATTGGCTTCAACCTGCTCAGAGGCTGACGACTGAAAATAGGCGCGGGCCGCTTCCGCGTCCCGCTGAATTTGTTGCTGCAGTGCTGCAACACTGGCAAAGCTCTGCTCGTTACGCAGTTTCTGCCGTAACAAAACTTCAATTTGGCTACCGTACAAATCACCTTTAAAATCAAAAAGGTGAGCTTCCAGCTGCTCAGTTTTACCCGATACTGTTGGTCGTGAACCTATGTTGGCCACACCCCGATAGCACCCGAAATCTGTGATGGCCTCTATCGCATAGACACCATGCACCGGCAGCTTTTTTCGATACAACCAGACGTTGGCGGTAGGGAAACCCAACTGCCGCCCCAGCTGTCGGCCATGACGAACCTTCCCCATTAATGAAAACGGTCGTCCCAGCATGGCTTCTGCTAATAACAAGTCGTCAACCGCCAGTGCCTGACGGATGGCTGTGCTACTAATGCGTTGCGTCTGCTGTTTCAGGCTAGCGGTTGGGGTCAGGCCAAACTGGAAGCGCGCCGCTTCCTGTTGCAACAGTGCGTAATTACCGGCACGGTTCTTTCCAAAACAAAAATCATCGCCGACGATCAAATGCTGTACGCCTAACTGTTGCAACAACAATTGCTCGACAAAATAATCAGGCGCCAAATCAGCAAAGCGCCGGTTAAAATTAACGCAGAGCAACCGGTCAATACCAAGCCTGGCAAGGCCAAGGTATTTCTCCCGCAGACGGCTCAGCCTGGCTGGTGCCTGGTCGGGTGCAAATAACTCCAGTGGTTGAGGCTCAAAGACCATCACGCAGGATGGCAGTTGACGCTGCCTCGCCACTTGCATCAATTGAGCCAGCACGGCCTGATGGCCTAAATGCACCCCATCAAAATTACCAATGGTCAGCACACAGCCACGATGTTCCGCCTTGATGTTATGTAAACCGCGAATAAACTCCATGCCTGCCTTAACACCACTCTAAGCCGCACCCAAGTGCAATCAGCAGGCGATTATACCTGCTAATGCGAGGCTTTTCATCCTGTATGACGTTGTCGACGGATATGACCTGGCCTGCCACCAAACGCAAACAACAAGCCAAAGTATGTGACAGCACCAAGCATACAGCCAAGCAGCAGCTGACTTAGTTGCCAGCCCATACTTTGCTGATACCAATAGGTCATTTCCGGCAACCACCACCAAAGCACCGCGGCCATCCCCAGACTGGCCAGCAACACCCGGCACAGAAACCCTACACTGTAGGTAGAAACCCGATAAACATCTATAGCTTTCAGGCCACGATAAAGTAAGAAAGCATTCAAACTGGCCGATAGTGCCGTGGCAAGTGCCAGACCAACATAACTAAGAAATGGTGCCAATAGTAAATTCAGTCCCATATTGGACACCATCGCAATAATGCCAATACGCACCGGTGTTTTCATATCCTGACGGGCATAATAAGCCGGAGCCAAGACTTTGATCAGCATAAAACTAAATAAACCACAGGCGTAGGCAAATAAACTGTACGACACCCGGTCTACATCCAAGGCACTGAACTCACCGCGCATAAAGAGCACAGCAATGATGGGTTTGCCAAGAACCATCAAAGCTGCCATTGCCGGCAAACCAAACAGGGCAATAAAGCGCACTGCCCAGTCCAGGGTCGCACGAAACTCATTCTGGCTGGCTTTGGCATGCATACGCGATAAAGTGGGCAGGATCACTGTTGCAATAGCAATACCGAACAAGCCCAGCGGAAACTCCAGCAACCGATCGGAGTAATACAGCCAACTGACTGCACCTGTCAGTAAAAAAGAAGCGATCACTGTATCCAGTAAAAGATTGATTTGGCTGACGGATACCCCAAACATTGCAGGGAGCATTAAAGTCCGTATTTTTACAACGCCAGGATCATGCCAGCCCCAACGTGGCCGCACCAACAGACCTGCGCGAGCCAGAAAAGGCAGTTGGAACAACAACTGCAACAAACCACCAAAAAACACCCCCCACGCCAAAGCCAGAGCTGGTTCATCAAAATGATCGGCAACAAAAACCGCAGCAACAATGATGGCAATATTTAAAAATACCGGGGTAAAAGCGGCAACGGCAAATTTGTTGTAGGTATTGAGAATGGCACCGGAAAGGGCCACCAGGCTGACAAAGAATAAGTAAGGGAAAGTTATTTTAAGCATCAGGCTGGCCAACTCAAAGCGCTCTGCATCCGGCCCACCTTGCAGCCACTCAATAAACCACCCCATACCAAACAACATAGCTACCAAAGGCGATGCCAAAACACCAAACAAGGTAACCAGAGTCACCACAACGCCCAAAGTACCAGCGGCTTTGGCTATCAGTGCCCGCACCGCATCATCGCCGTGCTTTTCTTTAACTTCACTGAGTACAGGTACAAAAGCCTGGGCAAAAGCGCCCTCAGCAAACAAGCGGCGTAAAAAGTTGGGAATTCGGTTGGCAAAGAAAAAGGCATCAGCAGCAGCCCCTGCCCCAACAAAAGCTGCAATCACCACATCGCGCAGCAAACCCAGCACACGGGAAATCAGCGTCATGCTGCTAACAATAATGCCTGATTTTAATAACTTTTCAGCCACCGGCTATCCTCTGTTTCAGGGGTTTATAATCGCTGCCGGCTATTTTCACCTGTAGCTACCCGCAAATACCAGTACTAAATTCAGTAACTGCTGCAGTTTAGTTGCAATAACCCCAGCGAAGCACTGATAAACCATTTGACAAGCGCTGGTAAAGTAGGCATATTATGCGGCCTTTAAAGAGTCCGGTTTATCTAGTTTTAGGAGTGTTACCTTGGCTAACATCAAGTCTGCTAAGAAGCGCGCAATTCAGTCTGAAAAACGCCGTAAGCATAATGCCAGCCAGCGTTCAATGATGCGTACTTTTATCAAAAAAACCTATGCGGCTGTGCTGGTAAGTGATGCCACCGCTGCTCAGGATGCGTTTAAGAAAATGGTGCCAGTTTTGGATCGTATGGCAGACAAAGGTCTGATCCATAAGAACAAAGCAGCTCGCCATAAGTCGCGCCTGAATGCCCATATCAAGGGTTTGTCTGCTGCTTAATTGTGCCAGACACAAAAAACCGGCTTTATAGCCGGTTTTTTTGTATCTGTAAATCTGTATCGCCTGCTGGTTATCAGGCGCAATAAAGATCGTGCAGCACTTTCATTACGGCTTTTACCTCATCGCTTTCAATGCGGTAAAATACGGTTTGTGCTTCTTTGCGGGTTTTGACCAACTGATGACGTCGTAACAGAGCGAGATGCTGCGATAAGGCCGATTGGCTAAGCTCTAAGCGCTCATTCATCTCACCGACAGACATTTCCCCTTCCAGCAAATAACAGAGAATAAGCAAACGGCGCTCGTTGGAGATTGCCTTTAAGAGTTTGGCTGCCTTGGCAGAGTTTTTACGCATTTCTTGTAGGTTCATATTCTTTTACACCTAAATGTCTAGACGGCTTATTATCACCTGTCGACAGAAAATTCACAAGTGATTCGCCCGACGCTTTACATAAAAGGCCATAGTATGCATAAAAAATACGATAAGTGTAAATTTTTAATTTAGATAAGATTGCACAAGATGCATTATGCGCTTGGCAGAAAATGGCTTTACCACGAAAGCATGGGCACCAGCTGCGATACTGGCCCGTAAATTATCAACACTGGAAAATGCCGATATCATCACAATCTGACTGCTTTGATTGATGGATTTAAACTGACGCAGTAGCTCTTTGCCATTAATATCAGGCAGCTGTATGTCCATAAAGATCAGCTGAGGCTGCAACTGGTGGTACAGTGATGTGGCTTCAGCACCATCAGCTGCTTCCACTACATCAGAAACGCCAACGGCAAACAAAATTTGTTTTAAGTAGCTACGAACAGCAGCTACATCATCCACAATCAACACACGCAACATTGATTTTGTCATTTGCCAGCATTCCTTTCCATCCTGAACACAAAAACCTGCGTGCCCAATACCACTCCATGTCAGTACATACTAACAAAAACAAACCATAGGGCCAAGCCATCCTGCAGCATTTAATATTCAGGCGAACCGTGGTGGCTTTTGATGATGACGTTGCAAGCCACGTAATAACCATAGCTGGTGACCAACCACCAGAAAAATAACCATTGAAGGATAGAAATAGGGGTCGCTGGTCCAAGCAAACAGCAGCAGTGCCGTACTGATGTAAAGAAAAGGCAGCAGCTCATACAGCCAAAAAGGAAGCATACCAGCTGATACGGTCGCAGTATCCAAATCACGCCGACGGTGCTCGGAGCGCAGCACCCAGACCAAGCCTCCGGTCATCAACAGCAGTATGCCTGACAAAGTGGTAAGCACAGCAACACCTGGCAGCAACGCTATGATCACGGCACCAGAAAACACATAAACATAAGGCAACAACTCATAGAGTTTATTCGGTACCATCCGCCACCTCAGTGACTACAAAACAACCTTAAGCATAGCTCGCCTTAGAAATATTACCAGCCATGCCACTTGCCCCCAAGCTCAAACCAAACCATTAGAAAAACTAAGTTGAATCATACAAAATTACTCAGTTGATGCAATTGTATTCTGCTCAGATAATGCGCGCCATTCGCATAGCTTTTTCAGGGGGAACTAATGGAAGCAGCCGTATACGATGTCATTAGCTGGGTTGGTCTGGCTATCTGCATTGGTGCCTTTTTTATTAAAGATGTGTTCTGGCTCCGGTTAGCCACTTTAATTGGCTGTGCGCTGATGTTTATTTACTACTTATTTATCGCTATCCCACAAGGTGTGATCTCAAATTTACTGGTGCTGCTGATCAATGCTTATTACCTCGGTTTGTTCGCCTGGCAACGCCACAAAACCAACCAGCTTTTGGCCGCTGAGCCTGATGTTGAAACGGTCGTGACCACTGAGCCAACGCCGACAGTGAATAGCCCGGCCAGTTCAGCTGCAGCGACAGCCGCATGACGTCAGCTACCGAACAGCGTATAATTAGCCTATCAGTAACTGGATGATCAGGTTGAGCTGTGTCGACAGATGAATTGAATGATTTTCTGAAAGAAATGGCCGATGTCCGGCCTTTACAGCATAATGAAATGGCGCCTGAGGCTGGAGAGTTCCAACCTACGCTGGCGCAACTGGCTCGGCGTGAAGCTGCAGAGCAAGACATGGAGTTTGATCCCAATTACCTCAGCATGGAGTATGTGGATCTGCTTAAACCGGACGATTTGATTGCCTACAAAAAAGATGGTGTGCAGGAAGGTGTCTACCGCAACCTGCGCCTTGGTAAATATCAGTTGGATGCTACTCTGAACTTACTGGGGAAAAATTTACAACTCGCCCGCAAACAATTATTCGATTTTATCCAGGATTGCCATCAACGCGGTATTCGGACGTTACTGATCCATCATGGGATAGGCCGCAACAGCAAGCCCCATCCAGCCATTTTAAAAAGTTATTGTGCCAAATGGCTCAGCCAAATCCCGGAAGTGCTGGCCTGCCACACGGCACAACGCCATCATGGTGGTTATGCCGCCAGCTATGTGCTGTTGCAAAAGAACCAACAGCAAAAGCGTGACAACAGAGAGCGCCACAGCAAACGAGTTTAACCAATTGAATTAAAAGGAAAACCCCGAAAAATCGGGGTTTTTTGATCATCCTTAACCATCCATTCCTGGCTTCAAAAAAGGAAGCTACAGGCTTCGGCTTTTGTCAAAAATGCTGATAGTGCCATCAGGCAAACAACTATGACAATTGCGGTAAAGCCAAAACCACGACTGGACGCTTTACTCATAAAAATTACCTCAGCGCTTAATTTTTTATTGTTGTGAGCAAGTTAGCTTAACTGGTTAAGCTGCCAACTAGTGTAGACAACTTGTAGTTTATTTACAACAAGTGTGTATTTATACAGTGCTTTTCACAATCAATACTCTTTGTCACTATCGACCTGATGCAACAATGGCGTGCCAGCCTGACTACGACGGTAATTTTCAACAATTTGATTGACGGCAGTGTCTATATTCGTCACAGCAGAAATATGCGGAGTAACGGTGACTTTAGGGTGCGACCAGAAAGGGTGCGCAGCAGGCAAAGGCTCCTGACTGAATACATCCAGACAAGCAGCCTGTAACTGTTCACTGTCAAGCGCGGCTAACAAAGCACGATCATCGACAATAGCTCCGCGAGCAACATTGATCAGAATAGCCCCTTTTTTGAATAGGGCGAACTGCTGCTCATTCAGCAAGGCTTCGGTCAACGAAGTCAGTGGCAATAAACAGATCACCAGATCCGCAGCGGCAACAGCTGCCGGAAAACCATCCGTTCCAGCAAAGCACTGCACACCAGCTAATTGCTTTAAGCTTCTGGACCAGCCAGTTACGCTGAACCCTTCGTCAACAAAATGAGCAGCAACCGCCTGTCCTAGCTCCCCTAAGCCAAGCACACAAATGTGGTTGATCGGACGAGGTCCCCGCGGTCGCCATTGCGCCAGCTGCTGCTGACGGGCAAATTGATCCAGCCGGAGCTGATAGCTACGAAGCACAGCGTCCAAATAACGGATCATTGCCATCGCCAGCTTTGGATCCACAATACGACTTAGCGGTAAAGCTGGCAAATGTGGATCACGCAAAATGGAGTCCACACCCGCCCCATAGCTTTGAATCGCTTTTAAGGCAGGAAACTGCTGCAAGCTTCCGGCAGGTTGTTTCCACACCACGGCAAACTCAACCTGCTCTGGCTGGTTAATGTTCGGCCATTGCTCAATGACGACCTCAGGTAAGTGTTGCTGAAGGGCTGCAACCAAACGGCTCAAATCCCGGTCCGGGATCACCAAAGCTATCGACATATAAAGCTCACTGTCATAAAAGTTTCAGGGCATTGTCACCCGACTGACGCAATGCATCGGCAAGCTGACCACATCGTTAAGATACCATGGTGCCTACCGATGCTGAACTGCCGAACCTTGTTTTTATCCGATATTCATTTGGGCTGTAAAAACTGTCAGGCAGGCTATCTGCTGAATTTCCTGAAACATTGTCAGGTCGACAAAATCTACCTGCTGGGGGATATTGTCGATTTATGGGCCATGCAGCGCCAGGTGTTCTGGAAAGTTCAGCAAAACCAGGTGGTACGGCAACTGCTGAAAATGGCAGAGCAAGGCACTGAGATTATTTATGTGCCTGGCAATCACGACGAAGCTTTTCGGCTCTACGCCGGTAAGAACTTCGGCGCCATTCAGGTGCAATTACGCAGCCAGCATATTACCCACTCAGGTCAGCGTTTGTTGCTGCTGCACGGCGATGAATTTGACAAGCATGTGCAACTGGCGCATTGGCATCGCCGGCTGGGCGATCATCTGTACGATTTATTGCTGTTCCTAAACCGCTGGAATCAACGCTTTCGCCGCACCTTAGGCCAGCCCTATTTCAGCTTGTCAGCCTACATTAAAAGCAAAGTCCCCGGCGCTCGTCAGGCCATAGCCCGCTACCGGGATGCCGCCGTGCAACGTGCCAAGCGCGGTGGTTACGATGGTATTGTCTGCGGCCATATTCATCACCCGGAAATTACCCTGCAAGATGGAATTCTCTACTGCAACGATGGTGACTGGATTGATAGTTGTACGGCTTTGGTGGAAACCAGAGATGGCAGCCTGGCGCTTTATCATTGCGCTGAGACTTGCCAACAGTTGTCCGTCTGGCCAAAGCCAGTCAAGGCAAATATGACCACCTTATCCAAAGTCGCCTGAGGTCACAGAAAGGTCATAAAATCGCCATCAAACTGCCATACCGCTGCGTTAGCCTGAGACAGCCAAACCGGTTGGGAGCAGTTCCATGTTGAATGTTGAGCAGATGCTGCAACAACAAGCACCACAGCTTGATCACAAGCCACGATTGAAAAAAATCACCACCTGGCTACTCCGCCAACTACTGCATGAAAAGGATTTCATGCAGTTTGCAAAGACCTATCCCCATCTGCAAGGGCTGGATTTTGTCGAGCAAGTGCTGGAGTATTTTCAGTTTCAAACCACAGTGCGTGAGCAAGAGCTGGAGCGGATCCCAAGCGATGGTCGGGTAGTCATCATTGCCAATCATCCGATTGGTTCGCTGGATGGGCTGGCACTGATCAAACTGATCAGCGAAATCCGACCCGATGTAAAAATTGTCGCCAACCAAATGCTGATGACCTTGCCTCCCTTGCACTCCTTACTATTTCCAGTTGATGCCATGCAAGGTCAAACCCGCCGTGAGCTGCTGGATAACATCGCACAGCATTTGCAGCAAGAAGGCGCCTTGATTATTTTTCCAGCCGGTGAGGTATCCCGGCTAAAGCCCAATGGTATTCGCGATGGTCGCTGGCACCATGGCTTTCTTCGCTTTGCAACCCAGGCCAAGGCACCGGTACTGCCGATTCATCTGCAAGGGCGCAATTCCTGGCAGTTTTATCTGGCTTCCATGTTGTACAAACCACTGGCTACCATGCTGCTGGTCCGTGAAATGTTTCGCCAACGCCAGAAGCAGTTGCAAATTCGTATCGGTGAACTGATCCCGTTTGAAAGCTTCTCCAGCCTGGCGCTGGAGCCTCAAGCCAGAGCAAAGTTATTTAAAAAGCACTTGTATCGGATTGGCACCGACAAAGCCCCGCTGTTTAAAACCCAAAGCGGCATTGCCTTGCCAGAAGATCGTAAAGTGTTGAAAAAGGCGGTGGAAGCGTGCCAGCTATTGGGCGAAACCGCCGATAACAAGCAAATCTATTTGTATCAGCATCAGGGCAGCTCCCCCATATTGCGTGAAATTGGTCGTTTGCGTGAAGTGGCTTTTCGGGCTGTTGGTGAAGGCAGTGGCAAGCGGCGCGATATCGATCCCTTCGATAGCTGGTATCAGCATTTAATTCTGTGGGATCCAAAAGAGCTGGATATCGTTGGCAGCTATCGTTTTGCCGATACAGCTGCAGTTATTGCCAAGCATGGGCAGTCTGGCTTGTACTGCGACGCCCTGTTTCGCTTTTCCAGCGGCATGCAGCCCTATCTGGCAGCAGGTCTTGAGCTGGGCCGAAGCTTTGTGCAGCCCAAGTACTGGGGCAAGCGCAGCCTGGATTATCTCTGGTATGGCATCGGCGCCTACCTGAAACAGCGGCCGGATATTCGCTACCTCTATGGTGCCGTTAGTTTATCCAACAGCTACCCGCAGGCCGCGCGCGATCTGATGGTGTACTTTTACAATCTTTATTTTCAACACCCGGCGTCCCCTGCAGTATCGCGCCATCCTTATGTACTGAATGAACAACTGCTGCCAGAGTTGCGCCAACAGTTTTGTGGTAACGATTATGCCGCTGATTTTAGTCAACTGAAGCATTTACTGGCCAATATGGGACTCAACATCCCCACCCTGTACAAACAATACAGCGAGATCTGTGACGCCGGTGGTGCTTACTTTTTAAGTTTCGGCCTGGATCCGGATTTTTCCGACTGCATGGATGGTCTGGTGCTGGTCGATATCACGAAAATTAAAGCCCATAAGAAACAACGCTATATGGGGTGATGGCGGCCAGTTCACTGGCAGAGTGCGCCAATTCAGGTTAAGTTAAGCTTGTACCGTCTATAAATTAGTCAAATGCGTGACTCTTTCACGCTGCACTGATCGCTTGCCGTGGTCAATTCCCGCTGGCAATGGCGAGTACAGGAGGACACCCATGTCTGACTTAGTCCATACCTTTAAACGGTGGCTACCGCTGGCACTTTGTGCTTTGCTGTTAAGTCTGCCAGCCAGCGCTCAGGATGAGTCCTTTGAGCAGGCGCAACTGGATCAGGTGCTGGCACCGATAGCTCTGTATCCGGACAGCATCCTCAGCCATGTGCTGATTGCCTCTACCTACCCGCTGGAAGTGGTACAGGCCGCCCGCTGGGTTGCGCAGCATCCGGAACTGGATGCAGAAACCGCCTTGCAGCAAGTCGAGCAGCAACCCTGGGATCCCAGTGTCAAAGCGCTGGTGGCATTTCCGGATTTGTTGGAGCGCATGAGCGACGATCTGGATTGGCTGGAGCAATTAGGCGAAGCTTTTTTAACCGATGAAACCTGGGTGATGCAGAGCATACAGCAGCTGCGTGAACGCGCCTACGCCCATGGCGCCTTTGAGGAAGTCGAACACATTGTGGTGCAACGTGAGCAGGATGTGATCATTATCGAGCCGCGTCAGCGTGAAGTGGTCTATGTCCCCTATTACAACACCCGGGTGGTGTATGGGGATTGGTGGTGGCCGCATCATCAGCCTTACTACTGGCATTATCCAGGCGCTTACTATACCCACAGTGCTTTCTATTGGGGGCCTTATTACCGGGTCACGCCACGCTTTTACTTCAGCGGTTTTCACTGGCACCATCGCCATGTGATCGTGAACCATCATCATTTTTATCATCCACCACGCTATTACCCGACCCGGGTGGTGCATGTGCACCATGGCAAGCGCTGGCAACACAATCCGGTGCATCGCCGTGGTGTGGTCTATCGTCGTGAAGCCCTGAGCCGTCAGTACGACCCTCGCCCCAGAAGCTATACCCGGGAAGAACGTGGTCCGGCCCGCGAGTGGCGCCGCCCGCGTGCACAACCGAGTGGTGATTACAACACCAGTTACCGTCAGCATGAGCGAAGTGCTCTAAGAGCAGAGCGGGGGCAACGCCAGGAGTACAATCGCTCAGCTCGTACTGAACAGCGTACTAACCTGCGGGCAGATGCAGTATCACCTCGTCATGACAGCAATCTGCAGCAACGCAGGGAACAGCTGCAGCAGCGCCAGCAAACGACTACGGAGCGTTCCGCTCACCTGAACCAACGACAGCAACAGCTCACTGAGCGACAAGTGCGCCGTCAGAACACAGACAGTGCTGCGGCCACTCCAGCTCGTGAACAGCGGCAGCGCTCTGCAGAATATCGGGGCACGCGTGAGGTTCAGCAAAACAACGCCCTACCAAGCCGTCAGCCTACCCTGCAGCAACCCGCTCAGGTAAGCACCCCTGCTGTCCGGCCTCACCGTCAAATAGAACAACGTACTCTGCCACAACCGGAGCCCATCCGCCAAAGCACTCAACCACAGCAAAGAACACCTCGCCCGGAGACGATTCGCAGCCAGAGTCCGGCTCAGTCACAGCCCAGTGCACCAAGCCGGATACAGTCGCAGCCAACTACGCCTAATCGGGCTCACAGCACAGCCCCAGCACAACGGCCGCACCGGGTTGATCGCTCAGCCAGCCCACGGCCGCAAGCTGCTGAGCGCAGCAGCCGTAGTAGCGAGCGTCGGCAACGACAGCTGGATTGAGCTCAATTTACAGTGCCAGTACAGCCTGGCACTGTAAACTTTCCCGTCAGTTGTTCGTAAATTTTTATAGAGCTATTTCAATAACTTATCCCTTTATCATAACTTTATCATTTGACAACGCTGTCATTTGGTAAATAGTTAGTTCGGACATGCCACTCAACGTCATTTGCAACAAGGGAGCCGTCCGTCAGGCAGACATTCGTTCAAGCATGTTGATACTAAACTGCTTCAAGGCAGTCATAAAAATAACCAATCTCTATTGGAGGACACCATGCAATATCGTCTGAGCCAGCTCTGTCTGGCCGGTTCCTTGCTTTTTGTCAGCAACTCAGTCTTTGCCAGCACACCTGGCACCCCAAATATCAGCTGGATGCCAAGCCAGTTCGAGCTACAAAACGGCGCTGTCACCATCCCTGTACAATGGGATATGTGGTGGGGAACCAACGGCAATAAGTGGGCTTTGCTAAAAAATGACAGCGTTGTCTATAGTGCAGCGCTCACACCCAATGGCCAGCAAGCACAAAGCGGCCAGGCCAACCTGACGCTCACCCAGCCCGGTAGCTACCAGTTGCAAGTGCAACTTTGTCTGGTTACTGGTGCTACCGAAAACTGTCAACCCAGTGGCATCACCACCATTCAGGTCAGTGGCAGTGGCGGTTCGGATCCAGTAGACCCTGTGGACCCAGTAGATCCGGTAGATCCGGTTGACCCAGTAGACCCAGTAGACCCGGTCGAACCTGAACCCGTGAATCCAGCGGCTCCCGCCAAACCAGTGATTGCCTGGCTGGATAGCAATCAATCCATGATCAATGGTAACGCCAGCTTTACCATCAGCTGGAATATGTGGTGGGGTAATAACGGCAATCTGTGGCAATTAAAGCAGGATGATACCGTGATCCACAGCGCTGCACTGACGCCCAATGGCCAACAGGCACAAAGTGGCAGTCTGCAGGTGAATGTCGGCCAAACCGGCCAGTACCAATACAGAATCAGCCTCTGCCAGCAAAGCAGCACCGCCCTGCTCTGCACTGACAGCGATGCTACCACCGTGACCGTCTCCGCAGGCTCAGGCGGTGGCGGCGGAGGTGGCGGTACCAATCCAGACTTTGATCCCTGGACCGATCTGGACATGACCTACTGGCCGCACCCATTGAAGGAGCGCAACCGCAGCTACCAGAACACCAGCGGCAAAAAAGTGGCCGCCTACTTCGTGGAATGGGGCATCTACGGTCGCAATTACCATGTGGCCGATATCCCGGCAGAAAACCTGACCCATATTTACTATGGCTTTATTCCGGTCTGTGGCCCGAATGAATCGCTGCGTCAGGCCAACCCTGAGGGCTATGCCGCCTTAAATGCCCAGTGCCGTGGTAAAGCTGATTACAGCGTGGTGGTGCACGATCAATTTGCTGCGCTGGAAAAATCCTACCCGGGCGATCGCTGGGATCAACCCATTCGCGGTATTTTTGCCGAGTTGTACCGGTTAAAACGGGCCCATCCTGAGGTCAAAATTCTGCCTTCAGTGGGCGGCTGGACCCTGTCCGATCCGCTGTACGACATTGGCGTCAATCCAGCAGCCAGAGCCGTCTTTATCGAGTCGATGATCGACTTTATCCGCACCTACGATTTCTTCGATGGCATTGACATCGACTGGGAATTCCCGGGTGGCGGTGGCGCTTTGCCTGAGCTGGGTAGCCCGCAAGACGGTGCCGGTTTTGCCATTTTGATGCGTGAACTGCGTGAAGCGCTGGATGCACTCAGTCTGGAAACCGGCCGTGAATACGAGTTGGCAGCAGCCATGAGTGGTGGTGTACAGAAACTCAGTGTAGTCGATTGGGAAGATGCGCACCCGTACATGGATTTCATCAATCTGATGACCTACGACTACTACGGTGCCTGGAGCGGTACCCTGGGCCATATGACCGGCTTGTACCCATCCGACAACTCACCGATCGACGGTTTCTCTGCCCATGAAGCCGTGCAATACCTGCTCAACCGTGGGGTACCAGTAGAAAAAATCGCGCTCGGTGCTGCCATGTATGGCCGCGGCTGGTCCAACGTCAGTGGCGTGGTAGCTGGCAACCCCTTTACCGGCACCGGCGGCGATGGCATCACCGGTGGCTGGGAGCGCGGCATTATGGATTACAAAGCCATTGAAGCCAACTTTATGGGTGGGCCTGAAGCCACTGGTATCAACGGCTTTACCGTCGGCTGGGATGATGAAGCCAAGGCCAGCTATGTCTGGAACCCAGCGACCAATACCCTGATCAGCCTGGATACCAAGCGCTCGGTGCGGGAAAAAGGCAGTTACATTCTGCAGCATCAACTGGGCGGCATTTTCGCCTGGGAAATTGATGCCGATAACGGCGCCATCCTGAATTCGATGCATCAGGGCCTGGGCCACTCAGAGCAGTAACTCACTATAAGCCATAGCCCGCGTTTCAGCGGGCTTTATCACATTCAGAATAATGAGAACGAACAATGAAACCTATTCCATATGCATTAACCAGCCTGGCGGCATTGCTCAGTGCATCCGCTTTGGGCTACGACTGCAGCGCACTGCCAACCTGGCAGGATGCCACAGCCTACGCCAGCGGTACTGAAGTACAACAACAGCAACAGGCCTACCGTGCCAACTGGTGGACTCAGGGCCAAAGCCCAGCCCAGCATTCCGGTCCCTGGCAGGAGTGGACGCCACTTGGCCAGTGTGATGGCACGGAGCCGGTTGATCCTGTAGACCCCATTGACCCGGTCGATCCGGTGGACCCCGTTGATCCAGTAGACCCAGTAGACCCGGTAGACCCAGTAGACCCGGTAGACCCCGTCGACCCAGTTGATCCAGTAGACCCAGTGGATCCGGTAGAGCCCCATCCAGGCGATACCCCCTGCCGGCCAGATGGTCTTTACCAAACCCCAGGGCTGGAAGTGCCCTACTGCACCATCTATGACGAGCTCGGCATTGAGCTCATCAGCCCGAATCACCCACGGCGCATTATTGGCTATTTTACCAGCTGGCGTCATGGCAAAAACGACCAACCGGCTTATCTGGCCTCCGATATCCCCTGGTCAAAGATAACCCATATTAACTACGCTTTTGCCCATGTCGACAGCAACCACCGCATCTCAGTTGGCGATGTCACCGATCCGAATAACAGCTCGACCGGTATGAGCTGGCCGGATGTGCCGGGCGCCGAGCTGGATCCGAACCTGCCCTATCAGGGCCATTTCAATCTGCTGAACCGCTACAAAGCCGAACACCCCCATGTCAAAACCCTGATTGCAGTCGGTGGCTGGGCCGAAACCGGTGGTTACTTTGATGCCAATGGCGATCGCATTGCCAGTGGTGGCTTTTACAGCATGACCACCAACCCGGACGGCAGCATCAATCATGCCGGGATCCATACCTTTGCCGAGTCGGCGGTTGCGTTTTTACGTCAGTACCAGTTCGACGGCCTCGACATCGACTACGAGTACCCAACCAGCATGACAGACGCCGGCAATCCGGATGACTTTCACATTGCCAACCCACTGCGCGGTGCCTTAAATGCTTCCTTTGTCGAGCTGATGCGGGTGCTGCGCCAGTACCTGGATGCAGCCAGTGTCGAAGATGGCATGCACTACCAACTGACCATGGCGGTACCGTCATCGGCCTACCTGCTGCGCGGTATGGAGGTGTTTGATGCTTTAAAGTACCTCGATTTTATCAATGTGATGAGCTACGACCTGCATGGCTCCTGGAATCAGTTTGTCGGTCCCAATGCCGCCTTGTTTGATACCGGTGAAGATGCTGAGCTGGTGGCCTGGAATTACTACAATGCCGCTCAGTACCAACAACTGGGTTACCTGAACACCGACTGGGCCTTCCATTACTACCGTGGCGCCCTGCCGGCGGGTCGGATCAACATTGGCATCCCTTACTACAGCCGCGGCTGGCAACGGGTGCAAGGCGGTCATCATGGCCTCTGGGGCACGGCATCCTTACCCGATCAGAGCCAATGCCCACCGGGCACCGGTGGCAGCACCGTCAGCCGCTGTGGCGATGGCGCCGTCGGCATTGATAACCTCTGGCACGATCTGGATACCCAGGGCCAGGAAATCCCGGCCGGTTCCAACCCCTTGTGGCATTTACGCAACCTGCAGCAAGGCATTGTCGGCTCTTACCTGGAGGATTATGGGCTGGATCCGGCCACCAACCCGGCACACCAGCTGATTGGCAGCTACCAGCATCACTACGAGCCGGTCGCAGTGGCGCCCTGGCTGTGGAATAACGAGAAAAAAGTCTTCTTATCGATTGAAGACGAACTCAGCATTGCCACCAAAGCGCAATACGTGATTGATCAGCAGATTGGTGGCGTGATGTTCTGGGAACTGGCCGGTGATTACAGCTGGCACAGCGATCGCGGCGAGTATTTCTTTGGCGATACCCTGACCTCGATTTTCTACCACAGCTTCCAATCGGCCTCTCCTTATGGTCATTTGCGCTCCGAGCTGCCGTTGTCTGAGCAGGCCATCGATCTGCGCTTTACCATCGATAACTTTAAACTGGGCGATCAGAACTACCCGATCAACCCCACCCTGACACTGACCAACCACAGCACACTGACCCTGCCTGGCGGCAGTGCCATCAGCTTTTCGGTGCCCACTGCTATTCCGGATAGTTTAAGCGATCAAAGTGGTTTTGGCTTAAGCGTCATCGACAGTGGCCGCAATGCCAGTGGCAACAACATTGGTGGCTTGCAGCACCCCTTCCATCGGGCCGAGTTCAGTCTGCCTGGCTATCTGGCTCTGGCTCCCGGAGAAAGTCTGGAGCTGACGCTGAATTACCAGCTGCCAATGCCAACGCCAACCGGCTGGCGCATTGAACTGGCTGGCAAGTCTTACGCCTTTAGCCAGGAATACCCGCAGCTGCCGCACTTAACGGCACTGCCAGGTGATCCGGGCAATGGCGATCCAGGCAACGGTGGCCCGGGTGAAGGCTGTGGTGGCATTAGCCCTATTTATCCATGGCCACAATGGCCGCGTACCGACTGGGCCGGCAATCCAAGCCATGCCCTCGGTGGTGATCACCTGTCGTATCAGGGCAGTGTCTACCGGGCCAACTGGTGGACCAACTCACAACCTGGCTCTGATGGTAGCTGGACCCTGATCTGCAGCCTCTAAGTGCTGCACAAAACCAACAGCGGGGCCTGGCCCCGCATTACAACCATAAGGAGAAACTCCATGAAAAATGTCATCACCCATTCCCGACGACTGCTGGCCATTGCCACCTTGCTGGCAAGCCCCGCCTTGCTGGCGCATGGTTACGTCGAATACCCCAAGGCCCGCCAGCAAATCTGTAAAGAAGATGGCGGTTACTGGTGGCCGGCCGATGGCTCCGGTGTATCGAACCTGGCTTGTCGCGCCGCTTTTCAGCAATCCGGCGGTTACATGTACACCCAGCACCATGAATTTGCCATCAATATCCGTGATTACCACAATATGGCGGCGGTGCGAGCTGCCATTCCAAATGGCACTCTGTGCGCGGCCAATGATGATCGCAAAGCCGGCATGAACATCGCTTCCAGTCACTGGCAAAAAACCGAAATCAATCTGGCACAAACCCCGGTGTTGCCGGTGCGTTTTCGCGCCACTACGCCGCACAACCCGAGTTTTTGGCAGTTTTACCTGACTAAGCCCGGCATTGACCCGGCAGCCCGCCCCTTGCACTGGGAAGACTTAGACTTGATTTATGAGACTGGCAATACGCCGGCCGAAGCCGGCTATTACCTGTTTGATGTGCCATTACCAGCGGATAGAAGCGGACCGGCTATTCTCTATACCCGCTGGCAGCGCAACGATGTGGTCGGTGAAGGGTTTTACAACTGCTCGGATCTGCTCTTTACCGGCGGTGGTGGCGGCAGCGATCCGGTCGATCCACCGCCAAGCTGGTTTGATAAAGGCGCCTTTGTTGATTTGCAAATCCCGGTGGCGGCAGGCGACAGCGCCCAGCTGCGGGTGTTTGACAGCCAGGGTCAGGAATTGCTGGACCAAAGCTGGACCATCAATGCCGCGCAGTTGCCGCAGCAGTGGGCCTTTGATATCGCCAATCAGGTTAATGCCCAGCACGGCTCGCTGATCCAGATTGGGGTGCTGAGCAACAACAGCGTGCAGCTTAGCCCGGATTTAGCCAGCAATCGTTTCTACTTATCGGATAACAGCTACTTTGTGAATCTGGATATCCGGGCCGGTGAAACCGATCCGGTGCCGGATGACTGCCAGGGTCATGATCCGGCCACGGCTCCGGCCTATCCGAACTGGCCACAAAACGACTGGGCGGGTAACCCCAGCCATGCAGCGTCTGGCGATCTGGTACAACACCAGCAGGTGCTGTACCGTGCCAACTGGTGGACTCAGTCGGTACCGGGCTCGGACGAAAGCTGGACCAAGATCTGCGCTTTCTAAGCGGCGTTTTTTAGTCACTCTGCTCAGGCAGCCGGATCAACTGATGCACCTGGATCCGGCGGCCTTCCTTGGGGCTGGCAGTAAAGCGGCCCCTTAATCAATTCGATAGCGGCCCACCTGGGATTCTATCTGCTCAAATGCCTGCTGAAACTCAACAGTTGATGCATCGACCTCACGAAGTGTGTTCAGGTTATGAGTGGCCAGATCCCGAATACGAACGATGTTCTGGTTAATATCGCCGGCAACCTGGCTTTGCTCTGTTGCAGAACTGGCAATCTCGGCCGTTACTTGCTGCACTCCATTCAAACTGGTGACAATAGCCCGGAATGACTCACCAGCCTCAGCGACCAGGTCAACATTGGTATTGACCAGCGCCTGATTATCCTGCATAAGTTCAACCGCCTGACTCACCCCCTTGTCCAGACGATCGATCATGACACGGATTTCATCTGTAGAACGCTGTGTACGACCCGCAAGCCCACGGACTTCATCCGCAACCACTGCAAAACCGCGACCTTGTTCTCCGGCACGGGCAGCTTCAATTGCCGCATTCAGCGCCAGCAGATTGGTTTGCTCTGCCACATTCCGTATGACTTCAAGGACTGAAAAAATAGCCTCGCTGGCAGAGCGTAACTCTTCAGTCACACCAATTAAACTCTGACTGTGTGAGGACTGATCCGTAATATTGCGACTCAGCTTTTCCAAAGACAAACTCCCCGCCTCAGCACGCTGGCTTGCATCCTGGGTCGCCTGATCGGCTTGTTGAGCATGTACAGCTACACCTTCAGCCGTACACACCATTTCGTTGATAGCGGTCGCGACCAGCTCAGTTTCACTATCCAGTTGATCTGCCGCCGATACAGAACTAGCAGCTCGCTGATGCAGTGATTCCAGCGACTGAACCACACTGTGCATGGACTGACGAATACTGCGAACCATCTCCTGAAGGCGCGTCAGCATACGGTCAAAGCCACGCCCAAGCGCTCCGATTTCGTCCTGGCTTGTTGAATTAAAGCGCTGGGTCAGATCAGACTCGCCTTCAGTAATCCCTGAGAGCACAGTCACCGTCTGATTGATCGGTACAATCACCTGACGCCGAATCAAAGCACCCAGTACCATCATAATCAGCAAGGCTGCAACCATGATCACCAACACGGCTTTCACAGAATTTGCCAGGGCGATTGACCGGACCTCTTGGGTCGAGATGCCTGTGGCAATCTGATAGCCCCAGGGTGTAAAGGTCGAAGTTTCTACATGCCAATGGCCGGGAGCCTTAAGGATACTGCTAACTTCCTCCGCATCCATATGACCGGAATGCAAGCGGACACGCCCTTGTCCATCAAGCAAAGCAATAAACCCCTGCTCCAGAATGTGTGTGCGCTGAATCACCTCCTGCAAGGACTGTAAATCTGCCGAATACCCCACATACCAGATCCCAATCACTTCACCCGCAGCATTGCGAATCGGTTCATACCCTGTCAAAAAAGGGTTTCCAAGGATATCCACCTGTCCATAGAAAGCACGGCCTTCCCGGTTAGCCCGAATGGCTGCCCCCTGAGGATCCAGCAGGGTACCAATGGCTCGCTGGCCTTGATTGATCACATTGGTGGATACGCGCACAAAATCATCACCGCTTCTGGAAAACAGCGTCGCAGTACCTCCCATTACAGAGGTAACACCATCGACCAACTCGAAACGGTTCGCCTGCCCCTGCTCGCCCAGCAACAGCTTGGCAACCATCCGCCCATTCACACTAACAGCCCCGCCCTGACTGGCGTCTCCCAATGACTCACCGCGTTCCATTAATAAACGCATACTGCTGCGCACACGTTCTGACATGATGCTGTCTGTAACAGACAATAATGAGGTGACATTCGCAACTGCATCCTGGCGTATCGATTCTGCAGTTGCCTGCATCTGAACGCGCTGGTTAAAAAAAATGCCTGCGGCTGCAATCACGGCGACCAGCGCAATCAAGCCTCCCAACATCAAATAGATTTTTTTTTGTAAATTCATCGGCAGTCCTGATGCTAAACATTATCCTAGTACTTTGTCTGCGTTTAAAACGCAGGCCCAAGCTGCAATCAACAGAGCAACTTGGCATAACAAGCATTAACGCACTCAGTTGTTAATAAATCAAACGCAATTTTTTCACCCAACTCAATTTGCACTGAGGATATAAGTCTTTTTGGTTTGCCGTTAGTTCCATTCAATCTTCTCTAATTACTCTGCTCAGGCAGCCGGATCAATTGATGCACCTGGATCCGGCGGCCTTCCTTGGGGCTGGCAGTAAAGCGGCCCCTCACCCGAACCTGCTGCCCGACCAAATCCTGTACCAGGGTTTCCGGGTGAATGCCCACCCTGCGATGGGCATCGTCTTCCAGCCAATAATGCCTGGGCTCATCAAAGGAGCGCACCTGACCGGTGATCACCACCACATGGCCATGAAAGCGTTCGGGCTCTGCCACCAGCTTGGCTATCGGCACTTCCAGCACCGCATCGCTGCAACTGCTGAGCAGCCACAGCACTGGCAGCAACAGCAGCACTGTGCGTAACACCCAACCTATCCGTTGCATGGTTTGACTCCCCCCAAATAGCAAAAACCCGCGCCAGCGCGGGTTTTCAATCACAGCATTAGCCCAACCAAACCCGGGCGTTGCGGAACATCCGCATCCAGGGGCTGTCTTCCTGCCAGTCATCCGGATGCCAGGAGTTGGCCACGGTGCGGAATACCCGCTCCGGGTGCGGCATCATAATGGTGGCGCGGCCATCACGGCTGGTTAAAGCGGTAATACCGGCCGGCGAGCCATTCGGGTTGGCTGGGTACTGCTCAGTCACACGGCCGAAGTTGTCCAGATAGCGCAGCGCTACGGTGCCACTGTCGTTGGCGGCAGCAAAGGCTTGCTGATTGGCAAATTCGGCATGGCCTTCGCCGTGCGAGACGGCAATCGGCATGCGGGAACCGGCCATACCGCTAAAGAACAGCGATGGCGTTTCCTGCACTTCCACCAGGCTAAAGCGTGCTTCAAAGCGCTCGGACTTGTTGCGCACAAAGTGGGGCCACAGCTCGGCGCCCGGGATCAGGCTTTTCAGGTTCGACATCATCTGACAGCCGTTGCACACCCCAAGCGAGAAGGTATTGTCACGTTGAAAGAAAGCCGCGAACTGATCGCGCGCCTGCGCATTGAACAAAATGGACTTGGCCCAGCCTTCACCGGCGCCCAATACATCGCCGTAGGAGAAACCGCCACAGGCCACCAGGCCATCGAAGTCGCTCAATTGACGCCGGCCGGCCAGAATGTCGCTCATATGCACATCGATGGCGCTAAACCCAGCCCGGTTAAAGGCCGCGGCCATTTCCTGATGCGAGTTGACGCCCTGCTCGCGCAGAATCGCGACTTTAGGCGCAGCGCCTTTGGCAATGTAAGGTGCGGCAATATCGGCATTCAGATCAAAGGTTAGGCGGGTATTAAGGCCAGGATCGGCCTGATCGGCTTTGGCAGCGAATTCCTGCTCCGCGCAATCCGGGTTGTCCCGCATCGCCTGCATCTGATAGGTGGTTTCGGCCCAGATGCAGCGCAGCTTGGTCCGGCTTTGCTGATACACCAGGGCATCGCCACGACGCACCAGAATGTCATCGCTGTTGCTGACGCTCCCCAGCAGATGGCTACAGGCCGCCAGCTGATGATCCGCTAATACTTGCTGCACATGCGCCAGCTTGTCGTTGCTGACTTGCAGCACAGCGCCCAGCTCTTCACTAAACAGCACCGCCAAGTCATTCTGACCCAGCGCGGCGATATCAACGTCAAAGCCAGCCTTACCGGCAAAGGCCATTTCGGCCAGTGTCAGCAACAAACCACCGTCGGAGCGGTCGTGGTAAGCCAGAATTTGCTGCTCACGCACCAGTTGCTGCATCGCATCAAAGAAGTGTTGCAGCAGCTCTGGCGACGCCAGATCCGGCACTTCCTGCCCCAATTGCTGGTACACCTGAGCCAGACAGGAGGCACCCAGGCGGTTTTGGCCCTGGCCCAAATCAATCAGCAGCAGGCTGCTGTCACCGCAGTCGGTGCGCAGCTGTGGCGTCACGGTTTTGCGAATGTCTTCGACCCGGCCAAAGGCGGTGATCACCAGGGACAATGGCGAAGTAACGGCTTTTTGCTCGCCATCTTGTTGCCACTGGGTTTTCATCGACATCGAGTCTTTCCCCACTGGTATGGTCAGGCCAAGCGCCGGACACAGCTCTTCACCGATGGCTTTGACCGCCTGGTACAGGCCGGCATCTTCGCCCGGGTGACCGGCGGCGGCCATCCAGTTGGCGGAGAGTTTAATCCGTTTCAGTTCACCGATATCGGTGGCGGCAATGTTGGTGATGGCTTCGGCCACCGCCATCCGGGCAGAGGCGGCAAAATCCAGCAAAGCCAGCGGGGTGCGCTCGCCCATCGACATGGCTTCGCCGTGGTAGCTGTCGTACGAGGCTGCCGTGACCGCACAGTTGGCGACCGGCACCTGCCAGGGACCGACCATTTGATCGCGCGCCACTAAACCGGTCACAGAGCGATCGCCAATGGTGATCAGGAAGGTTTTCTCAGCAATGGTCGGTAAGCGCAGCAGCCGCTCGGTGGCATCGGCCACAGTCACGCTATCGAACTGCAACGGCTCGCCGGCCGTCTGGCTGCTTGCAACGTCGCGGTGCATCTTCGGCGCTTTACCCAGTAAGACATTGAGCGGCAAATCAATTGGCGTGTTGCCAAAATGCTGATCCGACAGCACCAGGTGCTGCTCGGCCGTGGCTTCCCCCACTACTGCGTAAGGCGCACGCTCACGGCGGCAAATGTCTTCAAACACCGCCAGGCGCTCTGGCGGGATCGCCATTACATAGCGTTCCTGCGACTCGTTGCACCAGATTTGCAGCGGCGACATGCCCGGCTCATCGTTCGGTACTTTGCGCAGCTCGAAACGGCCACCAACACCGCCATCGTTGACCAGCTCCGGGAAGGCGTTGGACAAACCACCGGCACCGACATCGTGGATAAAGCAAATCGGGTTGGCATCGCCCAGCTGCCAGCAGCGGTCGATCACTTCCTGACAACGGCGTTCGATTTCCGGGTTTTCCCGTTGCACCGAAGCAAAATCCAAATCTTCCGCCGACTGACCGGACGCCACCGAAGAAGCAGCCCCGCCGCCCAGACCGATGTTCATCGCCGGGCCACCCAGCACCACCAGCTTGGAGCCTGGTTTCATCTCGCCTTTTTGCACATGGTCTTCACGGATATTGCCAAGACCACCGGCCAGCATAATCGGCTTGTGGTAACCGCGCACTTCCACGCCGTTGTGGCTGTTGACCTGTTGCTCGTAAGTACGGAAATACCCCACCAGATTCGGTCGGCCAAATTCGTTGTTAAAGGCAGCGCCGCCCAATGGGCCTTCCAGCATAATGTCCATCGCATTGACAATGCGGCTTGGCTTGCCAAAATCGGTTTCCCACGGCTGTTCAAAGCCCGGAATACGCAAGTTCGATACTGAAAAACCAACCAGGCCGGCTTTCGGCTTGGCACCAACACCGGTCGCACCTTCGTCGCGGATTTCGCCGCCAGAGCCGGTAGCAGCGCCTGGGTAAGGAGAAATGGCGGTTGGGTGGTTGTGGGTTTCCACCTTCATCAGAATGTGGATCGGCTCGTGATGGTAGTTGTATTCCTGGGTGGTCGCATCCGGGAAGAAGCGGCCGGCTTCCGAGCCCATCATCACCGCGGCATTGTCTTTGTAGGCCGACAGCACGTAATCCGGTGTCTGCTCAAAGGTGTTTTTGATCATCTTGAACAGTGACTTGGGTTGCTGCTGGCCGTCGATGGTCCAGTCGGCATTGAAAATTTTATGCCGGCAATGCTCGGAGTTGGCCTGAGCAAACATGTAGAGTTCAATGTCGTTCGGGTTGCGGCCCAGCTGTTGGAAGTTGCTGACCAGATAATCGATTTCATCGTCGGCCAGGGCCAGCCCCATGCTGCTGTTGGCCTCGACCAGGGCTTCGCGGCCACCGGCCAGAATATCCACGGAACTGAGCGCTGCCGGCTCGCCGTGCAGGAACAATTGCTCGGCCGCTTCCAGGCTATCAAACACCGCTTCCATCATCCGATCGTGCAGCAGGGCTTTTAATGCGTCCTGCTGGCTGATGGTCAGGGTCTCGCTGCACTGCACATAGTAAGCAACGCCCCGCTCCAGCCGCACCACCGACGACAAACCACAGTTGTGAGCAATGTCAGTCGCTTTGGACGACCAGGGCGAAATGGTGCCTGGGCGTGGTGTCACCAACAGCATCAAACCCTGCGGGGCATGACTGGCCAGCGCCGGGCCATAAGTCAGCAGTTGCTCCAGCGTGTGCTGCTGTTCTGCAGTCAAAGCGGCACTTAGCTCGGCAAAGTGCATAAACTCAGCGTAAATGTCCGTAACCGGCAGCGCCAGACGCTGGCATTGGTCCATCAGTTTGCGGATTCGAAAGTCTGACAGTGCAGGTGCACCACGCAGGATCAACATAGGCTTTTTTCCGTTGGTTGAACGACGAGGAATTTGAGCGCGCTATTATAAAGAAATTTGCTGTCTAGGGATAGAGCGGCAACTGGGGTGGGATTTGCCGACGCCATACAGCAGCCGACTTCGCCAGTCTCTTTTATGGTCGTTGCTTATTGCCGACTTGGCGACATGAAAAACACCACAAAAACACTGTATGCATTGACAGCGACAGGTAAAATAGCTGTAAACAAGCTACTTGCATGGAAAATCCCTGCTTTCCCCAATGGAAACCTTCTTAAGTGTAATTAAATTGTTGATTAGGCAGCATGAGTTCGATAGATTGGAGAAATTTGAAAAAGAAAGAAGGGAGAATCCCGCGGGGAAAGAAGGGATTTTCCAAATTATTAAGCTGTTATGCAGTCATCCCCAAGTCTTGTTGGCAAGCGTCACGTGACGCATTACACTTCGATGCATGATCAAATCCTTCGCTGACAAACGAACCCAAGAGCTTTACTCCAAGGGCAAGGCAAAGAAATTTCCTGCGGATGTTGTGCCGAGAGCCGCCAGAAAACTTGAATACGTGAATCTGGCCATCCAGCTGGAGGATTTGAAAGTGCCGCCCGGCAATCGTCTTCACCCACTATCGGGAAACACACAGGGGCAGCACGCAATTTCAATAAATGATCAGTGGCGCATCTGTTTTCGTTTTGAAGATGGCGATGCGTATGAGGTCGAAGTCTGTGACTACCACTGAGAGAGGTGATGACTATGGCTATTCCTAATACTGTCGGCATGCAGCGCAAGCCGACTCATCCTGGCGAAATGCTGAGAGAGGATTTTCTGCCGGACTATGGCCTGACCGTTACGGGGTTGGCTGAATCTCTGGGTGTCTCTCGCCAATCAGTTAATGAACTACTGCGTGAGCGCCGTGCTGTCAGCCCTGAAATGGCGCTTCGGCTTGCCCGTTTGTTTGGTAACTCCCCGGAATTCTGGCTGAATGCGCAGCGATCTGTTGATCTTTGGACGGCGGCTCAGTCGGTTAAGGAAGAAGTGAATCGGATCAAACCGTTACATGCTGCATAACCATGCCAGCCACAGCGACGGTTATTGCATTGTGGCTGCGCCTCCATTCCGTAACCGCGTGTGCTGAGCGGCGTTATGCCTGAAAGGAGTCGACATTGAACTTCCTAAAATATGATCTGGGAAATTTGAAAAGAGGCGAAGTGGTTGAGGTTACCTTGACTAGTGGAGCAAACGTCCGGCTCATGGACAGCTCAAATTTTAACAACTACAAAAACGGAAGAAAGCATAAATACTATGGTGGATTAGCTAGGCAATCGCCCGTAAGAATTGCTGTTCCAAACTCCGGGCATTGGTATGTGGCTATAGATATGCAGGGGTTGCGTGGTAGTACAAATGCTTCCGTTCGTGTTGTCCCAGGAGCATTGCCTGAAATTCGAGAGCGCCCACTTTCTGAAGTACCCAGTTTGGTACGTGACAACATTCCGCCACCGGCTGAAACTGGTGGCGAGACACATGATGTATTTATATCGCACGCCTCTGAGGATAAGGATGATTTTGTCAGGCCGCTTGCAAATGCCCTGATAAGGGAAGGATTGAACGTTTGGTATGACGAAATGACGCTGAGGATCGGCGATAGCCTAAGGCAAAAAATAGACAGGGGTCTAGCCAATAGCCGCGTTGGCTTGGTGGTTTTGTCCCCATCATTCATTTCAAAGGGCTGGACTAATTATGAGCTTGACGGCATCGTTACAAGAACGGTGTCTGGTGAACAGGTTCTACTTCCAATTTGGCATAACATAACCAAGCAACAGGTTGTTGATTATAGTCCTTCTTTAGCTGACAAAGTTGCTAGGAGCACTGCAACTCATACTATTGATGAAATAGCAGCTGAGATTGCCGAGCTTATAAGGTCAAGGGCATAACAAATTGCTGCACTCGGAAAAATTACTCGCTGCGCTCACAATTTTCCGGTGAGCAAGGCGTTATGTGGTGTATTTATGAGCATCTTACTCAGACTTTTAGTCTCATGCTTACTGCTGTTGCCTTACAGTTTTGGATTGGTTTGGCTTTTTAACATAAATGAGGCAGGTTCGAGTGAAGCGTTACAGGGATTTTCGCGGCACGCTTTTTTTCTCACTGCAACAATTGCATTGATATGCTTATGGTTATTCACTTGGTCCACGAAGTTACGCAGGCATTGCTGTTTGGGGTTGTTACTTGCATTATTAGGCGGCTTAATATTTTTATATTTAGGTTATCCTAAATCGTTGGGGATACTAGCTCTTGGTGCTCCAATTATAGTTGTATCAATGATATACGTTGGGCATGAAAAAATTGCAAAAAGCACATAACAAGCGCAGTCACAATCGGCCACTGCGTGGCCTGAACCTCAACCGCTGCGCTGGTTTCGGCCTGTGCTGCGAGCGTTAGAGGGACGACATGAATCATTGGGCTATTGTGAGGGCAGCAATTATCGGGTTTGCGGGTATATCGTCAGCCCTTGCTCCAACAGCCCCCTCTGCACAGGTCGATGTCGGTTGGGAAGTTGTTCTTGTTGGTTTTCTCTTCTTTCCGGTTATCGTTTGTATTGGGCTTTGCGTTTTCTTACCTTTCCGAAGCGCAAAGCTTAAGTTGTCAGCCCCGGCTTGGAGCCATAATCCTTTTGATTTCTCAAAGCCTGAGCAGTTTTTCCATATGGCCGGCTATGGAATGCTTGCCACGGGTGCTGGATTATTGCTGGCCGAGCTCTGGGGAACTAGCACAGGTTTGGTGAGCGCTTTTGCAGCGGCGGCGCTCGGCGGTGGGATACTTGTGGGCCTTTGGATCTTAGGGCTCGTTGCCCGAAGGCAGGCGAAGTTTGAAGTCCAGAGATAGAGTGAAACAGCTGGCCGGCCCAGAAAAGATAGGGTTTAATATTCATCTGCCCCTAATTTAAGGCAGGCCACAGAGATGGTGCTGATACGAGTCTGGCGAAGTGAGCGGCAGCTTGAATTACCAGAAAGCGAAACATAACCGGGCGCAGGCAGCCAAAGACAAGGCTGGCCGGCCCAGAAAAAGATAGGGTTTAGTTTTCATCTGTCCCGAATTGAAGCTGGGATAATCACATAAACATAAATGACAGGACTGCCGCGCCCAATATCAGATAAAAACAAATTATAATAGCTAACCAAATCAAACTGGCCTTAGCAAAATTTGCTTTACTGCGCTTTGTACCACCACCAAAAGCCCACACAAAAAGCAGAACGATTCCGACTATCGGAATCATTAACAAAAAAATTGTCAGCATCCAATCGCCAGTACTAACTTCATCATTGTTGATGAATTGGTTACTAGCTGCTTGCAGACTTTGATTTTCCATGGGTAGTTCCTTGTTGTTATTATCACATCTACAGAATATGTAACTTGCTATAGCAAGATTACGGTTCTGTCAAACCATACAAACGCTAACCAACTGTGTCAAACAGTATTTTTTGCGAAACTGCAGTCTAAATTCGGGTGGAAAATAAAATAGGCAAAGCTATGGGCAGGACGCTTTGAATCGTGCCTGATGCAGCAAGAGTACTATAGACTAACGCCGTAACCGGGCATTCATTCGCTAACCTTCGGGGCCAGCTCCCTAAGGTGAGGCAAACGCCAAGCCTTACAAGCAGCCAGCAGTAAAAAACAACCACTGACCAGCACGGAACTTGTTATACTGCCATCTTGTCTATACAGCAATAAGTGACCCAGCAACGCAGCTTTAGCGTAAAGTCACTACTACATACATAGACCCAATTTTCAGGCCAAGGAGGCCCTATGATTAAACGTAAAAAACCAGTGCAACTACGCAAACGACGCATTGTAAACGTCAGCTCTACCCGTCGTCGCATCAACCGCAGTATTGAAACCTTAAAGATGCATCGCCGCCGCCGCAACTTCCAGGCACAAAGCAATGCCCTTCAATCCGGCTCACCAGCCTGCTGCGACGCCTGATCCGCAGCCTGCTGCCGGGCTGCTTTTTTTTCCTGCCTTCTTTTTTGAAAAAACGCCGATAGCTGGGCGCTGCACGCCTCTGCCAGCACACCGCCAGTTACCTCCAACTGATGATTGAGCTGTGGATGACGCACCAAATCCATCACTGAACCTGCTGCCCCGGTCTTATAATCGCTGGCCCCAAACACCAGGCGTTTGATACGGCTATGCACCAGCATACCGGCACACATGCTGCAGGGTTCCAGCGTGACATACAGGGTGGTATCAAGCAGCCGATAATTGCCAATAGCAGCCGCCGCCTCACGGACGGCCTGCATTTCGGCATGGGCAGAAGGATCGTTACGGCTGATCATCTGATTCCAGCCTTCACCCAGAATGTTGCCATCCTGCACCAGCACAGCCCCTACCGGCACCTCCCCTTGTTGCTCGGCACGCTCAGCCAGCAGCATGGCATGGCGCATCCAGTCTTCGTCGGTCATCGTTGTTTACATTTTGCGGTAATTTTACGCTTTAGTTTATCATCAGCAGGTGGTAAAACAGACTAAAATATTGTCAGAACGACCACCATCAGCTGCAGCTTTTATTGCCAGTGCATTGGTTTTATTGGGTTTTAATTCTGGTGTTATTTTTGCTTGTAAATATTTTTCAGATAAACACTGCAAGGAGAAAACTGAATGGGACCTTTTGAAGTTGCTGCTATTGCCATAATCGGCGGCCTGCTCTACTCGGCTGGCGCCTCATGGTATAACCATCGATCGAAAAGCATCGCCAATAAAGAAGACTTTAAGGCACTTGAAGATGAAGTTAAACGCTTAAAAGAGCGGGTCAGTACGTTAGAAAGCATCGTCACCGACAAATCCTACCAATTAAAAGAGCAAATCAACCGGCTATAGCGCCGGTTTGCTGCGCTGGTAGCGGTTTAAAATGGTATCCAGTTCGGCCGCGAATGCTTTGCGATCGCTTTGACTTAAACTGGCCGGCCCACCGGTATGAATGCCGCTGCTGCGCATGGTGTCCATAAAATCACGCATGGTCAGCTTTTGCGCTATGGTGTCCTGCCGGTACAACTCGCCACGCGGATTCAGCGCCTGCCCCTGTTTTGCCAGCACTTCTGCGGCCAGTGGAATATCGCCGGTGATCACCAGATCGCCAGGCGCTACCCGCCGCACAATTTCATTGTCGGCCACATCAAAGCCCTGCTCTACCCGCAAGGAACGAATATAAGGCGACGCCGGCACCCGCAGCGATTGATTGGCCACCAGCGTCAGCTGGATTTTGGTGCGCTCCGCCGCCCGGTACAAAATATCTTTAATCACCGCAGGGCAAGCGTCGGCATCGACCCAAATCTGCATGGTTACTCCTCGTTTAGGCACATCAGTGCTGGCTAATTTGACAGCACGGACTGGCTGATGCAGCATTTTAGCTCAATTACCCTTGCTACAGGAAATCCAGGTGCCAAACCCATCGCTGGAGCAATTGTATCAACAACAGGCCCGGCAGGTACTGGCCACCTTAATTCGCTTGCTCGGCGAATTTGAGCTGGCCGAAGAAGCCACGCAGGAGGCATTTTATGCCGCCATGCAGCAATGGCCGACCGACGGCTGGCCGGATAACCCTGTAGCCTGGCTGATTACCACCGGCCGACGCAAGGGCATCGACCAGATCCGCCGCCGCCAGACCGCCCGCCAGTTTGCCGCAGCCCAGCAGCCCTTGCTGGATGAAGCAGAGCCCAAGCTGGAAAGTAACGATATCCAGGACGACCAATTACGGCTGATGTTCACCTGCTGTCACCCGGCGTTATCTGCCGATGCCAGACTGGCGTTAACCTTGCGGGAACTGTGCGGCCTGACCACCGAGCAAGTGGCCGCGGCGTTGCTGCAACAACCAACTACCCTGGCGCAGCGGATTGTGCGGGCCAAACAGAAAATCAAAGCCGCCGCCATCCCGTATGAAATTCCAACAGCCAAAGAGCTGCCAGCCCGGCTGCAATCGGTGTTGCAGGTGATTTACCTGATTTTCAATGAAGGCTATTCCAGCAGCAGCGGCGATCAGCTGCTCGATAGCCGGCTGGCCGATGAAGCCATCCGGCTCGGCCGTCAGTTGGCTCAGTTGTTGCCAGAGCCGGAAGTCCATGGCCTGTTGGCACTGATGCTGCTGCAACACGCCCGGCAGCATGCGCGGCAAGATAGCCATGGCGACTTGATCACGCTGGAGCAGCAGGATCGCTCGCTTTGGTTAGAGCAGCTGATCAGCGAAGGGGGGCACTGGTTGCAACTGGCTTTACGCCAAGGCCCGGCTGGCATTTATGGCTTGCAGGCAGCCATTGCCGCAGTGCATGCCGGGGCAAAAAGCTTTGCCAGCACCGACTGGCAACAAATTCAGGGACTGTACCAGTTGCTGTATCAGCAATGGCCCTCTCCGGTGGTGGCGTTAAACAGGGCGGTCGCCATCGCCATGTGTCAGGGGCCTGAGGCTGGTCTGCGCGAACTCGATGCCCTGAGCAGCCACAAAGCCATCCAGAATTACCATCTGTACCATGCCGCTCAAGCCGACTTGCACCGCCGGGCTGGCCACATTGCGGCCGCCCGTAGCGCCTATCAGCGTGCCCTGGCTCTGGTGCAACAGGAACCTGAACGGCGCTTTTTGCAGCAACAACTCAAAACCCTGACGGACGAATAAATTTTTGCATCGCCTGTCGAAATCGATGGTATCGGCACGACTTAGGGGTAAGTCCACCACTTAACGCCTGACAGGAGTTGTTATGCACTACATCATTATCCGCAAAGCCGATGCCGCCACCGAGCGTGGCGCGCTGCCCTCCAACGAGGTGCTCAGCGCCATGGCCGATTACAACAACCATCTGCTAAAAGCGGGCGTCTTTGTCTCCGGCCAGGGGCTGCGCCCGAGTAGCGAGGGCTGTCGTCTGCATATCCAGCCAGAGGATGTTGTGCTAAGCGACGGCCCCTTTACCGAAAGCAAGGAGCTGATCGCCGGTTTTACCGTTATTAAAGCCAATAGCCTGGAAGAAGCCCGGGCCTGGGCCAGCCAATGGCCAAAAGAAGACGCAGGTGCCCAACTGGAGGTGCGCCGCTTTTTCGAGCTCAGCGATTTTGAGCCTGGCAGCGGCCTGGCCAAGCATCAACAGATGGCAGCACAAATGGAGCGCCTGCCAGTAAGCATGGCCAGCTACTTAACCTTCCCCGGCACTTGCCGGGAGGCCATGCAGCGCTATGCCGAGCTGCTGGGTGGTGAAATCGAGCTGTTGCTGCCGTTTAAAGACAGCCCGATGGCAGGCGATGTGCCTGCCGACTGGCAAGACAACATCATGCACGCCCGGCTCAACATCGGCGGACGCATCCTGATGGGCTCGGATGCGACCCCTGGCCAGTACCAGGCCCCCCAGGGGATCTCCGTTCAGCTTGAATTTGATACGGTAGCAAAAGCACAAGCGCTGTTTCAGGCACTGGCACAAAGCGGCCAGATATGGATGCCATTCGGCCCGACCTTCTGGGCCAAAGGCTTTGGCATGCTGACCGATCGCTTTGGCATCGGCTGGATCATCAATTGCGAACAAGGAGACTAAGATGAACTACCTGGCACTGGTGTATTACCAGGAACAACAGATTGAAGCCATGACCGAGCAAGAGTGGCATGACTTAAACCAAAAATGCATTCGCTGCGTGGAAGGGCTGACCCAAAGCGGCCATTTTATCGCCGGCCAGGCGCTGCAGCCTACCCGCCAGGCCACCACAGTGCGGGTGCGCGATGGTGAAACCCTGATCACCGACGGCCCTTTTGCCGAAACCAAGGAGCAACTGGCGGGCTTTTATTTGCTGGAAGCCCGGGATCTGAATGAAGCCATTCAACTGGCCAGCAAGATCCCGCCGGCACAACTTGGCAGTGTGGAGATCCGGCCCATCCGCCAACTGCCGCCCAAAGATGAAGGAGCTTTGTCATGAACTACGTAGATGGTTTTGCTGCCGCAATCCCTGCAGCCAATAAAGAACAGTACATTCAACATGCCCGGGCGGCTGCCCAGGTGTTTAAAGAGCACGGCGCTTTGAGACTGGTGGAGTGCTGGGGCGATGATGTGCCGGAAGGTGAACTCACCTCCTTCCCCAAAGCCGTGCAATGCAAAGAGGACGAAGTAGTGGCCTTTTCCTGGATCCTATGGCCATCGAAAGAGGTGCGCAACAGTGCCATGCCAAAAGTGATGGCCGACCCACGGCTGCAACAAGACACCAACCCGATGCCTTTTGATGGCAAGCGGCTGATTTACGGTGGCTTTCAAATGGTGGTGGATGAGTAATAAGACCAGGCCAGCTTTAGCTGGCCCGTCAATTATTGATTCAGAACATTGTCGAGCCAGCAGAGCAATGCATGTGCATTTCTCGTGTCGTAGCTGTGTTTATTTGGTACGTAATAACATAAATCAGATGCCACTGGCTGGGTGCCAAATTGCTGCAGCAGATCTGCTTTTAATAACCCCTGGGTAAGGGTCGTGGAACAAAAAACAAAGCCATTCCCTGCCATCGCCTGCTGAATGCCAAAGAGTTCTTGATCAAATGTTTTAAGCACAATATTTGAGGTGTCCAATCCATTTGCAGCCAGCCAGGCATCCAAAGGAGGCTCAGGTAATGCCCTATTTTTCCACTTGGTGGTAAAGATGGTCACCGGCTCTGTTGACCAGACAGGAGGTTTCATGCTGTGAGCACCAAACACATCAAATGATTCAGCCCTGATAATGTCTGACGGCGCGACAGCTCTGCTATCACCAAGACGAACCGGCATGAGGTAGGATTGACTTTCCAGAGCTTCACCCGTGGTTATTTCCATAGAGAGCTCTGGATGGTTCTGTGAAAACTCGTGCTGAGCAGGAATGAGTACCAGAGCAGCCAGAGATGATGTGCTAGCAACCCGCACGACTTTCCCGGCCATTCTCATTTCTTCCAGGGCGCTCTCGATCATACGAAATCCATCCGAGGTTGCTTTGGCTAACTTAGCACCGGCCTCGGTCAGCGTTATCCGCCTGGCTTGCCGATAAAACAAATCCACATTTAAACGGCTCTCCAGATTACTGATATGGTGGGAAATAGCTGTTGGCGTTAGCGAAAGTTCTTCAGCCGCTAATTTAAAGCTTCCCCTACGCGCAGCGGATTCAAAGGCTTTTAGCGCCTGCAACGATACCTGCAATGTTGCACCTCCTGAGCAAAAATAGACTCAGCTGAAAAATAGATGAGTTTGACTCATCTTATCATGCCATTTTCTCGTTTGTACCACCCGGTTAGGAATTACAAAATAGTCCTCGTTCTTAACCACTAAAAGGTATTCATCATGAGCACACTATTGCATATAGACGCTAGCGTTAGAGCAGCAACCAACCCAAACCCTGACCATAACTCCATATCGAAAAACATCGCGCTTCAGTTTATTAACAGCTGGAAGGAAAAACGGCCCACAGATGAGTATATTTATCGGGATGTTGGTGTAAACCCACCGGCTTTTATTACCCAGGATTGGATTGGCGCTGTATTTACACCCGCTGAAAAAAGAACCCCTGCGCAACAGGAGATCCTGGCTTTATCCGACAGACTGATCGCTGAAGTCAGCATGGCAGACATCATCGTCATTGCAACACCGATGTACAATTACGGCATGCCAGCGCAATTAAAAGCCTGGTTTGACCAAATCGTCCGGATCAACAAAACCTTTGATTTCGATCTTTCCCGGGGAAACTTCCCGCTACGCCCCCTGCTTTCCGGTAAAACATTGGTCACGATTACCTCCAGCGGAGAGTTTGGCTTTGAAAAAGGCGGGATCAGAGAAAGCAGCAGCCACCTGCTCCCTCATCTTCGCACTCTAAGTAACTATTTGGGGGTCGATTCCATCCATGAGATTACCGCTGAGTATCAAGAGTTTGGAGATGACAGACACCGCTTATCGGTTGCCAATGCCAAGCAACGGGCTGAACAACTGGCAGCAGAGCTTGCTGCTGAGGTGATGGTATAAAGCAAGGACCTAAGCTTTCCTTAGGTTGAAGCTGACAGTGTTGCCTGTCAGCTTACATGTGCCACAGGATGACTTACACCTTCACTTTGTAACCAGTTTTAAAAATCCAGCCAATCACCAGTAAAAAGCTCAGCATAAACAGCAGAATCATGCTTAAACTAACAACCACATTCACATCCGATACGCCGTAAAAACTCCAGCGAAAACCACTGACCAGATAGACCACCGGATTAAACAAGGTCACTTTCTGCCAGAATTCCGGCAGCATGCTGATGGAATAAAAGGTGCCGCCTAAAAAGGCCAGCGGGGTTACGATCATCAAAGGCACCACCTGCAGCTTTTCAAAGCCATCGGCCAGCAAGCCAATAATAAAACCAAGCAAACTGAAGGTAATGCAGGTCAGCAGCAAAAACAGCAGCATCCAGCCTGGGTGCATAATGCTGTAATCCACAAAGAAGCGGGCGGTCAGCAAAATAATGCCACCTAAGATCATCGATTTAGTGGCCGCTGCTCCGACATAGCCCAGCACAATTTCCACCGCCGATACCGGCGCTGACAGCACTTCATAAATCGACCCCGACCATTTGGGCATGTAAATACCAAACGAAGCGTTCGAGGTGCTTTCAGTCAGTACCGTCAGCATAATCAGGCCTGGAATAATAAAAGCGCCGTAACTGATCCCATCAATCGACACCATGGCCGAGCCGATGGCCGCGCCAAACACAATGAAATAGAGCGATGTCGAGAGCACCGGGGAGGCAATGCTCTGCAAGGGCGTACGCCAGGTGCGTGCCAGCTCAGATAAATAAATGGCTTTAACCGCATACCAATTCATAGCGCTTCCTCCAATAAACTGACAAAAATTTGCTCCAGCGTGCGTTGTTTGGTGTGGACATCTCTCAGCTCCAACCGGGCCCGCTCGATGGCGCCGAGCATTTCGGTGACATGGTTGTGATCGCTGCCCCCATCGTAGGTGTAGGTCAGCATCAGGCCATCTTCCGATAAATCCAGCTGGTAGGCAGCCAGGCTATCGGGTACTTGCGGCAACGGCTGTTGCAGTTGCAGCATCAGCTGTTTTTGCCCAAGCCGGGTCATCAGTTGCTGTTTTTCTTCCACCAGCAGCACCTCGCCACGGCTGATAATGCCAATCCGATCGGCTATCTCTTCGGCTTCCTCAATGTAGTGGGTGGTTAGAATGATGGTCACCCCCTGCTGGCGCAGCTGTTCTACCAAACGCCACATATCGCGCCGCAGCTCCACATCCACCCCAGCGGTTGGCTCATCCAGAAACAGCACCTCGGGCTCGTGCGCCAGCGCCTTGGCAATCAATAAACGCCGCTTCATACCACCGGACAGCTCCATCACCTTGCTGTCGCGTTTTTCCCACAGCGACAGTGACTGCAGCACCGATTGCAGATAGGCATCGTTGCGGGCTTTGCCGAACATACCCCGGCTGAACACCACCGAATTCCAGACGGTTTCAAACATGCTGACTACCAGCTCCTGCGGCACCAGACCAATGCGTTGCCGGCTTTGCCGGTAGTCTTTGATCACATCAAAACCCGCGACCCGCACCGAGCCGGAGCCTGGATTGACCAAACCACAAATAATGCTGATTAAAGTGGTTTTGCCCGCGCCATTCGGCCCCAGTAAAGCCAGGATTTCTCCCTGTTTGATCTGCAGATTTACGTCTTTCAGTGCTTGATGGCCAGATTTGTAGGCCTTATTGAGGTTCTCTACCTCGACAATGTAGTGACTCACGCTGCTTCCTTTTTCGTCATGGTGGATGGTATTTACTCAGTCGTTTGGACGCTAAGCCATTCGACAAGGGTGGCGAATGGCTCAGCATCGCACTGTAAAACCTCAAGTTAGATTGAGGTCAAGCGCTTTTTACTACTTAAGACGCTGATCGGAACTGCATAGCGCTGTTATCGCGGTGGGATCCTGGCGTAAAAACTAACGGCGATGCGGTTCCAGCCATTTATCTCTATCGTCAGCGCCGTCAGACTGGCCAGCTCTTCGGCAGAAAACTGCTGGCTGGTCTGTTGATAGACAGCTTCTGAAACTTCCTTTGTAGCAGCCAGCAAGGTAAGACTCTCTGCCCAGCTTAACGCGGCTTGTTCCCGCATGCTGAATAACTCTGTTTCACGCCAGGCAGCCAGCAAGTCCAGACGCAACTGGGCTTCACCTTCCTTTCTGGCTTCTGCTGCATGCAGCTGCATGCAAAAAGCACAGCCATTGAGCTGGGACACCCTCAGCTTAACCAGATGCACCAGGGGGGCTTCCAGCGCCTGGGCCGCCGCTTCACCCAGCGCCAGCAGGCTTTTCATCAGCTGTGGTTGCAGTTGATACAGTTGTGCGGTTGATAACCGGCTTGCAGATGCTGACATAGTATTTTCTCCTCTGTTGTCATACCGCTGCAGCTTACCCCGCCTGACTTAGCCAGCCTTGTATAATTGCGACAACTTACGCTGTCGGTACTGGCCCGGGCTCTGCCCGCTGTACTGGCGAAACTGATGGACGAAATGGGCCTGATCGTAATAGCCCAGACCAACGGCGATATCGGTTAGGTTCTGCTCTGGGCAGCTCCTGAGGAGATAACGTGCTCGCTTTAGCCGCTGCCATTGGTAAAACTGGCCGGGTGATACACCAACTTGCAGTTGAAACTGGCGCTCCAGCGTGCGGCGCCCTACCCCTTGTTGTTGCAGCAAGCTGCGGATATCCTGCTGCGCTTGCAAGCCGGCCTGCCGCCATAGTTGCACAGCACCACTCTGCGGTGCCCGGCGCTGCAATTGTTGTAAGAAAAAGTGATCCAGTGCCGACGCATAATGAGGAGTACTTTCTGCCAGTTGGGCACACAAAGTGGCAAAGACTGGTTCCTTGGTGAGCCAGGCACTGCTTTGCTGCCCAAGCTCCTGCATGGAAAAGCCAAATAAAGCGTAAAAACCACCGGGGGTGAAGCGGATCCCTAAACACTCACCGGGCTGCCAGGCTGGACGGCTCTGTGGTGTATGATAGCTCAATGAACAAACCTGAATGCTGCCCTGCTGCAGCGGCAGAGTCAGTGTTGTCCCGCCATCCGGATACATGCGGTGCAATTGTGGCCCGCTTTGGGGGCGCAACAGGTAATAACACTCCAGCCAGGGACGAAGAGGAATTGCTGGCAACCAGCTGCGCCAGCCAAGCTGGGCTTGTTGTGCCTGACTGAATCCAAATGGATGAAAGGACATTGCGCGCTCCCGGGTGAATAAAGCAGCGAGGTGCTTTCAAACAACGCTGACGAAAAATCTTAGCACAGGCAGACAAGACACAGTTGTTACGGCTTGTTACCCAATTGCAAGCTTTTCCAACGCTGCAAAATACGGGGCGGCAGCCAGTACCAGCTGAGCAGCAGCAACAAGAAAAACAGCGTGTAGCCCAGAGTAAAGACCCAGGCGGGTGCATCGTAGTAAATCAGGTTGGAGACCCAGTACTCGATGAAGGAAACATCAAAACCATCCTGTCCGGCTGCCCGGCGCAGATCAACCTCCCAGTAGGTCAGCGGGCAATAACGGCCGCGCAGGCTTTGCACCAGCACTACGGTCACCACCGCCAGTTGCGTCAGGCGGAAAGTACTATTGCGCACCCAGTGCCAGTCACGCCAACCGCCGATCAAAGTCAGCAGCAAGCCGCCCAGCACAAAGAGCACGATCAAACCGTGCACCACCAGGACAATATCTGCCAGCAAGGCCGGGGCTGGCACCCGTTCATACCAGGGGTTCATCGGATAAAGTGTATCACAACAGCACTAAAATTCGCTCGAAGCCAACACAGCTGCGACCAGTGTCGGCTAAGCACAGTGTCTGTGCTAGTATACTTGGCGATGCAAAATAATACCTATACCAAGATCAACCAAGGAGACAAACCTGTGAGAAAACTAGGTATCCTGCTGCTGTGCTGGTTGCTGCCGCTGTCGGCAGTGTTAGCTGAGCAAAAACTACTCAGTGCCGAGCTTATCTGGGAGCTGAAGCGAATTGGCGCCCCGGTGATTTCACCCAAGGGTGAGCACATCGTTGCCCCAGTGACCAGTTTTGATGTACCCGCCGATCAGGGCAGCACCCAACTGTGGTGGTTTGCTGCTGATGGCTCCAGCAAACGGCCCATTACTGCCGAAGGCATGCGCGTCAGCGAAGCCACCTTTTCACCGGATGGCAGTACCCTGGCCTTTATCAGCCAACGCCATAAAGACGATGCCGGCCAGATTTACCTGCTGCCAATGAACCGTCCGGGTGAGGCCCAGCGCCTGACCGAAGTACCCACTGGTGTTTATGGCATCAAATGGGTTGGCCAGCATCTGTATTTCATCAGCCGTATCTTTCCGGAGCAGAGCTGGGATGAAATAAGCGCTCAGCTTAAAGCCGATAAAGACAATAAAACCTCGGCCCGTCAGTGGAATGCGCTGCCTTACTCGCATTTTGACCACTGGCTGGATGAGCGCCGTCAGGCCCATGTGTTTCGGATCCCGGCAGCCGGTGGCGAAGTAGAAGCCATCACCCAACCACTGGGACTTGAGTTACCACGCTCCAGCCAGGGATCGGGCAGCTACGACATTGACCCATCCGAGCGTTACATCGCCTTTAACGCCAACGGCTGGGACAACCAGGTCGATGCCAAAATCGATATTTTCCTGGCCCGGATTGGCGGCAGCGAAGCCGAAAACCTGACCGCTGGCAACGAAGCACCGGATGCCAACCCGCAGTTTAGCCCGGATGGCAAAACCCTGGCCTTTACCCGCCAGCGCATTCACGGTTTTTATGCCGATACGGCCAACCTGGTGTTGCTGGATCTGGCCCGTCGCAATGAGCGCGAAATTACCACCAACTGGGATCGCTCGGT
The DNA here is from genome assembly GCF_039631345.1 of Alkalimonas sp. NCh-2. NCBI lineage: Bacteria > Pseudomonadati > Pseudomonadota > Gammaproteobacteria > Alkalimonas > Alkalimonas sp. NCh-2. The sequence goes on from NZ_JBDIUV010000001.1 coordinate 578,959, forward strand.
GTCCAACTTCAGCTGGACTCATGACAGCCGTGGTTTCTATGCCGCCATTGATGATGCCGGTACCTCACGGATTTACCACATCAATGCCCGTAATGGTAATGTCCGCGCTGTCACGGCAGCTACCAACTTTGGTCGTCCGGCCATAGCCAGCAATGGCACCTTGGTGGCCACCAACGAAAGCTTCCTGTACCCGGCACGTCTGGTGCGGATCAACCCACGCAACGGCAACCTGACCCGACTGGACAGCTTTAACGATGAGGTGCTGGCCGATGTCGATATGGGTACCTATGAGTCCGTCACTTACCAGGGCCACAACGGTCAGGACATTCAAATGTGGGTGCATTACCCGCCTGGTTTTGACCGCAGCAAAAAATACCCGCTGTTTTTGCTGATCCACGGTGGTCCGCACAACGCCATTACCGATGGTTTCCATTACCGCTGGAATGCCCAGACGTTCTCTTCCTGGGGCTATGTCACCGCCTGGCCTAACTTCCACGGCTCCAGCGGCTTTGGCCAGGACTTTGCCGACAGCATCAACCCGGATTGGAAAACAGCCCCACTGTACGATGTACTGCGCGCTGCTGACTGGTTCAAAGAAAAAGACTGGATCGACAACGAGCGCATGGTGGCCGGTGGCGCCAGCTACGGCGGTTACTTAAGCTCCATTATTCTGGGCCAGGAGCATCCGTTTAATGCGCTGCTGATCCATGCTGCGGTCTACAATATGTACTCGCAGATGTCGGCGGACTTTGCCGTGCACTCCACCCGCTTTGGCCATTACTGGGACAACCCGGAGATTTACAAGTCCATTTCACCGCACTACTTTGCCGGTAACTTCAACACCCCCACCCTGGTGATCCACGGTCAGCTTGACTATCGTGTGCCGGTGGGTCAGGGCTTTGAGTTGTTCCGTACCCTGCAAAGCCGTGGTGTCGAGTCGCGGATGATCTACTTCCCGGATGAAAACCACTGGATCTTAAAGCCAAACAATTCCATTTACTGGTACAATCAGGTCAAAGACTGGATGACGCGTTTTGCCGAGCCAGGCCCGCGTTAATGCGATATAAGTAATGAAGGCGGCCTGGTGCCGCCTTTTTTACAGAGACAGGGCTAAAAACCATGCAACTAAAAACCATCAATAAAGAGCGCTACCGCAGCCGTCTGCACCGTATTATGCTAGCCAGTATTCTGGCACTGGCGGGCATTAGCCTGGGCAGCTCGACCTTGCTAATTCAGCTCTTTTCAGAGCCTGGTGCTGGCAACTTCTGGCTCAATGCCACTGGTGTGCTGATTGGCTGCCTGGTGGTTGGAGCTGCGTTAAAGCAGCTAAAGAGCCACCCTTACTTTTTTGAAGTCGCCTACATCTGGGATCTGAAACACGAACTGAATCTAATCCAACGCAAGCTAAAACACATTAGCAGAGCGGCAGACCAGCTTGATCCTACAGCCTTGACCATACTGGCTTTCAGTTACGCTGGCTCTCGGCTGATTTGGCAGTTGGATGATAATACGCTGGTATTATCGGAGCTGAATCAGACCGACAATGCGCTGCAACAACAAATAGCAGAAGCGGGCCTGCAGATTGAGCCCTCGCATTATCAGCGGCAGATGCTGGATAAATTTTGAGCTGGTAGGCCTTGTAATCACTGAAAGGTTTTCAGATACAGTTGCTCTACTTCAGCTCTGGCCCAAGGTGTCTTACGTAAGAATTTCAGGCTGGACTTTACCGATGGATCTTGCTTAAAGCAGTTGATCCGTACATAGCTTGCCAACTGTTCCCAGCCGTAATGCTCAACCAGCCGTACTAAGATGCTTTCTAAAGTAAGTCCATGCAGTGGATTATTGGCTTGTGTTGTATTCATACCCTGTGTCCTCGATTGCAAAAACTGGCTGCATGGTACAGCAAGGGAGCCTGAGCTGCCATCGACCATTGAGTGCGTGCATCAGCAATAGCGCATTAACCGGGATCTTCGCCAGGAAAGCAAACTAACGCGGCTTATCCTCTGGCCGGCCGAAATGCTGCCCTAGCAGTGCGAACACCAAACCTATTGCCAGCCCAATCAAGTTCCAGGGATAAGGATCCCCGGCAAAGTAATCACCCAGTATAGTGCCCATGATAAAACCGATAAAACTTGCAACCATTCTATGGCGACGCAGTCGCCACTTTTGCAGGTTGGCCTGTTTACGTGCCAACTGCTGACGCTTACTCTTCAGCAGTGCCTCAGCAGCAACCTCCGCTTGTTCACGGCTAAGCACCCAAGACCTCCATATTAAAACATCCAAAATTACAATAACTTAAGTCGATACTTGGCACATACATGAATGCTGATACAGACCAAAACATAGTGCTATGCCTGATGCACTTTCAGTGTGGGCCATTGCAGCTTTAACCCCACCAAATAACCAGCAGCAAGGACTAAACAGATGCCCGAACTAACCAGCCAAAACATCAGGCTATTGTCAGGAAACTGTGGCATCAGCACTACAAAACCAAGGCCTCGCATCAGCAGTACAGCACCTATCAACAGCAAACCAGTGCGCAGCAGCGGTAAACGACGAATGACGCCAGCTCCGGAAAGCGCATAAGCGCTCCAAATCAGTAATACCAACACAATACCGGAGGTAACTACCGCGGGTTGCCAATGGCCGGCCTCTGCCATAAGTGCCATTTGCTCGCCGGCACCGAAAAATCGGTACCAGTCACCACCAAATACAATACACCCCAGATGCGCAAGTGCAGCCAAAAATGAGCCTGCAGCCGCCATAAGCAGCCAATAGTTTGTTGCTTTCAAGATTAAGTTCCTTTTATACATCGCTGCTAAGTCAGCGTGCTTTATTATCCAGAGTCACGGGTTTCACCACCCTGATAGTACGCCCATTGGCAAACCAGCTCTACCAGGACCTAAGCTCCAATTCAGGGGCATCTATTTGTCGCCTTCTAAGACATTAATTCGCTCACCAGACGATGCTTCCAGAACAATGACTCTATCAAGGTACCATTCACCCGCAGCTCTGGTGGCATAGGCATACACTGTGCCAGAGGATTCAGGCCCTCTTATGTTATATTCCAGTGAGGCCGAACCGTCCGGGCCGCTGATATTCACACTGCCTAGTACAAACCAGCTGGGGCTGACCGGCTCCCCGAATACAGCAATGACTTGCGGATGGGCAGACACCGACTTGAGCGAAAGCTCGTATGCGTCGCCTTTCAACATATTCATCACGAACAGGATCACTGCACCTATAAAAGCCAGCAAAGCCATACCACCTGCCAGGCCAAGCCCAACCCACAGAAATGTTTTCTTCATAGTATTAAACGTACATCCCTTTGCAAAAACAGTGTGCAATGATTAAATCGCTCAGCGAAACTCGCTGACAATACAAACACCTTTGCAGTTAAAACTCACTCAGGCGCATTACTTTCAAAAACGAGATAATTTACACACCGAGCAATTCATTGCTAAGTAACCAATTTAACTGACTTTTTACGTATGAACAAGCTGTAACTTTTACTCTCTAAATTTACCTTTATTAAACCATCTTATGCTGTACAGATAAAAAAACCCCGGTATCCGTACCGGGGTTTGAGGTATTAGCTACTAAGGCTTATTCCCATTCAATGGTCGCCGGTGGCTTGCCGCTGATGTCGTAGACTACGCGGGAGATGCCGTCGATTTCATTGATGATGCGGTTAGACACCTTGCCCAGCATATCGTATGGCAGGTGCGCCCAATGGGCGGTCATAAAGTCGATGGTTTCGACCGCACGCAGTGAAATCACCCAGTCGTACTTGCGGGCATCGCCCATTACCCCGACCGAGCGCACCGGCAGGAATACGGCAAAGGCCTGGCTGACTTTGTGGTACAGGTCCGCTTTATGCAGCTCTTCGATAAAAATGGCATCGGCGCGGCGCAGCAAGTCGCAGTACTCTTTTTTCACTTCGCCAAGCACCCGCACACCAAGGCCTGGCCCCGGGAACGGGTGGCGGTACAGCATGTCGTACGGCAAACCCAGCTCTAAACCGATTTTGCGCACTTCGTCTTTAAACAGCTCGCGTAGTGGCTCGACCAGGCCCATTTTCATATGCTCTGGCAGGCCGCCAACATTGTGGTGCGATTTAATCACATGGGCTTTGCCGGTGGCCGAACCTGCCGACTCAATTACATCCGGATAGATGGTGCCTTGCGCCAGCCAGCGGGCATTTTTCAGTTTCTGCGACTCTTCGTCGAACACATCGACAAAGACCCGGCCAATGGTTTTGCGCTTTTGCTCCGGATCGTTCTGGCCGGCCAGCGCATCCAGGAAGCGATCTTCAGCGCTGACATGGACGATGTTCAGACCAAAGTGGTTGCCAAACATATCCATCACCTGCTTGGCTTCGTTTAAGCGCAGCAAGCCGTTATCGACAAAAACGCAGGTCAGTTGTGCGCCGATAGCACGATGCAGCAACATGGCGGTGACCGAGCTGTCGACACCACCGGATAAACCCAGAATCACTTCGTCCTCGCCAACCTGCTCACGAATGCGCAGGATGGCATCTTCGATAATGGATGCAGGGGTCCAGAGTTTTTCGCAGCAGCAGATATCGACCACGAAATGCTCCAGCATCCGCAGGCCCTGACGGGTGTGAGTCACTTCCGGGTGGAACTGCACGCCGTAAAACTGACGCGCTTCATCGACCATACCAGCATGCGGGCAGGTATCGGTGCGGGCCACGGTTTCAAAACCTGGTGGGATCTCGATAACTTTATCGCCATGGCTCATCCAGACATCCACCAATGCGGTATTGCTGGCACTGATGTGATCTTCGATGTTGGCAAATAAGCGGTTTTTAGCAATCACTTCCACCTGAGCATAGCCAAACTCACGCATATCGGAGCAGGATACTTTACCGCCCAGTTGCTCGGCCATGGTTTGCATGCCGTAGCAGATGCCAAGCACAGGCACGCCTGCCTCGAATACATACTGTGGTGCCCGCGGCGAATCAGCAGCAGCCACACTCTCCGGGCCACCGGATAAAATGATACCGGTTGGGTTGAAGTCGCGGATTTGCTCCTCGGTAACGTCCCAGGCCCAGAGTTCACAGTAAACCCCAATCTCGCGGATGCGACGGGCAATCAGCTGGGTGTACTGAGATCCGAAATCCAGGATCAGAATGCGGTGCAGATGAATGTTTTTGCTCATAGTGACCTTTTTAAATCCAATCGTTGTGAAAGCAAACGGCTGGCAAGTGCCAGCCGCTGTGAAACGCAGCCTTTACCCCATGCGGTAATTCGGCGCTTCCTTGGTAATTTGCACATCGTGCACGTGCGACTCGCCCATACCGGCAGAGGTCACTTTGACAAATTGTGGCTTGGTACGCAGCACCTCAATGGACTCACTGCCGGTCAGGCCCATGGCCGAGCGCAGACCACCCATTTGCTGGTGAATGATGTTCTCGATCGGGCCTTTGTACGCCACCCGGCCTTCAATGCCTTCCGGCACCAGCTTTTCGGCATTGTCGCTGCCCTGGAAATAACGGTCGGACGAACCATGCCGCTGTGCCATAGCGCCCAGAGAGCCCATGCCACGGTAGGATTTGTAATAACGGCCCTGATACAGCTCCACTTCGCCCGGCGACTCTTCGGTACCGGCAAACATGGAGCCCACCATCACGCAATGGGCACCAGCCACCAGGGCTTTAGCGACATCGCCTGAAAAACGGATACCGCCATCGGCAATGATTTTTACCTTGGTGCCTTTCACCCCTTCGACCGCATCGGCAATCGCCGTGATTTGTGGTACACCACAGCCGGTCACAATACGGGTGGTACAAATCGAGCCAGGACCGATGCCTACTTTGACGGCATTGGCACCGGCTTCCGCCAGCGCTTTGGCGCCTTCAGTAGTCGCGACGTTGCCCGCAACAATTTGCAGGTTCGGGTACTGGGCACGAGTTTGTTTCACCCGGTCAATCACCCCCTGCGAGTGGCCATGGGAGGTATCAATCAGCAGAATATCGACGCCAGCTTCGACTAAAGCGGCGATACGCTCGTCGGTGCCGGCCCCCACGCCAACCGCAGCACCCACCCGCAACCGGCCCAATTCGTCTTTACAGGCATTTGGCTTGCTGGCGGCTTTGTAGTAATCCCGCACCGTGATTAGGCCTTTTAATTTAAAGGCATCGTCTACCACCAGCACTTTTTCAATGCGGTGCTGGTGCATTAACTTAAAGGCTTCTTCGCGGGAAGCATTTTCGTTCACTGTCACCAGGCGATCTTTCGGTGTCATCAGTTCAGAAACTTTGGTGCCGGCACTGGCTTCAAAGCTCATATCACGGCCGGTGACAATACCGACCAGATTGTGGTTGGCATCCACCACCGGGAAACCTGAAAAACCGTGTTGCTGCGCCAGCGCCTGCACTTCACGGACTGTCATTTGCGGCGATACCGTGACCGGATCCGACACTACACCACTTTCGTATTTTTTTACCCGGCGAACGTGCGACGCCTGCTCTTCAATGGTCATGTTTTTGTGGATAAAACCAAGGCCGCCTTCTTGCGCCAGTGCAATGGCCAAACGGGCTTCGGTCACGGTATCCATCGAAGCGGACACCATCGGAATATTCAGATGAATGCTGTCGGTCAGCTGAGTGCGTAAATCGGCAGTATGGGGTAGTACGGTGGAGTGCGCCGGAACCAGTAACACGTCGTCAAAGGTAAGGGCTTCTTTCATGATCCTGAGCATCGCAACAATCTCGCTTCTTGGGAAAAACCAAAGGAATGTTGCGGCGCAATTTTAGCGCTTTTTCGCCTTCGGAACAAACGATTTTTTACTTTTGTGGTAGAGTAAGCCACTTCTGCCGGGAAACTTCTGATATCAGCATGCAAAACAAAGACATTTACACCGTATCCCGCTTAAACAGCGAAGTCCGCATGGTGCTGGAGCAACAATTTCAGCGCATCTGGCTGCAAGGAGAAGTGTCTAACTTTGTCGCTGCAGCCTCTGGTCACTGGTATTTTTCATTAAAAGATAGCGGTGCCCAGGTCAAAGTGGCGATGTTTCGCCAAAGCAATCGCATGGCCAGCATCAAACCGCAAAATGGCCAGCAGGTACTGATCAAGGCCCGCATCAGTGTGTACGAGCCCCGCGGTGAGTACCAGTTGCTGGCCGAGCTGCTGGAAGATGCCGGCAGTGGTGCCCTGCAATTGCAGTTTGAACAAGTCAAAGCACGCTTACTGGCCGAGGGCCTGCTGGCCAGTGAACGCAAGCGGCCGTTGCCGGCCATGATTCAGCGCTTAGGCGTCGTGACCTCTCCGACCGGTGCGGCCATCCGCGATATTCTGACGGTGCTCAAACGCCGGGCGCCAGGCATGCAGATCATTGTTTACCCCAGCCTGGTGCAGGGCAGCAGCGCGGTCGCTCAGCTCTGTCAGGCGCTTAGCCTGGCCTATCAGCGCAACGAGGTGGATGCCATTATTATTGGCCGTGGTGGCGGTTCGCTGGAAGATCTTTGGTGTTTTAACGACGAACAACTGGCCCGGCTGATTGCAAAAAGCCCGGTGCCTATTGTCAGCGCCGTTGGCCATGAGATTGATGTCACCATCAGTGATTTTGTCGCCGATATCCGCGCCGCCACGCCATCGGCTGCCGCCGAGCTGGTTTCCAGCGATCAGCTGCATCTGCTGGAGCGGGTGCAGCGGCTGCAGCGGGCTTTGCTGCAGGCGCAGCGCCAGCAGCTGCAGCGCTTTGCGCCCAAAGTAGCACAACTGACCCAGCGACTGCAGGCCAGACACCCTTCGCGGCAACTGCAACAGCAACAACAGCGGCTGGACGAGCTTAGTAGCCAACTGCTGCGCCGGTTGCAGCAGCGCTTGCAGCAATTCAAGCAGCAACAGGCCAGCCTGAGCCGTCAGCTCAGTGCACTGTCACCGGCCAAAAAGCTGCAGCAGCATCAGCAACAACTGAACCAGCAGCAGCGGTTATTGCACCGGGCCATGCAGCAACAACTGCAGCAACATCAGCAACGCTGGCAATTGCTCCTTGCCCGGCTGGATACCGTCAGTCCATTGGCTACTCTGGCACGGGGCTACAGCATCAGTTTTGATGAACAAAATAAAGTGCTGACCGATAGCAACCAGTTAAAAAAAGGCCAGTTGGTTCGCACCAAACTGGCCCAGGGAGCTTTTGTCGCAGAAGTGACTGCTATCGAACGCTAACCGTTACTGACCTGCTGCGCCGACCGCAGGAGTCCCAAACAAGCGTCGCTTTAGTGCCCTGAAGGGGCGTTTCACATCTTCCAGAATTAAGTACAGGCAAGGTACCAGCACCAGGGTGATTAAGGTAGCAAAGAGCACCGCAAAGCTTAAGGACACCGCCATCGGAATGACAAACTGTGCCTGCAGGCTGGTTTCAAACATAATCGGTACCAGACCAAAGAAGGTGGTCAGGGAGGTCAGTAAAATAGCCCGAAAACGCATTTTACCAGCCCGCATCACCGAGTCGGCCACCGATAAGCCTTCCCGTCGCGACTGGTTGACGTAATCAGTGAGTACCAGGCTGTCGTTGATCACCACCCCGGCAGCCGCAATCATGCCAAAGAAAGAAAACAGCGACAGATCCATACCCAGCACAAAGTGCGCCAGTACAGCACCTATCATGCCGAACGGGATCACTGACATCACAATCAATGGCTGACTGTAGCTTTTCAGCGGAATGGCCAGCAGGATATAGACCATCAGTAAGCCAGCAATCATGTACAGGAACATCTGATCACGCTGACGTTGCTGCTCTTCAATCTGACCACCCAGCTCGGTACGCACCCCAGGGAAACGCTCCAGCAGTTCCGGCATCACTTCAGCGCGAACCAGCCGCACTACTTCAGAGGTGGTGACCTGAGCCTGATCGACATTGGCGGATACCCGCACAGTACGGAAACCATTTTCCCGATTAATACGGGAAATGCCTGGCGCTTCCACCAGCTCGGCGACATCACCCAAGAGTACGAACTCTCCGGATGGCAACCGAACCTTGCTGTAATCCAGCGCGCCGATTTGCTCACGTTGCAAACGTGGGTAACGCACCATCACCCGTACTTCGTCACCATCACGGATCATCCGCTGTGCTTCCAGGCCATAAAAGCCGGAACCTACCTGGCTGGCTACATCGGCCGGTGTTAACCCCAACTGGTACGCTACCGGTTTTAGCTGTAAATTCAATTCTTTGCCGGCAGAGTCAATAGTAGAACTTAAATCAAACACACCGGGAATTTTGGCCAGATCAGCAATCAGGGCAAGGCCTGCCTGGTTCAGTTGATCAATATCACGGCCAAACAAACGATACTCCAGATTATTTTGCCCGCCCATACTCATCACATCATCCTGCACCCGGATCAAACGGACACCGGGCAATTCCGGCATAGCTTCACGCCAGCGTCTGGATAAGGTGAAGGCGTTGAATGGCCGATCATCTTCAGCCACCAGCGTCACCACTACCTGGCCACTGGTTTGACTGTTTAAAAAGGCAAACACATCACTGATTAATGGCTGACCGGTTTCATCCCGTACCCGCTCTTCCTGCTGGTAAATCATGGCTTCAATCGCCAGCAGGCTTTCCAGCGTTTGCTGCTCAGAGGCATTTTGATGCATCTCAAAACTAATGGTTGGGTAATCGTGTGGCACCGGTGGCATCATCACCACCCGCAGATGATTAGAAGCCATCAAGGCAATGCTGGCCATCAATAAGACCAAAAAGGCTGCCAGCGTTGCATAGCGTTGATTGATGCAGCGCTGTAAAAATGGCTGGTAACGCTGCTCAATAAACTGCTGGAAGTTTTGCTGGAAACGGCTGCGCCAGTGTTCTTTAGCCAAAGGTTTGATTTTACTGTGCGCCAAATGCGCCGGTAAAATCAGTTTGGACTCAATCAGACTGAAAATCAGACAAAGCACCACCACAATGGAGATATTTCGAAACTCGTTCGACTCCATGCCCTGGGCAAACATAAAGGGAGCAAACACCGCTATGGTGGTCAAGACACCGAAGGTGGCCGGTGTGGCAACCCGCCGGGCACCACGCACAATATTATCGACACTGTGGCCCTTTTGCTCTGTTTCGTGATAGGCGCTCTCCCCTATCACAATAGCATCATCCACCACGATCCCCAGCACCATGATAAAGGCAAACAAGGTAACGATGTTGATGGTAACGCCAGCAAATGGCATCATCCAAATGGCGCCTAAGAAAGCAATGGGTAGGCCCAGCATCACCCAGAACGCCACTTTTACCCGCAAGAACAGCATCAGCATCAAAAACACCAACACCGAGCCTTGCAACAGATTGCTCCACATCATATTCAGGCGGCCATTCAGGTAATAGGTCATATCGACCAGCGCATCCAACTGATAACCATCCGGCAACTGCTCATTTTTATAGGCCAGATATTGATGCACACTGCGGGCAACATCCGGTAAGGATTGGGTGCTGGATGCTTCTACCTGTAAAAAGGCCGCATTACGGCCATTGCTGCGCATGTAGTTAACCCGCTCTTCAAAGCCATCATGAATGCTGGCAATATCGCCGAGCAAGACCCGCTCTCCCTGAGGGCCCAGAATAACCGGAATACGGGCAAACTCATCTGCCCGGTAAGCGCGTTGCTCCGAGCGGATAGTGATCATGCCGGATTCACTGCGGATCATACCGGCCGACAAATTATCGGAGTAGTTACGAATGGCGCGGCTCACATCCTGCAAACTGAGGTTATAGCGTTGCAGTGTTTCCGGCGCGATTTCCACTGCCACTTCCCAGGCTGGCATGGTGTTAAAGTTGACAAAGTTGATTTGTTCCAGCAATAACAGTTCGTTTTGGATCTCCCGACCCATGGCTTTTAACTCCAGCGAGTCCTCACTGCCGGTCAATACCAACTCAACCGCCTGCTGACGCCACTCGAGCTGATAAATCGTTAAGGGCTCCATACCAGCCGGGAAAGTGCCGATGGAGTCGACCCGCAGCTTGATTTGATCCAAACGACTGCTGATATCTTCACCGACCTCCAGCTCAATACTTAGACGGCCACCACCACGCCAGGCAAAGCTGCGCACGCGTTTAATGCCTTCAATATCCTGCAAGGCTTCTTCAATCTTAATCAGGATCCCTTCTTCAATTTCCTGTGGTGCTGCACCGCGAAAAGTGGTGTTAATATGAACATAGTTCACTTCCACTTGCGGAAACATCTGCCGTTGAATGCTGTTGTAGGTGACAAAACCCATCACCAGAATAAACACCATCATCAGATTGGCAGCTACCGGATTGTTGGCGAACCAGGAAATAATGCCTCTTTTCGGATCGATGTGGTCCATGCCTTACTCCACCTTCGCCAGTTCGCTGCCATCGCTTTCAGTGCGCACCTGCATGCCTGGCTGAGGAAAACTGGGAGCCAGCAACACCAGCTTGTCACCGGCTTGCAGGCCTTGCTCAATCAGCACACTTTTGCCTTCCTGCCGCACGACTTGGATGGGTTGACGCCGCAAGGTACTGTCTTCGTTCAGCAGCCAAACATGTTGGTTTTGCACCGCATCCTGCGGCACTTCAAACACATCCTGCTGCGTGCGACCAGCTAGTATGACCTCAACGTACTGGCCAAAGCGCAGCATCGGCTGATCAAGATTCAGGCTGTACGGATTTTCCACTTCTACCACCAGATGGCCCATCCTGGTTTGACCATGGATCACCCCCAAATCACGCACCACCTCTGCCTGACGATAATGACCATCAAACTGCACCTGGGCAGGTATACCTGCCACCGGCTGAGGTAAAAAACGTGTGTCAAAGCCAGCAATAGGCACGTGGATTTCAGCCTGTTCCACACTGTAAATTTCACCCAGAGCCGTGGCTGCCGACACAACCTGCCCCAAACCAACACTGCGATTAATCACCAATGCATCGTAAGGAGCAACAATTTGAGTCCGCTCCAAGTCACGCTGGGCTTTTTGTAACGCTGCCAGCGCTGATTTCACTCCCGCTTCCGCGCTATGCAACTGTGGCTTGCGCAGCCCCAGGGCTGAAACCTCTCCAGGCGATAGATGGCGCAGCTCCTGTTCAGCTACCCGCGCCAGGGCTTTTTCCTGCTCCAGTGCCGCATGGGCGGCTGCCACAGCAGCCTCTGCTGACAGCATGGCAGCCTGGTAATCGGCAGCATCCAGTTGCGCCATGACTTCCCCTTTGGCTATGACGCCACCAGCAACAAAATTGGGGTGAATGCGAATAACGCGACCAGAGACTTCGGGGGTTAAACGGGTTTTTTCTTTGGGTTGCACTTCGCCAAAGACCCGAACTTCAAAGCGATGTGCCCGGGGTTGCAAAGTCTGAGTATGCACCAAAGGTGCTTGCGCCCTGCTGGTATCGGCTTCAAGAGACTTTGGAGCCGTACTGACAATAGCCACGACCACAAAAATGCCAAGCAACAACACACCCACCGCAATGGCAGCTTTCAACCAAGCGCTCATCATAGCTTCCTTTATTCGAGCAAAAATTACCCTTTAAAGTAGCAGATGCAGCCGGGTGGGGATAATTAAGAAGTGTTAACTTTTATGTAGACTGAAACACTTTGTTGCAACTGCCTGAGTTGCAACAAAGTCTGGTGGGAAAAAATGCTAGCTTTTTTTCAGCTTCTGCCGGGCTTTGAGCAACCGATCCCGTTTGTATTGCTGATTCGGCGTCATACTGACCCGCTTTTTCTCTGTCGCAAAAGGATTATCGCCTTCACGGAACTCTATGCGAATAGGCGTACCCATGATTTGCAAAGCTTTGCGGTAGTAGTTCATCAGATAACGTTTGTAGGAATCTGGCAAGGCACTGACCTGATTGCCATGGATCACTACGATCGGTGGGTTATACCCTCCGGCATGGGCATACTTGAGCTTGACACGGCGGCCATTCACCAGAGGCGGCTGGTGATCATCCTGCGCCATTTTCATAATCTGGGTCAAAATGGAGGTATTGATCCGCTTGGTGGCCGATTGGTAGGCTTCTTCTACCGACTCAAACAGGTTACCCACCCCCGAACCATGCAAGGCTGAGATAAAATGCAAACGGGCAAAATCAATAAAACCAAGCCGGCGATCCAGCTCACGCTTCACTTCATCCTTAACGCCTTCGTTTAAGCCATCCCATTTATTCACCGCAATTACTAGCGAGCGCCCGGCATTAAGTGCAAAGCCCAGCAAACTAAGATCTTGATCCGCAATACCCTGACGGGCATCCAGTACCAGCAGTACCACATTGGCCTCTTCAATGGCCTGCAATGTTTTAATCACCGAAAACTTTTCGACTTTATCGTCAATCTTACCGCGCCGCCGCACCCCGGCCGTATCAATCAAAATATAATCACGCTCGTTGCGCTGCATCGGAATATAGATGGAGTCACGGGTGGTACCTGGCATGTCGAACACCACCACCCGCTCCTCGCCCAGGATCCGGTTGGTCAGGGTGGATTTACCAACATTAGGCCGACCAATAATGGCCAGCTTGATTGGCTTGTCTTCCAACGCCTCGGCTTCAGCCGCCAACTGCTCATCGTCTGACACTGGATCGGCCAGTTCAGTTTCATCCTGCTCAGGCGCTTCAGGCAACTCAAGCAGTGGGCGTAACGCTTCGTTTAATAGCACCGATAAACCACGACCATGGGCTGCTGCAATCGGCCAGACCTGGCCCAGGCCCAGGCTGTAAAACTCAGCAATGGCACTGTCGGCATCCAGACCATCGGTTTTATTAGCAACCAGAAATACCTGTTTTTGTGCTTTACGCAAATAATCCGCAATGCCAATATCCCCGGCAGTAAGGCCAGCTCTTGCATCCAGCATAAAAAGCACCACATCAGCCTCGTCAATCGCCCGCAGCGATTGATCAGCCATTTCCACTTCGATGCCTTCGGCATCGCCATCGATACCGCCGGTGTCCACCACGATAAAGGACAATTCTTCGAACTCGACAGAGCCGTATTTCCGATCACGGGTCAGACCAGGAAAGTCAGCGACCAGCGCATCCCGCGTACGGGTTAAACGATTGAATAAGGTTGATTTACCAACATTGGCACGACCAACCAGAGCGACGACCGGTAACATGAGCTCACCTCAAAATAAAAATAACAGGCTCACTAGAGCCTGTTATAGCTTAACGCATAACATTCGGTTTGGTACTGCTTTAGGGTTGCTGCAATACCACCAGCTCGCCATTGCGACTTTGCAGCACCAAATAATTCCCGTTGGTTACAGGTGCCACATAAAAACCTGAACGATGGAATTGATGGCGCGCTACCATATCGCCAGTGCGCCGATCCAACCAGTGCAAGTAACCTTTGCTGTCACCAAACACCAGATAATCGCCAAAAATGGTTGGTGCAGTCAGGAAATGACGCTCCAGTGCATTCTGTGACCACAGCTCCTGGCCATTACGGCGATCCACTGCATAGACACGGCCAACAGAGTCTACGATATACAACACCGTATCAGCCAGTGCCATATTGCGGAAGCTGGCATAGTCACGTTTCCACAGAGTGCGCCCTGAGTTAAGTTCCATCGCCAACAGTTCGCCGTTGTATGCAATGGCATAAATGGTGTTGCCCACAACAATGGGTCTGGCATCCACATCTACCAGGCGGGCCAGATCAGTGGCGCCTTGCGGGGTTGCCACCACTTCTTCCCAGGCTGGTAAACCATGCTCAGAAATCAACACACCCACTTTGCCTGCGCCAGAACCAAACACCACCCCACCTGGCACGATCACCGGCTCGGCAACACCACGAATGGTTAGAGCCGGCAACTCTTGCTCGTACGCCCAACGACGGGAGCCGTCGGCCGGATTCAGTGCGACGATCGTTCCGGAGCCTGTGTTGACCACAATCATGCCATCTCCGGCCGCAGGGGCAGCCAGCACTTCACCAGGCACTTTACTTAACCAGCGCCGCTCTCCTGTTGCCGGATCAAGGGCAATAACTTCCCCGTTTTCGGTACCAAACAACAGATGGCCAAAGCCGTGTGACAAGCCTCCGGATACCCGAGCGGTGTCTTTCGAACGGTATGCCAGTAAGCGCCAAAACCCAATCACGCTGTCGCTACGGGTATCGTAAGTCCATACTCGGTTACCGGTTTCCAGTTCAAACGCTGTGATCACACCGGTCCGGCTTGCCGCGAACAACTTGCCATCCAATATCAGCGGCCGCAAACTCGAATCAAAATGCTGTACACCATCTGCTGCAGTATGATCCCACAGCAGCACAGGTTGAAACTGGTTGGTGACAGCCGGCAAAACCAACTTTTCTTTTTTGGATGAACAACCTGCAACCAATGTCAACAGCACGGTCAGGACACAAAGAGTCCGCATCGAAATACAATTCACAGCATGCCCTCGACTTGGATATGAGCCAATTCATCCAGCTTGATTTTCAGCAGTTGGTTGGCTTCAGCACCAACCGTACTTTTCGCCAACTGGTAGGCTTGCTTTGCGGCTGACGCATCGCCCTGAGCCAGGAAGATATCTCCCTTTAACTCTTGCTGTTGCAGTTGGAAGCTCTCTGGCATGGCCGTTTGTAACTGAGCCAGTGCCTGGCTGTATTGCTGTTGCTGCAGATGAACCCGCGCTAAACGCAGCCTGGCAATAGCATCAATAACCGGGTCTCCGGTCTGCGTGATCACCCAGGCCAGTTGTTGCTCGGCAAGACTGTAATCTCCCGACAGCACAGCATCACGGGCCTTCAACATTGCAGCAAAAGTAGCATAGGCCGTCTTTTCATGGTTGCTAATGTAACGCTCTGCATCATCATACCAGGCTTCCGTTTGCTGCTCTTGTGCGACCAACAATTGCTCAAAGCCTGCCGACGCCTGCTCCGCCTGACTCAATTGCTGTCCTTGATAATAGCGAAAGCCATAAAGCCCGCCCAAGCCCAGGATGGTACCAGCTACAATGGTCATGCCGTACTCTTTCCAAAATCGCTTGATAGCTTCAACCTGTTGTTCTTCACTGCTGTAAACGTCCATAACTGCTCCGTTATTCTTTCGCTAAATCGTTTGCAAAAAGCCAACCAGCTCGGTTAGCGCAATACGTTGCTGTGGCCGCTCTTGCCGCAGCCACTTAAGGGTAATGCTGTTTGAAGCCAGCTCATCACTGCCAAGCACTAAAGCCAGCTCAGCCCCTGATTTATCTGCTTTCTTAAATTGTTTTTTCATGGCTCCACCACCACAATGCTGCATAATGCGTCGCTGTGGAAAAGCGGTGCGTAGCTGTTCGGCAATCGGAACCATAGCAAGTTCCGTAGCCGGATCGGTTGCCATCAAATACCAGTCGGCTTGCGCTGGTGCGACTGGCGCCAAATCCAGTGTTTGCAGCAACAATACCAGTCGTTCAATACCCAGAGCAAACCCGACGGCAGGACAGGATTTCCCTCCTAACTGCTCAACCAGGCCATCGTAGCGCCCACCAGCACAGACAGTGCCTTGTGCTCCTAGACTATCCGTTACCCATTCAAACACAGTTTTGTTGTAATAATCCAGCCCCCGCACCAGTCGTGGATTCAGCTCATAACGCACACCAGCCGCAGTCAATCGTTGTTGTACTTCAGCAAAATGTTCGACCGACTCCGAATCCAGATAGTCAGCCAGCTTTGGAGCTGCCGCCAACAGCTCTGCAAGTGCAGGATTTTTACTATCCAGAATGCGCAATGGATTGCTGTGCAGACGACGCTTACTGTCCTCATCCAGCAATTCCAGATGTCCGGATAAATAATCCACCAGTGCTGTCCGATAACGTTGCCGTGCTTCCGGGCTACCCAGTGTATTGAGCTGCAAGCGCACATGCTGCGTTAAGCCAAGCTGCTGCCAAAGTCTGGCGCTGAGCAGGATCACTTCCGCATCCATATCTGCCGTTGCTACACCAAAAGACTCCAGACCAAACTGATGAAACTGCCGGTAACGGCCTTTTTGTGGCCGCTCATGCCGAAACATCGGGCCCATGTACCAAAGACGCTGTTCTTGGTTATACAGCAGTCCATGCTCGTTACCAGCCCGAACACAACAAGCAGTCCCTTCAGGCCGTAACGTCAGACTATCGCCATTTCGGTCGCTAAAGGTATACATTTCTTTTTCGACAATATCGGTCACTTCACCGATGGAGCGTTTAAACAGCTCCGTCATTTCGACGATAGGAAAACGGATTTCCTGATACCCATAACTGGTCACAGTCTGGCGTAGCAATTGCTCCAGATACTGCCATAGTCCACTATCTTGCGGCAGACAATCATTCATGCCACGAATGGCTTGTACTTGTTTCGACACAATCTTCCACTCGGATTGACTAAAAAATAGAGGCGATTATAGGAGCTTCAGCAGCAAACACCAAGCTTTCCCGAAGCTTTCTCACTGTTCCAACTGCGTGACCGCGATCTGCTGCTGCTTTCGCAACAAATAATCCCGCACCTGCTGTTCCAATTGCTCTGCGATATGTGCATTGTGCAATCGCAGCTTCTGCCGCTCACCATTGATGTAAAAGCCACTCATTCGATTGGCACCGGCTACGGCCAGATCGGATACCAGGGCTTCTCCCGGGCCATTGACCACACAACCAATGACAGACACCGTCAACGGCTCTACCACATCTTCCAGCCGTTGCTCCAGCTCATTCATGGTTTTGATCACATCGAATTCCTGCCGTGAACAACTGGGACAGGCAATGAAATTAATGCCCCGTGAGCGGATCCGCAATGATTTTAAAATATCAAAACCTACTTTTACTTCTTCCACCGGATCGGCGGCTAACGACACACGCAAGGTGTCACCGATGCCCTCAGACAACAGCATACCAAGACCAATTGCTGATTTCACGGCTCCGGCACGGGCACCACCAGCTTCAGTGATTCCCAAATGCAGGGGCTGTTTTATCTGCTGGGCCAGCAAGCGGTAGGCACCGACAGCCAGAAACACATCCGATGCTTTGACACTGACCTTAAACTGTTCAAAGTTCAACCGGTCCAGGATATCAACATGGCGCATGGCTGATTCCACCAAAGCCGCAGCAGTAGGCTCACCGTATTTTTGCTGAATATCCGCTTCCAAAGAGCCGCCATTAACACCAATACGAATAGGAATATTGTGATCTCTGGCACAATCTACCACAGCCCGGATCCGATCTTCCCGGCCAATATTGCCTGGATTAATCCGCAGACAATCCACACCGTACTCTGCTACCTTCAACGCAATGCGGTAATCAAAATGAATATCCGCAATCAACGGGATGGGGGATTGCTGTTTAATCAATCGAAATGCTTCTGCGGCTTCCATCGTCGGTACAGACACCCGGACAATATCAGCCCCGGCAGCCGCAATCGCATTAATCTGCGCTACAGTTGCGGCCACATCGGTGGTTTTGGTATTGGTCATCGACTGAACAGCAATAGGAGCATCTCCCCCCACAGCAACAGAACCAACATGAATTTGGGTACTTTTACGACGCTTAATCGGATTTTCTGCAAACATAATTTATTCTTGTATCGGAACGGAAAATTTCGCAACCCGGCCACTGGCAAAACCGGACAAATCAACAGGCTCATGATCGAGCTCTATCTCAACCACGGTAGGGTTCCCTAAAGTCACAGTAAAAGGCGCTTTGCCTTGTACCTGCATCAGATAACCTGCCCGCTTGGTACCAAAGGCTACTCTGGAGCCATTATCATCCACCACATCAATCCAGCAATCATCGGCAAAACGCATCGTTAACTGATTGCTCGACAGCACAGTCTCAGCGACCGGCTGCGTGGCCATCATACTCGCCTCTGCCGGCACTTCAGAGCTACTTTCAGGAGCAAAGACTTCATCATCCTCAGGCCCGGTGTCAAGCATGGACTCCTGATATTCTCCCTGCTCAGGCCCGGTATCGGCTTCACTGAATGTTAACTCTGAAAGTTGCGCTGCTGTGCTGACGGATGACGTGTTGGCTGTTACCTCATCACTCAGCCAATGAGTTTGCCACCACCAAAGCAACAGCAGCCCAATCAGCACAGCTCCCACCAGATAAGTGAGCAGCATAAAACGATTTTCAGTCGCCTCTTTTTCGGTACGGTTTGAAAAGCTGTGCATAGCTCTGGTTTCGGCTTGTTGCCCACCATGATGACGCTCGTACGCACTTAACACATCCTGCTCGGAAATCTTCAGTAGCCTGGCGTAAGAGCGTAAGTAGCCCCGAATAAAGGTTGGCAGCAGATTGGCGTCGTATTGATCCCTCTCCATGCTTTCGATCAGCGACAGTTTAAGGTTCAGCTGACTGGCAGCTTCTTTCACTGACCATTGCTTGCGCTCACGAGCCAGGCGTAATAACTCACCTGCCCGGACCTGTTGTACTTCTGTTGAGGTGCTTTCAGTTGTCATGGTTGAGATCAGCCGGGTTTATCAAATAGATGTGTTGTCCTACGTAAACCCGACTTTCCTTAGTCAAATTATTCCAATGCAATAACTGGGCAAGGCGCACATTGTAATGCATTGAGATACTAAAAAGTGTATCTCCGCGCTCTACCACATGAAAATCCGGCCGCTCCACAGCAACAACCTCCGTCACCGGCGCTGGCGCAGGTTCTGCCAGCCAAATTTTCTGACCAGTTCGAATGGTAGCTGCCGGCGACAGTTGGTTCCATAACTGCAGCTTTTCCAGCCGAATATTATACTGCATGGAAATAGCAAACAGCGACTCACCTTGTTGCACTAAATGATACGCCACTTCGTCAGATGAGTGCTCTGGCATCGCTTGGTCGTCGTCCCGCTGTGCTGTTGGCAGACTGTGGAGATCTTTTGGCTCCGAGTCATGGACAGCAGACCTGGCAAGGAGTTCATTGACTGGGTCATGCCCATTAATGGCTGGCGCACTCTCGTTTTCTTTTGCTGGTATCGTGGCATCACTCAGAGCTTCTGATGGCTCAAACAGCTGCAACGATCGGGTTAAACTTGTGAGCTCAAAGGCTGCGGTTTCAGCTATCGAATGCTGCATGGAAGACATCTCCGATAGCACATCGGGTTGCGGCTCAGGTTGCAGCCTGGACACCGATGGTTCTGTAACCCTTGGCTGAGTGCCCGAAAATGACGATAAAGAATCAGCAATCAGACTGGTTTCGTTGCTTGTGACAGCAACAGAAGACGCAGCGGCTTGCGGTGACAGAGACACTGACGATGCCCCCTCTGTAGCCTGAGTTGCCGTTTGCTCACGCCGTACAATACGGATCTGAGGCTGCGACACCGGCGCTTCTGCAACCACAGCAGCAGGTATTTCTACCGATGACAGCAGGTAGGTCTTGTATCGCTCACGGAGCTGTTCAAACTCAGTATCCTGTACCCGCCCCTCGCGAAGTAAACGGGCAGCCCGGCTATCCGGATAAACCTGCAACAACAGCTCACGGGCATTCTTTTGTGTTTCACTGTCCAATTCTTTATCGGCCAGTAGAAAACTCAATAACGCCGTATCGGCCGAAACATGACCAAGACGCTGAATGCGGGTAAGATGCTGACGGGCGCGTTGATGCCTTCCCATGGCGTAATCGAGCGCGGCCAGGTTTAGCAAGCTACTGATGCGGTTACTACTGTGGAGTACAGCAGACTCCAGATAGTGTTGCGCACGACTGAAATTATTTTGCTGCAACTGACATAACGCCAGATTTTCATAACTTTCCGAAACGCGTATATAACCCGGCCGACGAATGGCCGTTAGCAAGAGTACTTCCGCCTCATCGTACTTTTCTTGTTGGCACAAAAAAGCACCGTAATTGTTGTAGGTATCCGGGTTATCGGCATCACGTGCCAAAGCCTGTTTGTAAGCAGCCTCTGCTTGTTCTGCCTCATTTACGCTTTGATAGTAGTAAGCAAGCGCATTGTAAACTTCAGGCAGGTTAGGCGCCAGGATCCTGGCACGCTCCAGATTGAAGATTGCCTGGGCATTTTCTCCGCGCTGCAAGTAATTAAGGCCCAGCGACATTCGGGTTCGTGCGGCTTCGGTGTTATCAACCTGTCGTTGCTGCACGGGTCGCTCTGAGCCGACATAAGTACTCTCAGATACACAAGCTGATAATACCAATGCACTCACAACGAACATGCTAACCGACAGTTTCTGCATAACTTTTACCCTGAGCAAAGCCCTTACGATGTCATTCTGACGGAAATTGATTGCCCTTTCATTTGTTTTTTCAACAGGCGCTTGGTGCGATCAACTACATCACCGACCAACTGCCCACAAGCGGCATCAATATCATCGCCTCTGGTTTTACGTACCATGACGGTAAAACCATGTTGTTGCAAGACTTTATTAAAACGATCAATGCGTGAATTGCTCGATCGTGCATAAGGAGAGCCTGGGTAAGGATTAAAGGGAATCAGATTGATCTTAGCCGGTGTATCCCGCAACGCATGAGCCAACTCATGGGCCTGCTCCATGCTGTCGTTAATGCCTTCCAGCATCACATATTCTACCGTGACTTTATCATTGGCCTTGGACCACTCTACATAACGCCGGGATGAGGCCAGAAAATCTTCCATCGGGTATTTCTTATTGACCGGTACCAACTCGTTACGCAGCTGATTATTGGGGGCGTGCAGTGAGATAGCCAGAGCCACATCAATTTTCCCCAGCATGGCATCCAAGGCAGGCACAACGCCTGAAGTACTCAGCGTGACACGGCGTTTGGACAGACCAAAGCCATAGTCCTCCATCATCAGCTCCATCGCCGGGATTACATTGTTCATATTGAGCAACGGCTCCCCCATGCCCATCATCACCACATTGGTCACCGGCTTTTCTCCGGTATCACCATAGCTGCCAATCAACTGGCCAACCCGCCACACCTGGCCAATGATTTCAGCCACAGTCAGGTTACGATTAAAGCCTTGTTGAGCCGTTGAGCAAAATGAGCAGTCCAGCGCACAACCAACCTGGGAGGAGACACAAAGCGTACGGCGATCCTTTTCCGGGATCCAAACGGTTTCGACTTCCTGACCACCATCCAGCCGCATCACAAACTTAATGGTTCCATCGTTGCTGTCCTGACGACTGGCTACTTCCGGAGCACGGATTTCAGCACACTGCTTTAATTTCTCCCGCAGCACCTTGTTCACATTGCTCATTTTGTCGAAATCATCGACACAGTAATGATAGATCCATTTCATCACCTGATCGGCACGAAATGGTTTTTCGCCCAAATCAGCAAAAAACGACTTCATTTGCTCGCGGGTTAAATTCAGCAAATTTGTTTTTGCAATGGATGTTGTCATGCTATCAATTCCTGTCTAACCATGGCGTTTACTGTGTTCACCAAAGACGCAACAAGGGGGCCAGGCCCCCTTGATTCAGTACTGCTTTAACCGATTAACGGGTACGTGAGCAGACTTCTGCATCGGTGAAGAAATAAGCGATTTCACGAGCAGCAGACTCGGCAGCATCTGAGCCATGAACCGCATTTTCGTCGATGCTATCGGCGTAGTCAGCACGCAAAGTTCCAGCTAAAGCATCTTTCGGATTGGTTGCACCCATGATTTCACGGTTTTTACGCACCGCATCTTCACCTTCCAATACTTGCACCATCACTGGGCCTGAGGTCATAAATGCAACCAGGGCGCCAAAGAAAGGACGCTCTTTGTGCTCGGCATAGAAACCTTCTGCCTGCTCTTTGCTCAAGTGTAGCATTTTCGATGCCACAATACGTAATCCTGCTGCTTCAAAGCGCTGGTAAATAGCACCGATCAGATTTTTAGCAACAGCATCCGGCTTTACAATAGAGAAAGTACGTTCTAAGGCCATGAAAGGACTCCTTGAGTAAATGGGTTAAATTTTAAAGGCGCGAAATTATACGTGATTCAGCAGAGAAAACCTATTTTCCGTAGAAAAAACTTTTCTGCTGACATAAAAAAAGCTTCCGGTGTTGGAAGCTTTGTTATGTCGTGAATGCAACTCAGAAAGTAGCAACCACTTTTACACTATCATCCACATCAGCAGCGGCAATATAACCGATAGCCGATGGATCGGCAGCTACTGCAGCTTTCATCGCTGCGGCAGTAGGATGCTCAGCAGGAGGGGTTCCTTTACCGGTAAACACCAAGCGGGACCAGTAGGCTTTTAACTGAGCCGATGAGCGATTTAATACCTTGGTATCAAAACTATCCCGTGCTGGTAAACCTTCTGCCAAATTCATCGGCGTGGCCCGACTGCCATCACTGAAGGTGCTGCCCCGCCCCAGAAACAGCCGATTCAACTCAGCCTGATCAACACTGGCGTTATTGGATGGATGCACTATTACCGCAATGTCTGCAAACAAGGCACCCGAGAACAGCATCAATGCGCCACATACCGCTTTTAATAATGTCATAGTATTCTCCCCTTAGAAGACCAGATCCACACCAAAAGTAATGGATTTGCTGTCACCTGCCACCTCCCAGAATGGTTCACTTTTATCTTTGACATCATCGTATTGGAATTTAAAAGCGGCATTGGAGTGAAAATCCCAGCGCAGCCCTAAGCTGGTGGTATTGTGCTTTTCGTTTGCACTGTCAAAATCGGCGTACGAAATGTACGGGGTAAACTGATTGATACGATACCCCGCAGAAACCATATAGGTGTCAAACTTCCCTCCATCCAGATCGAGCCGGTTCAGCTCAGATAAAAAAATCCAGCTGCCAAAATCCATATTCACTGAGACCCCGGCAAATTTTCCGCGCCTTGTTAAGGAATCTCCCCAGGTCACCCGTTCAACCACGCCATCAATGGTACGGTAACGTTCATTAATATAGGTCATGTACGTAAGGCGGATATCCAGCCAGTCTCTATTCAGGTTCAACACCCCACCTACTATGTTTTTCCAGATCTCACGGGTAGGTTGCCTTGGCGGAAAGTATTCTGATAGTAATTTATTCTGGCTATCATCCTCCCGGCCAGTATAAATATTGCCGCTAATGTCCCAATCACCGACAAAATAGTTAAACATGGCGTTCACGCCGGTGTAGTTAAAAATTTGCCAGGTGTAATTATCAGCCGGCGGTCGGATCCATAAATAGGCATAGCCCACATCAAAAAAATCCGAGTAATAATACAAAGGTAAGCGTTTTTTACCGGCTTGCAGTGTCCAGTGATCATTCAAATCATAGGATAAATAAGCCCATTCAAAGCGGGCATCAAAGTCATCGGCCCCCCTGGCAACCACCTGAGCAGTAGCCGATAAACCGTCGGTTAGATTCGCTCTGAACTGCAAACCAAAGCGGGTGTCGGGCTTAAAGCTCCAATCTTTCTCGTACACACCAACCAAGGGATAATTCGCTAGAAAAGAAGGGGGAATGCCCTCACTTTCCACACCAGTTCCGCTTAAAACCCGTCCTCCAATCACGGAAGCGTAACCAGACACATCAACATTGGCATAAGCGACCGGCTGTAACAGCAGTAACCCGGTTGCAGTGGCTATTAGTGTTTTCTTCATGGTGCTCTCCTGTGCCAACTAATCAAGTTGAATCGCAATACGAACCCGTTCATCCGCTGCTGATGCAGGGACATAGCCGATGATGCTGGGATTGGTGGCCACCAGTTTCAGCACCTCTTCGTGTGAATCCACTTCTTGTGGCGGTGTGCCTTTACCGGTAAACACCAGCTTTGACCAATAAGCCTTGAGCTGTGCAGAGCTGCGGCTTAAAGCACGTTGGTCAAAACTTTCCCTTGCCAACATGCCTTCTGCCAGATTAATGGGCACCGCCGACTCACCGTTCGGGAAGGTTCTGGCCCGCCCCAGATAAAGCCTTGATACATCCTCTGTGGTTAAATCGGTAGCATTTGCCGGGTGAACAACAATAGCCAGTGACTCAGCCAGCACTGATGCGCTAAGCGCCAGACTGGCGACCATTATAGAAATGCATCTAAAGTTCATAGTCCGCTCCTTAAAACACAATGTCGACACCAACAGCAAAAGCGTCATTGCGGTTGTCGGTGAGGGTATTTTTTTCGTTGCTGTACTGTGCTTTCAATGCTGCTGCCGGATGGAAATCGTAGCGCAAGCCAAGATTCCAGGTTTTAGTATCTACCGACTGACTTTCCACCACGGCAATCAAGGGTTGTAATAATTGCGGCGGCAGTACAGTGGTATATGGCTGGTATATTGCTGATTTGCTGCGGTGATCTTCCCGCTCAAAGGAGACAAAGGGGGTGATGCTGTCAAAGCGATAGCCCAATGACAGGTAGTAATTTTCACGCTTGGCAAAGAAAGAGTTTTTAACATTGATTCGATTGTACTCAGAAATCAGTACCCAATCGCCCTGATCCAGAGTAATCCCGAGACCAATAAACTCACTTTGATCGTCATTAAAATCAAGTGCAGCAACCAGGCCAGGTAAACCGGCTTGTGTTAACCCAGTAAATAGTGGTGCAAGTGCCGGGGCATCGATGCTGACTTTCCCGCTTAAGTAGGCAGTGCGCACCGACCACCAGCCTCGCTCCAGCTCCCAGGTCACACCGGCAATGTTTTTGATATCCGCACTCGCTGGGTTACCAGCCAGACTGATATCGCCACTGTAGGAGCCAAGCAACAGTTGCAAGGTGGAATCAAACTCCCCCAGATGCGCCGTATGATAGAGCGACAGCCCTTCAAGATTATTAAAGCCCAGACCATAGACGCCTTGAGGTACACGCAGCCAATCGTAGGCAAACCCTACATCCATAAAGTCGGAATACCGGTAAAAAGGGGTACGCAACCGGCCAGCATTAATCCGCATACTTTCGGTCAACTCATAGGTTAAAAAAGCCCACTCAAAGCGGGCATCAAAATCATTACTACCACGTCCCATCACCTGAGCGGTGACGGATAGCTTGTCACCCAGATCGGAGCGGACCTGAATAGCAAATAAGCTTTCATTTTTAAAATCAATCGTATCGGTATAGCCATACAGGGTTTTGTCACTACCAGTGGACGTACCCGCTTTGATGGAGGCAAAGCCATTGATTTGGATATCAGCCAGGCAGGTCATGCTGACGGTAAGGGATAAAGCACTGATTACGAGCAAAGATTTTCTCATGGATTCCTCTCCGAAAAAAATAATGGTTTTTACGGGGAACTTTTTTAGCCTAGTTGAACGCAGAGAAAATGCCAGTGACCACGCAACAAAAAAGCCAGAGCAAATCAATGCTCTGGCTCATTTTTAGGGAATTAAGTAAGTGCTTATTGAGTAAGCCACTCCACTGAGTTTACATCGCGGCCATCTTGGTACATATCCCAGAGTGGGGACATTGCTCTTAGCCGGGTTGTGGCTTCTTTGACAACCTTAACGGTATGCGCGATATCTGCCTCGGTAGTAAAACGGCCAATGCTAAAACGTATGGAGCTATGAGCCAGTGCATCACTCAGGCCAAGCGCCCTGAGCACATACGAAGGCTCCAGACTGGCCGAAGTACAGGCCGAACCTGATGAGACGGCGATGTCTTTTAACGCCATAATCAACGACTCGCCTTCTACATAGTTAAAGCTGATGTTGCTGATCCCCGGCACACGAGGAGCATCATCGCCATTTAAAAATACCTGCTCAATATCTTTCAAACCATGCAACAACTGCTGACACAAGGCATCACAGCGCTGACGCTCTGCCGCCATTTCTGCTTTGGCAATACGAAAAGCTTCGCCCATACCCACCAGTTGATGGGTCGCCAGAGTACCAGAGCGCATGCCCCGCTCATGACCACCACCATGGGTTTGCGCTTCTAACCAGATACGTGGCTTGCGCCGAACGTACAGAGCTCCCACCCCCTTCGGACCATACACTTTATGGGCAGAAAACGACATCAGGTCCACTTTTAACAGCTGCAAATCAATAGCCACTTTACCAGCAGCCTGTGCGGCATCCACATGGAACACGATGCCTTTTTCCCGGCACAGCTCACCGATAGCCGGAATATCCTGAATCACACCAATCTCATTGTTCACGAACATCACGCTGATCAAGATGGTGTCGGGCCGGATCGCCGCTTGCAGCGCCGCAAGATCCAGCATACCGTTCGCAGCCACATCCAGATAAGTGACCTCGTAACCTTGCCGCTCCAAGGCTTGCATGGTGTCCAGCACGGCTTTATGCTCGGTTTTCACGGTAATTAAGTGCTTGCCTTTCTTATGGTAGAAACCAGCGATCCCTTTAATAGCCAGGTTATTGGATTCAGTAGCACCCGAAGTCCAGACAATTTCCCGCGGATCGGCATTGACCAACTCAGCAACCTGACTGCGGGCCAGTTCAACCGCTTCTTCTGCTTGCCAGCCAAAACGGTGTGAACGTGATGCCGGATTGCCATACTGGCCATCCATGGTCAAATACTGCATCATTTTGTCAGCCACCCGCTTATCAACAGGGGTTGTTGCCGCATAATCCAAATAAATGGGTAGCTTCATCGTTGGCTCCGGTTAGGCTGCCTACAGCTGGCAACTTACTTCAATACTGTTTACCGAGGATGCTTTACCAGGCTTATCCTGGCGTTGCGCCACTCCTTGCACATCACTTTGCTCAACCAGCTCGGCCAGCGAAATGCTGGCCAGAAAATCTTCAATACGCTGACTGAGATCACTCCACAAACTGTGTGTCAGGCAACGCACACCGCTCTGGCAATCCGATTTTCCCTGGCAACGAGTCGCATCAATGGATTCATCAACCGCACTAATCACTTCAGCCACCGCAATGCTAGCAGCCTCACGTCCCAGTTGGTAACCACCTCCGGGCCCGCGCACACTGCTGACTAGACCACGCTTGCGCAAACGGGCAAACAGCTGCTCCAGATAGGACAGCGAAATGCCCTGCCGCTCAGAAATATCGGCCAAGGACACAGGCCCACCGCTATGATGCAAAGCCACATCAAGCATGGCAGTTACTGCGTAGCGTCCCTTTGATGTCAATCTCATGCTAACCCCCGAATGGCTATGCCATCACCCTCTGCGTTGATAGCTGACATTGTACATTCCCGACTATTTTAGTCAAGTATAAGACCCAGTAGCTTAGTCAGGTATTCCTACAGCATTAACGCTGGTTCTGGTCGGTGTTCCCAATGCGCTTTTGTACCGAGGTCAAAATACCCCGCAAAATATTGTACTCGGCCTCTTCCGGCCTGGCACGATTGAACAAGCGTCGCAACTTCGTCATTACCAGACCTGGGTGTTGCCGAATAATAAATCCCGTTTGATCCAATGTTTGCTGCAGATGCTGATAAAAGTTTTCCATTTGGCTTGAGCTGGGGTAAGCCGTATCATCACTTGCTTCCACCTGACTTTGCGCAGCCAGAGCCGCAACCCGCACTTCGTAAGCAACAATCTGGACAGCCATCGCCAGGTTCAGTGAGCTGTACTCAGGATTAGCCGGAATGCAGACGTGGTAATTGCACAACTGCAACTCATCATTGCTTAAGCCACTGCTTTCCCGGCCAAATACCAGAGCCACCGAATGGGTGGCAGCTTCTTTCACCGCCAACTCAGCACAGGCCCTTGGTTCCAGCATTGGCCAGGACAACGTTCGGGAGCGAGCACTGGCTCCTACGACTAAACCACAATCGGCCACAGCTGGCCCTAAAGCATCAAACTGCTCCGCCTGGCTTAACAGCTCGCTGGCGCCGGCTGACAGCGCATACGCATGGCCATCCAGTTCAGCTTTTGGCTGCACCAAACAAAGCCGGCTCAGGCCCATGGTTTTCATCGCCCTGGCTACAGAGCCAATGTTGCCACTATGGGTGGTTCCCACCAGTACAATTTTAATGTGTTCGAGCATAAGATACCTTTTTTGCCAAGGCGCATTCTACCACAGCCTGTCTCCGCTACGACAGCATCTACGCCAGCAGGTGGTCACTGTGGCTACGAGTGATAGAGCAATGGAAGTCCGGGCTGCTATTTTAACAGTTGCTGAAAGCGCTGTTAATCGCTGCTTTTTTTGCCGGCCTTTGCTACACTAACGGCCCAAGGCGGTGTGCGTGGTGTCCGGCCCATTGGGGTATGGGCGCACCGGGTAAACAACAACGCAACAAGACTTGAAAGGATACCTCATGACTCCTACTCAAAAAAAATCTATCTGCTGGGCTTTACTGGCCCTGCTGCTCAGCATCTCATTATCAGCTTCTGAAACAGCTATCCAGGCAGCAGTCGATCACCCAAGCCGAACCCCAGCCAACACCCTGCGCGATCAATACCGCAATCCAGTCAGTACCCTGGCTTTTTTCGAAGTGCAGCCAGACAGTACTGTCGTTGAAATCTCACCCGGCGCCGGCTGGTACACCGAAATCCTGGCCCCGCTGCTACACGAGCGGGGCACATTGTACGCGGCTCACTTTCCGGCCAACAGCAGTTCCGAGTATGCCCAACGTACGCTGGCCAGCTTTCAGCAAAAAATGGCTGCTCATCCCATTTACAGCAAGGTAGAGCTAAGTGAATTTGCCGCCAGTGATAACGTGCAGATTGCCCCGGATGGCAGTGCCGATGTGGTACTCACCTTTCGCAACCTGCACAACTGGTACATGCAAGGCGGTGACGATGCCATGCGCATTGCCTTCAACCATTTTTACCGGGCATTAAAACCAGGTGGAGTCCTGGGTGTGGTTGAACACCGTTTACCCGAAGCTCAGCTTGATAGTGACTGGACGCGAAGTGGTTATTTCCCGCAAAGCCTGGCCATTGAGCTGGCCGAGCAAGCCGGCTTTGTGTTTGAAGCCAGCAGTGAAATCAATGCCAACCCAAAGGATACAGCGGATCACCCTCGCGGCGTCTGGACCCTGCCACCAAGCCTGCGTCTTGGCGAACAAGACAGAGATCGCTATCTGGCCATCGGTGAAAGCGACCGAATGACTTTGAAATTTCGTAAACCTCAACAGCAATAATCGGACAATTGAATGAACGTATTGGTAGTCGGCGGCGGTGGCCGCGAACATGCACTGGCCTGGAAAGCGGCCCAATCCCCTCTGGTCACAAAGGTTTTTGTAGCCCCTGGCAATGCAGGGACTGCGCTCGAGCCAAACCTGCACAATGTCGCCATTGCAGCGGATGATGTACCCGCTTTACTGGCTTTTGCCAAAGAACAACAGGTTGCACTGACCATTGTTGGGCCAGAAGCCCCACTGGCCAAAGGCATTGTCGATGCGTTTCGTGCTGACGGTCTGGCCATCTTTGGCCCAACGCAGGCAGCAGCGCAACTGGAAAGCTCCAAAGCCTTTGCCAAAGACTTTCTGGCCCGCCACCAGATCCCAACCGCTGCCTACCAGACTTTCACCGAAATAGCCCCAGCCAAAGCCTATGTGCAACAACTGGGCACCCCTATCGTAATTAAAGCTGATGGCTTAGCGGCTGGTAAAGGCGTCATTATAGCCCAAACCGAGACAGAAGCTTTTGCCGCCATCGATGATATGCTGGCTGGTAACAAGTTTGGTGATGCTGGCAGCCGGGTGGTGGTCGAAGAGTTTCTGACCGGTGAAGAAGCCTCTTTTATTGTGATGGTGGATGGTAGCCATGCGCTGCCCTTTGCCTCATCGCAGGATCACAAAGCCAGAGATGAAGGCGACCAAGGGCCTAATACTGGGGGCATGGGTGCCTATTCCCCTGCCCCAGTGGTCACAGCCGCAGTACATGATTGGGTAATGCAGCAAGTGATTGAACCAACAGTGCGCGGTATGGCAGCAGAAGGCAATGTATTCACTGGCTTTTTGTATGCAGGCCTGATGATAGCAGCAGATGGCACAGCCAAAGTTCTGGAGTTCAATTGCCGCTTTGGTGATCCAGAAACCCAGCCCATCATGATGCGGCTTGAATCTGATCTGGTCGCTCTTTGTCAGGCCGCAGTAGAAGGCAAGCTGGCACAAAACGACATTCAATTTAGTTCCGATGCAGCTGTTGGCGTGGTGTTAGCCGCTGGTGGTTACCCGGACAACTATGCCAAGGGTGCAGAAATTCACGGCCTTGAGGGAGCGGATTCAGCCAAAGCCAAGGTGTTCCATGCAGGTACCGAACTCAAAGATGGCAAGGTTGTGACCAATGGTGGCCGGGTGCTGTGCGCTACCGCTTTGGGTGAAAATGTCACTACAGCCCAGCAAGCAGCTTATCAACTGGTGCAGCAAATCAGTTGGCAGGACATGTTCTGCCGCAAAGACATTGGCTACCGTGCAGTCAATCGCGAATCCGCTGGTAACAAATAGCATCTACCACCAACAACTCAAACCCGCTTTGGCGGTTTTTTTCTAGCCAGGAAGACAGGACTTGTTATGCACAAGATCGGGTATTTTTTCTGCATTTTAGCTGCCGGCTTCACGCTCAATGGTTGTCAACAGCAGCAACCGCTTTCTTGCGACAGCTCGGTGACACCGATAACAGCCATTCAGGGTACAGCTGAACACAGCCCTAAACTTGGCCAAACCCTGCTGACTCAGGGGGTGTTAACTGCTTACATTTACCCTAGCTCAGCCCGGGCAGGTTGGCTGCTGCAACAACCAGGCGAGCCTGCGCTGCAGGTAAGCTCGCAAGCAATTTTTTTGCCCGATGATGGCCGCCTAGCCGAACTGAAGCCTGGCCAATTACTGGCGGTGCAAGGACGGGTAGCTGAAGTAGAGCAGTTAACCAGCCTGATTGATGTGCAATTTCAAAGCTGTGGTCAAAGCCAGACCACTCCTTTGGCTGTGACCTTACCTTTGCCTGAGCATCTGAGCTGGGAGTCACTGGAAGGCATGTGGCTATCCTTCGAGCAACCATTGGTGGTAAACAGTACTTTTGGGCTAGGGCGTCATGGCGAGCTGACCCTGGCCGACAAGCGCTTATGGAGCCCCACCCAGATCCACATGCCCGGTGACGCAGCCCAGGCTCACGCAGTTTTGCAAGATAGACGAACTTTGGTGCTGGACGACGGTAGCCTGCAACAAAATCCAGAGCCACTGCCTTACCCGCCAACGGGCTTGCATGCTGCACAAAGCTTGCGGCTGGGTGATACGCTCACTCAGGTAGAGGGCGTGCTGTTTCAGGATCAACGCGGCTACCGGCTGGTTCCTACCCGCCAACCTGATTGGCAGCCACAAAACCTCCGACCCGAACCACCAGCAGCACGGCAAGCAAATGAACTGAGAGTCGCCAGCTTCAATGTCTTGAACTTCTTTACCGGAGCCGATCAGGATCCGCCCTTTCCGACCCGGCGTGGTGCCAGCAGCCAGGCAGAGTTTGAACGCCAAACGGCGAAGCTGACGGCTGCCATCCTGGCAATGGATGCTGACATCATTGGCTTGATTGAACTGGAAAATAACGGCTATGGGGCAGGCAGCGCCATTGCTACCTTGGTATCGGCGTTAAATGCCGCGACCGAGCGGCCTTATGCGATGGTGGAAACCGCACAGCAACCCGGCAACGATGTCATTAAGGTCGGCTTGATTTACCGGCCCGATGCGGTGCAGCAAGCCGGTACTGCGGCAACCCAGCCACAAGCTCCCTTTCATCAACTGCACCGGGCACCCGTCGCCCAAAGCTTTATGGATCTGAGCTCTAGGCAAGTGCTGACCGTCAGTGTCAACCATTTTAAATCCAAAGGCGGCTGTCCACGGCAGGAGCACCCACAATTTGACCTGATGCGCGATCAAGGCGATGGCCAGGCATGCTGGAATGCTGCCCGACTGGAAGCAGCAAGCGCTTTGCACAACTGGCTGCAACAACAGCCGACCGGGGTGGAGACCCCCTACCAGTTATTGATGGGAGATCTCAATGCCTACCGGATGGAAGACCCGGTTCGCCTGCTGGAGCAACAGGGCTGGCAGTATCTGGATGCCAAAGCGGATCAGCCGTCCTACTCCTTTGTCTTTCGCGGCAAAAGTGGCTCGCTCGATCACGCCCTTGCCAGCCAGGCTTTTGCCAGCCTGGAACCTACAGTGACACACTGGGCGATTAACGCTGATGAACCTGTATTGTTTGAATACAGCCTGCAATACAAGAGCCAGGCGCAACAGCAAAGCTTGTATGCACCCGATCCATATCGCTCATCGGATCATGATCCCATCATCATCACGGTTCGTTTTAACAAGTAGGCCTGAGCCTGCTGGGATAACCTTATCCCGGCAGGCTAACCTCCCCAGACAGCCAGGCCAGCCATCGTAAAAGCAGCAACCATGCCAAGCAGCCATACCAGTGAGCGCATGCTGGAAAAATCGTACCAGTAACACACTAAATACAGTAACCGGCTCAGCACAAAAAGCCACCCAAGGCCAAGCACCCAGGCCCCCGTCTGGCCACTTAAACCGACTGCCAGAACAGCACAACCATAGATCACCAAAGCTTCAAAACTATTGTAATGCGCCGCATTGGCGCGCTGACCAAAGCCAGTCAGCCTGGCTTGCTGCTGGCGCGGATTATGGTTATCGTAGCCCTCAGGCTCACGATTCATCGCCAACACCAAAGGCGCTTTAGCCAGGTAAGGCAGCAGCATCACGATAAATAAGGTGAGCAATAAACTGGACATAGCTTGACTCCCGCATTTGAAAAACAAGGACTTAAACATGCTGGCACGTGCCACGATGGCCAAATGGCTGGAACCATCCACTGAACACGACAAGCGCTACCTGTGGGTGGATATTGCGCTGATCCTGCTGATTGGTTTAAACATTATTGCGCTGATCCTGCAATCCATCGAAAGCCTGGATCAAGCCTACCATGCTTACTTTTTTTACTTCGAGCTTTTTTCCATCACAGTCTTTACGCTGGAATACGGCACCCGGATCTGGAGCATTGTCGATGCGCCGGAGTACCAGCAGCAAGCCGGCAGCAACTGGCAAAAGCGCTGGCGTTACATCGGCTCACCAATGGCCATCATCGACTTGCTGGCCATACTGCCATTTTACCTTGGCTTCTTTATCCAGCTCGACTTACGCTACCTGCGGGTATTCCGCTTGCTACGGGTGTTCAAACTCACCCGCTACTCACGCGCCATGCAATTATTAATGAATGTGTTTAAAGAAGAGCGTTTTTCACTCTTTGCCGCTTTTGCAGTGCTCTTTATCATTATGCTGGTGGCAGCCTGTGCCATGTACTCGCTGGAAAAAGACATCCAGCCCGAACATTTTAGCTCCATCCCCCAAGCCATGTGGTGGGCCCTGGTGACGCTAACCACGGTGGGCTATGGTGATGTCACACCGGTGACAGAGTTAGGTAAACTCTTTGGCGGCTTAATTACCATTGTTGGTATTGGCATGGTAGCCTTGCCGGCCGGTATTCTGGCCTCTGGTTTTTCCGAGCAGCTATCACGTCGTCGCCAGTTTTACCAACTGGCATTGGATCAAGCTTACCAAGATGGTGTTTTGCTACCTGATGCAGCGCCCATGCTGGAAAAGCTGCGCTCGGAGCTGGGTGTCAGCCACACCGAAGCCCGTATTATGCAGCAATTGATGGAAAAGCGTTATCAGGCGATGCATGCGGCGGATAGGGATTAAATGAAAGCAACTTGCCTGAAAGCGACAGGTCTTATAAGGTATGGATCCAATACCATAGGGTGGGCTTGTAGTGTCCGATAAAAATCCAATCATTGCCATTACCGGCTCCTCGGGTGCAGGTACCAGCACCACCAGCAATGCCTTTCAGCATATTTTCCGCACCCTGGGCGTTGATGCGGCCTTTATTGAAGGCGATTGTTTTCACCGCTACAGCCGTCCCGAAATGGATTTGGCGGTGCGTAAAGCGATGGAACAAGGCAAGCACATCAGCTACTTTGGGCCGGAAGCCAACGATTTTGGCGCGCTGGAAGACTTTTTTGCCAGCTACGGCAGCAATGGCAGTGGCCGCTACCGCAAATACCTGCATACCTTTGAAGAGGCAGTGCCATACAACCAGTTGCCTGGTACTTTTACCCCCTGGCAGGAGCTACGCCCCAATACCGATTTGCTGTTTTACGAAGGCCTGCATGGCGGTGTCGTCACCGACCAGCACAACGTGGCCCAGCATGTCGACTTGCTGATTGGCATGGTGCCCATAGTAAACCTGGAGTGGATCCAGAAAATCATCCGCGATACCCATGACCGTGGTCACAGTCGTGAAGCGGTGATGTCGAGCATAGTGCGCAGCATGGATGATTACATTAACTTTATAACGCCGCAATTCTCCCGCACCCACATCAACTTCCAGCGGGTGCCGACGGTGGATACTTCCAACCCTTTTAGCGCCAAAGACATCCCTTCATTGGATGAAAGCTTTGTAGTGGTTCGTTTTCGCGGCATCAAGCATGTGGATTTTCCCTACTACCTGCAGATGATCCACGGCTCTTTTATGTCGCGGGTCAATACGCTGGTGGTGCCAGGTGGCAAAATGGGCCTGGCGATGGAGCTCATCTTAACGCCGCTGATTGAAAATCTGATGAAAAAACGTGCCAACACCCGAGGGCAGTTGGATTGGTTGGGACGTTAACACAGGGAGCAGCCGCTTTAATTATTCAGTAGTTGGATAAAGTTCACATCTTCACCATCGCCCCAGCGCTGGCAAGTATTCAGTCCCACCACCTTGACCCGCTTGCCGGATGCCTGAGCAGCCAATAGCATGGCGTACTGTTTTTTTCCAACCTCGGAATTTTCATCTCGGATCATCCAATAGTCATTCCTGGCACAGGCCGGGCTGTTGGTTTTTGCACTGCCTTCAAGATAAAAATAAACCAGACCATCGCTGGCCCGCACTAACAAATGATTCACAGTACCTGTTTGCTCACCTGCCAGCGCTGGCAGTGACCATAGCATTAGAGCCAATACATAGAGCGTTTTCTTCATAACTTTACCTTTCTTACTCCGGTGCCAACATTAAATAGGAAGGGTAAGGGGCATTCTGATAGGTTGGTAACTCAGCACAACTCGTATTGACACCTGAATACATCAATCTGACATTCAAGTTATCCTTTCGTGCTGTGGCTGCATAGGATGCCCATAACGAGCAAGTCACGGTGCTGATTGGATTCTCCGCATCGTGCAGATTGCAGATACGAGTCCAATCATTTCGCCAACTGCCTTGTATCACTATATCCCCATTACTCTGCACATAGACACCCTGTATTTTGCCACTGCACCAGATATTCGATGCAGTTACGGCAAAACTGCAACAAGACAGCAAAACAGCAAAACAGCAATCAGTGCTTTTCTCATCGATATATACTCACTCTGAGCTTCTGGCGTTAGGTCACAAGGTTGATGGCAACGTGCTGATCAACAACAACTCCGTTCTATCCAAGCAAAAATATTGCTTTGACCAGCGCCGAAAAGGAGGAATGAAACCCACAATCATTTCTGCCAGCTTACCACTGCCCAGACATTCTGGCGCATGTAAACTTTAATTGCTACATACCACCAAAATGAAACGCATTAGTGTTCACTGCAGGGGTTTTACTTTACAACTTAAAGTGCCGGATGTTTGTATTTGCCCAACTATCCCAAGCATCACAACTTGTTGGAACCTCATCACCATCAAACCACACATTATAAATTGTCTTGCCCGAAATTTTTGCTGCTAAAAAAGTACTATACAGTGTCTGACAGGTTTTTGGCCCCGTCTTATAAGAGGTGCCAGAAACAGACCACTCTCTGTCTGGACTACAAAAGTGAACAGGCACATTCATACTGCTTAGCTTGATCATCATCTTATCAGTTGCATGATATCCCAACACTTCGACTTCACCTTCACAAACTATGGTACCAGCTGTCACAGAGCAGCTCGTCATAAGCAGTAAACCAGCAACCAATCTATTTAATTCTGATGCATTCATAAAGAACCATTGATGCCTATAAAATTTAAAGTCAATCAGCATAAATCCGTACAATATAAGCCGACTCAGTTGTATTTGTTACAGAACAATCATATTGAGTATTTTTATAAGAAACAAAAACTTTCTTACCGCTCATTTGTGCCGCCAATAAAACAGACAGCCTTTCTTTTGTGCCAACATCATCCAAAACACCCAGTCGGCGCCATGGCCCACCATGTTGCTGGTATAGCACAAAATTACTTTCCACCTGAATCATACTAACGGTAGCTGCAGGACAATTAACTCTTGCAAATGCATCAACCGAAGCAAAACACAAAAACACACTAAATATAAATAACTTCAACGTAAACCCCTTAAAGCTTGAATCACCTAAGCCAGATAAACTATTTAATGTGCCTTTATGACTTATTGGTGCGTTGCATAGTTTATCCTACAACGACTACCAATTTTCCATGCTGGCCGTTCAGGGTATGTTTGTATACATATTTTATCTCCCGCTGCCTTAGCAGAGAGAATTAAACTATACACAAAGTCTTTATTTGTAGCGGCATGTGGCAGAAAAAAGCCTCCAGGACATGGCTGTGGATTAGATTTATATTCTACCCAGATCCCATATTCATCACTACCACTCGCCCAAACTCGCAGTCGCTCTACCTCGCCACAAGCCATGACTGGTTGAGCAAGGACATCACTTGATACGAAAAGCATTGCTAAGGCTAAGGTTAATCTTTTCATTAAAACTCTCACTTTCTTATTGCAGCCAGAAAATAGGAACAAATTTACATCAATGACAATCATATTACAAACGAAATGAGGACAGACAAATGAAAGGGAATACACCCATTTCAATTGATGCCAACAGTAGACGATTTCGACCGTAGAAAATTTCGCGAATTTCGTCACAGAACTTTTACTGATTTACTACAGCTTATTACTTAAGTATACTCACCACTAATAACTTTCGTTATTATGATCAATAAACCTTCTAATCATTTCAAAATCTTTTATTTCCAAAATAAGCTCATGGTGTTTATTTAACTTCTCAAGCATTGCGTGATGCCATAAAATCAACTCAGCATGATTACAGATATCCTTACTACCTAATAATTTTGCTATTAACTGTCTAGCCATGACATCCGAATGAGCAGAAGGTGCAAAGAGTGTTTCTGCCTGCTGCAATGACAAACCAAAACTCTGCTGTAAGCGCTCCTCAATTTCTTTTTCACCTGTATGTAGTTGCATATCACATGCAACATTTACCTGCTCAATGAGCCGATAAGTCAGTGAAAAAGTTCCTATTGCTCTAGCAAACTTACTGTGATCGGATATATCATCCGATGCTAGTGCCTGGACTGATATCATGTTGGCTAGCAATATAGTGAAAATATAAATTAACTTCATTGATTAACATCTTCCAACGTACGGAAACCGTAGTCCGCTGAAACATTAACGATAGCTAACACAGCAAACGCAATAAGCCACAGTAAGGATTCATTTACCTTGCTATCCACTGCCCACTTTGTAAAACAAGCCACACCCATCGCTCCCCCCTCAAACAAAAATAAAAATTTCCAATACCACTTGGATAAATAGCTACTTCTAAGAAAGTAGAACACAATACTGTAGTAGAGTGCACCTACCGATAGAGGTATGGCTAAGTAAAAATACACTCCAGCTGCAAGGTACTCCCGTACAAACCATAGAGGCGATAACACTAATAAAGCAAATATGGCGAATAGTGCATTATGCAAATAAACTGCGTCAGTTATATGCTGATTACTTGTCATTTTTCTTTTCCCAAGGCATGCGGTTGATTACTTCTGAGACCCCAGCCCCGATAGCATTAACAACAGGATGCTTTGCTCCGCGACTAATAGCGGAATACATAGCTTCCACAATGCCGCCAGTAACATTTTTAGCCGTAATACCATCTTGATAAGTCCCATAAGCCAACTCCGCTCTTGATAAAGACTCATAAACCGTAAAACCAGTCACTAATGAACCATATTTTATAGCATTGTAACTATATCGTGCCGTAGCAGCTTGCGAGTGCCAGAAATCCGCCCTTGTGCGTAATAACTCAAGTTCTAAAGATGTCAGCTCATTTGCATGAGGATGCCTACGAATCGCTTGCAAAAAATCATTAGCAGCCTTTACCACACTATTTGCATCATAGTCATCATTACCTAAAAGATCGTTCACCACTTGCAGCCCATGCTGTAATTCTTTTAATGATTTTCCTTGCGTAACAGCAGTTACCTTATTCGGCCCTTTGCCGTCCAAATCAGCAGAGTTTCTTTCATGCCCATCCGAACTCGCAGTCCCCTGCTCACCATTCACCGGCTGCGGCGCATTCGGGCTATCCGCTGCGGCCTGGCCTTGCCCCAGTTTCATTAACCCGCCCATCGCGGCATTAAACGCCAGTCCCTTCGCGTACCCCTTCGCCATCCCCCCGGCAAAGTTCGCCATCGCCGTGCCACCGCCATCAATGGCCCGCATCGCCCCCACCGCCATCTGAGCATAGCCATAGTACTGATAGGCGGTCATTGCCATGGTAAAGGCGGTGAAGGCAGCACCTGTTAACGTAGCCGCCGCTATGTAGTTAACCGCCCAAATCACCAGCAGCTGGAAAAAATACCCCGACGGATCAGTCGCATTCAGCGGATTATTCAGCACATAACTGTAGCGGTTAAAGTTCTGAATATTGTTGGGTTGCTGGATAAATGGATCGGCTTGCAGAAAGCGGCCCAAAATCGGATCGTACACCCGCCCGCCCATATGGATGAGCCCGACATCGTCGATTTGCTCGTGGCCGGTGAGGTCCCTAAGGGTTAATACACTGGTCAACAGCCCCTAGCATAGCGCAAGCTCCAGCTTTCCGCGCGCCTTGCACCAAACACATCAAAGCTCATTACCTGCTCTTTCACGCCATTGGCAATAACAAACGGCGCAGCTTTATGTTGGTGAGGACTGCCATTAATGCTTGAGGTAGTCATTAATAAAAGTTTTGAGTCGCTCAGCATCTTCAATTCGCATAATCTTTTCAAAATTAGGTTGGTAGATAGTTAGCATTAAATGCCGTTGCAGAGCGCTAAGCTCCTCTTCATCACATCCAATATAATTTTCTATCCCTTCAATCAAGTGATTCGCATGAAACTCTGTGTGGGCTTGACCGGAAGCGCCAAACACATTCTTCACATGAATCAATGAGACACCTATTTTTTCTTGTAGTAAGTTATCAATATCGTCTTTACCAGTGCTTAAATTCATATCGCATAGATCATTAATCTTTTTAGAAAAGCGAAGATATAGCGTCAGAGCCCTAATCGCACTTCCAAATTCGCCAAATACTGATGATTCTTTTGTTGCCGCATGCAGCTTAGGCGCTACTGCAGCTAGTAAACTTACAATCAGACTGGATATAAATAATGATTTCATTCTTCAAGCTCATTTAAAGTTCGATACCCATAATCAGCTGCAATATTGATTATCGCAAACCCAGCAAATGCGACAAACCATAGTAAAGATTCGTTTGTCTTACTATCCACTGCCCATTGTGCAAAACAAGCCACGCTCAGCACAAAACCCTCTAATATAAATGAGCACTTCCAATACCATTTGGATAAGTATGAGCCATCAGAACGATTAAACACCACACAGTAATATACCAACCCTATAACAATTGGCATGAGCAAAAACAAATAATAACCGGACGTAATACGATCACCGACTAATCCTAGGGGCACAACTACAAACAAAATAAATATCCAAATCTTAAGACTATGATCAATTAACGCATCATCAAGTTTATTATTGCTATTTGTCATCTGACTGTTTACCCCATGGCATTCTATTAAATACCTCAGAAACAAAACCATTTACGGCTCTTATAACAGGATTCTTATTCGAACCTTTTAATAAAATTTCACTGTGTGCTTCAACCGCTACCGCGGAAACATTTTTTACAGTCAGCCCATCTTTTCCTAACCCATAAACCAACTCCGCTCTAGATAAGGATTCATATACGGTAAATCCAGTGATCAGCGAACCATACTTTAATGCGTTATATTGGTACTGTGCTACAACAGCTTGCGAATGCAAATATTCCTGCCTCATCTGCAAATAACCAAGCTCTGAAGAAGTCAGTTCATTGACTTGTGGGTGTTTGCGAATTGCCTCCAGAAAATCATTCTCAGCTTTAACTACACTGTTCGTATTATATTCATTATTACCAAACAAAGTAGCTACATACTGCTAACCTTCCTGTAATTCGGCCAATGACTTGCCTTGAGTAACAGCAGTTACCTTATGTGGTCCTTTGCCATCCAAGCCATCAGAATTTCTTCGAGAACTGCTTCCGTGCCCATCGGAACTCGTAGTTCCCTGTTCATCATTCACCGGCTGCGGCGCATTCGGGCTATCCGCTGCGGCCTGGCCTTGCCCCAGTTTCATTAACCCGCCCATCGCGGCATTAAACGCCAGTCCCTTCGCGTACCCCTTCGCCATCCCCCCGGCAAAGTTCGCCATCGCCGTGCCACCGCCTTCTATGGCCCGGATGGCCCCCACCGCCATCTGGGCATAACCATAATACTGATAAGCGGTCAGCGCCATGCCGAGCGCCGTACCAAAGGCCGTGGCGGCAGTCGCTGCGGCCACGTAGTTCGCTGCCCAAATCACCAGCATCTGGAAAAAATACCCCGAGGGATCGGTCGCATTGAGCGGATTATTCAGCACATAACTATAGCGGTTAAAGTTCTGAATATTGTTGGGTTGCTGGATAAATGGATCGGCCTGCAGGAAACGCCCCAAAATCGGATCGTACACCCGCCCGCCCATATGCACCAGGCCGACATCATCGATTTGCTCGTGGCCGGTGTAGCCCCGTAAGGTCAAAGCACTGGTTAGCAAGCCAGAACTTGCCTCGGCATGGCGCAGGCCCCAGCTTTCGGTATCACGCCGGGCACCAAACACATCAAAGCTCATCACCTGCTCGGCAACGCCATTGGCATTGGCAACCACATGGGTAGAGCCCAGGTGGTCCCCCAGCATATAACGAATCACTGATTGCGCTGCCGTCTGAGTGGCCAGCTTGCTCACCACCGCGACCCCACCAACATAACGGCGCTGCAACCAGGTGTCGCTGCCCATTCGGATAGATACCGCCTTTAACCAACGGCTCAAGGCGGTAAGTACAGATTGTTAAAGAACAGGAATTACATTACTTGCGTTAGTTCTGAACCAATCAGAAAGTCTCCAAATGAACCCAAGTAGCACCCTTCAAGAAAAAATCTCCCTCAGGATCATTGATAATTAACTCGCTATCTGAAACAGAAATATCTCCAGAAATATTAAAACTCAAAAATCGGTCGATTACATTTAACTTATCACTACCTTCATCGCACTCAAGCAGTATTTCATACTGCCCATTAACCTTCCAATATGGTTGAACTACTCGCACCTTAAAATTGCAAATCTCATATAATAGGGAAATGTACTCACGAGCTAACTCGTTTGCTTGCTTTTCATTTACCGCTACTACAAATGCTCTTAGCAATACCATCTAAGTCTCCAAATCCCGCTTATGCAACTCGGAACTATAACGTCAACAATGTTTAACTTTCTTAATGAGTAACTTTACCATCAAGCGATATATTCCAATGACGTCCATTTGGTCGCTGCACATCCCACTCAAATGCCTGGCCACGAGTTCTAGAAGGGCCCTTTGTCCATTCATTACCAAACTTATCCATATATCCACCTCTTGGACCTCGGGGTAAAGGATTATCTGGATGCCAATTTTTAGGAGGGATATATCTTACTTTCCCTTCAGTTGGCAGCTGTGCATTCACATAATGCGAGCGTTTACTCGTTTTAAGAGCCGTTTTAGTGGCTTGCTTACCAGCCCCCCTTAATCCAGCAATAGCAGCAAGCTTATAGGGCAAGGAATCTTTATTAACACCACTATTTGCGGATGTAAAACCCTCTGATAAACCCCAGGTAAAGTTATCTG
Source organism: Alkalimonas sp. NCh-2 (assembly GCF_039631345.1). Taxonomy (NCBI): domain Bacteria; kingdom Pseudomonadati; phylum Pseudomonadota; class Gammaproteobacteria; genus Alkalimonas; species Alkalimonas sp. NCh-2. The sequence goes on from NZ_JBDIUV010000001.1 coordinate 621,700, forward strand.
CTAATCCAGCCGTAAAGTTTAACCAAAAATTACTCTGCTGTGGCAGTTGCCCGGTAAAGACGTATCGCCCCTGATTAAGCCCGCCATCCGCACCACCAGCATACTTAAAGTCAGGAGAATCCAGCAAAACAGCATTCTGGTTCGCCCCTGTGCTACGATCAGCTCCTACACTACTATTCCCAGAGACAACACCATGCCCATCCGTACTGGTTGTTCCCTGGCCATTATTCACCTCACCAGGAGAATCACCATTTCCACCGGATCTTCTTGCCGCATGCGCCTCACCCAGCTCTTGCGGATCGCCCATGACCGAATGGAAAGCCAATCCCTTAGCATACCCCTTCGCCATCCCCCCGGCAAAGTTCGCCATCGCCGTACCACCGCCATCAATGGCACGCATCGCTCCCACCGCCATCTGGGCATAACCATAATACTGATAGGCGGTCATTGCCATGGTAAAGGCGGTGAAGGCAGCACCTGTTAATGTAGCCGCCGCCACATAGTTCACCGCCCAAATCACCAGCATCTGGAAAAAATACCCCGAGGGATCGGTCGCATTGAGCGGATTATTCAGCACATAACTATAGCGGTTAAAGTTCTGAATATTGTTGGGTTGCTGGATAAATGGATCGGCCTGCAGGAAACGCCCCAAAATCGGATCGTACACCCGCCCGCCCATATGCACCAGGCCGACATCATCGATTTGCTCGTGGCCGGTGTAGCCCCGTAAGGTCAAAGCACTGGTTAGCAAGCCAGAACTTGCCTCGGCATGGCGCAGGCCCCAGCTTTCGGTATCACGCCGGGCACCAAACACATCAAAGCTCATCACCTGCTCGGCAACGCCATTGGCATTGGCAACCACATGGGTAGAGCCCAGGTGGTCCCCCAGCATATAACGAATCACTGATTGCGCTGCCGTCTGAGTGGCCAGCTTGCTCACCACCGCTACCCCACCGACATAACGGCGCTGCAACCAGGTGTCGCTGCCCATTCGGATCAGCTCGACATTGCCGATATACCGCGTTTCCTTGATTTGCGGAATAAAGGTGGTGATGCTGCTCATCATAATCGGAATAAAGTTGCCATTGGCACCACCAAACTCGACCCGCTTGTAATGATTGCCGAACGGATCGTAGCTGAAATCAACCTGATAGCTGCCTTTGCTGATGCGGGTTGGTTTGTTCCAGCTGTTGTAGCTTAGCTGGCGCTCGTTATCCCGCACCATATTGCCATTGGCATCGTACTGGTAGCTGTTCGGCCGGGCACCCGTTACCCGGGTCACCGCATGCGGCCGGGCACTCTCGTAGTGATAGGTACCCACCCCGGTTTTGGAGGTGATATTGCCCAGCGCATTGTAAGCGATGGTGACATTGGTATTGCCTTTCGGGCTGGTAATACGGCTGGTGCGTACCCGGTTTAAGGTGTCGTAAGTGAAATCTTCCTTATTCCCCAGCGTATCATCCCGCCGCCATTCCAGGTTGCCCAGCTCATCCCAGCGGTAATGCCAGTTTTGCAATTGCGGCTGGCCGCTGGCAGTGGTTTGAATGCGGGTAAGCAAGCCGGTGTTGGCATCGTACTGCCGGGTGCGGTTGATGCGGTCACCCAGCCGATCCTGAGTGATATTGCCCAGCGCATCCGCAGCCGTAGCTTGCCAGTAGCGGCGCGCTGAGCCGCCGGAACGTATGTCTTTATCATCGATACTGGTCAGCCAGTGGTGGCTGTTGTAGTTGTACACCAGACCACCGCCGGTGGCGTCAGTTTCGGTGCGCAGCCGACCCAGGCTGTCGTAACTCCACTGCTGGGTGTAAGTCGCCCCATCGTCAAAGCGGATAGTCTCCTGCCGTTTGCGGGCAAAGGTATCGTAGGCGTAGCTGATGCGGTAGTTGGTCTTTTTATCCTCGACCGAGCTGACTTGGCCTATGGCATAAGCCCCAGTATCGTAACGAGTTTCGACATCGTGTTCGATGGCACCGGCTGGCGTTTTACGCAGCATCCGGCTTTGCCGGCCCAGCAGATCGTAACTGTACTCCACCAGCTGGCCTTTGGCATCCTGCTGCCGGATCAGTTCATGAAAGCCATTGTAGACATAGTTGGTAACGCCAGCATCCGGATCGGTAATGCGGGTTTTGTTGCCCCATTTGTCGTAACGTACCACCAGGTTCTTGCCACTTGGGCCTGCCAGTATGGTGCTCTTGCCATTGGCATCGTAGTAGTACCAGGCCTGGCTACCAACCGCATCAATCACCTGCACCAAGTCGCCGGCACTGTTGTGCACTTCAGTGGTACGCCGATTGCCCGGCGCTATGCTGACCGTGGTCAGGCCATTGTACTCAGTCTGCCAAAGCGAGCCATCTGGCCGGGTAACATCGAGCACCCGGCCCTGCTCATCGTAGCTGTAGAGAGTCGCCGCCGGATTGCTGCTGCCGGCATAATAAGGAATGGTCTCCCGCTCGACCCGGCCTTTGGCGTCGTAGAAGGTATCGCTGTACACCCAGCTGCCATTAAAGCCACGGGTGCTGCTGCGTACTTCGCGCCCCAGTAAATCCGCATACACCCTGCGGGTGGCGGTACCTGGTGCCAGGTACTCGGTGAAATACGACGCTGTGGCCGGACAATGACTGGTATTGGCAGTACACCAGTATTGGCTTTGACTGCTCACCAGCACGGCGGAGCCGGTTTTGCTGGTATTATTGGCGGGTGTCGTGGTGGTACGGATTAAACGCCCCAGGCCATTGTAATCATTGTAAACACGCTGACCATTGGCGTACTGGGTGTAATTAAGCAAACCACGATTGGTGTAATCGTAAGTAGTTCTTTGCCCAAGAGCATTTTCTTCCCACAGCAGATAACGGCCAGCACCATCATAGCCGCGATTTGCGACCCTGGATGCCATACCAGTGGCTGATACGGTTTCCCGGGTGATTAAACCAAAAGCATTGAGTACATAAGTGGTGCTAATGCCACTGTCGGAGATCATTGAGGTTAAGCGCCCACGGCTATCGTAACCAAAACTGTTTTGCAACGTGATAGCAGCTGGTTGCGTCTGATTGCCATAATGATGACGCCGCTCTTTACGCACTATTTTGCTGGTAAGACGGCCACCAAAGTGCTGGCCTTCCAGGGTATACCCATTAGTGGTGGTGCTGGTGATAGTGCTGTAGGCATCCTCCAGCTTGTCAATTTGAGTCAGAGGCTGACCAAACAAATCGATGCTGGTGATTTGTTGTGTTTGGGTAGAGATCACCCCACCCGAAGCGGTATCGGTATTGTATAACCGTGTTGTGGAGCTGGTTGGGTAGGCAAAGCGCGTTTGGGTTTTATTACTGTTGGTACTGAACAAACTGTTGGCGCGCAGAGCATAGCTGGTGGTGGTGTCGCTTTTTAAGCGCCAATTGCTGTTGGAAGTTGATACGGATGACGTACTAAAACCATCGGTCTGCGCTTGCCACGCGGACTTATACGGCTGCTGGCAAATCCGATGGTCAAAGCATGGATCCGGATTACAAAAACCCGGGTTGATCAAGCAAGGGTCAATCGGGGTCGTACCACCAGCCGAAGGGTTACGGATCTCTACCCGAACATTGCTGACATTGCCCCGATAGTCGCCATCCTGCCGGTAAGTCATGGTGGTGCGCTGACCAGCGGCTAAGCTGGTGATTTGAACTTGCTCAAAGCCCAGCATGCCGCGACCAACCTGCATCTTGCCGCCAGTGTATGCGTAGGTCAGCCGGTCCTGTGACGTTTGCACAGTACGCACCACAGGCACTGCCCCTTTGATATCACGAACTAAATGACCATTCCCCCAGTTTTTGGAAGGGCCATCACTGCGACGCTCATGCACCCCTGGTACAGCCAACGTCGAGTAATTAACCGTTGTGCGCTCGTTGTAACCATCCACCACTTGCACAATGCGATCCCGCCCGGTATCAGTGCGGTATTTGATTTCATAACGGCCGCTGAAACGGAGAAAGTCCACCGCACCATTACCATTCATATCAATCAGGTGAGAACTCCAGTAATCCTCATTCATGCCATCCGAAAAGAAATCGCGCCGAACAAACTGCTGACCGACCATTTCCAGCAACTGGAAATCAAATCTAAAATTGAACGGTGGTCTACCAGAAGTCCTGACTAACTTTTTATCAAGGACCTGCAAGCGGCCATCGCCATAAATATCCACCAGTTTCAACTGCTCTTGATCAATTACGGCTATCGGGATAGCAGCCTCAAAACCATTGCCGTTATTGAGCCGTAAAAACCACATTTTATCGGAGCTACGGCGGTACAGGATATCAGCCAAGCCATCACCATTAACATCGGCTGGTTGCACCTGATCAATATCTCTTCTGTTCCCTATAGTTACGTATTCATTCAGAGTTGTTCGGTTGGCTGCCACCAGTATTTTCCAAAACACTGAGCTGTAAGAGTTGCTTTGGGCAGCAAAATCCATGCGTTGCAGCCCAGCTTTTGTTTCACTCAGCTCTGGTTTTTCCTCTGCATCCTCAACAAAATGATGCACCGGATACAAGCCATCTTCAGAGGCCGGCAAGAGAACATCACTGCGCATGCTTGGAATGCTTGCACTCAAGCTTCTCATCTGTTGCTCATCGCATGGTGGTAGATGGCAGGGACGTATAGGCGGATTGGGGTCCACATAGGTTTGCCGAACCTGCATAATAAAGTCGGCTTTGCCGTTACCGGTAAAGTCAGTCGCAGGCATAGTGTTGTCTTCACGATCGAAAGGCACCAAACTAACGGTATAATTGGGACCTGGGCTGTTTAGATTGACCTGCACCGTTTCTGCTGCACTGGCAAAGCCAGTTTTGGTGCCCCGCTGAACAGACAAACGGTTATTGACTGTATGAAGCAACTCAGGCAAGCCATCGCCATCCATATCCACCACATGGGTGTAGGCATCACCGCTGGTTTGAGGCAAGCCAGCAATCCGGCTGTTGGTAAACCCAGTGCCATTGTAACGAATTTGATACCAATAACCATCGGTATGCCGATAGATAATTTCATCCTGGCCATCTTTGTCCATATCGACAATTTTCCAGGTATTGCGGAAAGATTTATGAGCAGCGTGATTCAATTGCCACCGCTCAACAATATCGGTACCAGTGTTTTCTATCAAATACAAATGGTCGTAGGAACTCCCTCTGTTGTTGCGAACATAGGCAATATCGAGCAAGCCATCACCATTAAAATCCCACATCTGGTGGCCTTTGTAGCGACTATTACGTGAAATAGTGCCACTGGTTTCGTCAGTAAAGTCATTAAAATTTCGCTGATTCCATGCAAACTGGGTAGGGCTTAAGCATAGGTTGTTTGCATCGCAGGCCGTGATACTTTGCAGCCGAGATGGAGCATTTGCCCCTAGTACAGCTGCATTATGATAGCTAAGGTTGTAACGACGCAACAGATTGCCGTTGGCTCTGGACTCAACCCGTTGTAACCGCTGAGTGGTGGTAATGGCCTGGCCGGCAACATAACTCAGCAATTTATCCGGGCGTGTTGCTTCATAGATAAACCGCACTTCATTGCCCGGGTTTATCCCACCATTGCCGGTATAACGCACATGGGTTAGATAAAACTCCAGGCTGTTTGCTACCTGTTGATAATGAAAGGTGTAAAAATTGCCGGAGGCATCCTGCACCCGTTTCAAAGCCCAGACAAAAGCCCGGCTGTTATTGGCTAATACCAAAGCATCATTATCGCTGCCATGGCGGCCAAAGAAATAGGTATTGCCCTGAGTATCGCTTACTTCAAAACTGACGGGACCGGTAACGCCACTGCCTGTTTTTGATACAATACGCTCAAAAGAGCTCTGCACAGTGCGATATTCGGTATTATTGGCACCATAGGTCTGGCCATTGCGCGCAATCAGTTGCTGACCATCCAGACAGAAACGATCATTGGCCGAGAAATCCACCCGCGTGATGGTGCCATTGAGCTCTAAGTTCTGTTCACAGCGCGCGATGCTGCGCAGGCCACCGATTGCCCAACCGACCCCAAGATGCCCGTTTGGTGCTCCGGAACTGTAATTCAGTGATAGTTGTGGTTGGAACTGACCTGTTGATGGTGCCAAAGTCAGCGGAACATTGTAAGAAAACTCGCCTGACGGCGTAACCTGATGCTCACCGGCCAAGCTACCTACATAATCCCCTTGTTGGTATGCAACGGAAAAACCTTCGGCTTGAGCATAACGGACAGTACCTGCAGCCATATCGACCAAATCAAGGCGGCCATTTTGATTGATATCCTGAAATTGCATCTGCTCGCTCACAGTACTGCCGATGCTGTACGAGCGCGCTTGTGGCGATATACCACGGCTTTGCAGATGGGACACCAACAACTCTAGGCCATCACGGGTTTGTAGCAAGAGATCAGGCTGCCCATCCCCACTGAAATCACCACGGTAGCGCTTACCAACTTCTGTCAACATGGCTCTCAGTGCTTCGAACTGAGCTCGGGTTAACCGCTCTACCCTAAAGTGATCACCATCTTTGATAATGCGCAAATACGGATAATCTTCCCGTGCCCGCAAAACAGGTGAAAGCTCATCGGCATGGCTGATGATTGTTGCAGGTACCTCTACATAATAGTCACCACTCCAGTCTACCCAGACGGTACCAGCCCAAAGGGGGCGCAGCATAGCGAAGAAAGCCAAAGAGCAGATAAATAATACGCGAGCGCAGAACGAAGCCATGCCTAGAGTCCCTTCCAAAAATAAATCAGGATAAGTTATTCGACGACCAGTATTTCTACTTCAGAAACAATGCAATAGGTTTCACTGGGTTCAAAACGAATCATTAGTGGGGTATTGGATGCGATAGCTGTTAACACAATGGCATGCTGACTTTTAAATAGCATGGAATTCGCCGCCATTTTTGCATAACGACCAGCATAAAGTTCACAGTCAAGCGCTGCATTGACGCCTGCAGGAAAACCAAGCTGTACATCGGTTGCCGTAGTTTTTAGTGATTGTAGAAAGGTATTGGTGACACCTGCACACTGCAAAGCAGAACACTCCGCATTTGCTAACGCAGAAAAAAACACCAGCATCATTGTGACGAAAAGCCGTTTCATATCCACCTCCATATTTAACAAAGGTGGCTTTTATAAATCATGCCAAGAAAAAAAACAACAAAAATAAATAAATGTAAACAACCCAAATGAAAGCTGTTAGCAATAGCTTTGATAGCTACCTTTTCATCAAAACTAGTCCAATAAAAAACCGCTCAGCTGAGCGGTTTTTTATTGGACTGATGGCCAAGCTTACTTCACATCCGGCAAATTACGGCCATAGAAGATTTCGCGGATTTCTTTAAACACCTTGCTGCTGATTTCTTTCACCTGCTCTTTGTTCATCGAATCGGTGCCGACACCAAACAGATAGTTGTCTAAGTCACCTTGTTTTAGCATCATCTTGGTGTGGAACAGGTTTTCCTGGTACACATTCACATCAATCATTTGAAACGCATTTTTGGTTTCCTCATCCATAAAGTTCTGGATGGAGCTGATCGGGTGATCGATGTAGTGCTTGGTACCACTGACATCACGGGTAAAGCCACGCACCCGGTAGTCGATGGTGACCACGTCGGATTCAAAGCTGTGGATCAGGAAGTTCAGCGCTTTTAATGGCGAAATAATGCCACAGGTCGATACCTCGATATCGGCACGAAAGGTGCAAATACCATCGTGTGGATGCACTTCCGGGTAGGTATGCACACAAATATGGCTTTTATCCAGGTGCGCCACCACGGTCTCCGGCAAGGGGCCCGGGTTCTCCGAGTTATCCGGGTTTTCCAGCACTGGCTCTTCACTTACCAGTATAGTCACACTGGCACCTTGCGGATCGTAATCCTGGCGGGCAATGTTCAGTACATTGGCGCCGATGATATCTACTACTTCACACAGAATATCGGTTAAACGGTCGGCATTGTACTGCTCGTCGATGTACTCAATGTACTCTTGGCGGTGCTGTTCCGTTTTGGCGTAACAGATATCGTAGATGCTAAAGCTTAAGCTTTTGGTCAAATTATTAAAGCCATGCAGCTTTATTTTCTCAAACGGATTGATCACTTAGTGTGCTCTCCACTCCTGTTGCTCTGCGGCACCAGTTGTTTGATGACAGGAAGTTAGTCGGCGCTGGCCAACCCTTCCGCGGCTTTTACACTGTAGGAGTGCGAGACCTGGACACTTTTAGCCAGCATCAGCGACACCGAACAGTACTTATCGGCGGATAGCTCTACCGCCCTGGCCACCTGCTTTTCATTGAGGGACACACCGGTGACCTCAAAATGCAGATGCATTTTGGTAAAAACCCGTGGAATGCTGTCAGCCCGCTCTGCGGTTAGCTTTACTTCACAATGCAGCACCTGCTGCCGGGCTTTTTGTAAAATACTGACTACATCTACCGAAGAACAGGCTCCGGCTGACATCAGCAACATCTCCATAGGGCTTGGTGCCGTACTTTGCTCTTTATTGGCATCAAACACCACCTGGTGACCGCTGCCGGACTGACCGACAAAAGTCATCGAGTCCAGCCATTTTACGGATGCTTCCATCGCAAAAAACCTCGGTATGATCACAAAGGGGGCATATTCTAGCGAAAACTTTGCCAAGCCGCCAGAGTATGACTAAAGGGAATTGCGCTAATCAAGCAGATCAACGACCGCATTATCGAACAGGTTCTTAATCAACAAAGCAACTTCGCTAATAATTTCAGCTTGTTCCTCAGTCACAGGCTTCTCCAGCACGCTGGACAGCACTTCCTGAAAGTCGTACATAATGCCATCGACCTCCCGGATAATGACGCTGCGGTGGTTCACTTCCAGCTCAGTGTGTTGAGTACAAAGCTGAATAATTTGCTCCGCGATGCACTCTTCTAAAAACTCCCCCACACTTTTGTTGCCTGCGGCCGGCGTGCCTGATTGCTCAAACAACGACAGGTTTTCTGCCAGAAACTGGATCAAGTGTTCGTAGCCGGGTTTATCGATCACCATGGTCGTGATACTGCCTTAAAGAGTGCTGTAGTTGCCTAACAGTTAAGCAAAATTTGGCCCAGAAAACAAATCGGGGCTTAAGCCCCGATCAAATTTATCGTTGTCTTTATTCTTTTGGCTTAGAACTTCAGGCCTGGCGACAACTGCTCAGGCAGCTGCACTTTATCCAGCTCGACCGAAGCAACCGGGTAAGCGCAATAATCAGCCGCATAATAAGCACTGGCACGATGGTTGCCACTTTTACCAATGCCACCAAAAGGTGCTGCTGAACTGGCGCCGGTAATAGGACGGTTCCAGTTGACGATACCAGCACGAATACGACGGAAAAAGTGCTCATACAATTCTGCACTGTCACTAAGCAAACCGGCCGATAGGCCAAAACTGGTCCGGTTAGCCGCATCAATAGCCGCATCAAAATCAGTAAAGCGGAACACTTTCAATAATGGGCCAAAATGCTCATCATCCGGAAAATCCTGAATGTTGCTGCAATCGATGATGCCCGGAGACACCAGGCCAGTATCTGCTTGCAGATGCTTCATCTCCAGCAGCGAGCGCCCGCCCATTTTTTGCAGCTGGCTTTGTACATCCAACATGCCTTTGGCGGCTGCCACCGAAATCATCGCCCCCATAAATGGCTGATCGTCATCGTCGTACAAACCGACCTTGATGTTGGCGGTGACATCCAGCAAACGGGCCAGAATACGATCGCCCTGCTCGGTCGCCGGCAAAAACAGTTTGCGGGCGCAGGTACAACGCTGGCCAGAGGAGATAAACGCCGACTGGACGATATCGTGTACAGCAGCATCAATATCTGCCACATCCTGCACCAACAATGGGTTGTTGCCGCCCATCTCCAGTGCCAGAATTTTTTCCGGCCGACCGGCAAATTGCTGATGCAAAATATGGCCGGTACGGGAGCTGCCGGTAAAGAACAAGCCATCGATATCGTCATGGCTGGCTAACGCTTTGCCGGTTTCCACTTCACCTTGCAGCAAACTCAGCACACCAGCTGGCAAGCCAGCCTGTTGCCACAACTTCACTGTTAACTCGGCTACCTTGGGTGTCAGCTCACTTGGTTTGAACAGCACGGTGTTGCCAGCCAGCAAGGCCGGTACGATATGACCATTGGGTAAGTGGCCTGGGAAGTTGTAAGGACCAAACACCGCCACTACGCCATGCGGCTTGTGCCGCAGGAAAGCTTTGCCTTGTGGCATGGGGTTTTCTTTGCTGCCGGTACGCTCCTGGTAAGCACGCACTGAGATGTCAATTTTGCCGATCATGGCCGCCACTTCAGTGCGGGTTTCCCACAAGGGTTTACCCGTTTCTTCCGCGATACAAGCTGCCAGCACTTCCTTTTTTTCGGTCAGTTGCTCACCAAAAGCTTTCACAAAGCCTAAACGCTCGTCAAAGCTGAGCTGACCCCAGCTGTACTGGGCTGCACGGGCTGAAGCGACTGCAGCGTTAACCTGAGCAACGGACGCCGCCTTTCCCTGCCATAGTTGTTGGTTCTTAGCTGGATCAATGGATACAAACGAATGGCCTTCGCCCTCCAGCCACTCCCCCTGAATAAATTGTACAGGACTTGTCATACTACTCCCCTTAATTAGTTCCATCCCCAAACTGATGTTGCAGGATGACAGGACTTAAATCCTGGTTAAACGAACCCAGTCGCCAGCTTGCACCAGCAACCCTTCGGCACAGGATGCAGGCAGCACCACTTCATCGCTGTCTTCTGGCACGGATAACTCCAGCCAGGTGGCGCGGAAACTCTGCAGCTTGGTGTTGCATACCATATAGGGCTGACCTTTGCTCACGTCACCAATACGCACCTGCCGCTTTTCACTATCACGCGCCGAACGGATATGCTCCAGATTGGCCTCGACGGTTGGGCCTGCATCGAAAATATCAACATAGCCGCGATGTGAGAACCCCTCCGACTGCAGCAATGAAATAGCCGGCCGGGTTTTTCCATGTACCTGCCCAATCACCGCTTGCGCTTCTTTACTCAGCAAGCTGACATAAATTGGATACTTTGGCATCAATTCAGCAATAAAGACTTTCTGTCCAATGCCGGTCAGATAATCTGCTGTCGGGAAGTCTACTGAAAAAAAGTGTTCCTGTAACCACTGCCAGAATGGTGAGTTGCCATTTTCATCAGAAACCCCGCGCATTTCGGCAATAATCCGATCCGAGAAACGCTCACTGAATTCTTTTAAAAATAAAAAGCGGAACTTGGACAGCAACTTGCCGTTGTTTTTCTGACGGCAATTTTCCCGTAAAAACAAGGTACAAAGTTCACTGGCACCCGTGTAGTCGTTGCACAAAGTGAGAATATCCACCGTTTTGTAGACATTCAGTGAGCGTGAGCTGTGCACCACCTTGCCCAGATGATAGTGGTAGAAAGCATCATCCAGCCCTACCGCAGCTTCCAGCGCGCTGGTGCCCATCACCTGACCAGTTTGGGTATCTTCCAGTACAAACAGATAGCCTTCATCGCCAGGCGATGTCACGGCTTTTTGAAACGATCGTTCTGAGCGGCTGATTTTACGCATCAGCAGCTCATCATTCACCGGTAAGGAGGTAAAGCCATGGCCAGACTCCACGGCAATGTCGTACAGTGCTGCGTAGTCATCGGCACGGATTGGGCGAATCACAATCATTGTCGCTTTCTCCAGTTGCATCCCCCAGGCTTTGCAGCAACTAGCAACAGTGCCGTTTGCAAGCCAGCGGGATTGAGATAAAAGAGGCAGCCAGGCCGCCTCAGTGCTTCATTTACGACGCTGTAGCGCCTTATTGCTTTTATTAGTTAAGCCGCACTTACCACTTGAGCGACGGCTTTTTCAAAACATTCCATGCCAGCCAGAATATCCTGCTCGGTAATCACCAGCGATGGTGCAAAGCGCACCACATTCACACCCGCAACCAACACCATCAGGCCATGCTCGGCTGCTGCCAGCAAGAAGTCACGTGCCCGCCCCTGGTAGCGCTCATTCAGCACAGCGCCAAGCAACATGCCCTGCCCGCGTACCTCACTGAATACCTGATACTGCTCGTTAATAGCAGCCAGTCGCTGCCGGAACAGCTGCTCTTTGGCCAAGACCCCTGACAGTACGGCTGGTGTATTGACGGTATCCAGCACCGCTTCAGCTACGGCACACGCCAAAGGGTTACCACCATAGGTGCTGCCGTGCGTTCCTACTTTCAAATGCTGAGCAATTTCGCTGGTGGTTAGCATGGCACCTATCGGGAAGCCCCCCCCCAGGGATTTAGCAGTGGTCAGAATATCCGGTTGTACTTGATAGTTCATATAGGCATACAACTGGCCGGTACGACCTACACCGGTTTGTACTTCATCCATCACCAGTAAGGCCTGGTGCTGATCACACAAAGCCCGCAGGCCTTGCAAGAACTCCTGAGTGGCAGGAATAATTCCTCCCTCCCCCTGAATGGGTTCCAGCACCACGGCGCAGGTGCGCTCACTGATCAAAGCTTTAACGCTGTCGAGGTTATTAAACTCGGCATGCAGCACAGCACCAGGCTTGGGGCCAAAACCATCGGAGTAACTGGCCTGACCGCCAACAGTGACAGTAAAGAAAGTACGGCCATGAAAACTTTTACTAAAGGAGATGATGTCTTGTTTGTGTTCGCCATGCACATCCAGTGCCCAGCGACGCGCCAGCTTGAAGGCAGCCTCATTGGCTTCGGCACCGGAGTTGGCAAAGTACACTTTTTCAGCAAAGGTATGCTGTACCAGCTTAGCCGCCAACCGCAGTGCAGGCTCGTTGGTCAGCACATTGCTCAGGTGCCATAGCTTGTCGGCCTGATCTTTTAACGCCGAGACTAAAGCAGGGTGGCAATGGCCTAAGCTGCTCACCGCAATGCCTCCGGCAAAATCGACGTACTCACGGCCGTCCTGATCCCATACGCGGGAGCCCTGGCCTTTGACCGGGATCATAGCGGCAGGCGCGTAGTTTGGCACCATAACTTCATCAAACAGACTGCGTGTGACCTGAATTTGTTCTGCCATTTCTCGATTACCTCTTTATGCTGTCGGCTTGGAGCAGGCGTCTGCGGCGCCTGCATCCCTTGTCGGATTGCAGCATTATTGCAGAATATTTCAGCGCTGTCTGCACTTCAAAAGTCAGCAAAGCCAATAAAAACAAGGGCTGCAGATAGATTTGCACGGGGAATGAATAAGTACGCAGCGGCTATTCAGCGAAAATTCAGCCAGCAACCGGAGCAGCCAAGCAAGCGTCCTTGCTGGCTGCAAAGCTGCTGACAAAGCAACCAGTCCATCAAGGTTGCATGTTTATCGGAAAAAAAATTATCCATCCATATCGAGTTTCAGTAAATTGGTTTGCAACAACAGCTGTAAAGCATCTTTGCTCATCCCTACCGATTTAAGCATGCTTTGCATTTCGTCTGCACTGAGTCGATTGCGCTTTTTTAACTGTTGCCATTGCACAAAGGTTTGCGCTTGTTGCACCACCCTGGCCATTGGCGAAGCGCCACTATAACCAACTCCTTCTGCTAGCTGATCCAGGGTTTGGCACAGCGGCAACCGCTGTAAGCCCCATAGTGAGGTTAAATCTGCACTTAACACTGCCGCATGGGCGGTAAACTGTTCACTAAGAAACTCTGCCTCTGGCTCCAGTACATCCAGTGCATCAATCAGCCCTATATCACGTGCTTCTCTGGCTTTAAGCAGTTCCTCGCGCTTTACCTGCTGGTAGGTTTTTAAGTAGCTCCGGACCACCGCAACATGACCCAGCGTATGGAACAAGCCGCTACAAAAAGCAGTGTATCTGTGCTCACGGTACAAATCTGCCAGCGCCCTGGCGGCATTGGCAGTGGCCAGGCTGTATTCCCAGAGGACCGTTTTCAAACCATGGAATGGCTCCGTCGAATGCGGCATGCAGCGTTTCATGCCATACAGCGGGATGAGCAACTGCAGTGCCTCCAGACCAAGAAAGCGCAATCCTGTCTTCACATCTTTGATCAACGCACCTGACGCCGTCCGGTTACGATACTTCGGCTGATTAATAAGCTTCAGCAAGTCTTCTACCAACCAGGGGACTTTTTTAATCGCCGGATCCAGCTGATTCAATGTCACCGCCTTGGCACTTAATAAATCCAGCAGCGCGTAATATGCTGGCGTTAATTCAAACAAGCTTGCTTTCACGTCATCCAGCGAGGTAAGACGCTCAGCCAGCAAGTCAGCCACCTGATCATGCAGGTGCGCCTGAGCAAACTCACCAAATTGAGCTTTGGCTTTGGCATCGGCTAATCGCGCCTGGCGTGCTGCAGCTTCTACTGCAAGTAAGGTGCGCTCCTGAACCGGCAGTTGCTGCCGATGGAGGTGTTGTTGACGTTTTTCAGGATCAACGCCTATCAGGACATCAAAAAAGCGTAATGTAACGTCGGGTCCTACCGTTGGAGCATTCATCACTGAATTCAGGCCTTGTACTTTAATTTAGGAAAACATTATTTGCATACTGCTTAGGCTGACTGCAGCTGTCAAGCTTGATTATCAAGCTGTTTATTTTGCAGCAAAAACTGCTGAAGCAATGCCAAACCTGCATCCGATAAGATGGCTTCAGGATGAAACTGCACACCATATAAAGGCAAATCACGATGCTGTAACGCCATCAATTCACCAGCCTGTACTTCTGTCGCTTCCGCCCAGGCCAACGGCACCAGGCTGCTGGGTAAACTGGCACTATCCACCAACAGGGAATGATACCGGGTAATGCTAAGCGGATTTGGTAAGCCCCGGAAAATCGACTGATTGTTATGCCGGATCCAGGAGTTTTTTCCATGCATCACCTGACGTGCCCGCACCACGTTAGCCCCAAACGCCTGAGCTATCGTCTGATGCCCCAGGCACACCCCCAGTATTGGTATGTTACCGGCAAAGTGCTGCACCGCAGCCAACGAAATCCCCGCCTGCTCCGGTGTACCGGGCCCGGGTGAAATCACCAGATAATCCGGCGCCAGCTGTGCAATACCAGCCAAATCAATGGCGTCGTTCCGCCGCACTACCACCTGCTGGCCCAGTTGCTGGAAATACTGCACCAGATTCCAAGTAAAGGAATCGTAGTTGTCGATCATTAGCAGCATAACACATCCGCGTTAAGTGGCTTGCTGCCTTTCGCTCCAGGTCAAGTGGCACAAGCATACTAAAGAATGGCCGCTATTCTATACCTAAGTAACCTCAAGATGCGAGTTTCAGAATCGCTGGGCGCTGTCGCATGCTCAGACAGATCGCAGTGGAAAACGTACAAAAAAATGACTACCTTGCCCTGGCTCCGAATAAAAGCCAATATCGCCATGCATGGCTTCAACCAACTCTTTACACAATGCCAAACCAAGGCCAGTTCCACCTTTTGCCTTAGAACTACTGGCATCGGCCTGCGAAAAGCGCTGAAAAATTCTCTCTTTAAAATGCTCAGGAATGCCAGGCCCCTCATCCTGCACCATGATTTCAAGCCAGGCATCATTCTGGCAGGAGGCACTTAGCACCACTGTGCCGCCATCAGGGGAAAACTTGAACGCATTGGATAGCAGATTGGCCAATACTTGCAATAACCGATGCTCATCAATCTCCACCCGGACTTGCTGCACCTCTGCTGCGATAAGTAACTGCAATGACACCTGACGTTGCTCTGCATAGACCCTGTGATCATTCCAACAGCGATCCAGGATAGGGCCAATGTATTGAGCTTCCAGCTCAAACTCCATTTTCCCTGCCACTAATTTTTCAATATCGAGTAAATCATCAATTAAACGCTGCAAGCGAATACCATTGCTGCCTGCAATAGCCAATAAAGTTTTACCTTGCCCGGTCAATCCTTGCAGCTCAGTCGCACTTAGCAGTTTCAAAGCACCATTGACCGCCGTCAGTGGTGTTCGCAGCTCATGACTGACGGTCGCCACAAACTCATCCTTCAGTTGCTGCAAACGCATACGCTCCGTGATATCCATAATAAATCCATTCAGATAAAGTACAGTGCCGTCCTCGTTGTACTCGACCTGCCCCCGCTCCTCCACCCAACGTGCATAGCCATCCCGGTGCATAACCCGGTAATGCAACAACCAACTGCTGTTCGCAGCGATAGATGCCGTTACAACCTGCTCTAACCGGTCCCTGTCATCCGGATGAATCACACTGGCATAGCTGCGGGCTGAATTTTGCAGAAAATCACTGGCGGGATAGCCGGATAACGGATCGATGCTGCTGCTCATGTACAGCATGGTCCAGTTTGCATCCGCTTTACAGCGATAACTAATACCCGGAATATTAGTTACTAAGGCTTTAAATTGATCCCTGCTTTCCCGCAAGGCTCTTTCTTGCAAGCGGTCATGGATCTCCTGTTCGACCGCGTCGGCGAATTGCCGCAAGATATGGCGTTCTTTAGCACTGAGCTGCCGCGGTTCGGAACTGATCAGACACAAGGTGCCTATCCGTAAACCACTTACTGCCAGTGGCGCACCGGCATAAAAGCGGATCTTTGGCGAGCCTGTGACTAGAGGGTTATCCGCAAAGCGACTATCCTTGTGCGCATCAGGCACCTCCAGGATGTCGGATTGCAAGATAGTGTGGCCACAAAACGAAATAGAGCGGGCAGTCTCACACACGGCGAGCCCCTGGCGCGATTTAAACCATTGCCGCTCTTTGTCGACCAAAGAAATCAGCACAACTTCTACGGCCAGACACTGTTGTACCAGTTGCGTTAAGCGATCAAAACGGGACTCTTGCCGGCTATCCAGCAAGCCTGTGTCATACAAGGCCACCAGCCTGGCTGGTTCATTATCAGGGATCGAAGGTGCTTTCATTGGGCTTGCTGCTCTGCTTGTTTTTGGCAACACCTGCGCCAGTATGCAAACAAACAGGCACAAGGTTCAATCTAACCAGAGTCTAGCTGCCAATAAAGCACTGAGCCAGGAAAATACTCTATCGGGCTGTTAACCCACTCTCACTGAGTAACACTGAGCCAGCTTGTATCCAAGCCAGACCGCCAGCAACCAGCTGCAGAGTGATATCAGCACATAGCCACTGGCCCAGCCGACAGCCCCAGCCAGCATCAGCTGCAGCCAATCCAGGCTAAATAGTGAAAACGTAGTGAAACCACCGCAAAAGCCAGCCAGCACAAACTGTTTCTGTGCTTCGCTGACCTGCCAGCGTCCACTGGCCCCAGCCATGGTGGCGTAAAAGCCAATAAAGACAGAGCCAAACAGATTCACCAGAAAAGTGGCCCAGGGCCAGAGTACATCCGGTTGATGCAACCACACAGACAGCAGCAAGCGCAGGCTGGCCCCAAGCCCCGAGCCCAGCCCAACCAACAAGTAGATGTGCGGACGAATGCTCACCCATGCCCCCAGTAAAAACCAAGTGCTGCTGAGCACAGGCCAAGCGAAAGCGTCAGCAACACATTGATCAGCGCCCCCTGCCATTGGCCTGCTTGCCAGAGGCTTAAGGTTTGCAGGCTAAAACTGGAGACCGTGGTGTAAGCACCAAAAAAACCGATACCTAGCACCAGCCAAAGCAGTTCAGCTTGTTCTGCCCTGGCCAGGCTGGCAGCCAGAAAACCCAAGGCCACAGCGCCACTGCAGTTCACCAGCAAAGTGCCCCATGGCAGCACCATGCCCAGTCGGCGACTCAGTACATTGCTGAGCCAAAAACGCAACATGCCGCCACCGGCCGCTGCCAGGAAAAACAATAAGCCCTCTACAGCAGTCAGCGACAGTGGCGTATTCACTCAAGCACTCATTAAGGTAAGACAAAGCCGACGGCGTCGTACACTTTGCGTAAGGTATCGGCAGCACGATGCCGCGCTTGCTCAGCCCCCTGATGCAGTACTTGATGCATCAGATTTTGATCGGCCCGGATTTCTTTAAAACGCTGCTGCAAGGGTTCAAGCAAGGCGACCACGGCATCAGCCACATCGGTTTTTAAGTGGCCATACATCTTGCCTTCGTAGTCGGCTTCCAGCTCAGCGACCGTTTTGCCGGTGACGCCACTTAAAATACTCAGCAAATTGGCAACCCCGGGCTTAGCCTCCAGATCAAAAGTCACCCGCGGTGGATCGTCCGAGTCAGTCACGGCCCGCTTGATTTTTTTGGCAATGACTTTGGGATCTTCCAATAAACCAATAAAGTTTTGCGGGTTGTCGTCGGATTTTGACATTTTTTTCGTCGGATCCTGCAAACTCATTACCCGGGCTGCGACTTTAGGAATGAAAGGCTCAGGCACCGTAAACACATCCCCATGCACCGCATTAAAGCGCATTGCCACATCACGAGCCAACTCCAGGTGTTGCTTTTGGTCCTGACCAACCGGAATTTGATTGGCCTGGTACAGTAAAATATCGGCAGCCATCAGTACCGGATAGGTAAAGAGGCCGGCATTGATGTTGTTGTTGTGGCGCTCGGATTTATCTTTAAATTGTGTCATCCGCCCCAATTCACCAAACTGGGTGTAGCAATTGAGCACCCAGGCCAGTTGGCTGTGCTCAGCAACATGGGACTGCATAAAGATACTGGAGCGCTCAGGATCAATACCACAGGCCAAATACAACGCCAGACTATCCAGGGAAGCATTTCTAAGTGCTGTAGGGTCTTGCCGCACGGTAATGGCATGCAAATCGACGATGCAATACAAGCAGTTGTAATCGTCCTGCATCTGATCCCATTGCCGCAGTGCGCCCAGGTAATTGCCTATGGTTAGTTGTCCTGAGGGTTGCGCTCCACTTAGCACAATCGGCTTGCTTGTCATAAATCTTTCCGTCTTAAGAGAGTAAAAAATATTGCTGGAGTATAACCGCTTCGCATAGTGCGACACAGCAGGAAACGACGTTTTAGCTGACTTTAGCCAACTCTGCCCGCATCGCATCAATGGTATCGCGGTAGCTGCTACTGTTAAAAATGGCTGAACCGGCGACAAACATATCAGCACCAGCCGCCGCAATCTCAGCAATGTTGTCGGTTTTGACGCCCCCATCGACTTCCAGCCGGATGGGCCGACCTGATTGTTCGATCAACTGCCTAACCTGTTTTAGCTTGTGCAAGGTAGAAGGAATAAAGCTTTGTCCACCAAAACCGGGATTCACCGACATCAGTAAGATCAAATCAACTTTATCCAGCAGATAATCCAGCACCGAAAGTGGTGTAGCCGGGTTGAGCACCACCCCAGCCTCACAGCCATGTTGTTTAATCAACTGCACAGTGCGGTCAACATGACGGCTGGCTTCCGGGTGGAAGCTGATGATACTGGCTCCGGCCTCCGCAAATTGCGGTACCAGTGCATCCACCGGCTCTACCATTAAATGCACATCAATCGGTGCTTTGATGCCATAATCCCGCAATGCCTGGCATAGCATAGGACCAAAAGTCAGATTAGGCACATAGTGATTGTCCATCACATCAAAATGCACCACATCAGCACCAGCGGCCAACACCAGATCCACATCCTCACCTAAACGGGCGAAATCGGCAGATAAAATAGAGGGCGCAATTAAATAAGGTTGCATGACTGAGTTCTCCCACCAGTTAAGAGTGGCTACTTTACTGAATTTACATCTGAAAAGCACCCGCCTTCATTGCACAAAAAGCAGGCAGCACTGCACCAGCACAGCCCATTTAGCCTAAGTTCAAAACCGCAAACTAATCTCAAAACATTGATTTTAAAAATTAAAACTTAGTGGCACGTATTTTGGAATCTGGGTGTGATAACCAAAACATAAGGACAACTACCATGAAGAAAACAATGTTAGCCAGCGCACTGGTCTTGGCTCTGGGCAGCCTGCCGGCGGCTCAGGCGGATGAAGTTGGTATTAGCGCTGAAGTCAGCGGTATGACCAAATACGTATTCCGGGGTTACAAACTCACCAATCACTTTCATATTCAAGGTTCCATCGAAGCGGACTACAAAGGTTTTTACGCTGGTTTTTGGGGTACGACCGACCAGGAGGTTGGTTCGGAAACCAATCTGTATCTTGGGTACGGTTTTGATGTCAGTGAGAGTCTGGCACTGGATTTTGGGGTACTGCAATACCGCTTCGATGGCATTGATGAAGATTACCTGGAATACCATATCGGCCTCGACTTTGGTTTTGCAGGGCTGGTTTTCTACTACGACGAATTTGATAATATCTACATTGAAGCCAGTACCGAGTTTGCCTTGAACGACCAATGGAGTATTGGTTTGCATGCCGGCTGGGAAGACTCGGACGAGTCCCTGTACGATATCGGCATCAGCCTGAATTACGCCATTACCGATACCTTAACTGCCTCGGCCTTTGCTACCAAAAAAGAAAGTGGTGATCGGGCTGTGTTCTTTGGCCTGACAGCCTCATTCTGAGCAACAGATCAACACAAAAGTAAATAACTTGTATCCCGGACGAATTTTTGCTATGGTATGCCCCATAGTTAGGATGCTCCGGGATTTTCACTGATGAAAGGACTTTTACAGCATAAAACACGCACTTTAGTGCTGGCAGCTACGCTGTTGGCAGCGGCTGGTTTTAGCTTATTGCACTCTCATCATCCAGCCTTGACTTGCCAGAATACTGCGGAGTGCCAACAGCAATTCAACTGGCTTAGCTGGTTACAAGGCCAGAGCCGTTCCGCACAGTTCCACTTTGTCGATTTGCTGGAGCTACTGGACCGTATGCTCCCAGCCAGCCATGACAGCAAATAGTCCAGCTTCCTGGAGACAAGTTCTGAAGGCCGTTGCAGGCGCTTTTATCGGTGTTCAATCTGAGCAACAACGTCAACAGGATTTTGCCGCCCGCAGCCCTTTGCCTTATATTCTGGTAGGTGTCGTCATGGCGGTGTTATTCGTTATTACCGTGCTGCTTGTCGTATCCTGGGTACTACGCTGACTACCTTGGGATCTGCTATAGCGGCAGCCTGATACAAAGCAAATATTTCCGCAACTTTTTTCCTGCTATGCCCTTTTTGGCTAATAGAGCGACCTACCTGAATAGGATGCAACTGCGCCTGCTGATATATTTTGCGGGTCAGGGTGGTGTCATGATTACTAATCAGCACAGTGACCCCCTGCAAGCAAGCAACTTCAGCCAAATTCGCCAGCTGAGCTTGATCGTCCAGGTTAAACCCTTCCCGCGCATAGCTGGTGAAGCTGGCGGTTTTACTAAGGGGTACATAGGGCGGGTCGCAGTAAACCACTGAGCCAGGCGACAAGTCTGCAAAGACTTGCTGGTAACTGCTGCAACTAAAAGTTGCCAGTTGGGCTTTTTCTGCAAAGAAATTCAGCTCAGCTTCCGGAAAGTAGGGTTTCTTATAACTGCCGAAAGGCACATTAAACATGCCTTTCATATTGTAGCGGCATAAACCATTGTAACCATGGCGATTGAGGTACAAAAAAAGCACAGCTCGCTCATAGCTATCGGTACTTTGATTAAAACGTTGCCGGATACTCAGATAGCTCTCTTTCTGGTTGCTTGACTCCACAAAGCAAGCCCGTGCATCGGCAATGTATTGCTCGGTTTGGTCCCGTACAATACCATACAGGCTGATCAAATCCTGATTGATGTCATTTAGCTGATAGCGCGCGTAATTGGTATTCAGGAATACGGAGCCTGCACCGACAAATGGTTCGACCAACGTGTCGCCTTCAGGTAAAAAGCGGCTCAGCGACTCCACCAGGTTGTACTTACCACCTGCCCATTTCAGAAATGCCCGTTGCTTGGTTTTCATTCGAAGCGGTTACCTTGCATTTGCTGAAAGTCTTCAATTTCTTGCCAGATCTGCGCTATCGTCTTAATAAACGGAGTTTCAGCCTGGATGGCCGCAGGAAGGGTCGCACGTATGGCCCGCGCTTCGCTGGCTGCGGCATAGGAAGCAAGCACCAAAACCCACTGCGGTAGCTGATTGGTCGACTGACGCTGATAAATCATGACCGGCAATTCAGGATAGCTTAGCTGCATACGCTCTGCCGCCGCAACGCTGGCAAAGACACCCAACTGCAGCGCATAGTGGGCTTTGTCCATCGAAAGCAGCTCTGCTTCATCATGTAAAAAGGATGACCGCCGGGTTTCAGCGTCCGTCAAGACTACATCAACTGGCGCATCCGACTCGGGAGTAACGATGGGCAGGTTTGTCTCCAGAGAAACATCCACTTCAGCCTCAACCGCATCAAGCCCTAACTCTGCCGCCGGCATCTCAAGCATAGAAACCGCCCCGGACTGTTCTGAGTGTTCAGGGCCGGAAGATAAACCAGGCTGAGTTTGCGCTGTCGGGTCAGGCGATGAGGTAGATTGTGCCTGCTGTACCGGGCTCCACGCTGAAACCGGTGACCGCAGCTGATTATCCGCCTCGACAACCTGATGTTCATCGGCTTGGTACAGCCACCAAAAAACCAGCCCTCCGGTACAAAGCAGCAATGCCAGCACTAATGCAAGGGTACTATAGATTTGTGCCGGGCTTCGGGGGAGCACGGAGCTCTGCTGGTTTGCAGCTATGCGATCAGGTTCCAGCAACAGGTGCAAATTACCAGCCGCAGCCTGTAAGCGCTGTGCAGCCGGTATACTGCGTAGCATATCTGCGGGAAGCAAGGACTCGGCTTCCGCGACAGTGATTGCCGGAATGGCCAAATTTAAATCGGCCTCAGGCAGCACCTCAGGGCCTGTGGTAATAATGTGCACTGGATGGGCACGCAGCAACGACAGGCAGGCTGCCGGCAAAGCACCCTGACCATCCAGGATCCACAACAATGGTTGAGGTTGAGGTTGCTCGAGCTGCTGCATCAGCGTCCCCTCATGATCACTCAAGCCAAACCATTGCTGCAGTAAAAGCTGCTGACACTGGCTGGTAGACATATCGGGTTGAGCCGAAAAGTAGGCCAGGTTCATCGAATCAGAGAACAGCTCAGCCAGAACCAATCCTAAGGTAGTCTTGCCGGTACCGGCAGCACCCACCAGATGAATATGCTGAAACCCATTAAACTCGATTTGAAATAATACCCGCTCTAACAGTTCTCGCTGCGAGGGCAAGATGGTGGCATGAGCTTGCAACTTGGTTGCCAGAGTAGATGGTAGCATTCAGGCGAAAACACTCACTAATTCAGTATCATCCACATCATCAATGACTTCACTATAGCCAAAGGATGTCGGCAGTACAAATCGCATCTTACCTGCCCGTACTTTTTTATCGGTTTTCATGTAAGGCAAAAAGTGCTCAATCATCATACCTTCCGGCGGAGCCACCGGTAATGAAAAGCGTTGTAACAACTGTTTAATGCGTAAAACCTCGGCCTCAGTCAGCCAGCCGCGATGCTGCGACAGCTGTGCAGCCATTACCATACCGGCTGCAACAGCTTCACCATGCAGCCAGTTGCCATAGCCAAGCCATGCCTCAATAGCATGCCCAAAGGTATGACCAAGATTAAGCAGAGCCCTGTTGCCCTGCTCTGTTTCATCGGCAGCAACAATTGATGCTTTCATCTGACAACAATGACGGATCACGGCAGCCAGAGCATCCGGCTCCAGTTGTTGCAGCGCTGCACTGTGCTGCTCCAGATAAGCAAAAAAAGCGGCATCCGCAATCAGTGCGTACTTGATCACTTCAGCCATACCTGCTGCAAACTCTCTGGCAGGCAAGGTAGTGAGCACTAAGGTATCAATCAACACCTGTTGTGGCTGCTTAAAAGCGCCAATCATGTTCTTACCAAGCGGGTGATTGACGGCCGTTTTTCCGCCAACAGATGAGTCAACTTGCGCCAGCAAAGTCGTTGGGATCTGCAGAAAGTCCACCCCTCGCTGGTAACTAGCAGCAACAAAGCCGGTGATATCGCCAACGACACCACCGCCCAGAGCCACCAATAAACCATCACGCGGGAATTTTTGCTGCAGCAGGAAGCTGAGAATGCGCTCGTATTGTTCCAGTGTTTTATAAGCTTCGCCGTCCGGCAACAAAAAATGCTGCAACTTACTATGCGCAAACAGCTGGCTGGCCTGATCCAGGTACAACGGAGCCACGGTATCATTGCTAATAATCACGACATGTGAGTAGTGGTTTAACAGCCGTTGCGGCTGTTGCAATAAACCCGGGCCAATATCTATCGGGTAGCTGCGTTCACCCAGTTCGACCTGAACACGATGCATAAGCAGCTCCCCTTACAATACGAAATCAGAAACCCAGTTGCTCAACTATTTGGCTGGCAACAGCACGTGCGCTTTGCTCATCCGTACGAACCGTCAGATCAGCAATCTCCTCATACAACGGGTTGCGCTCTGCCGCTAAACGGGTCAATACCTCTTCAGAATCCTCTTCCGTTTGCAGCAAAGGACGACGCTTATCACGTTGAGTACGAGCGACCTGCTTCTCGATCGGAGTTTCCAGATAGACCACAATACCACGTGCAGAAAGGCGATTGCGGGTTTCTTTGCTGGAAACAGAACCACCACCGGTAGCCAAAACGATACCCTGCATTTCGGTCAGATCCTGGATAACGTTTTCCTCACGTACCCGGAAGCCCGCTTCGCCTTCCAGGTCAAATACCCAGGCGATATCGGCACCAGTTCTGCGTTCGATTTCCTGATCAGAGTCATAGAAATCCAGATGCAGCATGTCTGCCAGATGACGGCCAATTGTGCTTTTACCAGCACCCATAGGACCTACAAGGAAAATATTACGTTTTTCTGCCATATGTCGTCGTGCTAATTCGTTATCTTGGTGAATTAAAAGTCAGGAACAAAGGCTCCCACGGAGAATTGAAGCGCTGAATTATGTCAGCAATGGCGTTGGCTTGGCAAGCTTATTTAAAAAATATTAGTACTCTGGCTTACAGCTAACGGAAACAGGCCGGCAATTGCCGGCCTGTGCATACTTCGCAATGACTAAGAGTTAGACATTACAATCCATCCGTTAAGATCCTGGGCGTAACAAAAATCAACAGCTCAGTTTTTTCATTAAACTCACTGGTATTCTTGAATAAACGTCCAATATAGGGGATATCACCAAACAGAGGGACTTTAGAGATAGCAGAAATAGCTTGTTGCTGATAAATCCCACCTAGCACTATGGTCTCACCGTTATCAACCAGCACCTGAGTTTGAATGCGCTGAGTATCGATGGCGGTCGCAGGGCCAATGGGCGTCTGCACCGTATCGCCACGTGTATCCTGAGTAATAATCAAATCAAGAATAATGCGATTGTCTGGAGTAATCTGCGGAGTAACCTCCAGGCTTAGTACCGCTTTTTTGAAGGTCACGGTAGTAGCACCACTGGAAGAAGCCTGCACATACGGAATCTCCGTGCCTTGCTCAATACGCGCCATTTTCTGGTTGGAAGTTGTTACCCGCGGGCTGGCAATAATCTCGGCTTTATTTTCTTGCTCCAACGCAGATAGCTCCAGATCAAGAATGGTGCCATCCGATAGTTTTGCAACATGAAAAGCAATATTACCCGCTGGATTGGTGACTGGTAAATTGACATTCCAGCGTTGATCCAAAGCAGGGATCACCCCTCCTGCAATGGCATTGGCACCAGCTGCGGTACCAGAAGTGCCTTTGGTGCGTTGCTGATCAGAGAATCCCCAGCGGATCCCCAAATCTTCTTTTACATTGTCTTTGACTGTTACCATCCGCGATTCAATCAATACCTGCCGAACAGGGATATCGAGTCGCTCAACCAAGCGACGTGCATTCTCGATGGAGCGACTGGTGTCCCGGATTAAAATGGTGTTGGTACGATCGTCCACCGTCACAGCGCCCCGCTCAGTCAGCAAGCTGGTATCCTGATTGCGCAATAGTGAGGCAATATCAGTGGCTTTAGCATAGTTAATGACTAAGAAGTCGGAGTACAAAGGTTCTAGGTTTTCAACATCAATCCGCGCTTGCATCTCTCTGGCTTCACGGCTTGCCAATTCATCAGTCGGCGCTACCATCAGGATATTGCCATCCATCCGTTTATCCAGCCCCCGCACTCGTAACACAATATCCAGTGCCTGATCCCAGGGCACGCCATCCAGTCGTAAAGTCACATTGCCAGTCACTGAGTCGCTGGTGACCAGGTTAAACCCATTGTAATCGGCTATTATCTGCAGCACTGTTCTAACCGGAATATCCTGAAAGTTCAGTGAAATAGGCTGCCCCTGATAGTCACGGCTACCCAAAATACTGCGCTGCGTCTCATCGCGCTGCACATCCAGGGTAAAAATATTATCGATTTGTTGGTAGCTGTGGGTAAAAGCGTGCGTAGGCTCAATCACCAGACGACTGATGCCATCTTCGTAAAAGGTTTCAATTTGGCGCACTATGGTGCCAAAGTCCATCACATCCAAAATGTACAGCATGTCTTCCGGAATGCTGGTGTTATGAAAATCCACATGCAACTTGCCCGCTTTTTCCTGTACATTGACAGCCGCAGCATTATTGCGCAAAAAGACCAGCACCCGGCCTTCCCCACGCTCACCACGACGAAAATCAATGGCCTGTACCGCGTTAAGCGATTGCACCTGAATTTCATTCCGATAGCCAGGAGCTTTGACCGCATTGTGAGTACTCAAATGCAGGTAAAAACTGCTGCCATCCTGTCGTGTTTTATATGGGTTTAACTGCTCCAGATACACCACAACCCGGCTGCCCTGCTCATCGGTATAAGCATTGATATTTCGAATTCCGGCACGGTTCACTTCAATCTGTGACAGGCTGCGATCAACCTCAATGCCGGCAAAGCTCAATTCAATTCGTGCCGGTTGGCTCAATACCTGGATCTCAGGTTCGCTCCTGAGCCGATCATCAAACACAAACTCCAGCTCAGTCTCACCACTCATCAGAGGGCTGTAACGCACATCATGCAATAATGGCCTGGCACTGGCTGGCAGACTAACTAACAGCAACAGCACCGCAGCTTGGTACATGGCGTATTTGACATGGTTTTTCATTGTTTTCGTCATCTTATCCATCATGCATTACACACCTGTTAATGAGCAGACCCTGCCATCTGCAATATGGTTGTTCTTTCTTGCCAGCAGCCGGTGCCATCAGGGATAAGCTCCAGCAATTCTATCTGGGCAGGCGTCACAGAGAGTACACGTCCATGATGCAAACCAAGATGATGATTGACCGTAATCCGGTGCAAGGTCTGATCGCCCGCCTGAATCAATGCCCAAAGCTGGCTGCTATCTCCTAATGTACCGCGCATCACCAAGTTATCCAGCGCAAAGCTTTCCAAAGGCTCTCGCGAGCGATTAGGATCCGGGTGCGGGCAATCCTGTACTTGGACAAAACGTTCCTGCAACGCTTCCCGTCTTGGCATAGCAAAAGGGCTTCTTGCCTGACTGCCCTGGTAAGCAATATGGCGAAACTCTTTCATCTCAGGTAAAGGCTCAACCCGGGTGCGGGTATTGGCTTTTACTTCCGCCTCAAATTCATGGATATCGGCCATGTCGTTAAAGCAAGCTGTCAACAGCAACATCAAAGGAACCAGCCCAATCCACCTCATTGGTCTGCCTCCTTGTAACGATAGGTTTTCGCAACCACGTTAAAGCGCAGCTTGCCATTTTGCTCTGCTGCAATGGTAAAGTCATGCAAACTGACAATACGGGGTAAACGGGCAACTTCACTGACAAAATTACCAAACTGGTGGTAGTCCCCAATCACATCAATACGAATAGGCAGCTCAGTATAAAACTCTTTTTCAATCTCAGGCATCCAGTTTATCCGCACAAAGCTTAAGCCACTCGTGGTACCAACGTAAGTAATATCATCCAGCAGGCCCGGAGTTTCATGAGTCGCCGGCAACTGCTTTAATAAAAACGAAAAGCTTCGCTCCATTTCGGCCATTTGCTGCTTGTAGGGCTCAAGATTGACGGCTGAAGCATACTTGGTACGGTACTCCTGGCGTAGCTGAAGCTCCTGGCGCTGAGCTGCATTGAGCGCTTCGATTTTATTACTTACCATCAGATAATAACTTAAAGCAGCAATGGCTAACGCAACGACCACAGCAAAAATCAATTTCACTACTGGCGGCCAAGTGCCCATATTATCTAATGTAAGTTCATTCACATCCACTTCGGAGAAATCAAAATTCCAGTTCATTTTCATGGAGTTTCTCCTTGCATCATGTCAAAGCCCTTCACCTGCATATGCATTCTGAAATCACTGAGCAGTTGGTTGCTGCGACCTGTTTCGATGAACTCCAGTAAAGGCTCAGATAAAAGCTCCGAGTCTTCGACTTGCCGGATCATATTGGCCAGCCGGTTATTGGACTCGCTTCTGCCATTAATAAGCAATGAGCTGCCTTTTTTCTCCAGGCTAACCAGATACACACCAGAGGGAACCACACGGACAATTTCATCCATAATCTGGGTACCCAAATTACGGCTGCCCTGTAACTGAGCTATCAGCGCCATCCGTTGCTGCAGGCTGGTCTTGGTTTCATTCAAATCTCTGATTTCAGTAATTTGTCGATTCAGCTTGGTGATTTCTGCCTGCAAATATTGATTGCGCTGATGCTGGCTATCTAAACGCGCACTGTAGATAGAGCTGATAGCAAATACCAATATAAAACTGAATAGCGCAACAGCAGTGATCAGCGTCAGATACTGCTTTTGTTGCTCTTTGCGTGCCGCTTCACGCCAAGGCAGAAGATTTATATGTGCCATGGCGAAAAACTCCTTAATGCTAAACCGGTGGCCACCATCATCTGAGCGCCCTGTGACGCCATTAACTCTGGGTCCAATGCGCTGGAAATCGTCATGCCTGCAAAAGGTTTTGCAATCACCGTATGAATGCCTAACTCATCGGTCAGTAACTTATCAATACCCTCCAACAAGGCCGTACCACCGGAGATAATCAGGTAATCCACACTTTCTTTGCCGCTGGTGGTTAGGTACATTTGCACCCCACGCCGCACTTGCTGAAGCAGCATAGTCTGAAAAGGTGCCAGCACTTCAAAGGTGTAATTGGGTGGTAAATCACCGCTGACTTTTGCCAGCTCTGCTTCCTCGTAACTTTTGTTGTAGTAAGAGAGAATGCTGCGGGTATACTGCTCACCACCAAACACCTGATCGCGGGTGTAAAGGGTTTTTCCTTTTTCAATAATGGAAAGCAATGTCATGGTGGCACCAATGTCGACCATAGCAACCACTTTCTGTTTGGCATCATCAGGCAACTGGGCCATACAGAGCTCAGCTGAACGGCTAAGCGCGTAACTTTCTACATCAATCACTTTAGCAGTAAAACCACCTAGCTCCAGGGCCGCTACCCGACTTTCAACACTTTCGGTACGGGCAGCACTCAGCAACACATTAACTTTGGATGGGTCTGACTCGTTAATATCCAGCTTTTCAAAATCCAGACTGACTTCATTCAGGGGGTATGGGATCAGACTATCCGCCTCTACTTCAATCTGGCTTTCAAGTTCAGCATCCGTTAAGGCGACATCCATAAAAATGACTTTGCTGATAACGGTGGAACCGGAAACGGCTGCAGCGGCAAATTTAACAGCACGGGGAATTTTTTTACGAATTTTATTCAGGACATTGCCAACAGCCTCAATATCCTGAATTTCACGCTCAGAAATAGCACCTTTGGCCATTGGCTCAATAGCAAAGGCCTCAAGATGAAACTGCTCTTGCTGTTTACTAAGTAACACGGCTTTCACCGAATGAGAGCCGATATCAATACCGACCATCATGGGAGATTGCTTTGTGAAGAGTGGTTTTATCATAGCAAAAGGCAACCGTAGTTATTACAATTGTTATTGTTATACTTTGTAGCTTAGATCTTTTTTTAAGGAATAAAAAGAGTTTATTCAAAAAGAAACAACTATATACTAGTACTCTTTTGTAGTTTTTGGCAGTTGTATGTAGAGGCGGATGGGTGTCCTGGCTAAAAAAAATTCTGGTTTTGTGCCTGATTGGGCTTTTGCTGGCAATATTTAGCATTGCAGCGGCGTACTGGTATGTCAAAGATGATCTGCCGGATGTTCGTCTGCTCCAAGACGTTCGGCTGCAGACTCCGATGCGGGTGTTCACTGCCGACGGCGAATTGATGTCGCAATTTGGCGAACAACGTCGTATCCCATTGACGCTTGAACAGATGCCACCGCAATTGATTCAGGCTTTTCTTGCCACCGAAGACAGCCGCTTTTACGAACACCCAGGTTTTGATGTGATTGGTATGATGCGTGCTGCTCTGGTGGTTGCCAGTACCCGGGACGCCTCTCAGGGTGCCAGTACTATTACTCAGCAGTTAGCAAGAAACTTTTTCCTGACGCGGGAAAAGAAAATTATCCGCAAAATTAAAGAAATTTTCCTTGCCGTTAAAATTGAGCAGGTACTTAGCAAAGACGAAATTTTGGAGCTCTACCTCAACAAAATCGAGCTGGGTCACCGTGCCTTTGGGGTCGGCGCTGCCGCTCAGGTGTATTTTGGTAAAAGTGTGGATGAACTAAGCCTGGACGAAATCGCTATTATTGCCGGCCTGCCACAGGCCCCTTCGGTATTAAACCCGGTGCGCTCACCTGCCAATGCCCGTAACCGCCGCAATATCGTACTTGGTCGGATGCTGACCATGAACTACATTAGCGAGCAGGAATACCAGGCTGCAGTGCAAGCTCCGGTAACCAGCCGCCGCCATGGTGCGCAAATTACCGCTTCAGCCCCTTACATTGCCGAAATGGTTCGACAGCAAGTGGTCGATATGTACGGCGAAGATTTTGCTTACAGTGCAGGCCTGCAAGTCTACACCACCATTCATAAACCTATTCAGGATGCGGCCCGTCGCTCCTTGCAGCAGAACCTGTACGATTACGATGAACGACATGGCTATCGTGGCCCCGAAGCTGAACTTTGGTCTGCCGAGGCCGGCGACTCGGATCCTGCCTGGTCAACGGATGAGATCCTGAGCTACCTGGCCAGCCAGCAGAGCCTGGAAGATTTACATCATGCGGTGGTACTAGCGGTTGAGGAGCAAGATGCTACCGTAATTTTAGCCGATGGTCAGCAGCAAACACTAAGCTGGGACGCTTTGAAATGGGCCCGACGCTTTATTAATGACCAGCGCCAGGGCCATGCTCCCAAACAGGCAGCAGATATTTTGCAACCAGGTATGCATATCCGGGTACGCCACAATGGTGACTACTGGCAGCTCAGCCAACTCCCTGAGGCCAGCAGTGCTCTGGTATCGCTGGACCCAGCCACTGGCGCTATTCAAGCCTTGGTGGGCGGCTTTAGCTTTGCTCAAAGCCAGTTCAATCGTGCCACTCAGGCCAAACGCCAGGTAGGCTCCACCATCAAACCTTTTATTTATTCTGCCGCCCTGGAACATGGCTATACTTTGGCATCCATTGTCAATGATGCCCCTATTCACCACTGGGATCAGGGCGCTGGTATTGCCTGGCGGCCGCGAAATTCTCCGGCAGTGTACGATGGTCCGATACGGGTGCGGGAAGCCTTGGCAAAATCCAAAAACGTGGTGTCTGTGCGGTTACTCCGGGGCGTGGGCATAGATGCCTCTATTCAACACCTGCGCAATTTTGGCTTTGCTGAAACCGATTTACCACGCAATGAAACCTTGTCGCTGGGCTCTGCCTCACTGACGCCCCTGGAATTAACGGCCGGTTATGCTGTTTTTGCTAATGGTGGATTTTTAGTTGATCCCTACGTCATTGATCGGATTTATAACGAGCAAGGGGAGCTGATTTATCAGCATCAACCTAAAGTGGCTTGCAAAGAGTGCCAGGAAAACCCAACGGTACCCCAATCAGAGCTGGATGCAGAAGCTCAATTAGCCCAACTCTTTGCCAACCTGGAGCCAGACCCGACAGAAAAACAACCGGCTGGGCTAAAGCAGGCACCACGAGTGCTGTCTGAACAGAATGCCTTTTTAATTCGCGAAGCCCTCAAATCCAGCGTTTGGGGTGGGGGCAACTGGAATCGTGGCACTGGTTGGAATGGCACCGCCTGGCGGGTTCAGAGCTTGCAGCGGCGGGATATTTCCGGCAAAACCGGTACCACCAATGATTCCAAAGATACCTGGTTTGCCGGCTTTAACAGCCAACTGGTGGGCGTTGCCTGGGTTGGTTTCGACGATGCCAATCGCAGTCTGGGCCGGGCGACCTGGAATGCAAACCTGGGACGTGATCAGAGCAGTGGTGTTGAAGCTGGTGCCCGCACTGCCCTACCGGCCTGGTTGGAATTTATGCGGGTTGCCATGCAGGATATACCGGTAGATCAGCCTGAAACACCATCTGGCATCTCATCGGTGCGCATCGACTTGGAAAGCGGTTTGTTAAGCCGGGCCAATGATCACACCAGCAGCTTTGAGTTTTTCCTGCGTGGCACCGAGCCAAGCCAATACGCCCAGCCCGGCGCTCCGGCCTTCTCCTTTGATGACGATGAGCCGGCAACTGAGCTGCTGGAGCTGTTTGATTAACCATGTGCTTGAACTTCCCCCCGCTTAAATAAAACGGCCAGCAAGATGCTGGCCGTTTTATTTAAGCGGTGAGAGAGCTTTATTACTGAGCCGCCAACCAGGCTTTGGCCTGTGCCAAAGCTGGCAGTACCTGCTCCGGGCTGGTGCCCCCAAGCGCATTGCGACGCGCCATACCGGCTTCTAAAGTGAGTGCCGAATAGACATCCTCGCTAATGACGGCGCTTACCTTTTGCATCTCAGCCAGTGACAGTTGCTCCAACGGCAGTTGCTGCTTGGAGGCAATCAGCACCAACTGACCTGATAAGTGATGGGCATCACGAAACGGGATCCCTTTGCTTACCAGATAGTCGGCCAGATCAGTGGCATTGCTGTAGCCAAGCTCAGCTGCCTGACGGCAAACATCCACTTTGACGCTTAAATGCGGCAGCACAGTCGCCAACACCTGCAAGGATTGTTGCCACTGCTGCATCAAGTCAAAGAAGCCTTGTTTGTCTTCCTGCATGTCTTTGTTGTAGGCCAGCGGCAAGCCCTTGAGCACATGCAAAATAGCCACCAGTTGGCCCAGAATGCGGCCACTTTTGCCGCGCAGCAGTTCGAATACATCCGGGTTTTTTTTCTGCGGCATCAGCGATGAACCACTGCTGATGGCATCGCCCAACTTGAAAAAACCAGCTTCACCCGAGCAAAAGAAAATCACATCTTCCGACAAACGCGAAACATGGGTCATGCACAAACTGGCCGCAGCAGACAGCTCCACCACAAAGTCGCGATCAGACACTGCATCCAGGCTGTTGGCTGCGGCTGCATCAAAGCCCAATTGCTGTGCCAGCCAGCTGCGATCCACCGGTACTCCAGTGCCTGCCAAAGCACCGGCACCAAGCGGGCAGACATTCAGGCGCTTACTGGCATCGTCCAAACGACCAAGATCACGTTTCAACATCTCCACATAGGCCAGCGCCCAATGCGCAACCATCACTGGCTGGGCGCGCTGCAAATGGGTATAGCCTGGCATGACAGCAGTACCAGCTGCATCGGCAAAGTTCAGCAGTGCCTGAATACTGCCAAGCAAACTGCTGCGTACCGCTGCTGCAGCGGCCCTGGTCCATAACCGCAGATCAGTTGCAACCAAATCATTGCGGCTGCGGCCGGTATGCAATTTACGGGCAACGGCGCCAAGGCGTTCGGTCAGTTGGCTTTCTACCCAGCTATGAATGTCTTCCTCACCGCTTACAACTGGCAAACGGGGATCCTGCAGCAGCTCCTCTGCCAGTTGTTGCAACGCCTGTTGCAACTGCTGAGCTTCCTCCGCCGCAATCAGGCCGGCTTCAGCCAGACCGGCCGCCCAGACTTTGGATGCTGCGATATCCTGTTGTGCCAACTGGTAGTCAAAGCTGATGGAGTCATTAAAGGCTTTGAATTCATCCAGGGTTGCCTCGGTAAAACGCCCGCCCCACATCGCCATAATCAGGACTCCTGTGTTGTTTTATCAGCCGCATGCATGGCGCGAATACGGCTGGCCAGACTGTACAGACGAATAAAACCGGCCGCGTCCTGCTGGTTATACACTTCATCATCTTCAAAGGTGGCGAAAGCTTCCGAGTAGAGGCTGTTAACAGAGCGACGCTTGGCAACGGTGGCACGGCCTTTATAGAGTTTGACTACCACATCTCCGGTCAGATCCTGCGCCAGACTGGTTGCAGCCGCCAATAAAGCATCTTTGAGCGGGGTGAACCAGCGGCCATCGTACACCAACTGAGCAAACTTCAGGCCAATCTCTTCGCGGTAGTTCAACGCCGTACGATCATACACCAGCGCCTCAAGTCCCTGTAAAGCTGCCAGTAAAATGGTGCCCCCTGGAGTTTCATAGCAACCGCGGGACTTCATGCCAACCAAACGGTTTTCGACGATATCAATCCGCCCGACACCGTGCTCGGCACCAATGGCATTTAGTAAGGTTAATGCTTCTACCGGTGCCAGTACCTGGCCATTTACACTGCGCAGTTCACCGGCCACAAAAGACAATTCTACATAGGCGGGCTGATCGGGTGCCTGCTCTGGCGATTTGGTCCAGGTCCACACTTGCTCACTTGGCTCACACCAGGGGTCTTCCAGCTCGCCACCCTCATGCGAAATATGCCAGAGATTGGCATCCCGGCTGTAGATTTTGGTGGCAGACGAGGTGGTTGGGATCTTCTTTTCAGCCAGATAATCCAATAACGACTGGCGCGAACTGAACTCCCACTCACGCCAGGGAGCAATCACTTTGAGTTGTGGCGCCAGCGCTGCAAAAGCACTTTCAAAACGAACCTGATCATTGCCTTTGCCGGTACAGCCATGGCTAAGGGCATCGGCACCCACTTTTAATGCCAATTCAACCTGAGCCCTGGCAATTACCGGCCGTGCCATCGAGGTACCAAGCAGGTACTGGCCTTCATACACAGCACCGGTTTTTAGTGTTGGATAGACCACCTCATGCATCAGTTGCTCACGTAAGTCCACCACATAACAACTGGAAGCACCGGAGGCAATGGCTTTTTCTTCCACCCCGGCCAGCTCTTCATCGCCCTGACCAACATTAGCAACAAAAGCCACCACTTCGCAGCCATAATTGTCTTTTAACCAAGGCACGATGGCCGAAGTATCCAAACCACCTGAGTAGGCCAACACGACTTTTTTTACACTCATCTCGCACCTCATGCTAAAAGTTGAACCAGCACCGCATTTTGCGCGTGCATTCTGTTTTCTGCTTGCTGTAATACCAGAGCTGCTTTGCTGTCCAGCAGTTCACTGGTCACCTCCTGCCCGCGATGGGCTGGCAGGCAGTGCATCAAATACTTACTACCTAAACGCTCCAAGACCGCACTGCTTAATTGGTAATCACCAAAGCGACGCAATTGCTCTGCTGCATCCATTGAATCGCCCATCGACACCCAGGTGTCGGTATAAATAGCCTGACAGCCGTGCGCCTCGGATACATGATGGCTCAAGTGCAGCGAAGCGCCAGTTTTTGCCGCTATCGCCTGGGCCTGTTGCAACACATGGCCATCCGGACCATGATTAGGTGGGGTGATCACCACCAAGCTCATACCAGAGAGCGCGGCTCCCAGCATCAGCGAATGACAAACATTGTTCCCATCCCCGACATAAGCCAATTTCACCTGCTGTAAATCACCAAAGGTTTCATGCAGCGTCAGCAAATCTGCCAGCGCCTGACACGGATGATACAAATCACTGAGTGCATTAATCACGGGCAAGCCGCTGCTGGCGGCCAGCTTCTCCAGTGTACTTTGCGTAAACACCCGAGCAACGATAGCGTCGGTCCAGCACGCCAGATTACGGCCAAAATCTTCCACGGTTTCACGTTGGCCTAAAGCACCGTTTTGTTGATCCAGATAGATGCTATGACCTCCGAGTTTCTGAATGCCAACATCAAAGCTCACCCGGGTGCGCAGCGATGGCTTCTCAAACAGCAAGGCGATACTCTTGCCGGCCAGAGCCTGCTGATACATTGCGGGTTGATGCTTGATTTGCAGTGCTAATTGCAACAACTGGTGCAATTGCTCTGGCTGCAGTTCATGCAACGACAGTAATTGGTGGAATGATTTCATAGCTTTACTCGCGTCATGTCGTATTACACTGAAGGGTGAATGCAGGTGCCTACTGCCTGGCCTGCCAACAGGGCCAGCAATAAATCCGGTTGCTGCCAACCAGCCACCACGATACTGCGCTGAAGCGCCTGGGCGGTTTCCAGCGCGGCATCCAGCTTCACTTTCATGCCCCCCTGAATCACACCGGCAGCAACCAGACTGGCTGCCTCTGTCGCATGCAAATCTGCAATCAGGCTGCCATCGGCCTGTAAAATGCCCGGAACATCCGTTAATAACAATAGATCTCCCTGCAGCAACTGGCAAAGTGCAGCCGCTGCCAAGTCGGCATTGATATTTAGCAGTTCACCATCAAGATGGCCAATGGAACTAAGCACCGGGGTGAAGTCTTGCGCCAGCAGCACTTGCAATAACTCTGGTTTGCCTGGCAAGGCCTTAGCAACTGCTCCCAGCCGTGCGATACGCTCAAAACAACAGCTGCCACCGGCTCCCAGAGTAAGACCCACCGGCTTTAAGGCAGCACCATCAGCCAGGGCCACCAGCTCCGCATTCACAGCGCCTGCCAGAGCGCCAGCGATCACCGGCATCTGCTCTTTTGGCGATAGCCGCTGACCATCGATTTTTTCGGTCACAAAGCCAAATGTTTGCAACCAGCTTTCAACCTGGGCTCCGCCACCATGCACCAGCAGCAATGGCCGCTGCTGCTTGATGTGCTGGCAAACCGTTAACAAGGCAGAGATAGCGGCAGGCTCCTGCAACAAGCGACCGCCCAGCTTAACAACAAGTGGCCGAGACTTAGTCACGATAACCTCCTCCCTGCAAACCGGCTTGCTCCGGATAGCCATACTTTAGGTTGGCCAATTGCACTGCCTGGGCAGCGGCCCCTTTAAGCAAATTATCGATAGCAGAAACCACCAACAGTTGCTCCCCATCTTGCTGCCAGTGCAGATCGCAAAAACAGGTCCCCGCTACATCGGCTACATTCGGCGGCCGAGACAATAAGCGTACCATTGGTTTGTGCTGGTAATACTGCTGATAGACTGCATCAACCTCTGCTTTGTGGATGCCAGCTTTTAAACGGACACTGATGGTCGCCAAAATACCACGCTTAAAATTGCCCAGGTGCGGCGTAAACACCACTGGGCAGCCCAGCGTCTGCTCGATCTCCGGCCGGTGCCTGTGCTTAAAAAAGCCGTAAGGAGCCAAGCCTACTTCGCAAAAAGAAGTCCCCAGCGCTGCCTTTCGACCTGCGCCAGACACACCACTGATTGCATTAATCACCGGCACAGCGCCCTCTGCCAGTAACCCTGCTTGTACCAATGGCAATAAAGCCAGGCTGGAAGCCGTAGGATAACAGCCGGCAACAGCGAATAAAGATTGTTCCAGCTCAGATGCGCTGATCCACTCTGCCAGACCATAAGGTGCTTGCGCTAATAACTGCGGATGCTGATGGCTGTAGCCATAAAACTCCGGGTACAAGGCCGCGTCTTTTAAGCGAAAAGCACCGGATAGATCGAACACTACCAGACCGGCAGCCAGCAATTGCGGCGCCAGCGCTTCACTGGCCTCGTGCGGCAGCGCTAAAAAAGCAATATCGGCTCGTGTGGCAAGATCGGTCAGCTCTTCCGGTTGCCAGGGCAATACCGTAAGCTCCAACAGTCCGCTATAACGCGGGTACAGCGAAGCAAAAGATTCCGGTTCACGGTTTGCTGATGCATAAGCAGCCACCAACTCGATAGCGGGATGCTGACTGAGTAACTGCACCAGCTCCGCACCACTGTAACCAGCAGCACCCAGCACAATAGCACGCTTTTTCGACAGGACAACAGATTGAGATTGCGACATCGACGACTTTCCTCAGACGGATAAGTCGCTAGTCTACGCAGAGGAACCGCAAAAAACAAGAATTATTATGCTAATTTTATGAATTAATATCCAAAAAAAGACTAAGGTAAACGGTTAGTCTGCCGGTAGCATTTTACCGGCAGATGACAAAAATACGGCTCGGTTCAGGCACCTTCTTTGACCAGCGGACGCACGCCCAGCAGATGACAAATAGCATAGCTGAGTTCACTGCGGTTTAGGGTATAAAAGTGAAAATGATCCACCCCTTCCCGGCTCAGAACCTTGACCATTTCCATCGCAATATTGGCCGCCACCAGGTTACGGGTCGTCGCATCCTGCTCTAACCCTTCATAGGCTTTGTGCATCCAGCCAGGAACCGCCACATTGGTTAGCGCTGCAAATTTGATCAGCTGCTGAAAATTGGTCACCGGCAAAATACCAGGGATGATGTCGACATCAATGCCAATGGCTGCACAACGGTCACGGTAACGCAGAAATTTTTCTACATCAAAAAAGAACTGCGTGATGGCTCGGGAAGCACCGGCATCCACTTTGCGCTTTAAATTCAGTAGATCAAACTGGGTATTGGGAGCTTCAGGATGTACTTCTGGATAAGCCGCCACCGAAATATCGAAATCAGCCACTGAACGCAGGATCTCCACCAAATCGGCAGCATAAAGAGCCGGCTTTTCAACCGTTCCTGGCGGTAAGTCGCCCCGAAGTGCAACGATATGGCGGATGCCGTTGTCCCAGTAATCACGGGCAATTTGCTTTAATTCATCGACACTGGCATCTACGCAGGTAAGATGCGGCGCAGCAATGAGGCCTGTGCGTTGCTTGATGGATTTTATGATGTCGTGGGTGCGATCACGCTCCCCCGAATTGGCACCATAGGTTACGGACACAAAGCTGGGTGCCAATGGCGCTAAACGCTCAATCGACTGCCAGAGCGTTTGCTCCATCTGTTCAGTTTTCGGCGGAAAAAACTCAAAACTGACTTTTGCTTTGCCTTGCACATCGTGCAGGTTGCGGTTAATGGCTTCTAGAAATTGAGCATTAGCAAATGACATTTACGACGACCTCTGCAAATTGGCGGCAGATTGAGTAAGCAACTGATGTGCCAGCTGAGCAAGATCAGCATGGACGCCACCCGCGGTAACAGTGCGACCTGCACCAGGGCCTTTGATCACCAGAGGCAATTCCTGATACCAGTCGGATTCAATAACAAAAACATTATCACATGGCTGAATAGCCGCCAGAGGGTCACTGGCCGCTACGCTCACCAGCCGAACCCTGGCCTGCACGCCAGAATCACGGATGCTCAGCTCACCAATAAAGCGCAGCTGCAACTGATCCGCCCTGGCTTGCTGCAGATGCTGGGCCATTAAGGCATCAAAATCCGCGCGTTGCTGCCAAAACGCGTCCCAGCTATCCCCTGCCAGCGCGACGGGCAGCAAGGGCTCCAGTTCGATATCAGCCAGATCCAACGAACAACCCAGCTCACGCGCCAGTACCAATAATTTGCGTTGTACATCACGGCCGGACAAATCTTCACGTGGATCCGGCTCGGTATACCCCAGCTCTTTGGCTTGCAGCAACAACTCAGAAAATTCAGTGCTGCCATCATACTGACACAACAACCAGGACAAGGTGCCAGAGAAAATGCCACTAATGCGCCATACCGTATCGCCTGCCGCCTGCAAATCATGCAGGGCACGCTGCACCGGCAAGCCCGCACCTACGGTGGTGTTGCTAAGCCAGCTGAGCTTCTCTGCAGTCAGTTGGGCTAAAATGGCCTGATACTGGGTTTGAGGCAAAGTAACGCCTTGCTTATTGGCACTGATAATATGACAACCCGCAGCAATAAAGTCCGGGTATTGCTCAGCCAAAGTCATGCTTGGCGTTAAGTCAATCAATACCTTGGGAGCAGGTAACTGTGCAATTTGCGCCAGCAAACGCTGCTGATGCAAGGGCTCGGCCTGTTGCAACAACGCTGGCAGCTCCGTGGCGGCAACCGGCTGCAATACCATTTGACGTGAATTAAACACCGCAGCTAACTGCAAACCATGCTGGTGCTGGCAGCGGGCCTGATGCCCGGGCAGTAAGCGCAGAAACTCAGAACCCACATTGCCGGTACCCGCGACAATCAACTGAATATCTGTCCGCGGCTGGGTACAGCATTGATGAAGATCGGCAAAACTCACGGCAGATAACTCCTGTTCAAACAGCCAAACGGCCAGTTCTTTACTTTGGTAACTGTGGACCGGCTGCAACCGCTGAAGGCAAGCCGCGACATCGGCTGGCAAGACCTCCTGCTGAACAGGGGCCGGTTTCAGCCAGGCGACAGCATAGTAAGGCGTGGTGTCATGCACAGCATGCACCTGACGCTCAGCCAGCAATTGCACAGCTTGCTCCGCGACCTTAGCTGGCAACAGCCACAGATGAGCATCCGGCAACTGCGGCAAGGCAATCACGGGCTGTTGTAACTCATTGGCCAACCAGTTGGCATCGTACCCATTGAGCTCATGCATGCTAAGTAACACCATGCTGCTCAGATCGGTGACAAAACTAGCCTGGCAGCTTTCAGCAGGCACAATCTGACAACCTGAACGATGGGGCTCAAAGCTGGAGCGCACCTGCAACTGGGTGTCGCTGTTTTGCAATGGTGCCAGAGTACGGGCATGCAGTACCGGGTTGCCCAACTGGGCCAGCAGACAGGCCTGGCGCCAGCTGACCCGATGATAAGGAACTGCGGCCGGAAGCCGGCGGGGGTCGCCGCTGTAAATTGCATCCACATCGGTCCAGATATGCACCTGTGCTGCCTGCACCAAACGGCCTAGAATGGTGGCTGAGTAGTCACTGCCATTGCGGCCGAGCGTCAGGCTTTTCCCGGCAGGATCACGCGCAATAAAGCCTGTTACTACCTGAATCCCCTCACAACGTACCGCTTGCAGTCGTTGCTCCGATTCATCCCAACGAATTTGGTGCCGATCGACGGTTAAAAAGCCCCGGCTGTCCAACCAGTCGGCTGTCAGACCATACTGCCGCAGTAAGCGGCTAAGCAACAAAGCGGACAGAGACTCCCCCAGAGCCAGCACATCCGCGTCCTGACCGGCAATCACCAACGCAGGCAACAGTTGCAACCACTGCTGCAGTTGCTGCAAGACATCACTCTGGCGCTGCTCAGTCAGAACCTGACGAACCAAGGCCGTTAAATGTTCTGCCAGTGCAGCCACAGCCTGTTCAAGTAACTCCGGCTGCTGAGCAAGCTCCAGCAACTGATACAATTGATCGGTGGTTTTGCCGGGTGCAGAAACCACTACCCAGCACCCACTTATCGGGTGTTGCTGTGTCTGTTGCTGCCGTATAATGCTGGCTACAGCATGAAAGCGGTTGGCATCGGCCAAACTGGTGCCACCGAACTTATGTACCTGGCTACCCTGTGGCCAGCTCTGGGCTGATAAAGCTTGATTCGTCATAATCTCACCATAATGCGTTCAGTGCCGGACTCAGCCGGCATGACTGCGATAACGCTGTGTTGTCCCCCACTGCCGAGCTGTCAGCCGCTTTGTCATCGCTTGCTGTAGCCTGACTGGCTCGTGCCAGGGCGCTAAAACCCTGAGCCAAATCCGCCAGCAAGTCTTCGATCGCTTCTATGCCAACAGACAAGCGCAACAGGGTTGGGCCTATGCCCGCTGTTTTTTGGGCTTCCGCACTCATCGATGCATGCGTCATGCTTCCCGGATGGCAAATCAGGCTTTCAATACCCCCCAAAGATTGGGCCAGGGTAAAACAATGCAGTGCATCCAGAAAATGCTGCAACAAGCCTGGCTCAACCGCCAAATCAAAGCTAAGCATGGCTCCAAAGCCTTGCTGTTGTGCTTTCGCTATGGCATGGCCCGGATGATCCTCCAGGCCTGGATAATAGACTTTGCTGACTAACGGCTGCTGCTGTAAAAAAGCCACGATACGTTCGGCATTGATTTGATGCTGTTGCATCCGTGGTGCCAGGGTTCGTAAGCCACGCAGCGTCATATAGGCGTCAAAAGCTGCTCCGGTAATGCCAAGACAATTGGCCCACCACTTAAGTTCATCGCCAGTGGCCTGATCGGCGCAAATCAAAGCACCGGCCACCACATCGCTATGACCATTGATGTATTTGGTGGTGGAGTGCACCACCAGATCAGCTCCCAGCGCCAAAGGTTGCTGCAAGACCGGTGATAAGAAGGTGTTATCTACCACCACTTTGGCACCAAGCGCTTTGGCCAGGTGACACACCGCAGAAATATCTGTAATTTGCAGCAAAGGATTGCTGGGCGTTTCCAGCCAGATCATCGCCGGCCTGGCCGCACGGATCTGTTCTGCCCAATCCGCTTGCTGAAAATTCACAATCACCAGCTTAAAGCTCTGCTTACGCTCAGCCAGATTAGTAAAGAGACGATAACTACCACCATAGCAATCGTGTGGGATCACCAGGGTATCAGCCGGTGTTAACAGCTGCAGAGCCAACAGGCAAGCCGACATCCCAGAGTTGGTGACAATGGCTTTGGCTCCTCCTTCTAACGCTGCCAACGCCTCTGCCAGCACGTCACGGGTTGGGTTGTTGGAGCGGCTATAGTCGTATGGCCCGGCCTGGCCCAAAGCCTTTAACCGATAGGTTGTGGTCAGATAGAGTGGTGGCGTCACTGCTTCGTGGGCAGGATCCTGAGCAATACCAGCTCGTGCGGCAATGGTAGCAAAGTGACCGTGGCTCATAACATGGCTCCTGCAACTATTTAGATGTTTAGACGTCTAAAAGTATAACCAGATAAATGGCGATGTCAAAACTTTTCTCTGCTAAGATAAAGCAAATTGCCAACTGGCTATTTGACTGGAACAGCAAAAGAGTTAAAATTTCGGCACTTGCTGACACCAGCCATCAAGATGGATCCATTGCACTGGTGATCAAGCCCCCGATTACGACAACTACAAGGTATTGTTATGGCTAAATGGAATGGTGAATACATTCACCCCTATGCGGAACACGGTAAAAAATCCGAACAAGTCAAAAAGATTACGGTGTCCATTCCGCTGAATGTATTAAAAGTTTTAACCGATGAGCGCACCCGCCGCCAGGTCAATAACCTGCGCCATGCCACCAATAGCGAATTGCTGTGCGAAGCTTTTTTACATGCCTTCACTGGTCAGCCACTGCCAGGCGATGACGACCTGCGTAAAGACAGCCCGCATCAGATCCCACAAGAAGTGCGTGATATTCTAACCAGCATGGGCAAGCCAATCCCGGAAATCATCGAAGCTGAAGACGCTGAAGATTAATGCCGCTTACCAGCCATAAAAAACCGCAGCCCAAGCTGCGGTTTTTTTATGAAAATCTACCTACAATAAAACAGTTAAGGCACCAGTCTTGCGACACCGGAGGCGACAGCTGCCTCAGATACGGCTTTGGAAACCCGATCCAGCAGGCGTGGGTCCATCGGTTTTGGAATGATGTAATCAGGGCCAAACTCCAGGGCTGTAACCTCGGCAGCTTTTAGTACCGCCTCGGGTACGGGCTCTTTTGCTATGTTGCGGATAGCATGCACCGCTGCAATCTTCATCTCATCATTGATGACACTGGCCCGGACATCCAAAGCGCCACGGAAAATAAACGGAAAGCAAAGTACATTGTTCACCTGGTTCGGGTAATCTGAGCGCCCTGTCGCCATGATGATATCGCTGCGGCTGGCATGAGCCAGTTCAGGCTTAATCTCCGGATCCGGGTTAGAGCAGGCAAAAATCACCGGCTTATCTGCCATCAGTTTCAAGGCTTCAGCTGGCAGTACATCCGGGCCGGATACCCCGACAAACACATCGGCGCCTTCGAGTGCATCTTCCAGTGTGCGCTTGTCGGTATTATTGGCAAACAGCTTTTTGTACTCGTTCAGATCATCCCGGCGGGTATGGATCACCCCTTTGGTATCCAGCATGTAGATGTATTCACGCTTTGCCCCACATTTGATCAGCAGCTCCATGCAGGCAATGGCGGCAGCACCAGCGCCCATGCAAACGATGGTAGCATCACCGATATCTTTCCCCTGAATTTCCAACGCATTCAGCATGCCAGCAGCGGTGACAATGGCGGTACCGTGTTGATCGTCGTGAAACACCGGAATATTGCAGCGCTTAATCAGCTCTTTTTCAATTTCAAAGCACTCCGGAGCCTTGATATCTTCCAGGTTGATGCCACCAAAGGTGTCAGCTATGTTGGCCACGGTATTGATAAACTCTTCGGTGGTGCGGTGGCTCACTTCAATATCAATGGAATCAAGGTTAGCAAAACGTTTGAATAACAGGGCCTTCCCTTCCATCACTGGCTTGGATGCCATCGGGCCAAGATTACCCAGCCCCAGGATGGCCGAGCCATTGGAAATTACCGCAACCAGATTACCCTTGGCGGTGTACTTGTAAACATCGTCCGGGGTCTCGGCAATGCAGCGCACTGGTTCAGCTACTCCCGGACTGTAAGCGAGCGCCAGGTCGCGCACGGTTTCGGCCGGTTTGCTGATTTCGATACTGATTTTGCCAGGTGTCGGCTCGGCGTGATACTTCAGTGCTTGTGCTTTAAAATCGGACATGATGTTTTCCTGAATAGATTTGTAGGGTGCAGTTTGGTCACGGAGCATGACCATTCGTGACGGGCTTCTTGCTTGACACTGCATTGTTATTTTATCTGTTGAGCGCTTGGAAAAGAATCCTTGTTCCGCACCTCGTACCAGTTGCCATGCCTACCAAAGATTAGTGCATTTACTCTGGAAGTAAAGCCGTCTGGAATGATTTATAGCAAGTTTTTTTAGTCACGCCAAGCAGCAACGTAAAAGTGCCAGTCAAGCTATAACGATGGATGCAACAGAGGTGAATGATGATGCAGCAGCTAAAGGAGAAAGCCAGAATCAAGCAGCTTTGGATTCTGGCTGTATTGCATAAAATTTTTTCTGCGGCTTACGACTGACCTTCTTCTACCCGGAAAAAGCGAATCGCTAAAGGGTAATTTTTGACAATGCCGTCCTT
This sequence comes from Alkalimonas sp. NCh-2, assembly GCF_039631345.1. Classification (NCBI taxonomy): domain Bacteria; kingdom Pseudomonadati; phylum Pseudomonadota; class Gammaproteobacteria; genus Alkalimonas; species Alkalimonas sp. NCh-2. The sequence continues at coordinate 666,610 of NZ_JBDIUV010000001.1, forward strand.
TGCCCGCAGTGCCCCCATAATCGCAAAGACGATATTGCACACCACCAACGCAATCATCAATGGAATACCTATTAATACCACCATCAACAACAAGGAAACAAAACCATATATGACCGCGCTGATGATCCAGTTAAATACCACCTTGCCCTGCTGGTCAATGTACTGATCTTCCTTGCGCGTTAACCACATCACCAAAGGCACAACCCAGCCCAGCAATGGCAGAATAAAAGCACAAAGCTGAGCCAGGTGCATCAACATGCTGTAACTGCGAACATCATTGAAATCCAGGCCAGCCGAGGCGGCAGCAGCTGGCTGGTTCAGTATTTTTTCTTTTTGCTGTTGGAACTCTTCTTCAGTAATCACTCCCTGAGCTTTTAGCTCATTGAGTTTTTCCAGTTTGTCCAAATCCATGTTGCTTCCCCCATTAAGATTCGCAACTTACTATAAACGAATGAAAATCCAAAAGTACAGCACTAAAAAAAAGTTAACGCTCCCAGTAAGCTTCTTCCAGGCTATCTTCCCGCTCCGGTAAACCTTTACTTAGCCTGGAGGCATACTGCACCAGAATTTCATAACTAACGCGGTTGGCGTACTTGCAGATTTGCGCAAAGGACGAATAGGCCAGATAAGGTTGCTCATGTTTGCTCGACATTGGCTGCAGCTGACGGTGATGATGATTGGCCGCCATATCATGCAATACCGCCGCTAAAGCACCATCACCGGCGCCATTGGTGTTGGCGATGCGCTCCGGTCCGCCAAGGTAAGGATCGATATGCGAATACACTTTCAGGGGTTGGCGGCAGTCCCGCCGTAACATCGGCCGGCTGAATTCGTAACGGTTAAAATCGGCCAGGCTGCCTGATTTAATCGGATGGCTGGTTTCCCGCTTGAACGTCTCATCGGTATAGCCACAGAGATACAGGCCATCTGCTCCTGCCGTAATCAGCACCATATCGACCCACTCCAGTATGGCCTCTGCCGCCAATAACGGATCCGCCAGGCCAGTCAGCGCTTCAGCCTCCTGCTCATTCATGGCCAGGATCTGTACATGCTGCTCTGCAGTATGCTGAATCGTTGTCCGCAGCTCTTCAACCAGATGCCGCGTTCCCAGGCTCATTACCACAGGAACCTGCTTGTCATTCGCCAGTTGCAGAGTATGCTGCATTGCATCAATAATCGGCTGGCCGCTAGCGCGCAGAGGGTATGCACTGAGCACCAGCGCAGAGGCATTGCTTACCAGTTGGGCTGGTATGCCTGCCGCCGTAAGCTGATCCATATCCCCCGGATCAATCACAAAGGTGCGCTCACCATCCGGCGTGATCAAAGTAATGCCCCGGCCAATGTCGCCCTGCACCCCCTGCAAATGATTTAAATCCACCTTACTGCTGGTATGACACAGATAATGGTAGGCGGGTGACCCCAGAGTAATATTGGCAGACATCACACCAAGCAACACGGATTTATCATCCGCCAGTACCGAGTAGTTGTGCACGGTATTGCCAATGGTGCCGCCGGCAAAATGATCGGATATTGCGCCAGAGCTAAGTAATTGCTGGTAGATCGTATTGGCTTTGGCATGCTCTACCAGATTGGACAATCCTTTGCCAATACCATGCTGCTGCAGGAAAGCATCTTCCACTTTGGCGACGACATCGACAATGACCTGATCCAGACCAATCACATAGGTATCCCGCCCCGGCACAACCTCGAAACGAGGTAACTCTGGTTTAGGTGCCGACACCGGAAAATAGTGTTTTATCTTACGATGACCAGGGAACTTCATGTGTGTACCAGCCTTTGCCGCGAAAAAAGGGGCGACAGTGTACTTGATTGTTCAGCTTCAGGCTACTTCGTCGCGCAGGAAAACCAGCTCATTGTTGCTGGATCCTTCAGCACTGTAGTAATAACCAGCACTGTTAAAGGCTTTTAATTGCTCAGCCGAGCGAATACGCTGCTCAATAACATAACGCGCCATCAAACCTCTGGCTTTTTTGGCATAAAAACTGATTACTTTATACTGGCCATTTTTCCAATCTTTAAATTGCACATTCAGCACCCTGGCCTGCAAGGCTTTTGGCCGCACTGCCTTAAAGTACTCCTGTGAAGCCAGATTCAGCAGCAGATCCGAGCCTAACTCAGCCAACTGCTGGTTCAACTGTGCGGTAATTCGCTCTTGCCAGAAGGCATAGAGTGTTTCTCCAGCAGCTGTTTTTAATCGGGTGCCCATCTCCAGCCGGTAGGCCTGCATCAGATCAAGGGGGCGTAATACCCCATAAAGGCCACTTAAGATACGTAAATGCTGCTGAGCATAGTGTAAATCATCAGGCGACAAGCTGCTGGCATCCAGCCCCTGGTAAACATCGCCATTAAAAGCAAACACAGCCGGGCTGGCATTGTCTGCGGTAAATGGCAACTGCCAATCAGCAAAACGGGCGGCGTTGAGCCCGGCCAGCTTATCGCTCAATTTCATCAGCCTGGCAATATCTACCGGCGTTAATTGCCGGCATACATCAATCAATTGCTCAGCATCGGCTAACATCGCAGGTTGTGTTAGCGTATCTACAGGCGCTTTGCGCTGCATGGCCAGGTCTTTGGCTGGAGAAATTACCATTAACATCATTTAAGCTTCCACTAGTGATTCAGTGCCAGTATCAGGCTGATCGTTCTGACGAATCGTCCTGAACCGGCAGGGTATAATGAACGGAGAGTTTCTGGTACAACGCATCGAATCGGCGTTGACCGGCAGCCTCCAGCTCACTTTGTTGTAAAGTCCGGCACACCAACTGCAGCATAGGCTGTACTTTGGCCGCCGGCGGCAAGCTGGCCAGACTTTGCCATAAACTCAAGGCCAGATTGCTGTTGCCTGGCATAAACAAAAAAGCTTGCCACAGCCGGCTTACTGCATGCTGAAATGATTGCTGGCGGTAGTATTGCTGGCCTTGCTGCATCCAGCCACGTACGTCCTGGCACAACTGTGCAAGTTGCTGCTGCCAGAACTCGCTGCTGGCCGCCTCAACAGCAGCCACCAGATCTGAGCCATAACGGCGCTGCGGTAGTTGCGCAGCCAGAATATCGGCAGCTTTGCTATCTCCCAGCGCCAGGGCCAGTAAAGCAAAGTCAACCACTGCTGCCACCGGCAACTGTTGCCAGTTCAATGACGCCAGCTCAGTATACAATGCTCTTGCTATGAGCACATCACCCTGCAGTATCGCTATACGGGCTTGCAGCAGCTGCAGTTCAGGCTGTAAATTGTCGCTCTGAAAACGTTTTGGAATAGCTTGCAGGCACTCTTCTGCCTTACTGAGTAATAAGGCTGGTTGCGCGGGTTTGCTGTGCTGCAGCTTCCACAACAACAAACGGGCTGGATTCAGGTAATGCTGTGGTGAGTCCAGCGCACTGTAGCGAAACTGCTGAGCAACTTTTTGCCACAACCGAATAGCGTCATCCCACTGCAACGAGATAGCCGTAATCGTTGCGAACACCCTTGCCGCATCAACACTTTGTGGCAATACCCGTGTCAACTCCTGACTCAGGCTCAATGCCTGCTCTGGCTGTTGTTTCAGAGTCAGCCGGATCAGCCAGTCCAATGCTTCAGGCCTGGTTTCTTCTGTTTTGCTTAACTCTAACAGTTGCGCCTGTGCTGCAGCGATTTGCCCATGTTGCAACCAGGCGATCGCCTGCCCTAAGGCAGCCCAACTAAATGCCCGGGTTTGCAACAACTGCTGATACAAGGTGGCAGCCAATTCTGCCTGCCCGTTGAGCAACAACAGCTCCGCTTTTAATCGCAGCGCATAGAGGGCATGCTGTGGAGCATCCTTCACCACCCGATCGCACTCTAACAGTGCTTGCGGGACCGATGCATTGAGTGCCTGAAACACCTTACGCACAGCCATGCGCTGTTGAATGGCCCGCGCCAGTCGTTTTTCCAGCGTCAGGTAGGTAAAAGGCTTCTGAATGTAACAATCGGGTTGCCGCTCAATAAGACCAAACAATGGTTGTCGCATTGACTCGGCACTGGTCAGCACCACGCAACATCCTGGTTTGAGTTGCTCCCGCTTTTTTAACGCTTCAAACAATTGATACCCATTCAAGCCATCTCCTAACTGAAAGTCGGCTAGAATAAAGTCAAAGCTGTATAGCTCCGCTTTTTCCAGCGCTGCCTGAGCATCCGGAACGGCGGTAATGTGTTCGAAACCAATCTGCTGTAGCATACCCCGAATGGATGCGCGGATTGGCTCGCAATCATCGACCAGCAAAATACGCTTTGTTTGATAAAAACTGCTTTGGAAAATCATGGACATCCTGTGGTAAGTTTCCAGGCACGGGTAAGGATTGTTACCCTGTCACGGCACTATAGTAATAACAGCTGGTCTGCGCAATCGCTTTTGCCGCTGAAGTACGGCTAACAACGCAGGGAACGCAACAGCGTGTTGTAATTTTCCTACATTAATTTATGATAAACGCTGAAAAAAGAATTTTTCGGCCAAAATGATGGTAATAAAACAATATGAGTACGCTACTTGAACAGCTAAAAGCCGTAACCACCGTTGTGGCAGACACTGGCGATTTAGAGTCCATCGCGCAGTTTACACCGGTCGATGCCACCACCAACCCATCCTTATTGCTCAATGCCAGCCAGCAAGCTGCCAGCCAGGAGCTACTTGCCAGCGCCATCCGCTATGCCAAAGCCAAGTGTACGGATACAGCGGGTCAGGTGCAACTGGCCTGCGACAAGTTTGCCGTTGAGGTCGGCACAGCAATCAGTAAACTGGTCCCTGGCCGGGTCTCCACCGAAGTAGACGCCCGGCTGTCGTTTGACAGCCAAGCCACCATAGATAAAGCCAGGCAATGCATAGCGCTTTACCGTGAAAATGGCATCGGGCCTGAGCGGGTGCTCATTAAAATAGCATCAACCTGGGAAGGTATTCAGGCCGCACGGGTACTGGAGCAAGAAGGTATCCAATGCAACCTGACCCTGTTATTTCATCAAGCCCAGGCCATCGCTTGCGCTGAAGCAGGTGTGTTTCTGATCTCACCTTTTGTTGGCCGTATTCTGGACTGGTACAAAGCAGCAACCGGCATGGATTACACCGCAGAAACAGATCCTGGCGTGCTATCGGTTCGCGACATTTACCACTATTACAAGTTGCATGGCTATAACACCATCGTCATGGGCGCGAGCTTCCGCAACACTGGGGAAGTACTGGCTTTGGCAGGCTGCGATCGTTTGACCATCAGCCCGGCACTATTAAAAGAGCTGGAGCAACAACAAGGCGAGCTTAAGATTCACTTAAAAGATGATGGTAAGCGTCAACAACCACCGACGCCTTTGTCTGAAGCAGCCTTCCGCTGGGCCTTGAATGAAGATGCCATGGCTACTGAAAAATTAGCCGAAGGGATCCGGAAGTTTGCTGCCGACCAGCGTAAACTGGAACAACTGGTGCAGCACCAATTAACTCAGTAACTATATCAGAAGGATTGAATTATGAGCGCCCCCTGGTCTGCCCTGCAGCAATTAGCATCCGAGCCTTTTTCTTTGCGGCAGGCATTTCAGCACGATCCTGAACGAGCCAGCCGTTATCGCTTATCTGCCTGTGGTATTGAGCTGGATTATTCAAAAAACCTGATCGATGCCAAGCGCTGGCAAAGCCTGCTGGCTTTAGCGCAGACAAGTGATATTGCTGCCTTGCGCGATCGCATGGTTGCCGGCGAGTCCATCAATCATACCGAGCAGCGTAGCGTTGGCCATATGCGCTTACGCTTGCCTGATGCAGCCTTATCGGAGCTAAAAGACCCGACACTGGCAGCTGAGATCCGCCAGTGCCGTCAGCAGATGACAGCGCTGGTCAGTCAATTGCACCAACAACGGTACCTGGGCTATACCGGCAAACCCATCCGTGATGTGATCTGGGTTGGTATTGGTGGCTCATTATTAGGCCCGCAAATGGCTTGTGAAGCCCTTAGCCCCTATCATCAAAGCCCGGTAAAACTACACTTTGCCGGTAACATTGATGGCGCTGTCGTCCATGATATTTGCCGTCAGCTAGAGCCGGAAACTTGCCTGGTGGTGGTCGCCTCCAAGTCGTTTGGTACCGAGGAGACCCGTGAGAATGCGTTGAGCTTGCGGCAATGGTTCCTCGACAAGGGCGCCGATCAGGCAGCCATTGCCCGCCACTTTTGGGCAACCAGCTCCAATATCCAGGCTGCCGCTGATTTTGGCATAGTGCCTGAACACATTCTTCCGATGTGGGACTGGGTGGGTGGCCGTTACTCCATTTGGTCGGCCATTGGCCTGCCTTTAGCACTGTTGCTCGGTAATGAGCAATTTGAAGACTTCCTGGCCGGTGCTCATGCCATGGACCAGCACTTTTTGCAGGCCGATTTTGCCAGCAATATGCCCGTAACCCTGGCGTTGCTCGGGATCTGGTACATCAATGGCATGGGCTGCCAAAGCCAGGCGTTGCTACCGTACAACCATTACCTGCGCCTGCTGCCTTCCTATGTGCAACAATTGGATATGGAGAGCAATGGCAAGCAGGTGGATCATCAGGGGCATACTCTGCCATATGCCACAGCACCTGTCATTTGGGGGGATGCCGGAACCAACGGTCAACATGCTTACCACCAATTGCTGCATCAAAGCCAGTTAACCATACCTGCCGATTTTATTCTTGCTGCCAAACCGAAGCATGCGCTGGCTGATCACCATCTGCGCCTGGCTGCCCACTGTTTTGCGCAAACTCAGGCCTTAATGCAAGGGAAAACCATTGAAGAAGCCAAGGATGAGTGCCTGGCCCAAGGCATGACAGAACAGCAGGCCAGCAAGCTAGCACCACACAAGGCTTCACCGGGCAACAAACCGAGTAATACCTTACTGTTACCTGAACTTTCGCCATATTACCTGGGCGCTTTGCTGGCCTTGTATGAGCATAAAGTGTTTTGTCAGGGCGCCATCTGGCAACTGAACTCCTTTGATCAGTGGGGGGTAGAGTTAGGTAAACAGCTCTCAGGCCCGATTTATCAGGCGCTCAATGGCAAAGCAGCCCAGTTCGATAGCTCGACCGCTGGCTTACTCGCCAGCCTGCAGAGACATCTGACCAGCTAATAAAATGCAGAAAATGTCATCATACTGTCACTCTGGTGCTTTATTTTTAACGCTGTCTATGGTACACCTTTGTTGAAAATAACAACAACATCAGAGAGGCAGCTGAATGGAAAGCTTCGAAGACTTACTGAATATGTTGGAACGACCCGCGCAAAAAGCGCGCGGTGCCGGGAAGCGCAAATGGCGGGAAATTGAAGCCATGAAAGAGCGGCAGCGATTGAAGCGCGAACTGGCCGACATGGACTGGACCATTGAACCTGAGCTGGATGACATCGAGTTATTTTAATAAAAACGCCCACATCGCACGATGTGGGCGTTTTTATTTATAGCCTGCTGTTACCACTCTACCTGCATGGGCAACTGCCAATCTATTGGCTGCTGTCCATGTGCCTGCAACGCTTGGTTGGTTTGTACAAAGTGATTGCAGCCAAAAAAGCCACGGTAAGCCGATAACGGTGACGGATGCGGTGCCGTTAACACGGTATGCTGCTGACGCTGTATCAATGCCGATTTGCGAATAGCATGAGATCCCCACAGCAAAAACACCACATGCCGGGCCCGAGCACTGATGGTTGCAATCACCTGATCAGTAAACTGCTCCCAGCCCAGGTCCCGATGTGAATTGGCCTGATTCGCCACCACAGTCAGCGCCGTGTTCAGCAACAAAACGCCTTGCTCTGCCCATGCTTTCAGGTAGCCATGTGTTGGGATTTGATAGTCCGGATACTCCAGCGCCAGCTCTTTGTACATATTCCGTAACGATGGCGGCACGGCCACCCCGGGACGAACTGAAAATGCCAACCCATGCGCCTGATTCGGACCATGGTAAGGATCTTGCCCCAGGATCACAACTTTCAAATCACGAAAGGGCGTCAGCTTAAAAGCACTGAATACGTCTTTTTCCGGTGGATAAATCACCTGACCGGCAGCACGTGCCTGCTGCACTTGCTGTATGATCTGTTGAAAATAGGGCTGATTTTTCTCAGCCCCTATCACATCAGCCCACTCAGGCATTGGCTGTCACCTCGTTTAGTAATCGCTCCAAAGCTGCAAAATCTGCCGACAGCTCCAGGCTCAGACTTGGCTCCGCCTGACACTTTGCCAGCACAGGCGGTAAGGCTATGGGGCAGCCCAGAATATTTTCCACCTGCTCTTTAAACTTGGCCGGATGCGCTGTTCCCAGAAAAATACCGATTTCACCAGGCTGCAACGAACGCTTCAGTGCTTTGTAAGCCACCGCAGCATGCGGCTCACTGATGTAACCATCAGCAGCCAGCTGGCGCATTCCTAATTGTGTATCGTCTTCATCCACGGCTATGGCTTCGAGCTCCTCACGCCGGATCATACCTTGCTCCAGCAAGGCTTCAACCCGGGGCCAATTGTTTGGCGCGCTGATATCCATGGCATTAGACAAGGTTGCCTGAGTGGTTTTTGGCAACCACTGACCGTCCCGCCAGTACCGGGGGACCGTATCGTTGATGTTGGTAGCAGCCACCATACGCTTAAATGGCAGCCCCATGGCTTTCGCAATCAGGCCTGCCGTCACATTGCCAAAATTACCACTGGGGACCGCGAAGACCACATCCTGACGCCGCTCTGCCGGCACCTGTGCCAGGGCTTCGAAGTAGTAACAGACCTGCGCTAACAAGCGACTGATGTTGATCGAGTTGGCAGAGTTGATATTCAGCCGCTGTACCAGTTCCTTGTGATCGAATACCTGTTTTACCAGCGCCTGACACTGATCAAAGTCCCCTTCAATCGCAACACTGGTGATATTCTCCCCCAGAGTAGAGAACAGCTTTTCCTGCAAACTGCTGATTTTTCCCTTCGGGTACAAAATCACCACCTGCACACCTGGCTGACGATAAAAAGCCTGCGCTACCGCAGCACCGGTATCACCGGATGTTGCCGTCACTATGGTTACTTTTTGCTGTTGCTGCGCTTTTGCCAATGCCTGCGCCATAAAACGGCCACCAAAGTCTTTAAATGCCAGGGTCGGACCATGAAACAGCTCGAGACAATAGAGTTCCTCTTTCACCAACTGCAAAGGCGCCGGGAAAGTGAATGCCTGTTGCACCATGTGCTGGATTTCGTCCGGTGAAAGCTCATCACCGAACAAAGCTTGCATGATGTGACTGCTGCGCTCGACCAGAGGGAGCTCCAACAAAGCCTCACAATCCAGTGTTGGCCACTCGGTTGGGAAAAACAGTCCTTGTTGCTGACCAAGGCCAGTTCGCACGGCCTGTAAAAAGCTCACTTGCTCGCTGGCAACTTTCAAATTAACTAACTGCATTGCGTTGGATCCTTCAGTGTGCGGGCGCCTTGCGGCGCAAGTCGACAAATATGCGTCATTGCATCCTGATTCTTTTCATAATGAGCCGCCAGATAAGCGGCAGCCTGCTCTGCTATCTGCTCTGACGAACAAAGGGCAAATACCGTTGGACCAGCGCCGGATATCCCCAGATGTGCTACACCAAGCCCGGTTAATGCCTGTCGTAATGCTGGCAACTCCGGCATCAATAAAGCGCGGGCAGGCTCGGCCACCACATCCTGCAAGGCTGCCAGTGCCTCGGCTTCATCCTGAACGTACATTGCCGAAATAAAACGGCTGAGCCCAGCTGCAAAGTCGATGCAGGTGGCAAGTGGCAACTGCGGTGGAATGGCCTCTCTCGCTGCTTTGGTCGACAAGGTGGTACCAGGATAACAAAGCACTACCCGCCAATGGTCAAACCAGGGTAAAGCTCGACTCAGGCGGCTACTGCCCGGTAGCATCAGTTGCAGCCCGCCAAGGTATGATGGCGCTACATTGTCATAATGCACCGAACCACTGACACCACCTTCGGCCTCGGCCATGAGCTGTAATAAATCAGGCTTAGACAATGGTTCGCCAAAATAATGATTAAACGCGTAGCAGGCCACTACTATAGAGCAGGCACTGGAACCAAGTCCACTGCCAACCGGCAACTCTTTATGTAAGTGCAGCTCCAGCCCCGGCAGCTCTTTACCTAATCGCTGTTGAAACAACTGATAACAACGCAAAATAAGGTTGTGGTCGGTATCTGTTGGCAGTTGATGGTGATAACGGCCACTGAGGCTAAGGTGGCTCTGAGCACACTCGGCACGAATTTCCAGCACATCCCCCAGCAATTGCCCATTGACAGGCTCAAAAGCAGCCCCTAATAAATCAAAGCCCACGCTGAAATTGCCGGTCGAAGCCGGTGCATAATAATACTGTGTCATGCGATGTAGCTCCGTCTTAAACTTCTTGCTGCCAGGACAACGTACGTAAAATGTCGCTGAACACCCCAGCCGAAGTCACCGCTGCACCAGCCCCATAACCACGCAGCACAAAGGGGATCGGTTGGTAGTAGCGGCTATGAATTGCCAGGGCATTCTCGCCATCTTTCACTTTAGCCAGAGGATGATCATCAGTCAGGGCTTTGATAGCGACCTGGCACTTGCCATCCCGGATTTCACCGACATAACGCAGTACCTTGCCTTCAGCCTGAGCCACCGCAACCCGTTTGGCAAAGCTGGCATCAGCCTGTGGCAGCCGGGCCAGAAAGTCATCAATGGAACCAGAGGCATCAAAATCAGCCGGCAACACGGACTCCACCGCTACCTGATCCAATTCCAGTTCTAGCCCCGATTCACGCGCCATGATCAGTAACTTACGCGCTACATCCATGCCGGATAAGTCATCACGCGGATCAGGCTCCGTAAAGCCCATCGCCTTCGCTTTCATGGTCACTTCTGACAAGCTCAGTCCCTGCTCCAGCATGCCAAAAATATACGACAAAGAGCCGGACAAAATACCTTCAAAGGCCAGTAACTCATCACCGGCATTCAGTAATCCCTGCAAGGTATCTATCACCGGCAGACCAGCTCCAACGGTGGTTTCATATAAAAAACGTCGCCGGTGTTGTTGTGCCGTCTGGCGTAACTGACGGTAGTAGCCCATGCTGGCAGTATTGGCTTTTTTATTGGGGGTAACCACATGAAAGCCGGCTGCCAGAAAATCTGCATATTGCCCGGAGATGGCTTCTGCACTGGTGCAATCTACCAATACAGGATTGATCAAGTGCTGCTCCTGCACAAACTGACAAAGTGCCTGCAATGAAAATTTCTGCTTGCTGCCAGCAAGCTGTGTTTGCCAGCCGCTTAAGTCGACCCCATCCGGCTGCAGCAACAACTGCTGGCTGTTGGCGATCCCATAGACTTTTAGCTTGACATGGCGTTGCTGAAGAAAAGCCTGTTGCCGCTTGATTTGTGCCAACAGTTCAGCGCCCACCACACCACAGCCAACAATAAACACGTCAATGCTGGGAATATGACTAAAAAAGTTTTCATGACACACTTTCACCGCATCCTGACAGGATGATTGCGCCACTACCGCCGAAATAGAACGCTCACTGCTGTCCTGCGCGATAGCCACCACGTTAACTCTGGCTTGTGCCAGCGAGGCAAAGAACTTGGCGGCAACCCCTTTATGCTGGCGCATACCGTCACCCACCAGACTGACAATGGCCATATCCGCGGCGATATCCAAAGGCCGCAACAGGCTGTTTTGCAGCTCCAGCTCAAATTCACTTTCCAGCGCTTTTTGCGCTGCCGTCAGATGCAGTTGCGGCACACAGAAGCTGATGCTGAATTCTGATGAGGACTGCGTGATTAGATTCACGGATATATTCGCTCTGGCCATGGTGGCAAAGACCCGACTGGCCATCCCCACCACCCCTTTCAACCCGGGGCCTGACACAGTGATCAGGGCTAAGTGTTGCAAGCTGGAAATGCCTTTTACCAGAGATTCGCCATCGCCCTGACTGGCGATGCAGGTACCCGCTGCTGTTGGATTCAGTGTGTTTTTGATGTAGCAAGGGATACCATAACGGGCCAATGGGCCAATGGTTTTGGGGTGCAGTACCTTGGCACCAAAATAAGACAACTCCATGGCTTCATCGTATGAGAGACGCTCAATCAGCTGCGTTTGTTTCACCTGACGGGGATCGGCACTGTACACCCCATCGACATCGGTCCAAATTTCACAGGCTTTGGCCTGAATACTGGCCGCAACAATTGCTGCCGAGTAGTCAGAGCCGTTGCGCCCAAGCAAACAGGTTTCCCCTTGTGCATTGCTGGATACGAAGCCAGCCAGCAGATATACCTGCGCCGGCTGAGCGGCCATGGCAGCTTTTAAAGCCAACTCAGAGCCTTTAATATCAGCCGTGGCATTCAGATAATCACCTTCACTGCGTACACAGTCAACGGCTGATAACAAAGCCACTTTAATGCCTTGTCCCTGCAATAAAGCCTGCATCAATACCACACTGAACTGCTCACCTAAACCCAGTAATTGTGCTTTGATGTGATCGGGGCAATGGCGCAGCAATTGCACTCCCTGCAGTCGCTGCGTGAGCATGCTTAATTGCTCTGCTATTACAGCATGCACCGGGCTGAGCACTGCATGTCCAACCACAGCCTCAGCTTCATTAAGTAATTGTTGATAGCGCTGTTGCAGACTAAGCAGCAAGTCCTGATAGTCTGCCCCCATGTACGCCAGATCGGTCAGCTCCACCAACAGATTGGTCACGCCCTGAGGCGCAGATAAGACCAGACACAGCTCAGTCTGCTGAGCAGTCTCCGCTACAATGGCTGCCACCCCCTGAAAGCGCGCTACTGAGGCCAGCGAAGACCCACCAAATTTAAGCACTCGCATGTTTTACTCCTGAATCATTCCACTTGTTGGTCTCTATTCATACTTGGTTGCAGCAACGGGTCTTAGCGCCCTTAAACAAAAAAACCCGTGACGGGTGAGGTCACGGGTTTTTTGGCGACAAAGCACCACCGACCTCCTACCCCGACAGGGTGGTGGTAATAATAATGGTGGTGGTGAGTGTCAGTAATTTTTTCATAGAGCCCATAATGCCCAGACTTTCAGACGTCTGTCAATAGTAAATCACCAGGGGTAACAGCTTACTTTTGCCGGTACTCTGGCATGGCTTGCTGATAACAAGTGCTGCGATTACGTCCCTGACGCTTTGAGCTGTACAAAGCAACATCGGCACAACGTAGTAAATCCTGAGGCTCCTGCAGCTCTTGCTGCCCCAACTCGGCCACCCCCAGGCTGATGGTGGCACGAATGATATTCTGGTTAAACAACAACTGATGTTCTGCCACTCGCTGGCATATCCGTTCGGCTACCTCTGCCGCTCCTTGCAAAGCAGTATTTGGCAGGATGATACCAAACTCTTCGCCACCATAACGCCCCAAAAAATCAGACTCACGCAGCAAGCTTTGAATGTAGGCAGCCAACTCGATCAGCACAAAGTCTCCCCCGAGATGGCCATAGTGATCATTCAGTAACTTGAATTTATCCAGATCAAATAAAATAAGTGATAAAGGCTGATGGTAGCGTTTGGCACGCAGAAACTCAGACTGCAGCAACTGCTCCCAGTAGCTACGGTTGTAAACCTTGGTTAAACCGTCAAAGCGATTGGCTTGCTGCAAAATATGCATGTTCCGTTGCAACTCTTGCTGATAAATGCTGACATCAGTCGCGTCCTCAATCAACAGACAGACATAGGTCTCGCCTGTTTTTGGGTGATTGAGTGGCAACATGGAACAGTTTTGTATCATGTAATCACTGCCACTACTCACTGGCCGCATGTGGGGTAATTTGAGCACATAGGGACGCTGCTCCCAGGAACTAAAACTTGGCGCATTCAAAGCTACTACGCTATCCAGCTTCCGTTTCAACCAGGCTTCCGGCAGATCCGTGAACACATTGAACACAGACTGATTGCGCACTTCGGACAGGGGAACGCCAAGCCGTCGCTCAATAAACTGGTTGTAAAAGCTGATGCAATAATCCGTCGTTAATACCAGCACGCCACTGTTTAACTGGTTGAGAATTGGCATTGCCAGCCAATGGGTGTCCATCCGTTCTCCTCGCTCAGCCATAATCTTGCAAAATAGCGTCCAGTTGCTGCTGCAAAGCCAGCAAGGCTGTTCCGGGGATCAGCAAAATCATATCGCACTGAAACGCATAGTCAGTGACCTGATAGTGAATATTGACTTGAAGTGCCACCTTCCAGCGTTTTGCCAGTTGATTTACCTGCTCAGATAAATCGCTGTTATGGCAGTGCAGTTGCAGCGGAGCGCTGTAAGACAAACTACTGCCAAGCTGACGGGCCAGGCCATTTAAAAACGTAGTCGTCAGAATAGCACTGATGTCACTGAGCATTTCAGCCTCATTTGCATCCTGATGCTGATAGCCCAAAATAGTCGCCAATTGCTGGGTACTGTCCAGATTATAGAGCAACATGGCCTCACCCTGGATACCTGCTCCCCCGATAAACCCCTGGCTGATCAGATGCATGGTTTTATCTGCATAGAGTTGACCAAGCTGAACAGGTGCCTCACTGGCACGAATCACCTGGATAGCAGGTACCTGCAAATGCACCAGCGTATTCAAGTGACGCGCTAGTTGGTTGCTGGCCTGGCCCATCGCAACATTGATCAACTCTTGCAACGCGTCTTGTTGCTCGGCCGACAGCATCGCCATCAAATTAACCCATAATTTTGCAAGATGGTTGCCAGCTTATCGCTACTTACCGGCTTGTGAATAAATGCCAAAGCCCCCAGCTCTAACACCCGCCTTTGCATTTCGGGCTGAATATCCGCTGAGATAACAATAACAAAACATTTCAGTTGTCGAGCCTTGATTTCCTCCAGCACACCAATGCCATCCAGCTCCGGCATGGTCAGATCCAGAAAAACCAGGCCAATCTCCTGGGAACTCAATACCTCCAGCGCTTCCCGGCCATTGGCTGCGGTTAAAATTTCAGCATCAAACTCTGCCGGTAAACTCTTTTTTACCTGTTTACGAGCCAGCACAGAATCATCACAAATCAACGCAGTTAAGCTCATGCAGTAAGATCTCTATTATTTTCTATACTTTGTAGTGTTAAATGGAGCGATTGACTATATCAGAAGCTAAATTCAATGCAAGCCAGTGGCGACTCTGCTAATTTATACCCAAACAACCGCAAACAGCGAGAAACCAATGCAGGTGTTCGCGGCAAATAATTTTGAAAAATAAGCTATATTCAAATGGCTAGCCACATGCATTGTCACCGGACACCGCTCTGGCAGCAAGCCAGCCACAATCGGCCAATGATCAGAGTACGAAGCCACACCAGGGAAGTACCCTATGCAGCACTGTTATAAAAGGGCGACATAATGCATCAACGAAGTTTATCCAGAACTCTGCTGACCAAAGTATTGTCGGTTTATTTTATTCTGACTTTTATCGTTACCCTGGCACAGATCGGCGCGGAATACTTCAATACCAAGCGATATATCAACAGTGAACTTGCAACCTTACAACAAACTTTCTCCGGCAGCCTGACCCGGGCCATCTGGGAGCTCAATACGCAACAGGCGCTGGTCATTGCCGATGGTCTGCTCGCTATCCCTGCCGTCGAAGGCATTATAGTGCGGGATGATACCGGCACAGTGATTACACAGCTGGGCAGGCACGTTGATATCAGTCAGCGCCATGGTTCGGAGTTGGTTCGCGAAGGCATTCAATTAACAGAGCAGCAATCAGGGCTCTTTGGTTACACCTTTCCACTCATCTTTGAGTTTTCTGGCCGGGCAACTCAAGTAGGCGATGTTACGCTTTTCTCCAGCCGGGCTATCGTGATTGATCGCATCAAAATAGGTATTTTCTTCCTGATAGGGAATGCCATGCTCAAAACTACCTTTCTGATTATGTTATTCCTGGTAGCCTTTCGAAATTATCTGACAGAACCATTGAATGAGCTAACACAGCAAATTGAAACCCTGGAAATGGATCACCTCGAAGGCATCCGCATTGCTTCCAACCAAAGCAAAAGGAGCACGGAACTAAGTGTCATGGCCACAGCCTTTAACCGTCTGATCCGCCGGGTACAAGATTATAAATCAGAGCTTGAGAGTACCCAAAAAGAACTGCTGCTAAGTAATGAGAAACTGGATCAACATAATTTAGTGCTGGAACAGGAAGTAGCACGCAAGACCTCAGGCCTGAGCAAGGCGATGATGGATTTACAACAACAAAAGCAACAGTTAGAAATCAAGCAGCAAAGCTTAAAAGAAGAAATAGAGCGCCGCCGCCATATTGAGGACGCGCTGCGTAATAAACAATCCGAACTGGAAAGTCTGGTGGATGATTTAAAGCAGACACAGGATCGGTTAGTCCAATCGGAAAAAATGGCCGCACTGGGTGGTCTGGTAGCCGGTATCACCCACGAAGTAAATACCCCGGTGGGTATTGGCGTGACTGCAACCAGCTTTTTATCTGAGAAAATTCAGGCGTTGCAAAAAGCGTATCAGGACAAAACCTTGTCGCCTAGAAATCTGGAACAATTTATTGCCGAAGCCAGTGAAACAGCCTGCCTGCTGGAATCCAATTTGAACCGCGCTTCTGATCTTATCGCCAGCTTTAAACAAATCGCCGTCGACCAGACCAGTGAAGCCATCCGTACCATCCAGTTAAGCACTTACTTACAGGAAATCATTCGTTCTTTATTGCCACACTTCAAAAAAACCAAGCATCAGATCGAAGTTAACTGCCCCAAGGATTTACAGCTAACCTGTCCGGCAGGCGCCATCTCGCAGATTTTTACCAATTTACTGATGAACTCACTGATCCATGGTTTTGAGGATATGGAGCAAGGGGAGATACGCATTACCGTTCTGGATGAAGGTGACGATATTGATATTCGATTCAGTGACAATGGCAAAGGCCTGAACGATGAACAGCTGGAAAAACTATTTCATCCATTTTTTACCACCAAACGCGGAGCCGGCGGCAGTGGCTTAGGAACCCATATCACCTACAACCTGGTACGACAAACCCTGAAGGGAAGTATTGATGTCAACAGCGAGCCAGGGAAAGGTCTGCACTACCATATCCGCTTTCCTAAAAAGCTCGATACTTAACCAAACCGCAGCCGGCAGGTTTCATCCTGGCTGCGACACAGGCTATACTGACTGCTTTGTGGTAGTTCAGAGTATGCTATGTGGTTTAAAAATCTTCGCGTCTATCAATTAAGTTCCCCCTTATCCCTGGAGTTACCGGCTCTTGAGCAAGCGTTGGCAGAGTTCAGCTTTACACCTTGCAGCGGCCAGCAACAATCCAGCCAGGGTTTTACCTTCCCATTTGAATCAGCTCAAAGCTATTGCTACCAGAATCAGCATTATCTGTTTTTTGCGGTCAAACGCCAGGATAAAATCTTGCCTGCAGCCGTGGTACAAGAAGAGATGCAACCCAGACTGGCAGCATTGGAAGCTGAAAAAGCCCGGGCTCTGAGCCGTAAAGAAAAAGACAGTGTAAAAGAGGATGTTACTTTTGAGCTGCTGCCTCGTGCTTTTAGTAAAAGCCAGGTCGTGCTGGCTTGCTTTGATCAAAGCAAACAACGCATTCTGATCAATACCAGCAGCAGTAGCCGGGCCGAAGATGTCCTGGCCCTGCTGCGCAAAGCAATCGGCTCCTTACCAGCACTGCCCTGGCTGGATCCATACCACCTGGGCAGTTGCCTGCAGCAATGGCTGCAAGCAGAGCAGTTGCCACACTCTTTTCAACTGGGTAATGAGGTAGAGCTAAAAGCTCCGGATGAAGAAGGAGCCAAAGTACGCTTTAGCAACCACCTGCTGACAACTGAAGAGGTGTTAAGTCATTTGGAAGACAAACAGGTTACCCGCCTCGAACTGCAGCAGGAAGAAGGGCTCAGCCTAAAAATCTGTGACGATGGCAGCCTGAAAAGTATCCGTTACCACGACAGCATTAGTGGTAAAAATGACGAGCTCGGTTGGGAAGATGCAGACGTACGATTGGCAGCCGATACCTTACTGATGGCGTCTACCTTAACAGCCATGCTGGACCAGATTGCCCAGGTTGTCAGCAGCAAGCAAGGCTAAACTGCCAGCCCCCACATAGCCACTGCATCAGGAAAAAATTGAGCGTACATCCTGATAGACAGTGGCAATGGCGGGCTCTTGCATAAAATCGGCATCCGGTAATATACCTTGCTGAATGTAGTGTTCCAGCAGCTTATGTTGTAACTCTGGTCGCGGATAGCCCCCCTGAGCAATGGTCGCGATTCGTACAAAGTCGATATAATCCGGCTGAGCTGAGATAGTTGCCTGCTGCCAGCCAGTGATCACGCCTTGGTAGGTGTCATCAAAGCCCCAGGCTTTCATGATCGCCAAACCAATGTGCGGTGACAGCTTTAGCATTAAATGTTTTAGAAACCCTGGATGGCCAAATACATCCTGATGTCTTTCAGCTTCCGCCAGAATTGGCAGCAAACCAATGTGGTGCAATAAAGCCGCCAATGTCATTACATCCAGGCTTAAACGGCATTGCTTTTGCTGCATCCGATAATAACTCAAACAAGCTACAGCAATACTGGTAACCTGGACAGTATCCCGCCAGGCTTTATCCAGCATGCTCTGAATATGGCTACTTTGGCTAATAAATAACTGCTCCATGGCCATGGCTGTAGCAATGGTTTTGATCTGGCTTAGGCCAATACGTGTCACGGCCTGATTCAATGTAGCGACTTTGATCGCGCGCCCCAAAAATGCACTGTTGGCTACCCGAATCACACGGGTGGCCAGTGCTGGATCCAAGCTGATAACTTCCGCCATGGCTGCCAAACTAACCTCCGGGCAATCAGCAATGTTGCGCACCCGAAGTGCTATTTCAGGCAAGGTAGGCAACAACAAGGTGTCAGTATGCAGCTTTTCAATCAGGATACTGGCCAAGGCATGTTCAGTGGACATAACGACCTCACTTGGGCAATGGATTGTGTTAGCACCATCTTGGCAGGCTAAGCAACCAAAGCGTAATCTGTTGTTGCAACTGTTCATCCGTATATGGTTGCATCTTTGCTACTCCCCACACTGGCGCAGGCCAGGCGGCATCGGTCCGGAAGCGGGCAATATGATGAATATGCAATTGCGGGACTAGATTACCCAGGGCAGCAATATTTAATTTATCAGGTCGAAAGGTCTCTTGCAGCCACAGGCTCAACTGCCGGCTTTCCTGCTGGTACTGCAGGTAGTCGTGCTCCGGCAGATCAGTCAACTCTTTAAGTCCATTGCGTCGTGGTACCAGCAAAAACCAGGGGTATTGCTGATCGTTTATAACCCGTAACTGGCACAAAGGCCAATCAACAATAAAACAACTGTCTTGCTGCAAAGGACTAGCCAACAGAAAGCCTTGTGGCTCAGACATTGCTTAACTCCTCCAATATAATAACCTGCATCTGCTGCACAAGGCGAAGACAGCTCTCCGCCGCTTGCTGTTGGGCCATAAGCTCCAACTCAGATGCCAGCTCGGTTAGGTTGGCAAAACCCATGCTGCCGGCACTGCCTTTTAAGCTGTGCGCTTCAAATGCCAATTTTGTCCAGTCAGACTCCAGACATGCAGTTTCCAGTATAGCGATGAGCTCTGGTAGCTTGCTACGGAAACTCTCCTGCAACGCCTGAATCGCCGGATCCTCCGCCAGCTTCCGCTCAAACTCCTGGTAGGAGTCACTTGCTTTTGTATCACAACGATACGTTTGTATTAGCTGCAAAAACTGTTTTTGATTAATGGGTTTGGATAATACCGCCTGGCAACCCGACCGCTTATAACGCTCAATATCCTCGCTCATAACATTGGCCGTGACAGCAATAATGGGCGTTTGAATACCAGCATGACGAATAAGCTCTGTGGCCTCCTCCCCCCCCATTTCCGGCATTTGCATATCCATAAAAATTAAATCAAAGTCCTGGCTCAGTACCTGCTCAACTGCCTGGTAGCCATTTTCTACCATCACATGAGTGGCTTGTACCTGTTGCAGCAGCAAGCCAAGCAACAACTGATTGTCCGCATTATCTTCTGCCACCAGAATATGCAATGGACACTGATCATGCACCAAAGGCTCAAGCTTGGTAGTTAGCGGGGGCTGGTATTCATTGACCAGCTGCACATCCATACCGCTGCAATCCAACTCAATCTCAAAGTTACTGCCGATCCCTTTAACGCTATCAACCCGGATATCTCCCCCCATCTGCTGGATCAACTTCTTCGAAATACACAGACCAAGGCCAGTACCACCAAAATGGCGTGTCACGGTGGAGTCTGCCTGAACAAAGGGCTGAAATAGCCTGGATAGTTCGCCAGCAGCAATACCAATACCGGTATCTTTGACCGCAATCCTGAGCTTCTGTGTCATTAACTCAAAGTCTACCCGAATGATGATCTTGCCTTGCTGAGTAAACTTGACTGCGTTGCTGGTAAGATTCAGCAGCACCTGACGAAACCGAACCTCATCGGTCACCAGGAACTCGGGCAGTGGGTAGCGCAATTGCAGCTCGCAATCCAGATCCTTGGCGTCAGCCTGTGTCAGCGTAAGCTGATAGACATCATCAATAATTTCGAGGCAATGAAAGCGCTCTGCCATCAGTTCCAGTTTATCCGCCTCAATCTTTGACAAATCAAGAATATCATTAATCAGATTTAATAAGTGCTGGCTGCTTTTCAATACCCGCAGTTGATAGTCCTGGATCCGCTGCAGGTTGTCTTCCTGCACACTCTGCTCACTGAAGCCGATAATTGCAGTCAAAGGTGTACGTATTTCATGGCTCATATTGGCCAGAAATACGCTTTTTAACCGACTTGCCTGTTCAGCAGTTTCCCGGGCAATAATGAGTTCGTGGTTAGCGGCAGCTAAATCATCGTTGGCACGCGCCAAGTCCTGTGTGCGTTTTAATACTTTCTCTTCCAATTGCTGCTTGTAGGCACGCTCACGCTCACGGTAGACCCGGAGTTGCCGTACCATCACATTAAAAGCGGCAAACATATCTCCCAACTCGTCCTGCTTTTGCACCGGTAATAAAGTCGATAAATCGCCCCGACCAACAGCCGTTTTGGCTAAGGTTAACTGCCGGATAGGTGCAAACACATGACGGATCAACAGCCAGTAGATGCTAAAAGGCAGCAGCAGTATGATAAACAGCAATAAGCCTGCAATCACCCAGGGAAATTTAACCGTATCGGCCATTAACTCATGTTGATTTATCCCTAATAAAAGCTGGAAGCCCCCAGGCAGCTCTGCACCTGACAGCAACATCCGCTGCCCCAGTAAATTGCCATGAATCATTTCAGCTTGTTGCATGCTCTGTTGAATGGTACGAAAGTGGCTTGGCGCAAAAGTGCTACCAATCAGTTGGGTACGATCAGAAAAAGCAATAATTGCGGCAGGGCTTATTATCAAAGAAATACTGCCAGGTGTTAGTTGCTGAGCTAAGATCCTGGTAAGTTCCAATGGCTCAAGGCTCAATACCAGATAACCCCATAGCTGCCTCGAATCCACAGCAGATTGCTGACTCAAATAGACCTTACGGGCCAGATAAAGCCGCTGTTGGTTGGTTTCAGGCTCGATAGCAAAAAAAAAGCTTTCATCGCGGATCATGCTTTGCAATCGGGTTAGATGCCTTTGCCGCCCGCTGCTCTGCTGCTTGATCCGCTCATCTGCCGACAGCATTAACTCCGTCATGCCGTTAAGCCGCAACAGTTTAATCGAATACCCAGACTGCGGTTGCCGCTGCAGAAACTCTTGCCACTCTTGCAATAAAGGTTGATCACTGTTGCCTGACTGGCCGATATACTCTTGCAAGGCCTTGCTATGAATAAGCTCAGTCATGCGGTGACTCAGCGCTTGCAAATCATTGCTAATCGCCAACTGCTGTTGATGAAGAAAGGTAGATGCTTGTAAATTTGCCTGCTGCCAATAATACGATTGGCTGTATTTGATCGCAAGCACACCAAAAAAAAGAGCTGGCAATAACAGCAAAGGGATCAGGTAAACCAGAAGTGTTTGTCGTAATCTCATTGCCAGGTAGTCTACCGCTACTAGTGTCCTTGTCAGTAAATAGCATACTCAGCATTGCCGGGCAGAACAAGCTTTGTGCAGCACCAGGCTACACAAAGCCAAGCTAGCTGTGTCTTTAACTACTGAGGGTACTGGCAAGCAAAGCCAGTATAGGGGCTGCAGAGGGTTTACCGTGGATCCAGTCCCCCCCATCAACACCACTACCGGCAATGTCCAGATGCAGATAGGGTATGGGTTTAGCCTGATGCTGGCCGTGCGCTGACAAACCTGAAGCCTCCACCAAAAATGCCATCGGGAACTGGTGTCCCCGCACCGTGACCGATGAAGCCGCATTGTTACAGCTCAAAACATCTTCGGCAGCAGATTTGGCCTGAATAAATTGAAAGTCCTCACGCCGGCTACGGGAAATTTCGCAAGGATCACCCCAGATATCTCCCTGCTGCTGCAGGGTCGAAGCCAACTGCAGTAAACGGGCTGGCCCATTCTCAACCAGGGCGGTATAAGGCCCGACAGCACGGGCTGCATGACCGGTTAAGGTGGCAATCGAAAAGATCTGTGGTGTCACTTCATTCAGTGCCTGTTCCCGCAAATGCGACAGCAAATCGGCCAGCACCAGACGTCCTTCAGCGTCGGTATTGCCAATGCGGACCCGCACCCCGGCATGACTGGTAAGTACCTCATCCGGCACAAAAGCATCGGAGCCAATGCTATTACGCACAGCACCAATTTCGGCCACCACCTTGATGCCTTGCGGCTTTAAACCGGCAATGGCCAGCATAAAGCCAGCCACAGCAGCACCACCACCTTTATCCCGGCTCATGCCTGCCATACTGCCGCCCACTTTAAGATCAGCGCCACCGGTGTCGTACACCAGGCCTTTACCTGCCAACAGTAATGTTTGTGCCACAGCCCCGTCCGGGTTGTAGATCAGACGGATCACAGCAGGGTGATGACGCTTCACAGCCAGCGAGCTGCGTGCGACAGCCATCATCAGCGGATAGTCCCGTTGCAAAGTGGCTATATCCGTCACCACTTCCACCTGCACAGCACTGCCTGCAAAGGCTTCCTGACAGTAAGCGGCAAAGTTGAGTGCACTCATCCGCTCTGGTTCAGTACCGGCCAGATCACGGGCCAACCTTCTGCCTGCTTCAATCGCCATCAACTCCTCTGCCTGCTCAGCAGCAATGCCACACAAACCAATGCGCTGAACCGGCTCAAGCTTTTCTTCCCCCACCACTTCACGACCTTCCAACGGTTGCCATAAGGCCTGGCACATTGCCAGGTAGCTGACAGCCGCGGCTTGTTGGTACAAAGGACTTTGCTGTGGTTCAACCCAAAGCAGTGGCGCTTTCGCCCCCATGTCTTTGGCAACTTGTATCGCTTGCTTGGCTGCATCGGCATAACTGCGGACATCATCGTAGTCACGATCCAAAGTCCCAATAGGCGCCAAAATCAATCGCTGCCCAGGCACAAGGCTACAGGCGAGGCTTGCCAGCTGTTGGCCTATGCGTTGATCGACTTGAGCGGCCGTCTGGAGCACTTCGGCCAAAGGGCTAAGCTCTGGGTGATTAAAGTCGCTGGCAAGCACTATCAGTGCATCGAACTCTGTTTCAGTTAGCGCGGATTGCAGTGATGCCACCGCGGTGAGGTGTGGATAAGACATAATGGCTTCCATCGGGATAAAAAGTCATTATTTCTGAAAACAAAAAGCAGAACAAGCCAAATGCAGCCTTTGTGGCAGTACAACTGGCAGTTCTGCTTTACGATAACAAGCTCAAATAATTTTATTGTCTTGCCAGAACTGTTCTTTCTTCATTCTGGCCTGGCGTTTCTCACAAGGATTGTCGCAGTCACAGGCTTTCTCAACCCCAATAGCACCCAGCCCACCACAGCTGCCGCTGATGGTTTTGCGTTGAACCAGATACCCTACGGCCATAGCAACGACTACCAGCAACAAAATAACAAAAGTCAGTAAAAAAGTACTCATAGTGACGTCGCTCCACCTGACTGCACAAAAGATTCAAACGTATCGCTGACACGTTCAACAAAGCCATCATCCGTCTTCACAATCAGTATCGCAGCCAGACCAATGCGGTTGGCAAAAGCCAATGCCTCATCAGCATCCATAATCAGCAATGCTGTGGAATAACCATCCGCCACCATACAGGACTCGTGTAATACGGTACTGGATACCACCCGTCCCTGCGTAGGTCTGCCGGTTCGTGGATCCAATATATGTGAATAACGCACCCCATCCTGCTCGAAGTAGTTGCGGTAATCACCCGCCGTGGCCAATGCCAAATCACCAGGCTCAATAATGCGTTGTACCGCCCGCCCATCAGCATCGGGCTTTTCAATGGCAATGCGCCAAGGCGTGCCATCGGGCTTTGGACCACGCGCGCGGATCTCACCACCAACCTCAACCAGATAGGCAGCAAAGCCTTTGCTATCCAGTAAATCAGCTACTCTGTCAACGCCATACCCTTTCGCTATGGTGGAAAGGTCCACCGAAACACGGGGGTCGGCTTTACTAAGCCAAAGCCCATCCAGAGTCAACTTATCAATGCCAACATAAGGCAGTATAGCCTGATACTGCTCACTCTCAGGTGCTCTGGTAATACGGCCTTCAGCACCAAAGCCCCAGAGCTCAACCAGAGGGCGGATAGTAACATCCAGCAAGCCCCCGGTTTCCAGGCCAACCCGGATCGACTCGGCTATGACCTCGGCTGTAGGCTCTGACAATAAAAATGGCTGCGTACTATGCCAGCGGTTAAAGCGCATCAATTCCGAGTCTGGAATATAAGTCGACATCAGTTGATTGACTAACTCCAACTCGGCATCGATCTCCACTTGCAAAGCGGCATAATCAACATCTTGCTCACCTGCAAAAATTGACACCACATAATAGGTACCCATGGTTTGACCATGCAAACGCTCAGGTGTTATCGGGCTGTCAGTTTGAACAGGGCTGCAAGAAACGAAAATGGCCAGCCCGATAAGGGCCAGCCAGAGTTTGTAGTGTACTTTCAACATAAGAAAGAATTAACCACCGAAGTCATCAAGCATGATGTTGTCGTCTTCAACACCCAAATCTTTCAGCATGTTGATCACGGCTTTGTTCATCATTGGCGGACCACACATGTAAAACTCACAATCTTCTGGTGCTTTGTGGTTCTTCAGGTAGTTCTCGTACAAGACATTGTGGATAAAGCCGGTGTAGCCTTCCCAGTTGTCTTCCGGTTGTGGATCCGATAAGGCCACATGCCAGGTAAAATTGTCGTTCTCGGCAGCCAGCATATCGAAATCTTCCACATAGAACATTTCACGGCTGGAACGAGCGCCATACCAGAACGACATTTTACGCTTGGATTTCAGGCGACGCAGCTGGTCAAAGATGTGCGAACGCATCGGTGCCATACCTGCACCACCACCGACGAATACCATTTCTGCTTCGGTTTCTTTGGCAAAGAACTCTCCAAACGGACCAGAAATCGTCACTTTATCGCCTTCTTTCAGACTCCAGATAAAGGAAGACATCTTACCGCAAGGCAGGGACAGGTTGTTTGGTGGCGGTGTAGCTATCCGCACGTTCAACATGATAATGCCTTCTTCTTCGGGGTAGTTCGCCATGGAATAGGCACGGATGGTTTCATCATCCACTTTGGATTCCAGGCTAAAGAAGTTAAAGCGGTCCCAATCGCCACGATATTCTTCTGGAATATCGAAGTCTTTGTACTTCACATGATGCGGTGGTGCTTCAATCTGAATGTAACCACCGGCACGGAAAGGTACCGATTCACCATCCGGAATGCGCAGTACCAGCTCTTTGATAAAGGTCGCTTTGTTGTCATTGGAGATGACTTCGCAATCCCATTTACGGATGCCGAAAACTTCATCTTCCACTTCGATTTCCATGTCACCTTTCACTGCAACCTGACAGGACAAACGACAACCTTCACGGGCTTCTTTTTTAGTAATGTGATCCAGTTCCGTTGGCAGAATTTCACCACCACCTGAGTGGACATGAACAGTACACTGCCCACAGGAACCACCACCACCACAAGCTGATGACAGGAAAATGCCTTTATCAGCCAGAACCCCCAGCAGTTTACTGCCAGGCTTGGTTTTGATGGCTTTTTCCGGATCACCATTGATCAGAATAGTGACTTCACCACTGGCAACCAGTTTGGATTTGGCGGCTAGAATGATGAAAACCAGGGCCACTACGACCACTGTAAACATCACTACGCCAAGAATTATCTCTTGCATCGTGTTTTCCTTCTACTGCTTACAATGAAACGCCGGAGAACGACATAAAGCCAAGACCCATCAGACCTACAATCAGGAACGTAGAGCCAAGGCCACGAATGCCGTGAGGCATATCAGCGTATTTCAGTTTCTCACGCACAGCGGCCAGCAAGGTAATCGCCAGCGCCCAGCCAACACCACTGCCCAGACCAAAAACCACGCTTTCTGCAAAGTTGTAATCCCGCTCTACCATGAAAGCAACACCACCGAAGATGGCGCAGTTTACTGTGATTAAAGGCAGGAAGATCCCCAGCGCGTTGTAAAGTGCCGGGAAAAACTTATCCAGTGTCATTTCCAGGATTTGCACCATGGCCGCGATAACGCCAATGTAAGTGATGAAACCCAGGAAGCTAAGATCAGCATCCGGGAAACCAGCCCAGGCTAAAGCACCAGGTGCCAACAGATTGTGGTATACCACGTTGTTGATTGGTACGGCTAAGCCTAGTACCACGATCACCGCGACACCCAAGCCAAAGGCAGTAGTGACTTTCTTGGACACTGCCAGGAAAGTACACATGCCAAGGAAAAACGCCAACGCCAGGTTTTCAATAAAGACAGCGCGGACAAATAAACCTAAATAATGTTCTAAACCCACTTGTCAGCTCCTTATGCCTGCTCAACCTGCTCTGGACGGAAAGTCCGCAGCACCCAAATAAAGAAGGCAATAATGATGAAAGCACTAGGTGCCAACAACAACATACCCATTGGCTGGTACCAGCCGCCTTCGCTTACCAGAGGCAGAATTTCCACACCAAACACTGAGCCGGCACCACCAAGTTCGCGGATAAAGGCAACCACCAGCAAGACCAGGCTGTAACCCAAGGCATTACCAAGGCCGTCCAGGAAACTCATGCCAGGCGAGCTTTTCATTGCATAGGCTTCAGCACGCCCCATCACAATGCAGTTGGTAATAATCAGACCAACAAACACCGACAGCTCTTTGGATACATCGTAAGCAAAGGCTTTTAGCAATTGGTCAACGATAATTACCAGGGAGGCAATGATGGTCATTTGCACAATGATCCGTACGCTGGACGGAATGTGATTACGGATAATCGAAATAAACAAGTTCGATAACGTCAGTACAAAGGTCAGTGCAAAGCACATCACCAGTGCTGTGGCCATCTGTGTTGTAACCGCCAGTGCAGAACAGACACCCAGCACCTGCAGTGCAATAGGGTTATTCGCAAAGACTGGGCCAAACAGGACGGTTTTAATTTCTTTTGCATTAGCCATTATTCAATGCTCCCTGATGAACTTTGCTCAGGAAAGGACCAAAGCCTTTCTCACCCATCCAGAAGGTAAAGGTATTTTGCACACCATTGGCCGTCAGGGTTGCGCCAGATAAGCCATCAATTTCATGGTTTGGATCTGAAGCATTGCCAGGACGCACAACGGTCAAAGCCAAGTTGCCTTGCTCATCAAACAGCTTTTTACCCTCAAACTGCCCAATCCAGCGTGGATTTTCAATTTCACCACCCAGGCCAGGTGTTTCACCCTGCTCGTAGTAGTTCATACCAATAATGGTATTGCCGTCTGTTTCCAGTGCGATAAAAGCATGCATGGTGGACCACAGACCATAGCCATGAACTGGCAACACAATGGATTTCAGCTCATTTGCATCATCACTTACCAGATAAACCGGTGCATAATGCGGCGCGCGGCGGATAGAAGCTACATCCTGCTGCTTGCTAAGCTGTGTGCTGAGTTCAGGATCTCGCCACGAAGCGCGGTAATCAAACTGCATCGGATCTTTCGTTGTGAACTCACCAGTTTCTAGATTAACAATCCGCGTTTCAACTCTATCCTTAAACAGCTGCTGGATTTGAGCGGTAGTTTCGCCACCTTTTAACACTTTGGCACTGCGCAAAATATTAGTCTGCGCATCCAACAACATATTGGCCTGCTGCAAAGGGCGCAGCTGCACTGCCGCTGTGGAAACCACAAAAGCACACACCAGGCATAAGGATATGACGACGATCAGTGTTTTGCTGATGGTATCGTTTTTACTAGACATTGCGTGCCAGCCTCCGTTTGATATTGGCCTGAGCCACGAAGAAATCAAATAATGGCGCGAACAGGTTCGCAAACAGGATCGCCAGCATCATGCCTTCCGGATACGCCGGGTTTACCACACGAATCATCACCACCATAAAGCCAATCAGAATACCGTAAGCCCATTTGCCCTGATTGGTGAATGATGCAGACACCGGATCGGTTGCCATAAAGAACATGCCGATTGCAAAGCCGCCAATCACTAAGTGCCAGTGCCAAGGCATGGC
This sequence comes from Alkalimonas sp. NCh-2, assembly GCF_039631345.1. NCBI lineage: Bacteria > Pseudomonadati > Pseudomonadota > Gammaproteobacteria > Alkalimonas > Alkalimonas sp. NCh-2. The sequence continues at coordinate 695,235 of NZ_JBDIUV010000001.1, forward strand.
AAACAAGTGATTACTCTCTGAGCCAATGGCATTGAATAGCAAGGCAGTCAACACCATACCAACCATAACACCCAGCACAATACGCCAGGAGGCAATACGGAAGTAGATCAACGCCAAGCCACCAATCAATAGCGCCAGCGTCGAGGTTTCGCCGACAGAACCCGGAATAAAGCCATAGAAGGAATCCCACCACAGCTGCATATCACTGTAATCAAGGGTAGCATTTTGTCCCTGGCTGAGCAGAGTTGCTCCTGAATAACCATCGGCCACAGTCCAAACCGCATCACCGGAAATCTGCGCCGGATAGGCGAAGAACAGGAACGCTCGGCCAGCCAGCGCCGGGTTCAGGAAGTTACGGCCAGTACCACCAAAGACTTCTTTCGCAACCACCACACCAAAGGTAATACCCAGGGCCGCTTGCCACAGCGGAATGGTTGCAGGCAGGATCAGCGCAAACAAGATAGAAGTAACGAAGAAGCCTTCATTCACCTCGTGCTTACGCACCGAGGCAAACAGCACTTCCCAGAAACCACCCACCACAAAAACCGTGGCGTAAATTGGCAGGAACCAGCAAGCACCGTAGAGCATCTTCATGCCCCAACCAGAACTTTCCGTCAGACTACCACCAAGTAGATGGAAGATAGCGACCTGCCAGGTATCCGGCGTGCCAAAACCTTCCGCCAATGCTGCAACAGCCTGGTGTCCAACATTGAACATGCCAAAGAACAGGGCTGGAAACAAAGCCAGCCAAACAAAGATCATAATTCGCTTCAGGTCAATGCTATCGCGAACATGGGTCTTATTTTTGGTGACATAGCCCGGCGTATAAAGGACAGTAGCAATGGCCTCGTACAGCGCATACCACTTCTCGTATTTGCCGCCTTTTTCAAACTGCGGTTCAATGCGTTCTAAATAATGCTTTAAACTCATGATTAGCCTTCCTTCTGGATCGTCATCAGGCAGCTACGCAGAATGGAACCGTAGTCATACTTGCCTGGGCACACAAAGGTACACAGTGCCAAGTCTTCTTCGTCCAGTTCAAGGCAGCCAAGTGCCTGGGCACTGTCGGTATCACCGGAGCACAGATCACGCAACAACAAAGTGGGCAGAATATCCAATGGCATGACCCGCTCGTAATTACCGATCGGTACCATGGCACGGGCTGAGCCGTTGGTAGTAGTGGTCATGTTAAACAGCTTTTTAGAGCTTAGATGTCCTAAATAAGCACGGGTAACGGAAAACTTCTCGCTGCCCGGAGCAATCCAGCCTAAAAAGTGTTTCTCGCTGCCATCAGCTAACACCGACACTTGACTGTGGAAACGGCCCAGATAACCGTGCACACCATGCGCGGTAGTACCGGCCAGTACCGATCCTGAAATAATACGGTGTTCACCATCGGTAAGTTCACCGGCGGTCAATTCCTCGACAGAAGCACCCAGCACTGTTTTCAACAAGCGTGGAGATTTCACTACAGGACCGGCTAATGAAATAACACGTTCAGCAGGCAAATCGCCACTGGTAAACAACTTACCAATCGCAATCACATCCTGGTAACCAATGTGCCAGACCACTTTCTGAATGGAAGCACCTTCCAGAAAGTGAATGTGAGTCCCTGGCAAACCAGCAGGATGCGGCCCGGCGAACTCAGCAACCTCTACGCCTGTCACTGACGACACATCAGCACCTGCCTTTTTGCACAAGTACACTTTGCCATCGGTTAAATGCCGCAACACTGTCAGGCCATGCTGAAAGGAACTAGCCTGCGCCTTGATCACCACAGCAGGATCGGCAGCCAGCGGATGCGTATCCATCGCGGTGACAAAGATCGCTTTTGCGGTACTATCAATGGCTGGTGTCTGGCTAAATGGCCGGGTACGGAATGCAACCCATAAACCGGACTCAACCAGGTTTTTACGCACCTGTTCTGAGCTAAGGCTTACCAGTTGCTCTGGACTGTATTTCTCGAATTGCACAGCATCACTGCCCTGCACTTCAATCACTACAGACTGCAATACCCGTTTAGCACCACGGTTGATTTCAACCACTTTGCCCGCAGCCGGAGCCGTAAAAATAACACCAGGAGTTTTCTTGTCTTCAAACAAGCCCTGGCCTTTTTTTACGGTATCACCAACTTCGACCAACATGGTCGGACGCATACCATGAAACTCTTCGCCGAGCACGGCGACGCGTTTTATAGCAGGCCCGTCGGTTATCTCTTGTTTAGGACTGCCCGCGAGGGGAATGTCCAAGCCTTTTTTGAGTTTTATCATACGTACTTGCACTACTAGTTTGGGAAGAAACAGGTTTAGTTATTTCAGCTGCAGGCCTCGCAGCGCACCCGGCAGTTAGGGAACTTCCACGAAAATTGTGGCTCCTAAGTCGGATACACGTAGTAAAGGCGCGGATTTTACCATCAAACGCTACAGCTATCTATGTGATCCTAAAAATTTATCACGCTCGCATCCAATGCATTCTAGTCTAGTCAATTTGCGCAATTTTTCACCAAAATCCTGTTATTTTACTTGGTTAGACATGGCATCGCCATGCCAACTTTGGTCGTACTCACATTGCACACTGCGAACACAGCTGTAAAAAAGCCACCCGCAGGTGGCTGATACCAGGTATTAATCAAGCAATTGCTGCAAAGGTACTTCCGGGTTTACATCGGCTTCGTAATCCACCCCATCCACACCAAAACCAAACAGCTGTAAGAAGTCCTGATGGTAACCAGCATAGTCGGTCAGGGTATCAATGTTATCGGTCTCTACCTGCTGCCACAGTGCTTTTACTTCCGCTTGCACATGCTCAGCCAGTTCCTTAGTGTCCTGACGCAAGCGGCCAGCTTCATCCAACTGCGGTGAAGTTGCATACAATCCCTGACGGAACAAAGCATCAATTTGCTCAATACAGCCCTCATGGCTACCCTCTGCCTTCATCACCCGGTACAGCAAGGAGATATAGAGCGGCATAATCGGAATGGCAGAACTGGCCTGAGTCACCACCGCTTTGAGCGAGGCAACATAGGCTTTACCTTTCTTATCGGCCAGCTTAGCTGTCAAAGCCGCTGCAGCACGATCCAGATCCTCTTTCGCTTTCCCGATGGTGGCCTTGCCATAAATAGGCCAGGTCAGTTCCTTGCCGATGTAGGTATAAGCGACTGTCTGGCAGTTCTCGGCCAGCACACCTGCTGCATTCAATTGATCCAGCCAGCGCTCCCAGTCTTCCCCCCCCATCACTTTGACCGTATTGAAAATTTCATCTTCGTTGGCTGGCTCAACACTAACTTCTTCTATCACTCGCTTGCTGGTATTGAGGTTTTTTTCTGTGTAGGCTTTACCGATAGGTTTCAGTACCGAGCTGTAGATCTCGCCGGATACTGGATCTTTGCGCCGTGGGGCCGCCAGACTGTACACCACCAAATCAATTTTGCCCATTTCCTGCCGGATCACATCAATGGTTGTGGCTTTCAGTTCATCAGTAAAAGCATCCCCATTGATGTGCTTGCACCACAGGCCTGCTTTGCTGGCTTCCTGCTCGAAAGCAGCGGTGTTGTACCAGCCAGCCGAGGCTGTTTTGCTGGCCGTTGGTTCCTTTTCAAAGAAAATCCCCAGGGTTTTGGCACCCGAGCCAAAAGCTGCTGCAATACGAGATGCCAGACCATAGCCAGTAGAAGCGCCAATCACCAGCACATTTTTAGGCCCATTGCTGATAGCACCCTGCTGCTGTACGTACTCGATTTGTTGTTTTACATGGGCTGCACAGCCGGTTGGGTGGGCATTGGTACAGATAAAACCACGGATTTTTGGTTGAATTACCATCATTCAGTCCTGTTATTCAGTGAGGAAATTGCGACTAGTGTAAGACTTTAGCAGACAAAGCTGGTCGGATCAGGCAATTTTAACAGGCTGGCTGCCAGGTAGCGAGAAAAGCCCGACTACTATCGCTGCCACCCAAGCATGGAATACTCAGGTGGCAGCGAGCAGAGGTCAGACTGGGACTTTTTTCTCTCCTCCCATGCATTTGGGCGATGCCGGAGGTTTTTCTGCATAGTATTCATACCATTCACCTGGAGTGTAGGTATGCAGAGCCAAAGCGTGGATATCTTGTGCCAATTCTTCAGCAACAATAGCATTGACGGAACGATGGCGCTGTAATAAACGCATACCATCAAACTGAGGGGTCACAATCACCACTTTGAAATGAGATTCTGAACCGGGCGGTACATTGTGCATGTGGCTCTCATTGGTTACTTCCAACACCACAGGATCAAATGCATCCAGTAATTTCTGCTCAATACGCGTGTGGATTAACATAGACTTCATCCTTTATTGGTCCTTCTCTTTTACTCTAGTTAAGTCCACCGGACTTGCCAGTGCCTTTTTACTGTCAAGCATTTTGTTGGCAGCTAACCGGCTGGTGGCTCATGAAAAAATAAATTGGTCTAAACAAAGGGCACAATATAACGAAACGTCAAATTTAGTCGTCCAGCCGTTAGACGGCTTTGTTTAGGAATTCGGTGTAGCCAGTATTGCTGGGTGCTGCCGGACATGAACAAGAGATCCCCATGCCCCAGTTCCAGTTGCAACTGCCAGGGTTGATAGCGATGCTTTAAATCAAAACGCCGGGCCTGCCCCAGGCTTAGCGAAGCAATACCGGGTTCAGGCCCCAGCTCAGGCTCATTATCGGCATGCCATCCCATATGGTCAGTCCCCGCTCGGTACCAGTTTAGCAACACCGAGTTAAAGGGCCGCTCCAACTGCTGTGATAGTTGCTGTTGCCACATGGCAACCAGGGGGTGCCATGGTTCTGGTGCAAAGGAGGTTCCTGAATAACGATAGTGGGCAGTGCTGTCCCCCATCCAGACCTGACGTCTCGGGATCGGATGTTCACGGCCAAATAGCCGGATAGAGGGCTGCTGCCATGCCAACTGCTGCACCAGTTGCTGATAACCGGCACAGGCCTCAGGCTCTGCCAACCAGCCGCGCCAAAGCAGCAAATGAGCATCAGGTAGTTGCCAGCACTCTGGCTTGAGCTGCCTATCCACACGTGTCAAAATAGCTGTCACTCTTTTTAAGCTGAATTTGCATGAATACGCATTTTACGTTGGCAGAAATCCATCTGCAATTAAAGCGCTGGCCAGCCGAGACTAATTTCATCAATCTGCAAGCCTGGGATGCTGTGGATGAGCTGCTACTGACTGAAGCATTCCGTCAATTGGAAATGCTATCAGTTTCTGAGCGAAGCGCTTTGCCGGTGCTACTGCTGAACGATCAGTTTGGTGCTTTAACCTGTGCCCTGATTGCTCGCTACCCGGAATTAACCTTGGTACACTGCAGCGACTCCTATATCAGCCAACAAGCCTGCCTGGCTAATCTCCAACTAAACCAGCTAGCTACCAAGCAGTTAACTTTTATAGATAGCCTGGCACCACTGCCAGACTCTGCAGCACTCACCCTGTTAAGGGTTCCGCGCGATCACGGTTTTCTCGGCTTTCAGCTGCAGCAATTAGCCCCACTTATCACCAACAGCCAACAACTGATTGTGGCGGCCAGGGCCCGTGATATCCATAAAAACCTGCTGCAATTATTCAGCCAGCATATCGGGCCTAGCAAGGCCTCACTAGCTATTCGAAAGTGCCGCTACCTGCACTGCCAACCCGCAGCAGTACAACAAAAACCGCAATCATTATGGCCAAAGATCTGGCCATTGACAGGCACAGGCCTGCAACTGGTCAATCATGCTAATGTGTTCAGCGGAGAAAAACTTGATGTTGGTGCCCGCTTCTTTTTACAACACCTGCCAGAGACCCAGGCCGGCGAACAACTGGTCGATTTAGGTTGTGGCAATGGAGTGCTGGGTTTATCGGCACTGGCGGCTAACACTGAGCTCGTTGTCACCTTTTGTGATGAGTCTGCTATGGCAGTAGCTTCAGCACAGCAAAGCGTGCAACTCAGCCTGCCGAAGCTGCTGCCGAATTGCACTTTTTTACAGGATGATGGTCTGAGCAAACTGGCCGATCAGAGTATGAATTGGGTGCTATGCAATCCACCGTTCCACCAACAGGATACAGTGACAACCCATCTGGCCCGCCAAATGTTCACGGATGCATTTCGGGCACTAAAACCCGGCGGTAAACTGCGGATCGTAGCGAACCGCCACCTACCTTATGCACAAGAGCTAACACAGTTGTTTGGTGGGGTACGTTGTCTGGCCAGTCACCCCAAGTTTGTTATTCTTGAATCGGAGCGAAGAAGATGAAGTTGCCATTAATCGTGCTGTTGGGGTTGGTGTTGTCTGGCTGTGCCAGCCCACTCCGCCCTTTGTTTGTCAGTCCGGGTATTGAAACGACACCTCAGTTGCACTTAAATGCAACCAGCTTCCATTGGCAATTGCAGGATAAGCGCACTAAACCAGCGATGCTAAGCATCCAAAAAGCAGAACAGACAGTCAGCCTACAAAACAAACCCGATTGGCGTAACACGCTGCAACAACACCTGCGACAACATTTTATAGCCGCCGGAGCCCGGCTGGATCCAGCAGCACAAACAACCTTGCAATTTAATGTGCTGACCCTGGAGGCCAAAGCGAAACAACATCCACTCGATCATGAAGTCCATTCCGAGGTAGTCATTGAGGTTGCCATCAGCTCAAAAGCCGGGCATTACCGCAAACGCTTTCATGGCAACAGTAGTTATACTGCACCATTTAAAGTAGATCCGGCCTCAGTCGAACGAGAACTGAGCCAACTGACAGAACGGGTGCTGCAGGATATCCTCTCGGATATACACTGGCAGCAGTATTTAAGGAGACATGCATGAAAACTCTTGTGATTAGCTTATTTGCAGGACTGTTCTGGCTCAGCCAAGCGGCAACAGCAGGTGAAAGCTTGCAACCGGACAACCTCTTTCCCAAGGTGATACTGCACACCTCGTTAGGGGATATTACCGTGGAACTGGATCGCAGCAGAGCACCAATCGCTGTCAATAATTTTTTAAGTTATGTCAAAACCCAGCGCTACAACAACACAGTTTTTCACCGCCTGATTCGTGACTTTGTGCTGCAAGGCGGTGGTTATAATCAAGATTTTGAGCCTATTACTACGCTTGATGCTATTTTTAACGAATCCGGCAATGGCCTGCGTAATGAGATGGGTACCATTGCCATGGCCCGCACCAGCAATCCACATAGCGCTACCAGCCAGTTTTATTTCAACTTATCCGACAACGATAATCTGAACCCGGGTGCCCGCTGGGGCTATACCGTTTTTGGCCGCGTCATGGCTGGTATGGATGCGTTGCAGCAGGCGAATGCGTGGGAAACAGCACAACATAAAGTTACTGGCTGGCCAGATGTGCCAGTGGAGCCCATTGTGCTGCATCGCATCAGCCTGGTTCCTGAAGGCTAAATAAAACAGCGGCTATTTTTCCCGACAGCAGCATACCGGCCAGCTATACTTGCAATAGCAGCAATCTATTTTGCAAGCATCACAAGTACAGAGGTCGGTGTATGCTGGAACAATTTATAGAACTCAAGACGCGCCAACTGATATTTTACACCGCCCGCTACTTTCGGGGCAGGATCCCACATCAGGAGCTACATCTCTTTATCTGGGACACACTGGAAGAGTGGGCGCAGTTTGGCATTCAATTAAAAACACCGCAAAATCATCAGGAGCAGGTATTCTGGCATCTGCTGCATCAGTTGGAGTTTTGGCCAGAGCAACAACTAAAAACCGATCAGGTACTGCAGCAAAACATTCAACACTGCCTTAGCTATCTGCGTGGCAAAGGCAATATACCTTTGGATTGTGTTGGAATTCGTCCCTGACCTTTATAATGGCAACAGCTTGACCCTCTCTACGAGCAAGGTAAGCTAGTATCTTAGTAACCCAGAAAAGTGAGCCTGTTTTGTCTCTAATATCCTCTTTCGCATCCGCTGCTCAGCTGTACTGCCAACGCCGGGTTGCCATCATTTTCTTACTTGGCTTTTCTTCCGCTTTGCCCATGATGCTGGTTTTTGGCGTCTTGTCTTTTTGGCTACGGGAAGCGGAAGTATCGCGTGCTGAAATCGGTTACTTCAGTTGGGTCGCTCTGGCCTATAGTATTAAATGGCTTTGGTCGCCGCTGGCTGATCACCTGGCATTGCCCAAACTGCATCGATGGCTGGGTAGACGACGAAGCTGGTTGCTGCTGTCACAAACATTGGTAATGCTTGCAATTTTTGGCATGGCCAGCAGCGATCCTCAACAAAACCTGGCAATGATGGCAGGCTTTGCGGTGCTTCTTGCTTTTGCTTCGGCCACTCAAGATATCAATGTGGATGCCTTTCGCATCGAAAGTGGTCCCAAAGAGGTCCAGGCCGCTCTGGCGGCGGCCTATCTGACCGGCTACCGGCTCGCCATGATTTTTGCCTCTGCCGGCACCCTGTGGCTAGCTGCTGTATTTTCCGGTGGTAGCCGTGATTATCAGTTGCATGGCTGGCAACAAGCTTATGGGGTGATGGCTCTTTGTATGCTCTTAGGTATTCTGGCCACCTTCTTCAGCAAAGAGCCAAGCAGCCAACTCATTCAGACGCAGCGCAGTGAAGGCAGCCCGCTGCATCGTTTCGCTCTCTGGTTACAACAAGCTGCTGTGGCACCTTTTATCGACTTTTTCCAGCGTTATAAATGGCAAGCTTTGCTTATCCTGGCGCTGATTGCCTGCTATCGATTATCTGATATCGTCATGGGTGTGATGGCAAATGCATTTTACGTGGATATGGGGTTCAGCAAAGAGGAAGTTGCCACTGTTTCTAAAGTTTATGGCGTGATCATGACCCTGTTAGGTGCTGCACTCGGAGGCTACCTGATCACCCGTTTCGGCATTCTCCGCATTCTTTTACTTGGTGCTATCCTCAGTGCGGTGACCAATGTATTGTTTTCTGTACTCAGCCATATTGGCCATGATCTTGTGTGGCTTACGGTGGTGATCTCAGCAGACAACCTCAGTGCAGGCATCGCCACCAGTGCTTTTATTGCCTATTTGTCGTCACTGGTAAACCTGGCCTTCACGGCAACCCAATACGCCATGTTTAGCTCACTGATGTTATTGTTACCAAAGTTTACCGGTGGATTTGCAGGTGTGTGGGTGGATATGATGGGATACAGTCAATTTTTTATCTTCTCGGCCTTACTGGGCGCTCCTGCTGTGCTACTTATTTTGCTTATCCAGAAAAAAACTGTCTTTGCGGAGCCTGTCTTGCAATCTGCATCGGATAAGCCTGCGTCATGAAAAAAGGGATACCGGCTGGTATCCCTTTGTAATTGAATAGCTTGTTAATTCAAAGCCTGTTTCAACCCTTCTGCAGGATCAACATCCAATGCCTGGCAGTAGCGAATAAATTCAACCACATCCAGCCGACGCTCCTGATTTTCCACCTTACCAATAAAGGAATGCGGAGTTCCCAGCAATTCAGACAAACTGCGCATTGTATGCCCTTTTTCCTGGCGCTGACGCTTTAACCAAACACAAAGCCGCTTATTCTCTTCAGAAATAACGCTTTTACCACCTTTCATTTTATGATGTACTCCCAGCGTTTAAGACGCTTTTATTATGAAGTCCTGAGGATTTATGCCCACATTCATGACGTCGGCAGAAACCAAGCGTCATGAAAACACCCCCATTAAAGCATAGGATGCGACAAGCGTACAGTTACAGGAGTTAAAAAACAGGGTTTGCCTTGACAGTTTGAGCAGTAACCGTTAGGAAAAACCTATAATAGGGAAAGCATCCACCTGATGAGCAACATAGTCATATGTGAATTCGTCAGCGAGGTTGTTTTCTTCTATACTGGCAATCAATGAACACATGAAGTCTGGGAGTATCATGATTCGGTTGATTTTTTTGCTGCCTTTACTGATGTTTGCAGCCTGGTTTTGGTTTTTGCAAAGCCAGGGGCTTAGCATGCAGCAAGGCAAGAAAGGTTTTATTTATATTGCCATTTTTAATCTGGCGATTGGCGTTTTGCTAGCAGGGATCATCTGGCTAACACAGCGGTAAATAACATCTTTACCGCTTATCAGCATTAAACAGAGAAAGATGAACCACAGCCACAAGTTGTCGTAGCATTCGGGTTACTGACAATAAAACGGCTGCCCTGCAAACCATCGGTGTAGTCGACAGTTCCTCCCATCAGGTACTGCAGACTCATTGGATCTACCACCATGCTGACCCCCTGCTTTTCCAGCACGAAATCCCCTTCATTCACTTTTTCGTCGAAGGTAAAACCATACTGAAAGCCTGAGCAGCCCCCACCTGTGATATAGACACGCAGTTTCAGTTCCGGATTTTCTTCTTCAGTTACCAGCGCCAGTACTTTTTCGGCGGCAGCATCGGTAAATTCCAGTGGTACCTGAAAATCTGACATACATACTCCAAGAGCAAAACTAAGGTGCGAATTATCCAATACCTGACTGTTTTATTCAAGTATTGTACAAATACCAGGATGAAGGAAAAAATTTCTGCTTTTACACCAGTCTGTTACACTATAGGAAGTTGAGTCCAATGCCGCCTTACAATGAAACGATGGTCCCAGAGCCTGCAATGGCTGCACCAAACATTGCCTGGCTTGCGCAAACAACTTGCCCTGCCACAAACTTCGTTGCAACTCTGCCTGCTAGGAGCACTAGGGGGCTTACTGGCTGCAGTGCTGATTGTGTTATTTCGGCTGGCAATCATAGCACTGCAAAGTCTTTATCTGGATAAATTCGACGATTTCTCAACTGCAGCCCAGGAACTTCGCTGGCTATTGCCTTTTATCGGTGCTTTTTGTATCGGCCTGATTGCGTTACTCACTGGCTATAAGCATTATCGGCTGGGCATTCCATTTGTGATTCACCGTATGAAAACCATGTACGGCCTGATGCCATTTCGTAACACCTTTAATCAGTTTTTCGGCGGTGTGGCCGCTCTGGCCAGTGGTTTTTCCGTTGGACGGGAAGGCCCATCGGTACACCTTGGTGCTTATGGTGCCAGCTTTGTTGGCAAGAAATTAAAGCTGCCCTACAACAGCATTCGCACCCTGGTTGGTTGTGGTATTGCCGCTGGTATTGCCGCCTCGTTTAATACCCCGCTGGCCGCTGTGATCTTCGTAATGGAAGTAGTGCTCCGGGAATACCGTATCCATGTGTTTATCCCAGTTATGCTGGCCGCTGTAGTGGGTGCACTGATCACCCGGCAGGTCTTTGGCATGGAGCGCGAGCTGGCCATTTTACAAATCAGCACTCTGCCTGGCTGGCATTTCCCCTACCTCATCTTGTGTGGTGTGCTTATTGGTATGGTCGCTTTTGTGTTTAACACCAATATGATGCGTATTATCCGCTGGTTTAAAAACTGGCCCTTACCAGTCCGTTTATTACTGGCAGCAACTATCACAGCCGCCGTAGGCATGTTGATACCGCAAGCCATGGGTGCTGAAACCGGTGCCATTCAATACGCCGTGGAAGCACCAACCGATGTGCAACTGTTACTGGCGCTCTTTGTCGGCAAAATGATTTTAACCATTTTTGCCCTTGGTCTTGGCGTTCCTGGCGGTGTAGTTGGTCCTATCTTCGGTATCGGTATCGTCTTTGGCACTTTGCTGGCGCTGCTTCCCGGCCTACTGCATGGCCACAGTGATCATGCCGGTACCTATGCCGTGCTTGGGATGGCAGGTTTGATGGCGGCCTGCCTGCATGCCCCACTGGCAGCTTTGGTGGCTGTGATGGAGCTGGCTTCCAACCCGGATATTATCTTGCCTGCCATGCTGGTGATTGCGACTGCTTATGTCACCGGGGTGCAGTTCTGTCACACCAAATCGCTGTTTTTGATGCAGTTGGATTTCCTGCAATTGCCGTATAAAGTATCGCCGGCGGCTGATCTGCTGCAAAAAGTTGGCGTACTGGCGCAGCTTGATCATCGTTACCACTTGATGATTGAGGCCGATGAAGCAAGCACTCGCCAGCAACTGGATCGCTTAGCGGCCGATGAACTGCTGCTGCTTAAAAGCACGAAGGATAACGAACCTCAGTATCAATTGGCCAGTTACGATGTTAGCTTGTCACTGACAGGACAGGATGCTATCCACTATCTGCCGGTGCCGGTAGTTAGCCAGCAAGCCACCATGGCTGAAGTACACCACTTGCTGGAAGCAAGTCGTGAAGGGGCCGTTTGCGTTATCGACGATACCCGGCAACACCCAGAGCCTGTAGGTTTGGTACGCTGGGATCAGGTCCAAAGCTTATTGGTAAAACAGAATAACTTACTATGACATTACTACTGATTTATAAAGCGCTGCACCTGATTTTTATGGTGGCCTGGTTTGCCGGTATCTTTTACCTGCCGCGGCTTTTTGTCTACCATGCCGAAACCAACAACCCGGATATTCAGGCGCAATTCAAAGTGATGGAGCGTCGCTTGCTGTTTTTTGTGACGCCCTTTGCCATCCTGACGCTGGTGTTTGGTCTCTTACTGATCCAGGCTTACGGCATGGACTGGTTTCGTGCCAGCCGCTGGCTGCATTACAAGTTGCTGCTGGTGACCATCCTCTATGGCTACCATGGCTACTGCTTTAAATTGCTGGCCGATTTTAAAGCTGACAGGAATAACCGCACAGGTCGTTTTTACCGCTGGTTTAATGAAATGCCGGTGCTGATTTTGTTCGCCACCATCTTACTGGCGGTGCTAAAGCCTTAGGTTCAGCTTAGTAACCAAAGCAGCAGCACCACGGCCAGCAAGATGCTGCTGCCAAGCGGTAACAATGCCTGTTGGTTGAGCCAGCGATTGGCCCGACGCTCCTGCCGCCGCCACTTTGGCAGTTGCAGCCCAAACTCACGATTGCTTTTGGTCTGATAGCAGGATTTTAACCACAAAGACCAGCCCAGCGCCGAGCTAAGTGGATCCTGCCAGCCTGTTGGAAGCGGCCGGCCTTGTTTTAGCCAATACCCGTACAACAAAGCTGCCAATACGACTGGCCAAAGCGCAGCGAACAAAGCGCCAGGCTGCAGCGCCTGCCACCAGAGCGGCTGCAGCGCTGTCAGCCACCAGGGCATGCTCAGCGAAGCCAGCGCCAGTAGCAGCCAGCCAAGGCTGGCAGTGACCGGCAGTCTTGGATTTGCTGGCTGATGCTGCTGACGCAACAACACCAATAAATGCCAGGCCAACAAGGCCGTGCTAAACGCCCCCAAGATCAGTACAGCAGGCAGCAGCGGCCAATCCGCAAAACTGCTCTGCCCGAGCCCTTCCTTTAAACCATACTTGACCGCAGCACCGGAGCTCAGTGGTAACGCAGTAAGGCTGACTAACGGCCATAGCAGCGCCAGCCAGTGCCAGCCCTGCAACCGGTAGCTGCTCACAGCCCCTGCCGCCAGGAATAATGCCGATTTCAGCAAGGCATGATGACAGCCATACCACACCAGCAACCAGACAGCCTGAGTCTGGTAATCGGCCGGGCTACTCCAGTACAACACCAGTGCTAATAGTAAATAGCCCATCTGGCTGACCGAAGAGTAGGCCAGTACCACCTTGGGTTTGCGATGCAGCAATGCCAGCCAGGCACCGAACAAAGCCGAACTAAAGCACAACAGCAGCAACCAGGGCAGCCAGTGCATTAACAGCGCATCACCAGCCGGAATAAACTGCCAGAGCCCAAACAAACCGGCTTTGATCATGGCGCCGGATAACACCGCACTGGCTGGTGCCGGTGCCGCCGGGTGCGCTTGTGGTAACCAGATATGCAGCGGGAAAAACCCGGCTTTTAAACCAAAACCCAGCAACAGCAGCGCCAGAGTGAGCGGTGTTAATGCAGCGGAGCTTAAGTCCGCTATCACCAAGGCCCCCCCGGCAGCATCCACCCGCAACAACAAAGCCGCAAACAGCAACAGCTCACCCAAGATAGCCAACTGCAGGTACAAACGTCCGGCGCGCCGGGCTGCACTTTGACCACTGTGGATCACCAGGCCATAAGCCGACAGACTCATCAGGGCAAAGCCGAGATAGAAACCCAGCACATCCTGCGCCAGTAACAGCAGCAGGTTGCCAGCCATGGCCAGACTAAAGCTGCTCCAGTACAGGGTTTTGCGCTTGCTGATGGTACTAAGGCTATACAGACCGGCACAGAGCCAAAGCAGCAAGGTAAAGCCAAACCAGAGTGCCACAGGCCCCTGCGGCATCGAAAAGTCGGCTCCAGGCCATAGCAAGGCTTGTAGCTCAGTCATAACTAAACTCCCGCTCCACAATCAGCTTGCTCCAGCTGAGCGGGCTAATCTCAGTACCTGCGAGCAGTCCCATCAGCACAATCAACAATGCCGTGACCACAGGTGGCAACAGCAGCATCCAGTGAGTTTCAAAACGCTTTGACAGCGGCTTCGGAGCTGGAAAATTGCCGGTAGGAAGGCACCAGATGCGATAAATCAGCGGCAGAAAATACATCGCATTGAGCGCACTGGAGGTCAGCAGCACCAACAGTACCAGCGGATACCCCGCCTCCAACGCGCCGCTGGCCAGATACCACTTGCTGATCATACCAGCGGTTGCCGGTAGCCCTATCATACCGCAGGCCCCCAGCGTAAAAGCCATGCTGCTAAGCGGCATGCGCCGCCCTACGCCGTTTAGCTCACGAATTTTATGAATGCCCAAAGTTTCGGCAAAGTTACCGGCACAGAAAAACAGTGTGATTTTCATCACGCCCTGATGCACCAGATGCACCAGGCCGCCCACAGCCGCTACCGGCCCGAGCATCGCCACACCCAGCGTGACATAAGACACCTGACTGACGGTCGAGTACGCCAACCGACGCTTGAGATCCTGCTGCTGCAAAGCGCGCCAGGAGCCATATAAAATAGTGGCAGAGGCCAGCAACACCAGTGGCCAGGTTAGATCCAGCTGCTGCATCACCTCGACGCCAAAGACATCGTACACCACCCGCACAATGCCAAAAGCACCGGCCTTGACCACAGCGACCGCATGCAGCAGGGCACTGACCGGTGCAGGTGCTACCATGGCCTCAGGCAGCCAGCCATGCAAGGGCAACAAGGCTGCTTTTACCCCAAGCCCAGTGATCAGCAACACAAAGGCCAGCATCAACAAGCCACTGTGCTCAGCCAGTAAAGGGCTTAAATACCCCCCAGGCATAAAT
This sequence comes from Alkalimonas sp. NCh-2, assembly GCF_039631345.1. Classification (NCBI taxonomy): domain Bacteria; kingdom Pseudomonadati; phylum Pseudomonadota; class Gammaproteobacteria; genus Alkalimonas; species Alkalimonas sp. NCh-2. The sequence goes on from NZ_JBDIUV010000001.1 coordinate 710,385, forward strand.
ACCGGGCTACCGGTCAGGCTATGCAATAATGCAGCCCCCAGCATCAGCACCACGCCACCACTGATGGTGTACGCCAGGTAGCGCCTGCCAGCTCGAAGCGACGCTACCGTGCCGCGATGCACCACCAACGGGAAGGTGGCCAGGGTCAGTAGCTCGTAAAACAGCACAAAACTGATCAGATTGCCCGACAACGCCAGCCCGACGGTAGCACTGACGCACAAACTAAAGTAACCAAAGAAACGCGAACGCAGTGGTGAACCTTCCAGGTAACCAATGGCATACAAGGTCGTCACCAGCCAGAGCACCGAGGACAAGAGCACAAACTGCAGCGATAATGCATCGCCATGCAGGATAAAAGATCCACCGGGTAAAAACGGCAACTCAAAGTAATAATCTTCGCCGGCTTTGACCCCTTGCCACATCCAGGCCACCAACAGCAGTTTCACCAGCACACCGCCCAGGTTCAGCGCGGTGCGCAGGGCAAAACGATGCTCCGCCAGGCTAAAAATCAATAGGCCTGGCAATAACGAGCTCAGCACAATCAACAGCGGCAACCAGCTATTCCAGTCCATCTCAGCCTCCCAGCCAGCTCAGCAGTGACCCACTGGCAAAAGCCAGCATCCAGACCAGCAAGGCAGGCAGCAATGCCAACCACTGCGGCAACAAGGCAGGAGCAAAATCTGGACTGACCGGCCTGGCCCGGTTAAAAGCCAGCACCACCAGACGAAAGATATAAGCCGCAGAAAGCAAGGTACCGGCCAGAATAACCGGCAACAGCCACCACAATTGGCTGTGGTGCCATAGCGGCAGCAGCATGTGCCATTTCGCCACAAAGCCACCACTTGGTGGCAGACCAATCAGACTACCGCCCGCCACCGCCACGGCAAACATGGCCAACGGCATGGTCTGGCTGGCACCGCGGAAGGTGCTAAGCCGTTTACCACCCAACCGCAGCTGCATTTCCCCCCACAGCCAAGAAGGTGGATGTTTTGGCCAGGGCATGCGCCAGTACAAAGAGAAAGAGTGCCTGGGTAAGGGCCGGATCGTGAAGCTGCAGTATCAAGCCAAGTGCCAGCAAACCATAACCCAACTGGGCCACGGTCGAATAAGCCACCATCACCTTGGCGTAAGGGGTCCGAAGCGCCGACCAACCACCGGCCAACAGTGCCATACTGCCAGTGAGCAGGAACAGCCAACTGCCAGTGACAGCCAGCTCAGGGCCGGCCAACTGACTCCAGATCATATAGAGCATAAAGAGCGGCCCTTTCACCACCAGCGCCGACAACAACGCACTGACCGGAGCCGGAGCAGCCGCATGGGCGTCGGGTAGCCAGATATGCAGAGGCCATAGCGCTGCTTTGAGCATCAGGCCTGCCGTGATCAACCAGAGCGCCAGCCGATGATCGACCGGCTGCTCGCTGATTGCAACAGCAAGTTGCGGTACATCCAACCAGCCATAGTGACCATAGAGCAGGGCAACGCCGAGTAAATAGCATAGTGAGGCAGCCAGCGACAACAGCAGATAGCGCATGGCGGCTTGCAACGCCTTTTTGCCACTGAGTAACACCAGAGCCACAGCTGCCAGACCAAGCAACTCCAGTGTGACATACCAGTTAAACAAATCGACCGACAAGAACAAGGACGATAACGCCGCCTGCAACAAGGCAGACAACGGCCAGAAATCGGCCGATAAGCCAGCATCGCGCCACTGACTTAGGCTGTAACTGGCGACCAGGCTATGGATCAGCGCCGTCATCAACAACAGTAGCGCCGAGAGTTCATTCAACTGCCAGCGAATGGCAAGGCCCGTCTGCCAGCCTCCCAACTGCATAGTAGCGGGCCCAGCAGTCACCACCTGCCACAAGGCAGCCACCGCCAGCAGCAGGCTGAACAAAGTACTCAGCCATACCAGCCAGGCGGCCTGACGACGCCAGCACAAGGCCAACACAGCAGCGAACAGTGGCACCAATACTGCCGCCAGAGCAAAGCTCATGTCGGCTCCGATAACGTTCGGGCCACCAGGGCCAGGGCAAAAGCAGTGGCACTCACAGCCACCACCAGTCCGGTCAGTACCAGCGCATGCAAGACGCCATCCGCCGGCTCGGTGCGGGCAGACAGCGTCACCATTACCAGAAAAACGGCGGCGCCCATCAGGTTCAGCGCAATAATCCGCCTTAGCAATTCAGGACCACGAATCAGGCCATAGCAACCAATGCCCCAGAGCGCTGCCGCTATCAACAGATACCAATGCACCAGACTCATGCGGTCAACTCCTTCCGCTCACCGACCACCAACAAGGTCAGGGTCAGGCCAATAGCCAGGGTGGCACACAGCTCAATCAGCAAAATCAGTCCTTTGGCGAGTGGCAGTGGCCAACGCAGCCACTGCACTGCTTGCTCTGGCTGCCAATTCAGCCACACACTGAGCAAGCCAGCCAGCAAAAACGCCAGTACACCAGCTAAAATCAAGGCCCGCACCCACCACATATCGAAACGAAGCGCCGGCAGTTGACCATTTAGCCGCAGCACTACCAGCGCAGCGGCCAGCAAAGCACCGGCCTGAAAAGCGCCACCCGGCGCAGTGGCGCCACGCCAGAGCACAAAAAAAGCCACCAGCACCAACAACGGTAACAGGCGAATACTCCACTGTCTGGCTAAAGGCCAGTGCTGCAATGCGGCCGGCTCTGGCGCTGCCACTAAGCGGCTGCCAAGCAGTGCCAACAGCAACACCAGCAATTCCAGTAAGGTATCCCAGGCGCGAAAGTTCAGCAGCACCGCCGTAACCAGATGCTCGGTACCACTGCTACCCAACTGCTCCAGCGCTGCCGGCAACTGACTGTGTGCTGGTTGCAGCGGCAGTTGCCACAGGGTCCAGCCAAGCACTGCGCTCATCGCTATACACAGCACCAAAGCAGGTAATAGCTCCATCCTGCTGATGCGTACCGGTGGTGTGATTGATTTTGGCTGCCTCGCTAAGGCTGAAAACAACAAAGCACCGGTCAGGCCAGCGCCTATGGCCGCCTCTGCCAGTGCCAAATCGGCGGCTCCCAATCGGGCCCAGGCCAGAGCCAGCATCAAACCAAACACCACATAAAGCATGACCGCCGCGGCCAACTGACGGGCCAGTATCGTCGCCAGCGCCAACACCAGCAGCAAGACGCCAAGCAAAGCATCGAACCAGAAATCACCGCTCATTCTGCCGGCTCCTCTTGGTCCGTTGTCTGCTCTCGGCCATACTGACCAAGCAACTGACAGGAAATGGTGCCAGATAGCATCACCAGCCCCCAGATCAGCAGCATCAATAAAAATCGTTGCCAATCTTGCTGCAGCACACCAAGACCAAGCACGATAAAACCCAGCCCCAGCGTATCGGCTTTCGTCACCGCATGCAGCCGACAAAAAACATCCGGAAAACGCAGTACCCCAAGGCTACCTGCCAAAAAAAACAGCAACCCCAGGATCAACAACACAGCACCCAGCCAGGCCATCATTTGCGCTGCTCCTGCTTTAACCGCTGCACAAAAGCAGCTGGCACCACAGCAGCCAGTAACGCAATGATCAAAGCCACCTCCAGCAAGGCAGGCTGTGCCAACGCTTGAGATAACAACAGTAAAATGGCCACCCCTCCGCTGCCCAACAACTGAATGGCCAAAAGACGATTGACCAGATCAGGTCCGCGCCAGACCCGCCACAGTCCCAATAGCACCGTCAGTAAAATCGCAACAGCCATTGCCATCAACATAGTGGTTGCTCCGCAGCCAGCAACAGGCTTAACCGCTGCTCCAACCTGGCAACGCTCTGCTGCCAGTCATTATTGTCAGTTAACAGATGCAACTCCAGCCAGGCAGTCTCCACCCTGCTTTCACCGGACAAACAACTGCGGCAGACAGTGGTTCCGGGCAATAAACTAATCAGGCATGCCAGCATCCGCTGGGAACTTGTTTGTTGCAGGCGAACGGGATAACGCTGCCAATTAGGTGTAATAGCTGATACAGGTTGTAGTGCACGCCAGGCAACATCAAAGCCACCCCGCCACATTTCTATCAGAAAATAGCCGGTAAAAGCTGGTAGATGACGCCAGCGTAATCGGAGTAAAGGGGCGGGCCAGCGCTCCGATAACCAAAGCAGCAGTGGCAATATCATGGCAAAAAACCACCAACCTTCACCGCCGCCTAACACAAACCAGAGCGATGCATAGAGCACAGCACGGCACGCCAGACGCTGTAGGCGACTGGCCAAGGCGGAACTTGCTGGCTGTGCTGATGATGGCTGCATAACGGTCCTTAAAACGATTGCTTTAGCTTTACTGTTTGAAATAAAAAACAAAACATCATTTATACTATGGGCAAACCCTTAAAAATTCAAACCACCCACACCAAAGTGACTGCAACTGCATTCGCCTTTCCCCCATGCTATGACGTATAATCTGCAGCCAGCAGCAGACTGTCCGGCAAACCTGCATTGCCGCAGTCACCCTTCAACCCGTCAAGTCACAGGCAGCAGCATATGAGCTTTAAAGGCCAGCATATTCTTTCCGTCAGTCAGTTTGACCGCGATCGCATTCAACAGGTGTTTCAGGTAGCCCGTGGCATGGAGCCCTATGCCAGCCGGAAAAAGCGTACCAAGGTGCTGGACGGTGCTATTTTGGGCAATTTATTTTTTGAACCCAGCACCCGGACCCGGGTTAGTTTTGGCTGTGCTTTTAATTTGCTGGGTGGTGAAGTGCGGGAAACCACCGGCATGGAAAGCTCGGCATTGGCCAAAGGCGAGTCACTGTATGATACCGCCCGGGTGCTTAGCAGCTACAGCGATGTGATTGCGATGCGTCACCCGCAGTCCGGCTCGGTGGCTGAATTTGCCGAAGGCAGCCGTGTGCCGGTGTTAAATGGTGGCGATGGTGCCAATGAGCACCCAACCCAGGCCCTGCTCGACCTCTTTACCATTGAAAAAGAACTGGCCGCCAGTGGCCAGAGCATTGATGGCATGCACATTGCGATGGTGGGCGATCTCAAATTTGGCCGCACCGTGCACTCACTGGCCAAACTATTGTGCCTGTACAAAAACATTCGTTTCACCCTGATTTCCCCGCAGGAACTGGCGATGCCCGATAGCGTAGTCAGTGCCATCGAAAACGCTGGTCACAGCATTGAATTCAGCGATGCACTGGAAGGCAAGCTGGCCGCCGATATTGTCTACCAAACCCGGGTGCAGGAAGAGCGCTTTGCCAGCAAAGACGAAGCCAATTTGTACCGTGGCAAGTTCCGGCTGAATCAGGATATTTACACCAGGCATTGCAAATCCAACACCGTCATTATGCATCCGCTGCCACGCGACTCGCGGCTGGATGCCAATGAGCTTGATAACGATCTGAATCTGAACCCTAATCTGGCCATTTTCCGCCAGGCCGATAATGGCGTGGTGATCCGGATGGCGCTTTTTGCCTTAACACTCGGTGTTGAACACCTGGTTAGCAAGTACGAGTGCGATGTACCCTGGTACAGCAACAAATCCTCCCTTTCTCCGCTTTAATGTCCAAGGACCCAGCATGAACAACTCAAAGCAATTGTTTGAACGCGCCCAACACACCATTCCCGGCGGTGTTAACTCACCGGTACGGGCTTTTAAAAGTGTGGGCGGCACCCCGGTTTTTATTGAAAAAGCCGATGGTCCCTATATTTTTGATGTCGATGGCAAACGTTACATCGATTACATTGGCTCCTGGGGCCCAATGTTACTGGGCCACAATCACCCGGCCATTCGCCAGGCAGTGCAGCAGGCGGCTGAAAATGGTTTAAGCTTCGGCGCGCCCTGTCCGGCAGAAGTCGACATGGCCGAGCTGGTCAGTCAATTAGTGCCCAGCATGGAGATGGTCCGTTTTGTCAGCTCTGGCACCGAAGCCACCATGAGCGCCATCCGACTGGCACGTGGCTATACCGGCCGCGATACCATTTTAAAATTTGAAGGCTGCTACCACGGCCATGCCGACTCCTTGCTGGTCAAAGCCGGCTCTGGCGCTTTGACGCTGGGGGTACCCAACTCACCCGGTGTTCCTGCCGACTTTGCCAAATATACCCTCACCGCTGAGTTTAATAATTTACCGCAGCTTGAAGCCATTTTTGCCGAGCGTGGACAAGACATCGCCTGCATCATCGTCGAGCCGGTGGCAGGCAATATGAACTGCATTCCACCAGCACCAGGCTTTTTAGAAGGCTTAAGAGCGCTGTGCGATCAGTACGGCAGCGTGCTGATTTTTGATGAAGTCATGACGGGCTTCCGGGTGGCCTTAGGGGGGGCTCAGGCGGTGTATGGCGTGCAACCGGATTTAACTACTTTAGGTAAAATCATCGGTGGCGGCATGCCCGTGGGTGCTTTTGGCGGCAAGCGCGCCATTATGCAACACATAGCACCAACCGGGCCGGTGTATCAAGCGGGGACTTTATCGGGTAACCCGCTGGCCATGGCTGCCGGTTTGGCTGCCCTCAACGCCATCCGCCAGCCGGGGGTGTATGAAGCGTTGACGGAGAAAACCAGCCAGTTGATCGCCGGTATCAAGGCCGCCGCCGACAAACATGGCGTGCCCTTGGCGACCACTCAGGTTGGCGGCATGTTTGGCCTGTTTTTTACCAAAGAGCAAGCCATCAGTAATTTCGCTCAGGCCACCCAGTGCGATATCGAAGCATTCAAGCAGTTCTTTCATCTGATGCTGAACGAAGGTGTTTACCTGGCACCTTCAGCCTATGAGGCAGGCTTCTTATCACTGGCGCACAGCGAGGCCGATCTGGCCGCGACCATAGCTGCAGCCGATCGCAGCTTTGCCAAACTAGCAGCGAGCTAAGGCGCTCGCTCTGGCAGCAAGCGGACAATATCGCTGTCTTGCTGCCGGTTTTGTTGCAAAAGCCAGTTTCGTCCAGACTTATCGCTATAGATGGCGGTAGGGTTTTGCGCTGCTGGCAATAAGAATTGCTCCAACTGCCCATGCCAGTGCCAAACAACCAAAAGCATCCTGGAGCTATCCAGCCAGGCAATGCCCTGGTCATTGGTTAACCAAAGGCCTGCCTGGCTGATATCGACCGGAAAACCTGGCAGTTCAAGTGACCTCAGCCCCCCCTCTTGATGCCATAACTGCAACAAAGGTGAGCTGTCCCGCCGTAACACCAGCCCATCCTCAGCGCAGCGCACATCAATGACATCATCCAACAGGTGCTCTACACTGTTTGAAGCCATGCGGTACAGTTGCCACCCCTGTTCACCAAACTCTGTCCAGTACAGCTGTTGCCTGCAGACTTCAATCTGAGCCGGCTTAATTCCATGAGGCAATAAGGTATGCAAATTGCCAGTTGTAACATCAACCTGGAACAATTGATTATTGATGAGAGCCAACAACTGCTGACGATACCAAAGTAACTGCTGAACTTGTTGAGCTTCGGTAAGTTGGGTTAGCTGTTGGAGCTGCTGACGTCTGGCCAGCCAGATTTGCTCATGGCCAGAGCGTTTCGACACAAAAGCAGTTTGTTGCTCGGAAATTGCAGCCAAGCGCTCACTTCGATTGGAAGCAAACCAACGTTGCAGCGACAAATCTGTATCACCAACCGCTAGTTGCCATAAGTCACTAACTGGCTCAGCACCTGCCACTGCCAGGACCTGCTCATTCGCAAAAACAACATCCGTCAAATCGGCAGACAAAGGTCCCAAGGAATCACCAGGTTTGCCACTGGCTGCGACTTTCTGCAAAGGCTGCTGCGGCAAGCCTAACCAAAGCTGTCTTTGATCTTTAAAGAGTTCAGTGAATACTTGCGGGTAATGCGCCAGTACAACCCAACTGCCATCATCTGGCTGGATCTGGATTAATTTTGTCTGCGAAAAACTCACCTGTACCAAAGCATACAAATACTGCTGATGCCGCACCAACCGATGAACTTGCAAGGCCTTGATAGGCTCTGACAATACGGCCTCTTTCGTATAACGGGCCTGTGCAGTATCCCGGCTACGCCACAGCTGGAATTGCGCCTGATGCCCTGGTTGAAGATCCAGCCAGTACAAGACGTTATCCACCACAGCTAAACCATGACGGATCCAGCGTTCACAGGGCATAAACCCGTCAGGCTCTCCAAAGTCAGGAAAGACCTGTTGTTGATAAATAGCACACTTTGCATCCGTCACTGCACTGAAAAAGATACTGTCGTTGTGCCAGGCTGCTTTTCCTAAGGCATTATAACTGTATGGTGAATAAAGCAGACTGCTGCGCTGCTCAGACTGAATCACCCAGCGCCAATTCTTCTGATCAACAGGCTGATGCTGGTACAACAAAAAGCTGTGCTGAGGATGCCATTTTGGCAGTTGCTCGCGTCCATTCAATGCACTTACTGGCTCTAAGCGGGTATACACTGTCTGGCCAGCCCCAAGCGTCAAGTAAGTGAGGCCATACGCGATTATGCCGCAACTCAGCAGCAAGGAGAGCACCGCAACCAACAGAAAATGACGATGGCGCGGCCGGCCTGCTTCTGCAAATCTATCGTCGTTCGAGTAGATAGTGTCCAGCCGATACCCCGCACCAGAGCGCCTCGCCCGCGAGCTGGTCAGCGGCTCCACATCAGCCAACCAACAATAGCCTTTTTTGGGAATGGTAGAAATAAACTGTGGTGACTGGGTGGTATCTGCCAACTCTTTACGCAAAGCACCCACAGCCCGCATCACTGCAGCATCGGTGCCTTCACCGGCGGGCCAGACATCAGCGATCAATTGGTTTTTGGATAACAACTGGCCAGGATGCAGTAAAAAATAATTCAGCAGCTTTTGCAGCCGAGGCTCCAGCGTGATGGCTTCTGATTCATCCGCAGCCGCAAGCCAAAGCTTGCCAAGAGTGGCGCGGTAGTGCCAGGGTCCAAATTGAACCAGCGGTTCCAGATTTGACAAAACTATCCGTCCTTACGCATGGGTATGGACGGATTATAACGGAAACCGGCAAAATTTCAGGTACCTAATTGTTACAGAGTTATGCAACAGCGGCAGATCCGGCAGGCTGATCAGGATCTTTGCACACTGGGAACCAGTGACAAGCATAGAGTGAGTCTTGATCAAACTCATTCACAACAGGCTCTTCCAACTGAACAGGCTGCTTATAATCAGGATCTTTGCAAACAGGAAACCAATGACATGCCAACATAGTATCAGCTTCAGGTTGTGCAAACTTAACCAGATCAATATGACTGGCGATAACAGAAGTACCTAGGATGACAGTAGCGGCAGCAATTGTAGTTAATAGGTGTTTCATGGGTAAGCCCTCAGTAGTAATTGATGATCCAACACCTTCAGGCTGACAGAAAAAACATGAAATAACTCGATGAAATTCTTATAAAAAACCTATAAATTTTGCTGCTTTACAGAAATTTCGGCAATATCCGTGTCTCCTCCCGCCATGGATGGCACATAAAAGTAACGGCCATCGGCACTTAAACTAAATTGATCAAAATACAGTGTGTCTACAGTTGTTGCTGGCTGTATTTCAGTATTGGAGAAATCCAGGTAATACAACTGATATTTGTTGTCCTCCAGATAACTGGAGAAATAAAGCCCCTGATTGGTAATAATAAAGCGCAGCGGTAATCGCCCTGGTTCGGCTAACTCCAACTTTATTGCCGGCTCAGCATCTACTGCCAGAAAATAACCATGATCCACACTGTTACGCCAGAACTGATAACGTCCATTTGGGCTTTCCAGATAGAGTTCACGCTCTGGGTGAAAGAGTTGTACCGGAAGCGAGGCATTCAGATCGGCTTGCATCATTTGCCATTGCCCTTGCCTTGCCACCGCAAAAAAAACGTGCTGGCCATCCCTGCTCCAGCTGGGGTTAGCAATGGTATCAAAGCCTTTCGTTGGTATACGTCGGGGTTCAGCTCCTTCAGCAAGTATCCATAACTGCTGGCTAATCAAGGCCAACAGGTTACGCCCGTCGGGTGAAAAACGTAAATCACTGAAACGTTCATTTTCGGTAAAGTGCGTCAGTTGCTCCTGACTACCATCGGCTTTAAATAACCAGACCTGGGATACACCAGAGCGACGTGACACCACAGCCACTGGACCATCCTGTAAAGGGCTGGCCTCGGCAAAGGATTCGCTACGGTTGGAGCTAAAAACAATTTGACGACTTTGCTCCGCTTGGGGGCGAATAACTTCATTAGGCACTTTGACAATATTTAGCTGCGAAAAAGCACCGACGCTTGCCAGTAGCCTGCCTGAAGCACTGATTTGAAGTTCGCGTGCATTATTATCGGTATAGGCCAGCAAACGGGTCTGGCCAGTCGCAACATCCACAGCCCCTAACGAAGCCCGTCCGGTTGGATAAATAATCTCCTGATCGTTTAAACTCCAATCTATGTTGCCTGGCAAAAAATCCTGCAAGCGAACCAACATTCGGGTAGAGCGGCTGGATAAATCCAATACCCAGAGCTCAGCCGAGCCGGAGGCATAGCGCAAAAACGCCAACCGGCTACCATCACGTGAAAAGCGTGCGGCGTAATCACCAAAACCAGAGGCGGGCGGTGCTGTTAATATCTGGGGCTGCCCCCCCTGCACCGGGTACAACACCAGTGCCATCTGTCCCTGCCCTTCTTCTCTGGATGGGTACACCAGAAAGCGGCCATCGGGGGACCAGCTCAGCCGTGCTGAGATAGATTGAGCTCCACATCGGGTGAGCAACTCATCGGCAAGGACCTGATCACGTCCGGCAGTTAAGGTGAGTAAGCGAATTTCACATAAACGGCCGGATATGGTTCTTTGATAAGCCAACTGCATCCCATCCGGGCTCCAGGCAGCGCCAAAGCTACTGTATGGTGCATCGGTTAAAGTGGTAACCTGATGATTTTGTAAGTTCTGTATTTTTAGCTTCACTACATTATCGCTTGGACTACTGGCATAACTAAAAGCCAACAGCTTTTCATCCGGAGAAATGCTGTGATAAAACTCAATACCATCAAGAAAAGTCACCGGCTCGTAGCGCCACAACGGTGTTGCCGCCAGTTCATCATGCTCTGGATTGCTTGCCCACCAAAAATAGCCTGCCAGCAACAACGGCAATAAGATAAAACCAGCAAGATAGATGCGCGCCCGCCAGGCTGCGTAGGTGTTTGTCGGCGGTGATGCCTGTTGTGCAGCGGGCCTGGCTGCTGCATGGCTGCTTATTAATGGCTCTGCAGAGACTTGTTCAATAGCTGCCACCAATCGATAACCACGCTTAGGCACAGTTTCGATGTAGGTTGGTGTGCGGCTATCATCACCCAATGCCACGCGTAAAACCCGAATCACCCGGGTAATGCGACCATCCGATACTGCCCGAATACCCCAGACCTTTTCCAGTAGCTCGTCCTTGCTGACCAGTTCACCGGCATGCACCATCAGATAATTCATCACATTCTGACAAAGATTATCCAGTTCGGCTGTTTCCAGTAACTGACCAGTGGCATCCAGTTTCACCAGTTTATCGCGCTCTGGTAAGTACCACCAGTCGCCAACTTTCATTCGATGTTCTGGTTTTATTGACATGGTCGGTTCACAAACTCTCTGCTGCTAACGTCAAAGTTGAAGCAACATTATCAGCTGAAAACTCTAAGAATAACAAGTATCTTACACAATCAGTATCATCACGGCCTCCAGCCCCTTGTAAATCAGGGGCTCGCAGCCTTCTGCAAGCGATAAAAGTGCCGGGTGAGCTGCAAAGCCCCGGAACCTCCTGTCAAACCAGTAGAGATATTATCATCCCGCCCCAGCCATACTGTGATCACATTAGCGTCATCCATAGCCACAAACCAGCTATCACGGTAATCACTGGAAGTACCGGTTTTCCCGGCCAGATGCGGAAAATGTTGCCCCAACGAGCGGGCGGTCCCCCGTTGCACGCTTTGCTGCATCGCATCGTACAGTAACGAGGTAGCCTCTTCACTGTAGCGCCTGATCGGTGCTGGCTGGTGTTGATACAACACAGTGCCTTGCTGGTCGGTTACCACCGCAATACTGGCCAACGTTTGATGTACGCCATGATTGGCCAGTGTTTGATAAAGTTGTGTGACTTCCAGCGGAGATAGCTCAATGGCGCCTAGCAGAGCCGCCGGGTGCAAGGTAATACGGCGCTGCAGGCCCAGCCTGCTAAGGGCAGCCGCGACTTGCGGCATGCCAAGTTGCAGACCCAACCGTACCATGGGCACATTGTAGGAGTACACCAGGGTATCCAGTAAGGTCACTTCACCACGAAACGTCTGATCAAAGTTCTGTGGCTGCCAATCCTGTTGATTGCTGCGCAGTTGAATGGGCGCATCCAGCAAAGTAGTCTGTAAATCAAAACGCTCCGGCTGCGCCAGGGCTTCGATCGCAATCACCGGCTTAATCAGGCTGCCGATTTGCCGTCTGGCATCAAGCGCTCTGTTGTAACCGGCGTAGCGCGGATCGCGCCCTCCCACCATGGCTGTTAAGCCTCCTTGCTGGTAATTTGCCAGCACCACCGCCGTTTCAATGGCCGGATCCAATCCCTGCATCCTGCTGGCAACCGCTTGTTCAGCCTGTTGCTGCAGCACAGGGTCAAAATACGTGAAGATCCGCAAACCACTTTGTTGCAGGGTTTTATCCTGCAACTGACTGCGAAGCTCCTGCCGCACCTTCGCTAAGTAAGCAGGATAACGATCCGCCTGGTGCTGACCGCGGGCTACTAAAGCTATCGGCTCTTCCAAAGCCTCACGATAGGCTTGCTGATCCAGCATATGCTGTTCGAACATCAACCGCAGCACCAGATCGCGCCTCCGCTGTGCCCGCTCCGGATTGCGCCTGGGATCGTAAAAAGACGGCCCTTTGATCAAACCAACCAGGAGTGCGGTTTCGGCCGCTGTCAGTTCATTCAGCGGTTTGGCAAAATAAAAGCGACTGCCCAGGCCAAAGCCATGCACCGGGTGGGCAAAGTTCTGCCCGATGTACACTTCGTTGATGTAGGCTTCTAAGATCTCATCTTTACTGAAACGCAGCTCCAGAATCAGTGCCATCAGGGCTTCATTGATTTTGCGCCATAAGGTTCTGTCCTGGGTCAGGTACATGTTCTTCGCCAACTGCTGGGTTAAGGTGGAGCCGCCCTGCACCGTACGCCCAGCCGTCAGATTTACCAAAAAAGCACGCAGAATAGCCAGTGGAGCCACACCGCGATGGCGGTAAAAATCACGATCTTCCACCAGCAGCAGCGTATCACGCAACAAAGGTGAGACTTGCTCCAGCCGCAGTAGCTCACGATCTTCCTGCTGTGCAGAAATCAGGTGCTCAATCAACGGGGCTTCCAACCGGGCTATGCCAGGCGCTGCTGCATTTGCCGGGCTCGACCACTGAATACGCTCGATCCGCTGCTGGCGGAACTGCACCACAAAGCGCTCGGCTGGCGCATAGCCATCGGCGAAATAAAATTCACGCCGGTAAATATCCACCGCTTGATTGGCCAGGCGGAACTGGCCCGGGCCAGTGATTTCTGACACCCGACGGTACTGCAGTAGCTCCAGCTCCTGTACCAGAGCACCCAGGGCCAGTGGCTGTCCTTGCTGCAGTTGCAGGCTGCGGCCAAATACCTGGGCCGGTACCTGCCACTTCTGGCCCTGGAAACTTTGGGTTACTTTGCTGTCCAGATAGAGCAAATAAATAGCTGCCACGGCCAGCAGGGCCAGGCCCAGTTTTAACATGGTCCAGCCCAGATACCGCAGCATCTCAGCTGGCGGTGGTAACTTCTGCTTCAGAGCATTCATTTTTTGGCTACTGGTTTTCTGGATGCTGTTTTTTTTTGTACTGTTTTTGTTTGTACTTGGCCGCGTCATAGACTCATCGCTTTGGTAGTTCTGGTGGTGGGCATCGCTTGCGCCGGATCCTCCGGCCAGTAGTGTTTTGGATAGCGCCCTTTCATTTCTTTACGCACTTCCCGGTACGCATTTTGCCAAAAGCTGGCCAAATCGGCGGTACGCTGTAAAGGACGGCGCGCTGGGGATAATAACTCCAGTGTCAGTGGCAGCTTGCCATTAGCCAGTACCGGCGTTTGCAACTGACCAAAGACTTCCTGCATGCGCACGGCAACCAAAGGTCCACCATCGGCCAGATAATCAATCGCCAGGCGACTGCCGGTCGGTGCCTGCCAATGGGTTGGCACAAAGCTGGCCAATTGCTGCTGCGCCGTATAATCCAGCCGGCTTTGCAGCGCTTGCAGCACTGGTAGCTGCTTGAGTTGCTGCAGGCTCTGACAATCGAGCAGCCAGGGCCCCAGCCACTCATCGAGGCTTGCCAGCAACTCATCCGCTTGCCAGCCCGGCGCGCCATGCTCGGGGGCCAGTTGCTGCCAAAGACGAAGCCGAGCCAGCCATTGCTCACTGGCTGCACTCCAGGGCAATACCGCTAAACCACGCTGTTGGATGTAATCCAGCCAGGCCTCACGTCGCTGCTCGCTGCTTAGTGCCTGCGGCGCAGGTTTGCGCTCTAAAATGCAGGCACCAAAACGGCGTTGCTGCTCGCTGATGAAGCGGCCGCTTTGTGCATCAAAGGCACTGTGCAGCTGCCAACTGAGCTCATCGACGAAGTACTGCTGCAAGGTCTGCAGTGACAAGCGCTCGGCCAGGCGAATAAGCAGGCCCTGGTTGGTAAGCTGTATACTTGCCACCAGCAGCAAAGGCTCTGTGGCTAAAGCATGCTCTGGCGGCAGCACCGCCCCGGCGCCATTGGCCAGCAAATAGCCTTTACCGCGCTTGACCGCCACCCGATCTGGATAGGCAAAGCACAACAACGGCACCAGTAAGTCCTGGGGCAGAGCGCCGCCAGGCTGGCCTTTGAGCTGACGACACCACTGCTCTGCCTGCTGGTAAGCCGCCGAGTGTTTTTGCTGGTGCAGCCGCTGCAACTGCCCCCAAAGCGGGCTATCGTCCCGGCTTTGTTCCAGCAGCACAGCCAATAGCGCCGCCAACCAGAGTGCGCGCTGCTCACCTTGTCGCTCCAGCTCTTCAGCCCGGCACATCATGGCCGCCAGCCGTGGCTCGGTGCCGAGGCTAAGCATACGCTGTCCCAGTGGCGTGATTTTAAGAGCACCTGATAAAGCACCCAGTTGTTGCAATAGGGCCTCCGCCACTGCCAGATGCGCCTTAGGCGGCGGGTCCAGCCAAAATAACTCATCAGCTTGCACACCCCAACCGGCCAGCTCCAGCCGCAATGCTGTCAGCTCGGCTTCCAGTACATCCGGCGGGGTAAAACTGGCGCGGCGCTGCCACTGGCTCTCGCTATCCAGCCGTACGCAAAGGCCGGGCGATAATCGCCCGGCCCGGCCGGCCCGCTGAATGGCCGAGGCTTTGCTAATGGCTGCGGTTTCCAGTTTCATCACCCCATGTTTCGGATAAAAACGCACCTTGCGGTACAGGCCACTGTCCACCACCAGACGGATGCCATCGATGGTTAAACTGGTTTCCGCGACATTGGTGGCCAGCACCACTTTGCGCTGACCTTGCGGGCAAGCGGCAATCGCCGCCTGCTGCTGTTGCAGCGTTAAACTGCCAAGCAGTGGGTGAACCTGCACTGAATCCGGCAGGCCTTGCTGCAGCAACCAGTCATGCGCTAACCGGATCTCGGCTTGGCCTGGCAAAAACGCCAACAAGCTTCCTTCTTCCTGCTGCAGCAATTGAAAGCAAAGCCGTGCCAGTTGCTGCCAGATAGGCTGGCGATCCGGGGTCTGGTAGCGAATGCTGACCGGATAACTGCGGCCTTCACTTTGTAGCACGGGCGCATTCAGTGCTTTGGCCAACTGCCCGGTATCCAGCGTGGCTGACATGATTAACAGCTTTAGATCCTCACGCAGTTGCTGCGCTTCCAAGCTGAGCGCCAGCGCCAGATCGGCCTGCAAGGAGCGTTCGTGAAATTCATCAAAAATGACCAAGTCCCAAGCGGTTAGCTCAGGATCCTGTTGAATAAAGCGGGTCAGCAGGCCTTCGGTCACGATCAATAACCGGGTGGCAGCACTGCTTTTACGCTCCAACCGAACCTGATAACCGACGGTTTGGCCAACGGCTTCGCCCAGTTGCGATGCCATGTAACTGGCAATACTTTTCGCAGCCAGCCGCCGTGGCTCCAGCAACAAAATGTTTTTACCGCTAAACTCAGGTTGCTGCAACAGATAAAGCGGCAGCCAGGTAGACTTGCCGGCACCCGGCGGCGCCGACAGGATCACCCGCTGCTGCTGACGCAGTGCAGTCACAAGTTCACCGGCTATAGCAGCAACAGGGAGTTCCATCGCAGTTCGGGTCTCATCGGGGTTAGGGTCCCTGCCACTCGCTGTGACAGGGACATCTTAAAGCGCTGGCTGACAGCACTCAGGCTTTACCGGCTTCCTGACGCAGGGTTTCTGCAATGGCGCGGATCCCCATACCGGTGGCACCGGCAGCCCACAGGCCGGTATTGCTGCTGTTAAAGGCAGCGGCTAAATCAAAGTGCAACCAGCCTTTGCCACCTTCGGGTACAAAACGGCTTAAAAAACCGGCTGCATTGCTGGCACCACCAGTGCCACCGCCTTTCACCGGCCGGCTGTTGGCGGTATCGGCATAAGGCGACGGGCACTGTCCCTGATGCCAGGGAGCCAGTGGCAAGGGCCAGGTTGGCTCCTGTACCTGCTCCGCATAACCAAGCGCCCGCTGCTGCAGAGCAGTATCGAGGGCAAAAAGTGCATTGTAATCATTACCCAGCGCCACCATAGCGGCTCCGGTCAAGGTAGCGGCATCAATAATCAAAGGAGCACCGGTCTCAGAGGCGTACAAGAGGCCATCGGCCAGCACCAGACGACCTTCGGCATCGGTGTTCAGAATCTCCACCGTGGTGCCATTTTTATAGGTCAGAATATCACCCAGCTTGTAAGCATGGCCGCTGATCAGATTTTCCGCGCAGCACAGCACCAACTGCACCCGGCGCGACAAGCCTTTTTGAATAGCCAGGCCGAGCGCCGCCGCGACCGTGGCCGCCCCACCCATATCGCATTTCATATAGGACATCGACTCGCTGGGTTTGATGGAATAACCACCACTGTCAAAGGTAATGCCTTTGCCAACCAGCACAGCATCAACAGGTGCATCGACCTTGCCGGTCGGATTGTAATCCAGTACCAGCATCACCGGCGGTCGCTCACTGCCACGGCCAACGCCATGAATACCAACCCAGCCTTCAGCCAGCAACTCATCGCCGCGAATGATGCGATGGCTAATCGCATCCGGGGCCAGCGGCGTTAAAAATGCGATGGCTTCATTGGCCAGAGCTTCAGGCGATAATTGCTCCGGTGTTTGATTGGTAACCTGACGGGCCCAACCAAAACAACTGGCCAGTTGCTGCAATTGGGTAGCATCCGCGCCTTGCCATTGCACGCCGGTCAGTTTTTTTGCCGAGGTAAAGCCCAGATAAAAAGCCCACTGCAGCTCCAGTGTCCAGCCTTCACCGCTTAGCTCTACCTGTTCAACACCCAGGCCATCAAGCTGGCGGGCGGCTTTTTGAATGCTTCGGGCCGGGAATTTGGCATCCAGATGAATCTGAAAACCTTCAGCCGTTGGCGTCAGGCTGACTTTTTTGCCCCACTTCTCAGCAGCGGCATCGGGTTGCAACGTAACACGAATCATATCCGTCATAAAAACTATCCTGTATCAGCGGAAGGGATAAAGTAACCAAGATTGTACCATGCTGCGACCAAAAGTCAGATCCATCAACATCGGTCCAGTTTCGGCAACGAAAACAGATGACGGGCGGATGTTCACTCTGTATACTTCTGCGTCTTTAATTTGCGATGTGCCTGATATTCTGTTATGAATATCCGCCATTTTTGCTTGGCTGTATTGTACAGGAGATGACTATGCCAGAGGGCAAAGCAAACAAACCGTTGGGGCTGCTCGCCTTAGCCGGAGTGGAGCCTTATCAGGAGGCTGTGGGCGAAGAGTACATGAACTCCAAGCAACGGGAGCATTTTCGGAAAATTCTGGATGCCTGGCGTCAGCAGTTGCGCGAAGAAGTGGATCGTACCAAGACCCACATGGCCGACGAAGCCGCCAACTTTCCGGATCCGGTCGACCGTGCTGCTCAGGAAGAAGAGTTCAGTCTGGAACTGCGCGCCCGCGATCGTGAGCGCAAGCTGCTGAAGAAAATTGAGAAAACACTGCAAAAAATCGAAGACGACGATTTTGGCTACTGCGACACCTGCGGTATTGAAATCGGTATCAAACGGCTGGAAGCGCGCCCAACCGCCGATATGTGCATCGATTGCAAAACCTTAGCAGAAATCAAGGAAAAGCAACTCGGCGGCTAAGATGCCAACGCTTGCCTCTCCTCCTGTGGGCCGGTTTGCTCCATCCCCGTCCGGCCCGCTGCATTTTGGTTCACTGGTAGCAGCACTTGCCAGTTACCTGCAGGTTAAATCCAACCAGGGTCAGTGGCTGGTTCGGATGGAAGATATTGATGAGCCCCGCAGCCAGGCTGGTGCCGCCGACAGCATTTTGCGCAGTCTGGAGCAGTTTGGTTTGCTGTGGGATGGTCCTATCTGGTACCAAAGCCAGCGCAAGGCCCGTTATCAGACAGTTTTTGACCAGCTGTACCAGCAGGGTTTGCTCTATGGCTGTGATTGCCCGCGCAAAGCCATTGCTGCCATGGGTGGCCTCTACAATGGCCATTGCCGTCAGCGCCAGCTTCATCCCAAACATCCAAAACCACTGGCCTGGCGCTTGTGCGGCTCCTCGATAGCTACTGAGTTTGACGATCTGGTGCTGGGTAAACAGCGACTGGAACCGGAGTTTTGCCAGGAAGACTACATCATCAAACGCCGGGACGGCCTTTTTGCCTACCAGTTGGTGGTGGTGGTCGATGATATGGATCAGGGCGTGACGGAAGTGATCCGTGGTGCTGATTTACTCAACATGACCACACGCCAGCAACGGTTGTTTGCCCAGCTTGGCGCCGCAGCCCCCGTTTATGGCCATATCCCACTGGCCAGCAGCAGCCCTGGCCATAAGCTCAGTAAGCAAAATCATGCGCCGGCACTGGATGCCAGCCAGGCGGTTCCCTTATTGCTGCAGGCCCTGCAGTATCTGGGGCAGCCGACACCCGCTGAGCTGGAATCCGCTTCCGTAGCTGAGCTGATTGCCTTTGCCGTCAATCACTGGCGCTTGGAACAGGTGCCCAAACAGACAGAAATCCTGCTCAATTGATAGAGTTGATGCGTTTTTATTGCACGGTTTGGAAAAAAATGCGGTAAAATAACAGCCTAAATGACTCAATGCTGCCAAGGCAGCCTTTAACACGATTCAGGAGCTTGCCATTATTTCCCGTGTGCTCGATTTTTGCCGGCGCAATCTGCGCAAAGGCGCAAAAGCTGAAAAACAAGCTGCTTTGGTTACCCATAGCGTTTTGCCTCCGCTTAAGCGGCTTAGCCGCGACCAACACCCGATTTCCCGCAAGCAAATAAGCCCCAATGCGCTGAAAGTATTGTACCGCTTAAAAGATGCCGGCTTTGAAGCCTATTTGGTTGGTGGTTGCATTCGCGACTTGATGCTGGGGCTGGAACCTAAAGATTTTGATGTGGCCACCAATGCCAAACCGGAAGAAGTCCGGCAGGTGTTTCGCAATTGCCGGCTGATTGGCCGGCGTTTCCGACTAGCGCATGTATTGTTTGGCCGCGAGGTGATTGAAGTTGCGACCTTCCGTGGTCATCACAGCCAGCCGGATGAAAATGAAGAAGGCCAGCATCAGTTGTCCAAAGCCAGCGAAGAAGGCCTGATCCTGCGTGATAATGTCTACGGCACCATCGAAGAAGATGCCGAGCGCCGCGATTTCACCATCAATGCGCTGTACTACTCGATCAACCACTTTGAAGTGCTGGATTTCGCCAATGGCATCGAGGCCATTGCCGAGCGTAAAATTGAGCTGATTGGCGATCCTGAAACCCGCTACCGGGAAGATCCGGTACGGATCCTGCGCGCCATCCGTTTTGCCACCAAGCTGAATATGCAGATAGCGCCAGCGACCGCCGAGCCTATTCCGCAGCTGGCGTCCTTGCTAAAAAGCATACCACCAGCCCGCTTGTTTGAAGAGTTCCTGAAGCTCTTTATGGCTGGCAAAGCCTTCGACAACTTTATGCTGATGAAGCAATACGGCATCATCAAGCAATTGCTGCCATCCTTACACAAAGCCATTGCCCAGGAGCCAGAAGGCAAAGTCTTCCAACTGGTTAGCCAGGCGCTGCAGGATACCGATCAACGGGTGGCCGATGAGAAACCGGTGACACCGGCGTTCTTATTTGCCGCCTTCTTGTGGTATCCGGTCGAGATCCGCAGTCAAACCTTGCAGCTGGAAAGCGGCCTGCCGCCAGTGGATGCACTCAATATTGCCATGGCTGAGATCTTAAGTGATCTGCAGCAACGCATTGCGCTGCCAAAACGCTTTAGCCTGGTGACCCGGGATATCTGGTCGCTGCAAAGCCGGTTGGCCCGTAGTCGCGGCAAGCGGGCACTGACTTTACTGCAACTGCCAAAATTCCGTGCCGGTTACGATTTCCTGCTGCTGCGGGCCAAAGCCGAAGGCGGCGACTTGCAACAACATGCCGACTGGTGGCAACGTTTTCAGCAGGAAAACGAGAGCGGACAGCAGCAAATGCTGCAACAAGCCGGCCCCGCCGCTGGCGAGAACAAACCGCGGCGTCGTCGCAATTACAAACGCAAGCGCAGCAGTCAGCCGAAACCATGAATGCTTTGGGTAAGCAACGTTGCTTTATTGGCCTGGGTGCCAATCTTAACAACCCTATGGGTCAGGTGCGTGCGGCCATCAGCTCGCTGGCTGGCGTGCCGGACAGTACCCTTGGCCGGGTATCCTCGCTTTATGGCTCCAAGCCCATGGGGCCGCAGGATCAGCCCGATTATGTCAATGCGGTGGCTGAACTCTATACGGAGCTGTCCCCATTGCAGTTGCTGGATGCCTTGCAGCAGATTGAACAGCAGCAAGGCCGGGTTCGCAAAGACGAGCGTTGGGGGCCCCGCACGCTGGACTTGGATCTGTTACTCTATGGCAATGAACAATGGCAATGCGAACGTCTGACAGTACCCCATTACGGCCTGGCCGAACGCGAGTTTGTGCTCTACCCTTTGCAGGAGATAGCCGCCGACTTGCAGTTACCGGATGGCCGCAGCATTAACGGCTTGTGTCAACAGGTACCGCACCGTGGGTTAGCGGTGGTGGCTCCGGCCCCCTGTTAAAACAGACTTGCAGCGCACCCCGCTTTATGACAAGGTGCGCAGCGGATTGATTGAAAGAGGTCAGAGCAGATAAATGGCTAAAATTACCACCGCCGTACTGCAAAAAATGAAACAGCAAGGCGATAAAATTACCTCCTTAACCGCCTACGATGCCAGCTTTGCCAAGCTGTTTGCCGATGAAGGCGTGGAAGTGCTGTTGATTGGCGACTCACTGGGTATGGTGCTGCAAGGCCATGGCGACACCCTGCCGGTCACGGTGCAGGACATCGCTTATCATACCCGCTGCGTGCGCGCTGGTGCGCCCGATGCCTTTGTCATTGCCGATCTGCCTTTTATGAGTTATGCCAGCACCGAGCAGGCCTTTGCCTCCGTTACCCCGCTGATGCAGGCAGGTGCCAATATGGTCAAACTCGAAGGCGGTGACTTTTTACTGCCTACCGTCAAAGCCCTGACCGAGCGCGGTGTGCCGGTGTGTGGTCACTTGGGTTTAACGCCGCAATCGGTGCACATATTCGGTGGTTACAAGGTGCAAGGCCGCAGCAACGAGCAAGCCGATGCCATGCTGCGTCAAGCCAAAGCACTGCAAGAGGCCGGAGCACAGTTGCTGGTCCTTGAATGCATCCCGGTCGAGCTGGCCAATCGCATTACCGCAGCACTTAGTATTCCGGTGATTGGTATTGGTGCAGGCTCCGGTACCGATGGTCAGGTGCTGGTGATGCACGACTTGCTTGGTATCAGCAGTGGCTACATACCAAAATTTTCGAAAAATTTTTTGCAGCAAACCGGTGAAATCCGCTCAGCCATCCGCCAGTTCGTGGCCGATGTCAAAAGCCAAAGCTTCCCAGCTGCCGAGCATACTTTCCAATAAACTATGAAGATCCTAACCACCATCGACAGCCTGCGGGCTGAGATTGCCAGCTGGCGTAAGGCTGGTGAGCGCATCGCCTTTGTCCCCACCATGGGCAACCTCCATCAGGGCCATTTGCGCCTGGTGGAAGTGGCGAAACAGCATGCTGAGCGGGTCATCGTTAGTATTTTCGTCAATCCAATGCAGTTTGGGGCCAATGAAGACCTGGACAGCTACCCACGTACGCTGGACGACGACTGCCAGGCACTGCAGCAGCTGCAGACCGATGCGGTCTTTACCCCAACACCAGAGCTGATTTACCCGCGCGGCTTAAGCGAGCAAACCTTTGTTGAAGTTCCAAAGTTGGGCGACCACCACTGCGGTGCCAGCCGGCCCGGGCATTTTCGCGGCGTATCCACTGTGGTCTGCAAGCTGTTTAATCTGGTGCAGCCGGATATCGCCTGCTTTGGGCAAAAAGATTACCAGCAACTGGCGATTATCCGTCAGATGGTGGAGGATTTGTCCTTTCCTATCAAGATTATTGGTGTGCCAACCGAGCGCGCAGCCGATGGTTTGGCGCTGAGCTCCCGCAATGGCTATCTAAGCGCAGAGCAACGCGCTCAGGCGCCGGTTATGCAACAGGTGCTGCAACAGGTGGCAACACGGATCAAAACGACCGATGCCGATTTTCGCAGCATCGAAACCGCGGCCAAGGCCCAGCTTAAAGCCGCCGGCTTTCAACCGGACTACCTGACCATCAGCGATCGCAGCAGCTTATTGCCAGCGGAACACCGGCAGCAACCCCTGGTGATCCTGGCCGCCGCCTGGCTCGGCAAAACCAAACTGCTGGACAATCTGGAGGTGTAAGTGGCTGAGTACTGCCTGGTGATGACAACCTGCCCTAATCAGCAGGAAGCCGATCAAATCACCGCAGCACTGCTGCAGCAACAGCTGGCGGCCTGCATTCAGCAGCAAGCCGTCAGCAGTCACTACGTCTGGCAAGGCAAGCTGGAACAAAGCAGCGAGATTCTGCTGCTGATCAAAACCACTGGCCACTGCTACCCGGCGCTGCAAGCCGAAATCTGTAAGCTGCACAGCTATGATACCCCAGAGATAATCCAACTGCCGATAGAAGCTGGCTTTGCCGATTACTTACAGTGGGTAAAAGATAGCTGCCGCTAAGTTTCCAATTGCGCCCAGCTCTAAATCTACTTATGCTGAGCAATTGACAAAATTGTTACCACTGGATGGTTGTCGATGGAATTGTTGTTGGTGCTGTTATCCTTGGGTCTGTTGGCAGGCTCGGTCTTTGGCTGGGTGGCTTTTATTCAATTACAGACGGTTCGCCGGCAGCTGCAGCAGTTAATACAGCAACTTAAAAATCAGCCGGCCAGCGGGCAAGCGCTATCCGCTACTCCAACTGCGGCACCATCATCCCAACCACAGCCAACCGTTCACAACACTGCCATCCAACCAGCTTCGCCAGCAGCAGCCATAACAGGCAAGCCAGCAACCGAAGCATCGGTTACCAAAGCTGCAGTCAGCCCCACAATCACAAAAGCTGCCAGCGCTACGCCAGCGTCAGGCAACAACCAATGGCTGGCAACAAGCCTGAACTGGCTGGAGCAACAATTAATTCAACGCGGTATGGTCTGGCTGGGTGGCATTGCCATGGCGCTGGGTGGCGTGTTTCTGGTGCGTCATTCGCTCGATGCCGGCTGGTTTACCGCTGAGCTGCGTTTAATTGCTGCAGCCTTGCTTGGCTTTGCCTTAATAGCACTCAGCGAATGGCTGCACCAGCAAGACCAAAGGCGCTCCAGTCTGCAGCACTATGCACCAGCTGCGTTGGCTGGCGCTGGTTTTATTACGTTGTACGCCAGCATTTTAACGGCGGCGCAGTATTATCAGTTGCTGCCGCTGTGGCTGGCTTTTGTGCTGCTGGCCGGGGTGGCCTTGGCTGCCAGCTGGTTTGCTTTGCGCCAGGGGCCGGTGTTGGCGGTGCTTGGCATTGTCGGTGCCTACGCAGTGCCTGCTCTGGTCGCACAGGACACCGGTAATACCATTGCCCTACTGCTCTATATTGCCCTGGTCACCGTCTCATCCGTGCTGGTGGAACAGCGGGTCAAGCGCCCCTGGCTCTGGTATTTGCCGATGGCAGGCCATGGCTTCTGGCTGGCGGTTAGCTTTGTTGCGGCCACCAGCAGTACCCTCTGGTTCAGCTGGCTGGTGCTGGGGCTGAGCTTTGCACTGCTGGTATGGTGGCCGCAACTGGGGTATCGCGCACGCAGCCTGCAACTGGCTCACTTGCCTTTGGCCGAGTGGCTGCCGCTGCGCCGTGAAGATGTATTGGGCGGCCTTTTACTGCTACTGGCACTCTTGGTGCTGTTATTGACCTCGGCAGCGGTGAATTTCAGTGCCCTGTTGCTGCTGATGCTGCTGTTGTCTGCTGCCGCCTTTAGTCATAGCCGGACGGACTTTTGGCTGTGGAGTACATTGCTGCTGGCATCAGGCTATCTGCTGCGCCAGCCGGTGCATGCGCTGGTGGATACCACTCTGCCACTTCTGCTAAGCCCGGAGCTTCTGCCAGCACAGATCTTAGTGCTGTGGTTTAGTATCCTCCCCTTACTGGGTGGCAGTCTGCGCGCAGATCGTTTGCACTGGCACAGTGTGCTGGCCGTGGCACCGGTGCTGATGCTGGGTATCAGTTATGCTATTGCTGCCCCGGAGGTGCAAGCGCAGCTGCAACCACTATGGTTGGGGTATGCAGCTGTGCTAAGCATTGTGCAAGCCCTGCTTGGCCGCCGCAGCAGGCTGCCGCTGCGGGCTTTTATCCATAGTGCCGGCGCCAATTTTGCGCTGACCTTCTGTTTGGTGTTGCTGCTCAGCACAGCAGCGCTCACCATCGCCATCGCAGTGCAGTTGGTGCTAATCACCCTACTGAGTCGCAAGCAGCAATTACCGGTCCCGCTTTGGCTGATCAAACTGCTGGTTGGTCTGCTGCTGCTGCGCCTGACCGGCGCCGCCGTGCTCGATAGCTATCAGCAACTGACCCTGCTGGGGCAGCACTGGTCCTTTGTGCTCTACCCGGTGGTGCTAATGTGCTTTGTTGTAGCGCGCATACTCTGGCTTAACAACGAATTGGCACCCTGGCTGGAAGGGGCATGCCTGCATGTACTGGTGCTCTTTGTGACGGTGCAAACCCAGTACTGGCTGGCTGCAGGCTCGCCGCTTTCTGTGTTGTTTGAGCCTGCCAGCTTATCCCCCCTGACACTGGCTGTACATGCCTGCAACTGGTTGCTACTGGCCAACCTTTATTTGTGGCGTAGTAGTGTGGCCGGCTCTTTGCAACAACTGTATCAAATTGCAGCTATGGTGTTGCTGGGTTTTGCTGCCTTAACACATGGCTATCTGAGCCTGGATGCCAACCCCCTGATTACCAATGCTGCCTTAGGTGACTGGCCGTTGTGGAATCAGTTGTTGCCGCTGTGGGGCATACCTGCCCTGCTATGCTTCCAGGCCGCCCACCTGGTTCCAGCCGAGCTGCGAAAGCTGATGCTGGTGGTGGCCACCGGCTGTGCACTGCTGTTTATCAGCGCCAGCATCCGTCATTTCTGGCAAGACGGCAGCATTGGCATCGAGCTCTCGACCTCAATGGCCGAGCATTTCAGCTATTCCCTGGTGTATTTGCTGCTGGCTATTGCCACAGTGCTCAGCGCCCAAAGAATGCGCTGGCATCAGATCCGCAAAGCAGGCTTTGTGTTGCTCAGTCTGGTGACGCTGAAGGTGTTCCTGTTCGATCTGGCGGGTTTGTCCGGTGTGCTACGTGCACTGTCCTTTATTGGTCTTGGCTTTAGTCTGGTGCTGCTTAGCTGGTGGTTTCAGCGCAGCAGCGCCGCGCTTAGCGAAAGCGAGGCTAAACCCTAACGGGAATGGGATGGATTTAATCTTTGCTGTATTTGCCTGCCGATTCACGCACTTTGCTGGCAACCACATCGATTAAACCACCGGAGACATACTTATGAAGTACGCTGGCGACCAGGGTCTGATAAGGCATGCCTTCTTGCAACGCCCTGCGTTGAATCGCTTCTAAATCCCGGGGAGAAATACGGATATTGATACGCTTATCTTTTCGAACCGTACGCTCTGCCACAGCAGACAATTCCGCTCACCGTTCGGGCGTCAAAACCGACTTGAAGTCGTCACTTTCAAGGTCGTGCAACAGCTCGGCGTCGTCTTGATCCAGTTTTAGGTGGCTCATTTGGCCCTCCTTAGCTACTGCTTCGTGGCTTTGCGACTGGGATAGGTTGCACTCAACCTAATCAGCTTTTATCTGAAAGTCTTTGGGTAAATTTCGCCAGTGCTCTTTTAGCTGACGCTGGTGCTCGCCATTCATTGGCAGATCCTTGATGGCTTCTGGCCACAAGGCTCTAGCCTTTGTTATCACATCATCCAGGTGTGGTTTGATAGCCCGCCATGGGATCCCTGCTCGGTCTGCCCACCATTGAAAATTCGCCAGAGAAACGTCGTACCAGGCTTTGGTTTTGCCTAAATTAAGCGCAAACTGCTTTTCACCATCCATATAAACACTGGTGGTTAGGATATCGTAGGCCGGGGAAAGCCTTGGCGTGACTTGATCGCTATAGAGCAAGCTCCAGTTTTTCAGATGCGCATCACCATTAGCAAGCAGAATATTCACCAACAATCGTCTGGCAAACTGTTGTGTATCAGCCAGTCCGTCGCCGGAAAAGTCATAAAGAATCTTGCCGATTTGCTCATAACTTGCCGAGTTGTATTTTTCGTGAGGATACTTCACCAATACCTGGGCGAAATCTTCCATGTGAATACGCCGATCCTGCTCGCGGTCAAAACGCTTGATCGCAAAAGCCAGCTTTTCCCCCGGCAGGTTTATTTGCGGCAGATTATCCAGTTTATTCAGTTCAACCAGTTTGGTTTCAGGGATATGAATACCAACCAATGCTGCTAATTGCATCGCGGTATACTCGTTCAAGGGGACATCTTTGTGTCGGGTCGATGGAGTCTTTACAATCCAATCCCCCAGAATATCTCCATTGGCAAGCGTGTATCGCCCGTCCCTTTCCTTCATGGAAAACTTCATCTGAACCCCGGCCAGCGAAAACTTGTTTTCCTTTGCGCTGAGGTCAAATTTTACCGCTCTTACCTTACCATGCGCATTAAGCACCGTCGCTGGCACCTCTTCTGGCTCCATAGGCTCAGCAACTAAAGCACCAGGCAAATCGGCTCCCAAATAGGTAAGGAGCTGGAACTCCTGATCGGTATGAACCTTCAATCCTTGCGCAATCAACTCCCGCAGAGCTCCTTCTGGTAGCAAATTAGACAGGGTAGGATGCAACCTTTGGTTTCTCAACCAGGGTTCTGACATCAACTTTTCAGCTTTAGGAAAAACGGGGTGGGTAATCAAGCTAAATGTTGGTCGATGAATATCGTGCTTAAACGACTCAGCAAAACTTAAACTATTTCTGCCGCCCTGATAACCAACCAAGTAGCCTACCAAGCGGTTATGCAAGCTCAGCCTGAGTACCTTGACCTCCTCTGCCTGACTGGCGTTCACTGGCCATCCCTCAATATATCCTGCCATGGGTCATCAGCGAGACTTTTCTTGATCTGCTCGTGCTCTGGTGTTGAAGTGCTTAGACCAAATGCTGAAGGCTCTTGCTCCAACACCGCCAGTACGGCACTTAGCTTATCTTTTGGGATCAGCAGAAGCTCACTGTTCAAGCCCTTCGCGATTAGCTCCAACGTATCCAACCTGGGGTTTCCCTTGGATTCGAGTCGTTGGTATTGCTGGCGTGATATACCAACACGCAGCAGCATATCGTTCTGCTTAAGACCAAGCGTTACCCGGCGCTGCTTTATCTGCTGAAGTAAAGATGCCATCTAAGTAGTCATATAAGTTGCTTTTACACTATAAGAAACATATTAGTTGCCAAAAACAAAAAAAGCAACGAATGAGTTGCTTTTTAGGGTCAACAAAAACGGCCACAAGAGTGGCAATCACCCGCTATCTTTGCAATAGTTGCTCCAGCACATGCTGCAGGATGCCGCCGCTGCGGAAGTACTGCAGCTCGTTGTCGGTGTCGATGCGGCATTTGACCTGAAAGCGTTTTACTTTGCCATCGGCCCGTTTGGCTTCGACGGTGAGCAACTGGCCAACCGCCAGATCGGCGCCCAGCTCTGGCAGGCTGAAACGCTCTTCGCCAGTCAGTTGCAGCACCTCGACGTTTTCGCCGTCGCTAAACTGCAGCGGCAGCACGCCCATGCCCACCAGATTGGAGCGGTGAATGCGCTCAAAGCTCTCAGCGATGACAGCTTTTACCCCGAGCAAACGGGTACCTTTGGCCGCCCAGTCGCGGCTGGAGCCGGTGCCGTATTCCTTGCCGGCAAGAACAATCAACGGTTGTTTGTCCTGCTGGTAGCGCATGGCGGCATCGTAAATCGCCAGTTGCTCGCCAGATGGAAAGTGTTTGGTTTCGCCACCTTCCACCCCCGGCAGCAACTGATTGCGGATGCGGATATTGGCAAAGGTGCCGCGCATCATTACCTCGTGGTTGCCGCGGCGCGAGCCGTAGGAGTTAAAGTCCGCCTCAGCCACCCCCTGCTCGCTCAGATAACGGCCGGCCGGTGAACTGGCCTTAATGGCCCCGGCCGGTGAAATATGATCGGTGGTGATGGAGTCGCCAAAGAGCGCCAGCACATAGGCATCCGTGATCGGCTCTATTCGCACCTTTTGACCAAAATCAGCAAAAAAAGGCGGCTGCTGGATGTAAGTTGAACGGTTATCCCAGTGATAGGTGCGATCCTCGGTCACCGGCAATTCTTTCCAATGAGTATCGCCGCTAAACACATCGGCGTATTGTTTGCGGAACATAGCGCCATCCACCAGAGCCACCGCCTCGGCGATTTCTTTTTGGCTCGGCCAGATGTCTTTTAAATAAACCGGGCCATTTTTACCCTGCCCAATCGGATCCTCCGCCAAATCGATCAGCATGGTGCCAGCCAGGGCATAGGCCACTACCAAAGGCGGCGATCCCAGCCAGTTGGCTTTGACCTGCGGGTGAATACGGCCTTCAAAGTTGCGGTTGCCGGACAGCACCGAAGCCACGGTCAGATTGCCCTGCTCGACCGCATCGCTGATGGCATCCGGCAAAGGGCCGGAGTTGCCGATGCAGGTGGTGCAGCCATAGCCGACCAGGTGAAAGCCCAACTGCTCCAGCGATTTGGTTAAGCCGGCTTTATCCAGGTAATCGGTCACCACCTTGGAGCCCGGCGCTAAGGATGTTTTCACCCAGGGTTTTACCTCTAAGCCATGCTCAATGGCTTTTTTGGCAACCAAACCAGCAGCCATCATCACACTGGGGTTGGAGGTATTGGTGCAGGAGGTAATGGCGGCAATCACCAGATCACCGTGCTTCAGAGCATGCTCCATGCCGTCTATGGCAACCGCAGCCTGTTTGTTCTTCAGTTGCTCGATTTCCAGTTGCATCACCCCTTTGATAGCAGGCAGGGCAACTTTATCTTGCGGCCGCTTTGGCCCGGCCAGCGCTGGTTTTACCGTGGCAAGATCCAGCTCCAGCACAGCACTGAAGACCGGCTCCTTGCTGACATCGTGCCACAAGCCCTGCGCCTGGCAGTAGGCTTTCACCAGAGCTATCTGCTGCTCGGAGCGGCCGGACAGCTCCAGATACTTCAACGTTTCTTCATCCACCGGGAAGAAACCGCAGGTGGCACCAAACTCCGGAGACATATTGGCGATGGTGGCGCGATCAGCCAGCGGCAGGTGCGCCAAGCCCTCGCCAAAAAACTCGACAAATTTCCCCACCACCCCCTTGGCCCGCAGCATCTGAGTAACGGTGAGCACCAGATCAGTAGCAGTCGTGCCTTCTGGCATCTTGCCGGTGAGTTTAAAACCAACCACTTCCGGCAGCAGCATCGACACCGGCTGGCCCAGCATGGCGGCTTCGGCTTCAATGCCGCCCACGCCCCAACCCAGCACGCCCAGGCCATTGATCATGGTGGTGTGGGAGTCGGTGCCCACCAGCGTATCCGGGTAGACCCAGGTATCGCCGTCTTTGTCTTCGGTCCAGGCCACTTTGGCCAGGTATTCCAGATTAACCTGGTGGCAAATGCCGGTGCCAGGCGGCACCACCCGGAAATTGCGAAAGGCTTTCTGGCCCCAGCGTAAAAAGGCATAGCGCTCGCGGTTGCGCTCGACCTCCAGTGCCACATTATCGGCAAAGGCGTTTGCATTGGCGAAGGTGTCCACCATCACCGAGTGATCGATCACCAGGTCCACCGCCGATAATGGGTTGATCAGTTCCGGATCGCCACCAGCTTTGGCCACCGCATCGCGCATTGAAGCCAAATCCACCACAGCAGGCACCCCGGTAAAATCCTGCATCAATACCCGGGCTGGCCGGTACTGAATTTCCCGACTGGAACTTTTATCCTGTAGCCAGGCCGGCATTGCCGTCAGATCATCGTACTGCACCGTCACACCATCCTGATGGCGCAGCAGGTTTTCCAGCAGAACTTTCAACGACAAAGGCAACCGGCTGATATCCCCCAGGCTTTCAGCGGCTTTGGCCAGCGAGCAGTAACGGTACTCTTTGCCCGCTACGGTAAGACGGGCATCGCATTGGATTTTTTTTGAAGTCATCATGGTGCTCCTGCATCGTTGTTGTCATCAGCTTAGCGGACAGACGGCCAGGCAGCCACCTTGGCTCCGCTGCATACAGAATTCTCACTGCAGTAGGAAAGCATGGGGTCAGTTCCAGTATTGTTCAACCGTAATATGACCTGGCGTACGGCGCAGATTTTTGCGCAGGCCCAAGATTTCCAGCTCGGCCCGTACTGCTTTAATCATCTCCGGATTACCGCACAGCATCACCTGGCTGGTTAAATCAAATTGCGCCGCAGCAGCCTGTTGCAACTGCCGGTTTTGAATCAGCTGCGGTAAGCGCGCTTGTAGCGCATCGGGGTGTGATTCCCGGGTGACCACCGGCTGATAATGAAATTGGTCGGAGTAGTGCTGCTGCCAACTGGCGATCCGCTCACGATAGACCAGATCCTGCACCTGCCGTACGCCATGCACCAACACGATGCGTCCAAAGCGCTGCCAGGGCTCGTTGGTGGCCAGCATGGACAAATAAGGCCCGATGCCGGTACCGGTAGCAATCAGCCAGAGCGTATCGCCTGCGGGCACCTCATCCAGGGTAAAGAAGCCGGTTGCAGGCTGACTGACCCAAAGCCGGTCACCGGCTTGCAGTGCATGCAACCTTGGCGACACCTTGCCATCGGCTACCGGTGTCAGTAGAAAGTCCAACTGAGAATCGCCAGGGGCATTGACCAGTGAATAAGCACGTTGCAGGCGCCCTTCTGGCGTTTCCACCGCCAGCCGGACAAACTGGCCGGCGATAAAATCAAAGCCGGGTACATTCACCCGCAAGCTGCATAAATCTGAGTGCCAGGCGTAATTCTCTGTGACTTCAGCCTCTACCCACTGCGCCATCAATGCCTCCTGTACTTGAGAATACCAGCTCAAAATAGCCGGTTAAATCAATCCACTACTTGGCAATAGCAATTTCTCCAGGGTTTATGTGTTAAGCTTGGGCTGGATCAAGAGCTGTCACGATTCATTGCTATA
Source organism: Alkalimonas sp. NCh-2 (assembly GCF_039631345.1). Lineage (NCBI taxonomy): Bacteria > Pseudomonadati > Pseudomonadota > Gammaproteobacteria > Alkalimonas > Alkalimonas sp. NCh-2. The sequence goes on from NZ_JBDIUV010000001.1 coordinate 742,170, forward strand.
CTCTAGCAGAATCGTATCAGGAGGGATCTGTGTTTAAAATTTTCTTTGGTGTTGCCCGGTTACCGTTTTTAACTCTGACCGTCCTTTGCATTGCACTGGCTGCGGCTGGCAGCTGGTATCAGCAGGGTAGCCTGTCCATTGGCTTGCTGCTGTTGGTGCTGTTGATGGCACTGGCAGCACATATCAGCGTGAATGCCTTTAACGAATACTTTGATTTTCGCTCCGGGCTGGATTTTCTGACCCGACGCACGCCTTTTAGTGGCGGCAGCGGCACTCTGGTCGCAGCGCCAGAGCAAGCTCAGCTCGCGCTCTGGCTGGCGATTGGCAGTTTGCTACTGGTCAGTACCATTGGCCTTACGCTCAGTGCACTGATCGATTGGCGTCTGTTGCTGCTGGGTCTGCCCGGGGTTTTGCTTATCTACAGCTACACCGATTACATCAACAAATCACCACTGCTTTGCCTGCTGGCACCTGGTATTGGCTTTGGTGCTTTGATGACACTCGGCGCTTACTGGGTGCTGACCGGCCAGCCTGATGCGCTGGCCTTAAGTTTATCAGCCTTGCTGGCACTGCTGATTAGCAACTTGTTGTTGCTGAATCAATTTCCGGATATCGAAGCCGATCGCCAGGTTGGCCGCCGTCATCTACCCATTGTGTTGGGCCAGGCCAAAGCCGCCCGGGTGTTCAGTGCTTTGCTGCTGGCGTGTTATCTGCTGCTCGGCATTGCCGCCTGGCAAGGCTGGCTGCCTGCTGCCGCTTTACTGGGCCTGCTATCACTCCCATTGGCAGTACGTGTGATCCGATCGCTGCATCATGCGATCAATACAAGCCACCACAGTCAGGGCAAAGGCCAGGATCAACTGGCAGCCGTGCTCGGACACAATGTGCTGTTAACCCATGCCCTGCCCGCTCTGGTGTTATTGGGACTGGTGCTGGCGAAACTGCAAGGGGTAGCCTGATGCCTGAAATTGTCAAAACACTCAGCACCGATGTGCTGGTTGTCGGCGGTGGTGGTGCTGGCCTGCGCAGTGCTATAGCTGCCAGCGAAGCCAACCCTAAGCTGTCGGTGACCCTGCTGTCCAAGGTATACCCGATGCGCTCGCATACCGTAGCCGCCGAAGGCGGTGCTGCAGCGGTAACACTGGGCCACGACAGCCTGCAAGCCCACTTTGACGATACCGTGGCTGGCAGCGACTGGCTGGCCGAGCAAGGGGTGGTGGATTATTTTGTCAAACACGCCTTTGAAGAGCTGGTGCAGCTGGAGCACTGGGGCTGCCCCTGGAGCCGGCAACAAAGCGGTGAGGTGCAGGTGCGGCGCTTTGGCGGCATGAAAACCGAGCGCACCTGGTTTGCCGCCGATAAAACCGGCTTTCATATCCTGCACACCCTGTTTCAAACCTCGCTGAAGTACCCACAAATTAACCGGCTGGATGAGTACTTTCTGCTGGATTTGTTGGTGCATGAACAGCGCTGCTATGGCGTGCTGGCGATTGAGATTGCCAGCGGCGAACTGGTGCAAATTAAAGCTGCCAGCGTGATTCTGGCCACCGGCGGCGCTGGCCGGGTCTATCAGTTTAATACCAATGGCGGCATTGTTACCGGCGATGGCATGGCGCTGGCCTACCGTCATGGCGTGGCACTGCGCGATATGGAGTTTGTGCAGTACCACCCAACCGGCTTACCGGGCTCCGGCATCCTGATCACCGAGGCCTGCCGGGGCGAAGGTGGCATCCTGCTAAATAAAGAGGGCTACCGCTACTTGCAGGATTATGGCCTGGGGCCGGAAACACCGCTGGGCAAGCCGCAGAATAAAACCATGGAGCTGGGGCCTCGCGACAAGTTATCTCAGGCTTTCTGGCACGAGCAGCAACAAGGCCGCACCATTTCACACCCGCAAGGCGAAGTAGTGCATTTGGATCTACGCCACTTGGGTCAGCGCTACCTGCTGGAGCGACTGCCTTTTATCTGCGAGCTGGCCAAAGCCTATGTCAATGTCGATCCGGTTAAAAGCCCTATTCCGATCCGCCCGGCGGTGCATTACACCATGGGCGGTATTTTAACCGATGCGAACTGCGCCACCAGCATTGCAGGTCTTTATGCGGTTGGCGAATGCGCCTCAATCGGGCTGCATGGTGCCAACCGGCTGGGCTCCAACTCTTTGACCGAACTGCTGGTGTTTGGCAAGGTAGCAGGGCGTGAAGCCGCCCGGGTTGCCAGTGAGCCACATCCGGAAGCTACAGACGCCTTAATCAGCAAACTGACTGAACAGGCTGTTAGCCCCTTGAAAAGACTACACAGCGGCAACGGCACCGAACGCTGGCACGAACTGCGCCAGCAACTGGCTGAAAGCATGGAGCAAGGCTGTGGTATTTATCGCTGCGAAGCTGGCCTGCAACAGACACTCAGCACCTTAGGGCAGCTGCAACACCGCTACCAGCAATTGCGCCTTGGAGATACCGGCAAAGCCTTTAATACCGAGCGGCTGCATGCACTTGAGCTTGGTTTTGGGCTGGATGTAGCCGAAGCTATGTGTCAGGCAGCGCTTGAGCGCAAAGAGTCGCGGGGTGCCCATCAGCGTCAGGAGCCAGGCCTTACCAACCGCAACGATCAGGACTTTCTGCGCCACAGTCTGGCCTTTTATCAAGCGGGCTCCGGAGCCCGCATTGAATGGCAGACAGTGGATACCAGTTTATCGCCACCGGCTGAGCGCCGCTATGGCGGTCAACCACAAACGGACAAGCCACCCAAGGAGAGCTGTTAATGCCAACCCTAGCGATCCGGTTGCAACGCTACCAGCCAGAGCAGGACAACGCCCCCCACTGGCAAGATTTTCGTGTCGAGTACGACGACAGTACCTCGGTGCTGGATGCACTGGAGCAAATCAAAGCCGGGCAGGACAGCAGCTTAAGCTACCGCTGGTCGTGCCGGATGGCGATTTGTGGCTCCTGCGGTGTGATGGTCAATGGCGTACCCAAGCTTGGCTGCAAAACCTTTTTGCGCGATTACCCCAAAGGCCTGCAACTGGCTCCACTGGGTAATTTCCCGGTGGAAAAAGATCTGATCGTGGACATGTCGCGCTTTTTGGACCATTTAACCGCCATAAAGCCCTACCTGATTGCCGAGGCAGCGCCACCAAGCCAACCCCACCGGCAAACACCGGCCCAGCTGGCGCGCTATAAGCAGTTTTCCAACTGCATCAACTGTGGCCTTTGCTATGCTGCCTGCCCACAGTTTGGCTTAAAACCGGATTTTTTGGGCCCGGCCGCCATTGCGCTGGCGCATCGCTACAATCTGGACAGTCGCGATAGCGGCAAGGCTGAGCGCATGGCCCAGCTAAACAGCGACAACGGCGTCTGGGGCTGTACTTTTGTTGGTTACTGCTCGACCGTTTGCCCTAAGGGCGTGGATCCTGCTGCGGCCGTGAATCAGGGCAAGATCGCCTCGACACTGGATGGGGTGATTCAGTGGTTCAAGCCGGCTAAGGAGCAAAGCAAATGAGCCGAAAACCCTATCAGCCACCGATGCCGGCCAGCTGGTGGTTAAAGCATCCGGCCTACCGCTTTTACATGCTGCGTGAAGCTACCGTACTGCCACTGCTGTTTTTTGTCGCCAGCCTGCTGTATGGCCTCTATGCACTGGGGCAAGGCGAAGCCAGCTGGCTGCAGTACCTTAGCTGGTTGCAACAGCCTTGGGTCATCGCACTGAATAGCCTGGCGCTGGTGGCCAGCTTGTTTCATGCCTGGACTTTCTTTGTGCTCTTTCCACAAGTGATGCCGCTGCGCCTTGGCAGCCGCACCTTGCCAGCCTGGCTGATGGTAAGTGCCCAGTGGGCCGGGGTGTTGCTGGTTTTCGTGGCGCTGTGGTGGCTGTTAGGAGGTTTGGATGCGCACCAATAAGCAAGACACCCCTCAGACAACCCCACGCCGCTCGGATGAGCCTATCTGGTGGTCGCTGTTTAGTGCCGGCGGTGTTTGCGTGGCGATGCTGGTCCCGGCCATCGCCTTGCTGGTACTGCTGGGCATCCCGCTTGGGCTTGTCAGTGCAGAGCAGCTCAGCTATCAGCGGCTGCATGCGCTGGTGTTTCATCCGCTGGGGCTGGGGGTGGTGCTGGGGGCCTTGGTGCTGCCACTGTTTCATGCCATGCATCGCATTCACCACGGCTTGCACGATCTGAAGCTGGCCCATGGCCAGCTGGCTAAATGGCTGTGTTATGGCAGTGCAATCGTGTTGAGTACAGTGGCGATAGCACTCTGGCTACTCAGCGCCTTTTAAGATAGTCGGTGCTGTCTTAGCAGGCCTCAGCTACTACCAGCATTCCGCGGCCAATCGGGATAACTCAAACCACTCGGCTACTTCAGGGGGCATCTGTATTTCAATGTGCTCTGACTGACCACGCTGGCTGCGGTGAAAACGCCACTCAGCTTTCAGAGCCGCCAGTTGTTCTTCTGCCTGCTGAACTTCGTCCTCCGAGAATGCTAAATGCGCTAACCAGGAACCAGAACCCGCGGACATCTGCTGCAACACAGGAGTTACCCAGAGATCGAATTTTTTCTGAGCCAGCGCAGCAATCAGCAGCTCACGATGTTGACTGAAGTATGGCTCTGGTAAGACACCACCCTCAGAATAAGTAAGCTCCAGCTGATTTGCCTCATCCAGAAAAAGCAATGCATTGATGGTGAAGGTGGTTGGCATATCCGCCAATGCTGCCTGATACAACCAAAACCGGGCCTGATGTCGATCCGGTTCTCGCTCTGGTTGTTGCTCAGTGTCGGTCAGTTCAACGCCCGGCTCGCCATAATAAAGAGCCAAAGCACGCATCGCCAAGACATTGCCAGCCTGCGCTTCAAGCAACATACCAGCTTCGCCCATTTGCCAGAAAAAGTCTTCACTCCAGTTATTAAACATCAGGTCCTGCTGAAACCAGGTGTCCAGCTCAGAGCGTCCAGGGTGCGCATGTAACTCTTCCACGCCAGGGCAATGCAGTGACTCTGCAGCGCTTTGGTCTGCTGTTTCAGGCGGGCTAACATTCTCGTGCCATTCACGATCAGTCCGAGCGCCAGCCCACTCCGGCGACACCTCAGAGTCAAGCTGAGACAGTGTAGAAACAGCTGGGGAAGTTTGCGTAACAGCGAGTGACGGCTCTGAAAGTGGAGCTGGTACTCTTTGCTGCTGCGGAAGCTCCTGGCGACTTTGCAGCCACCAGAACACCAGCAACAGTGCAGCGCCCAGCAGCCAGAGTACTTTCTTCACCCACGTCTCCATGCATTCATCGTTACAGAACAGTCGCCTTTAAGCCGCCAGCTCTTTCACCCACTGCATCAGCTTGGGGTATACCTGCCGGCTTTGGCGGGCAATCTCAGTTTGCTCCTGCAGGATATCGTGCAGAATATCCCGGGTAGTTAGCGGGTTGGCCAGTACTACCCGGAATACGATCATTTCCTGACGCTGGTACTGCTCCGGTGTTAAGCGGGTACGGGACACAAAGGATTTGCCCTGCTCACGTTGCCGCTTTTGGATAAATTTAGTCAGGCTATTTAGCAGCTCGTTGATTTTTTCACGCTGCTCCGGGCTGGCTTTCTGCAAAGCCAGCTGGACTTCGGCTGGCACGTAACGATACGTCAACAGACACAGCTCAGGTTCGCTGATCAATTCGAACTCGTTATGTGCCTCAATCAACTCTGCAAAGTAACGGGCTTTTTCCAAACTGCGATTGATCAGAATTTCGTAACCATCGCGGCCAATGACCTGCAAACAGGCATGCACCAGCATTGCCATGCCGGGACGGGAGCCTTCCAACGTTTGGCTACCCAAATCTTTCGAGCCTTTACGCAAAATGTATTCGGCGTGGTGCTCAATCGCATGAGCGCTGGATGGGTCTTTAAACACCACCATGCCGGCGCCCATCGGCACATACATCTGTTTATGGGCATCGATGGTGACCGAGTCGGCCCGTTCAATGCCGCTTAGCAGGTGGCGGTATTTTTCCGACAACAAGGTTGCTCCACCCCAGGCTGCATCGACATGGAAACAACATTGCAGCTCTTGCGCCAAATCAGCCAGTTGATGCAAGGGATCGATGTTGCCAGTCTCGGTAGTACCAGCCACGCCAATCACCGCCAGCACCCGGATATTTTTGGCTTGCAGCTCGGCGCAAATGCGGCGCATCTCGGCCATATCGACCTTGTTGTTGCCATCGGTTTTAACTGCAATCAAATCATCACGGCCAAGGCCCAGCACATCGGTGGCCTTGCCCAGTGAATAATGGCCGCGCTCGGAGATCAACACCGCCAAACCATCGTAACCATAGTGCTTCATCGCACGGAACAAGCCTTCACGGGCGATGCCTCTAAAGTCGCCATCTGGTCCTAATAAGCGGTTTCGGGCAATCCACAAAGCGCTGATGTTGGCGATGGTGCCACCCGAGCAAAAAGCCCCCAGCGCGTGATTGGCGCTGTGCATCCACTTGCTGTAAAAACCAGCCTCTTGCTGATACACCAGGTGGTGCATCATGCCCAGCACCTGACGCTCCAACGGCGTAAAAGCTTTGGAGGTTTCAATTTTGACCAGGTTCTGATTCAGCCCCACCATCATTTTCGACAGTGGCAGCACAAAATATGGCAAGGCCGAAGTCATATGGCCAATAAAACTGGGCGAAGCAGTGTGCACCGAATGCGCCACCAGCTTTTCCATCATGGCATCGGCATAATCAGAAACAAATTGTGGCGCCAACGGGATCTGAAAATCCTGAAAGTCACGCTCGATTTGCCACAGCGGTTTTTCCACCGCCACAATGCTTTCGCGCAGGAATCCGGCCAGATTCTGCGATATATTCTGCTCAATTTTGCTGAGCGTGGAATCCGGCGCTTCCGGCACGGTAAAAATCCGCCAGAGTGCTTCTTCCGATGCTGTCGCCTGCCGTTTACTCACATCTATCCTGCTCGTTGACCCCGGCTCTTTGGCCGGTAAGGGTGCTACAAAAAAGGGCATTTACTTTACTGCATGCCATGCGAAAAGTCTGCAAAAAACTGCAAAGCCCGGCTGGCAAGGTTGTCATATAGCCAGCCTCCGCCGCATCAACACTAACTACGTAAACCAATGCCTTTGTTGATCAAATACATCGCATAACTAAACAGTAGCACAATCAACAGCAACAGCAGGCCAAAGGCCAGCCACAAACTGATATCACTGATGCCTAAAAAACCAAAGCGAAAGGCGTTAACCATATAGACCACTGGATTGAGCGCCGCCACCTGCTGCCAGAAACCAGGCAGCAATTGCAACGAATAAAAGACTCCGCCCAGATACGTCAGTGGCGTCAGCACAAAGGTTGGGATAATGCTGATATCATCAAAGGTCTTGGCATAGACCGCATTGATCAGGCCCCCTAAGGCAAACACCATGGAGGTCAGCAGCACTGTCAGCACAATGATACCGATGTTGTGCAACTGCACACTGACAAAGAGCAAAGACACCAGGGTGACAATCAGGCCTACCAGAATACCGCGCGCCATGCCACCACCGACATAGCCCAGCACAATGATGTAATTGGGCACCGGTGCCACCAGTAGTTCTTCGACATTACGCTGAAACTTGGCACTGAAAAACGAGGAAGCGACGTTGGCGTAGGAGCTGGTGATCACCGACATCATAATCAGACCAGGGACAATAAACTCCATGTAGCTAAAGCCCCCCATCTCACCGATGCGTGAGCCAATCAGGCTGCCAAAAATGACAAAATACAGTGTCATGGTAATGGCTGGTGGTACCAGGGTTTGCACCCAAATCCGAAGAAAACGGTTGGTTTCTTTATTTAAAATACTTTTCAGTGCTACCAGGTAGTTGGCTTTGGAAAAGGTCTGCTGACTCATGCGCTTTGCTCTCCCCGCCCTTGCTCGACCAATGTCACAAACAGCTCCTCCAGCCGGTTGGCTTTGTTACGCATCGACAGTACCTTGACCTGTTGCTCGGTTAAGCGACTAAAGATATCGTTTAAGCCGGCTGATTTTTCCACATCCACTTCCAGACTGTGATCATCCAGCAGCCGGTAATGAAAACCATCCAGCTTCAATTCAGCCGGGTTGGTGTCGACATCCAGCACAAAGGTTTCCTGGCTTAGCTTGCTAAGCAAGGCTTTAATGCTGGTGTTTTCAATGATCTGGCCCTGATCGATAATGGCGATATTACGGCACAGCATCTCGGCTTCTTCCAGATAATGAGTGGTCAGAATAATGGTGACGCCCTGCTGGTTGATGCGACGCAAAAACTCCCACATTGAGCGGCGCAGCTCAATATCTACCCCGGCGGTCGGTTCATCCAGGATCAACAGTTTGGGCTCGTGCATCAAAGCGCGGGCAATCATCAGCCGGCGCTTCATGCCACCGGATAGCTCCCGTGCCCGGCTGTTGCGCTTGTCCCAAAGCCCTAACTGACTCAGGTATTTTTCGGCGCGAACTAAGGCCAACTTTTTTGGCACCCCATAGTAACCAGCCTGATTCACCACAATTTGCAGCACGGTTTCAAACTGGTTGAAGTTAAACTCCTGCGGCACCAAGCCCAGTTGGCTTTTCGCCAGCTCTAACTGCTGGTCGATATTGTGGCCAAATACCTCGACAGTGCCACCGCTCTTATTTACCAGCGAACTGATCACGCCAATGGTGGTACTTTTACCGGCGCCATTGGGGCCAAGTAACGCAAAGAAATCCCCCTGCTTTACTTCCAGGTCAATGCCTTTGAGCGCCTCTACCTTGTTTTTGTAGGTCTTGCTTAGTTGCTTAATATTCAGTGCCAGTGTCAATGCGCTTCTCCCTGATAGCCCCAACGGGCCAACAGTTGTTGTTCCAGCCCCAGATGGTCCAGCATTCTGGCCACCATAAAGTCCACCAGATCGTCAATCGAGCTTGGGTTGTGATAAAAGCCGGGTGCGGCAGGCATAATGGTTACGCCGAGCCGGGCCAGCTTAAGCATATGCTCCAGATGAATGGCATTGAGCGGGCTTTCCCGTGGTACCAGAATCAGCTGACCACGTTCTTTTAGCACCACATCGGCGGCACGCTCAATCAGATTCTCACTGGCACCGTTGGCGATCGCTGCCAGGGTGCCGGTTGAGCAGGGACAGACCACCATCTGCTTAGGCGCCGCCGACCCCGAGGCTACCGGTGAAAACCAGTCGTCTTTGCCATAGACCTTGAGTAAATGGGGTGAGCACTGCAGCAATTCAACCAATTGCGCCTGGCATTTTTCCGGTGCTGCCGATAGCTTAGTGCCATGCTCGGTGGCAAAAACGACCCGGGCTGCGCTGGAAATCAGCAAATGGACCTGCACCTGCTGTTGCAGCAAACACTGCAACAAGCGCCAGCCATAAGGTGCCCCGCTGGCACCGGTAAAGGCCAGAGTAATTTGCTGTATGGGTTTATCCGACATGCTCTGCTTCCCTTAATTCGATGGCCTTACGCAGCCGCTGATGCAAACCGCCAAAGCCGCCATTGCTCATGATCAGCAGCTGATCGCCACTGCTAAGCTCCGCCAGTACCGCCTGCTCTAACAAACCTAGCTCATCAAACAGCCGGGCTTTTTCGCCCAAAACTGCCGCCACTTGCTGCATGCCATCGGCGGCGCCTTTGGCCTGAAAAATAAACACCTGATCGGCAGCAGCCAACGCGGTTGGCAACGCCTGTTGATGCACCCCACGTTTCATGGTGTTGGAGCGCGCTTCCAGTACGGCCAGAATACGGTTTTGGCCCACTTTAGCACGCAGTGCCTGCAAGGTCGTTTGAATGGCTGTGGGGTGATGGGCAAAATCATCGTACAAGCGCACCCCGCACGCCTCGGTAAGCAGCTCCAGTCGTCGTTTCGGTGCCTGAAAAATGCACAGTGCCTCGATAGCAACGCTGACCGGCACTCCAACATGGCGGGCAGCTGCAATGGCCATCATGGCGTTATCGACATTGTGCTGGCCCAGTAAGTCCCAGTGCACTTCACCTTGCAACTCACCTTGCAGCCACACCGAAAAAGCCGAACCATCAGCTTTCAGTAACCGGCTTTGCCACTGTGCTTCGGTCGCTGAACCTGCACTGGCCTGAGCCGCATAGCTGTGCCGCTTACTCCAGTAGCCCTCCGCCAGCATCTGTTCGATAGCAGGTTGTTGCGCTGGTGTCAGGATCAAACCACTGGCAGGCACCGTTCGGATCAGATGATGAAACTGGCGCTGAATGGCGGCTAAATCGGGGAAGATATCCGCATGATCGTACTCCAGGTTGTTGATCACCAAAGTACGGGGCCGGTAATGAACAAACTTGGAGCGCTTATCAAAAAATGCCGTGTCGTACTCGTCGGCTTCAATCACAAAAAACGGGCTCTCCCCAAGCCGGGCCGAGACCTCAAACTGAGGCGGCACTCCGCCAATCAAAAAACCAGGCTTTAAGCCGGCCTGCTCTAAAATCCAGGCCAGCATGCTGCTGCCAGTGGTCTTGCCATGGGTGCCAGCCACAGCCAGCACCCAGCGCTGTTGCAGCACCTGTTCCGATAGCCACTGGGCACCGGAGGTGTAAGGCAATTGCCGATCCAGTACCGCTTCGACACAAGGGTTGCCGCGGGACAAGGCATTACCAATAATCACCAGGTCAGGGGCAGGGTCGAGCTGAGCCGGTTCAAACCCACTGGTCAGCGCAATGCCCAGCGCTTCCAACTGAGTGCTCATCGGTGGATACACATTGCTATCAGAGCCCGTCACCCGGTGACCTAAGGCTTTGGCCAGGGCCGCGATGCCGCCCATAAAAGTGCCACAAATTCCCAGAATGTGAATATGCATGCTATCAACTCATAATGCAGGTGACACCCATTGTAACAAAACTGCGGCTGGCTGCGATTGAAACTGCAATTTTGGCAAAAATTCTTTAAACTAGCGGGTAAAAATACCAGTACCTCACCTACACAGTAAAAAAAGGAATTCCCATGCGCCGTATCTCTCCGGTCCTGCAGCAAGATGGTGTCGATAGCGACCTGATTTCCCTGATAAAAACCATTCTGGCGGCCTGCCGCGAAATATCCTTTCGGGTCAGTCAGGGCGAATTGGCCGGGGTGCTTGGCTCCACCTTGTCGGAAAACGTGCAGGGTGAAACACAGAAAAAGCTGGATGTGATTGCCAATGAGTTGCTGAAAGAAGTGATTCTGGAAACCGGCGTGGTCAAAGCCATCAGCTCGGAAGAAGAAGACGATATTGTCGCCGGCAACCCCAGGGGCCGCTATCTGGTGACCTTTGATCCGCTGGATGGCTCCTCCAATACCGATATCAACAGCCTGATTGGCACTATTTTCTCCATTTTACCGGCACCAGCCGATAAAGAAGCCGACGATGCCAGCATGTTCCTGCAACCAGGAACCGCTCAGGTCGCTGCCGGTTATGTGCTCTATGGTCCGTCTACCATGCTGGCCCTGACCACCGGCAAGGGCACCCGCATGTATACGCTGGATAAAACCTACGGCGGCTTTTTGCTGACAGAAGATAAGGTCACCCTGCCGAAATACACCTCGGAGTTTGCCATCAATATGTCGAACCAGCGTTTTTGGCAGGCACCGATGCAAGGCTACATTCAGGATTTGCTGCTGGGCAAAGAAGGTCCGCGTGGCAAGAATTACAACATGCGCTGGATTGCTGCCATGGTGGGTGACGTGCATCGCATTTTGTGCCGTGGCGGCATTTTTGCCTACCCGGCCGACAACAAGGATGCCAACAAGCCGTATAAATTACGACTGATGTACGAAGCCAACCCGATGAGCCTGCTGATTGAACAAGCCGGCGGCCTTAGCATCACTGGCACCGAACGTATTCTGGAAATTCAGCCGGACGACATCCACCAGCGGGTGGCAGTCATTTTAGGCTCGCGCCATGAGGTGGAGACCTGTTTGGCCTACCATCAAAAGGCACTTTCGACCAATTGAGGATAGCCATTTCGATGGCTGTCGCTATAATAGCCGACATTTCATTCACTATAGGATAGCACCATGAGCTTAAGCGATGTAGCAGCAGGTAAGAACCTGCCAGATGAAATCAATGTCATCATTGAAATTCCGGCCAATGCCGACCCGATCAAGTACGAAGTAGATAAAGATACCGGTACTGTCTGGGTAGACCGTTTTATGGCAACGCCTATGTTTTATCCGTGCAACTACGGCTTTGTCAATCAAACCCTGTCGCTGGATGGTGACCCGGTCGATGTGCTGGTACCCACCCCATATCCACTGGTACCAGGTGCTGTGATCAAATGCCGCCCGGTTGGCGTGCTGAATATGTCGGATGAGTCTGGTGAAGATGCCAAAGTCATTGCAGTCCCGGTGAGTAAGCTGACCAAGCTGTACGACCATATCCAGGACATCAACGATGTGCCTGAGCTGCTGAAGCAGCAAATTCAACACTTCTTTGAGCGCTACAAAGAGCTGGAGCCTGGTAAGTGGGTCAAAGTGACTGGCTGGGCCGATGCGGCCGCTGCCAAAGCTGAGATCCTCACTTCTTTTGAGCGTGCGAATAAAGCATAAGCCTTGCCTTGGCAGAGTGTCACTGTGACCTCTGCCAATCACCTGCCAATCTGCTACGACAAACTTTTATTCATTTTTTCCGGCTTTCATGCCGCGTAACGCATCTTTCTGACTATACTGATAAAAGCACAAAAACAGCCCACCCGAAGTCTGAAGAGGCGAATACTCTATGGAATTTTTGAAACAGCTCTCAATCGCCAAGAAAATCTACTTAATACCGCTGATCGGTACCATCAGTTTCTTAATTTATCTGGCACTGGCTACCAACACCGCTCAAAATAACGCCCGCACTCTTGAAAACACCCGTGATGTACAATTCCCGGTGTTGCAGGCAGCAGAAAACAGCCTGGTGTTGCTGGAGCGGATCAGTGAGTCACTGGCCAGCGCCGTCACCACAGGGGATGAAGACTCATTGCTAGTGGCCCAGCAATTTTCCGGGCAATTAACGCAAAGCTTGCAGCGTATTGGCCAACTTGATCAACGCTTTGCTCAGGAGCTTCGTGCCATCAGTCAAAGCTTTGATAGTTACTATCGGGCGGCTTATACCATTTCGGAAGAAATGGTTAACAACACTGCTGACTTCACCACTCTGGCAGAGCGCAGTGAGCGAATGAATGAAAGCTATGAGCAGACGCTGCAATTATTATCCAGTTTTCGCGATGTCAAAGAAGCAGACTTTACTGCTGCCATTGATGCGGCCAGTCAGCAAGCGTCCCGCTTGATCATGGTAGGTATTTTCATGGGCCTTATCACCACTGTGGTCCTATTTGGTACCGCCATTCCTATAGTGTTGGCCATTCGCAATAACCTGAACAGCATCATTGCCTCCCTGCGGGATTTGGCCAAAGAGGATGGTGACCTTACGGTGCGCATTACCATACAAAGCAAGGATGAGCTTGGCGATCTCGGCTACTGGTTTAATACTTTTATGGAAAAACTGCAGGGCATTGTTAAAGATGTCGTCAACACTGCGCTGCCGCTTTCATCACTGGCTAAAGACCTTAATGCACTGACGGACGATACGAACAAAACCATTCAGGTGCAACAACAAGCAGCTAACCAGGCCCGACAAGCTGTCGATCAGATGAACCATAGCGTCATGTCTGGCGCCAGTAGTGCTAATGAAGCCTCGCATGCAGCCAATGACTCCGGCGAAGCCGCTAATCGTGGACAGACAACCGTGACCCAGACAGTAGACAACATAAAGCTGCTTGCTGGTAATGTGCAAGAAGCTTCCACCGTTATTACCCAGCTGGAAAACGATGCCAACAAAGTAGGGGCCGTATTGGATGTTATCAAAGGCATTGCTGAGCAAACCAACTTGCTGGCACTGAATGCGGCCATTGAAGCAGCCAGAGCCGGTGAGCAAGGCAGAGGGTTTGCAGTAGTCGCGGATGAAGTCCGTACGCTGGCATCCCGGACCCAGGCATCTACCGAACAAATTCAAAAGACCATTGAGCAATTGCAAAGTGCAGCACGCTCAGCAGTGCAAAAGATGGATCAAAGCACCAGCCAGGCAGATGAAAGTGTCGCATCAGCCAATCAGGCTGGGGAAGCATTAAGCCTGATAACCCAGAGCATTCATCAGATCCGCTTGATGAATCAACAGATTGCAGATGCAACCAAAGAGCAACAGCAAATGGCAACCACCATTGTGAATCACGTGGATGATATTTATACCCATACCGAGCACAGCGCAGCCAGTACCAACAACATCGCAAAAGCCAGTAGTGAGCTGGCAAGTCTGGCTCAAAGCTTAGAGCAGGTGGCGCGACAGTTCAGGGTATAAGTGAGCGCACAAAAAAGCCGGCAAAGCTCTCTGCTCTGCCGGCTTTTTACTAAGTACCTCATTGCTTTTGTTGTGCAATAAAAGCCTGCAGTTCATCCTTAGCCATTGGCTTAGCATACAAAAAACCCTGCACTTCATCACAGCCCATGGCTAAAATAGCCCGCTCCTGAGCAAGGGTCTCCACACCTTCAGCAATAGTGTGCAAGCCTAAGCGTTTTCCTAAGTTTACGATGGTCTCGGCAATCGCTGCGCCATTGCTTTTTTCAATGTCATTGACAAAAGTCCGGTCAATTTTAATCCGATCCAAGGGGAGTTGCTGTAAGTAACTCAGTGAGGAAAAACCAATACCAAAGTCATCAATTGCTACTTTAATACCAAAACTTTGCAGTTCTTTAAGTGCTGAAATCACGACTTTCGGATCGTCCATGACCACCGACTCAGTAATTTCCAGCTCCAATAACTCAGGCCGGACTTGGAGCTCATTGACACAATGGATCACCGACTCAACAAAGTGCGGACTACGGAATTGTGGCATGGAGACATTAACCGCTATACGCAGCCCTTTGTAGCCCAGCCGCTCTAATTCTTTTAACTGCAGACAAGCCTGCTGCAGCACCCAGGCACCAATTTCAACAATAAGGCCGGAATACTCGGCCAAAGGAATAAACACGGCTGGCGAAACAAAGCCTCCACCTTGTTGTGGCCAACGTAGCAGCGCTTCCATACCAATAACTTTGCGGCTTTTCAGACAAATTTGTGGCTGATACCACAACTGCAAACGATTTTGAGCAAAGTCTTGCCGCAAGGTGCGCAGTAAAGCAAGACGCTCTGCAGTTTCATCCTCCATCTGCTGCTGGTAGAACTCATAATTACGGCTAATGCTTTTCTTCGCCCGATTTAGCGCAATATAGACATGCTTTAAAATCGTTAAGCCTTGCTCACTACTTTCGGTTAAGCGGCAAAAGCCATAGGTTGCATCCACCTGTAAGCTGTGTTCAGAAGCTTGAAACGGCTCCAGAAAGAGTACATCCAGCGCCTCTGGGGTCAGTACTTTCTCCGACCCAATCATGCCAAACACATCGGCGCCAATTCGTCCAATTTGTGCATCGTTGCCAAATTCCTGCACCAACCGCTGTGTAATAGCAATTAATAACTCATTACCAACTTCTTGCCCTAAACCATCATTCACATCGGAAAAATGATTAATATCAATCAGCACTGCCACACTGTCTTTGGCCCCCAACTTACGTGTTTCGGCTAACAGGGCAGTAAATTCGTTTCGGTTTGGGGTTTTAGTCAGGGGATCTATATAGGCTGCATGGCGTAATTGCTGGAATAAGGTGACATTTTCATAGCCAACAGAAATATTGCTCAGAAAAACTTCCATCAGTTGGCGATCAAAGTCTTCAATCGGCCGGTTGGTTTCCAGGTACACCGCCGCACAATGGTGTTCTGCTCCCAGATACAGGGTAGTGTCTTTCTCGGTAAAAATGTTTTTTTTATCCTGTAGACAAGTATTGATTTGCTGAATAATACGCTTGTTGTTTATCCGCTCCAACCGACACTTAATAAAAGGCGCATAGTGCCCTGCGGCACCCAGTACGTAGATGGTATCAGCATTGCTGCCATCATCTTCAATTTGAGCGCAGAGCACCCCTTCGGCATCTAAGCCAATCAAAGAAGCAATTTGAGTAACCACGCCTTCAGAAAATTCATGCAGTGAATGCTGCTCTAGCAAGTTGGCACCCGCATTAATAATTTTCTGCAGGCCGACACGATTTTGATTGATGGTTCGAATTTGCTGGTACGAACGTAACGAAGCGATAATGGTGGTTACCAACTTACTGCGAGTCAGCTCTGTCTTGGTTTTGTAATCATTGATGTCGTACTCTTTGATCACACTTTCTTCAGGCGCATAACCCGGCTGGCCCGTTCGAAGAATAATACGGGTATCCTCCAGACCAAGCTCGTCCCGAATTTGTTCCACCACTTTTAAGCCGGCATCATCGGTTTCCATCACGACATCCAACAACACCAGGGCAATGTTGTCGTGTCGGCGCAGAAACTCAATGGCTTCTTTCCCTGAGTACGCATGATGAAAGACCAGGCGCTTGCCTTCCAACACCACATCAGACAGTGCTAATTTGGTTACCGTATGGATTTCATCATCGTCATCCACAATAAGGAGATGCCATTCACCCGTTGGATGATCCTGTGCATCTGCTTCCTCGGCATCATCCGCCAGGAACAGAAAATCATCTTGGTTTGCTTCTGATGCCATGCAAAGTCCTTATTTACCACATTCGAGCTGTTATCGAGCACTGATAACCATACCACGTCTTACTAATAATATACTCAGATCCATTAATCGCAATGTCTTACAGCCTGTTTCATTATAAATATCACGGAATTAATGCCGGATCCTCTGCTTAGGGCCTGCAAAGAACACTTTGCATCCCAACCCCTTAAACACTTGCATAATATTGACTCAACTGCGAGTATCAACAGTATGCGAGCTTGCCACAATCTTTAGATAAATGACTAAAGTAACTCCTTCAAAAGCAACAAATGAACTGGCTGCGGTACAACCAGCAACTGGTTCATCCAAGCCCAGGCAGGCCACTCAACAAAAAACCCGCCCAGCCAAACGAAAACAACCGTTCTCAATGAAGTACCAGCGCCTTGCGGCTTATGCCGGTGTACAACTGAGCCAGCAAACCGGTATCGATCATTTACCTTTGCAACAACGTCTGCAAAGGCGTCTGCGAATGCAGCAAGAGCGGCAGCAATTAAACCTTGAGCGTATTATCGCATTAAGCGCAGACTATGCACCTGAATACGTTGTAGACAGAGAAGTAGATCCGGATTGGTTTCATCATTACTGTGAACTGGCGCTCAATATCGCAAATCGTAATATGCAACAGATATGGGCAAAAATTCTGGCATGTGAAATTGCAGAGCCAGGTCAGTTCTCATTGAAAACCCTGTACATGCTAAAACAGATGAGTCACAAAGAAGCCCTGGCTTTGCAGCAAGCAGCAAGCCTGTGCAGCCGAAACAGTGCCGAAGGCTCGGGTCGTATTTATTTCGGTGTTTTCCAGCGCCCTTCCTTGTATCAGCTGTTAACCGGACGGGGTCAGGCTCTGCTTAATCTCAGCCAATTTAAACTCAGCTATCCGGATATTCTTAGCCTGATGGATACGGGGTTATTGCATCATGCCGAGATTGAAAGTGGTGAGCTGGCAAAAGGGGACAGCTTTCAGCTAACAATCCAGCAGCAGCATATGCTATGTGTGGCCCGAAAAAGTGGCTTGGTGCTGCAATATTACAAATTCAGTCCGTTGGGCGACGAGTTACTGCCTCTGCTTAGCCTGCAACCTCAACCCCATTACCTTGATGCCTTGCAGCAGCTGTTAAGCCGTTACTTTACCATTACTGAGTGTCCGCTTGGCGCTGACACCAGTTCATAAGCAGAGCTATTTTTTCAGCATCCAGAGGCTTAATCAGTACATCATCCATACCGGCTTGCTTAAATTGCTCAATTTCGTCTGGTAGTGCATGAGCGGTAAAAGCAAGGATAGGGATCTGCTGAAAAGCTGGCAACTGACGTAATTGCCGGGTAACTTCCATGCCGGACATATCTGGCAGCTGAATGTCCATTAGAATCAGCTCAAACTCGCTCTGTTGGCACTGCTGAAGCGCATCCTGGCCATTGATTGCTGCCGACAACTCAATCGAAGTAGAAGCCAGCATCGCTTGAATAAAGGCTTGGTTTGTCGCATTATCGTCCACCACCAAAAGCCGGAACGGGTTTGCCTGGGTTGGCAGCAGGCTTTGACGGGCACGTAGCAACTCGACAGCACTCACTGGCATGGCCAAAACATAGCCTGGCCGCTTTGCATGCCAGTACGCGAAATGCGAAGCACTACTTAGCCCTATGGTATTGCTTGCCTTTAGCCAGGCAAGCCATTGCTCGGTGTGGGCAGAGTCAGGCTCTGGTAATAGCAGCACCTTAAGGCTATGTGGTTGATTCGTAATATCTTGCCATTCCGACAGATTCTGACAATGCACCAATTGTCGACTCAAGCATTTGAGGCTTTGCAATTGCGGGGTTACTGATGGCACAGGCTCAGACAAGACATAGAGCTTATCTTCACTATTGACTGGGCTGCAAGTATGATAAACGCAAGGTATTGTAAGCTGTATCGAACTGCCCAGTTCATCCAGCGTAGAAACGGTCAACTCTGCCTGCAGCAAGCTACGGGCACGAAGGAATAGCTGGGTATCAGGTAAAAACGCTGCTTGTTCTGCTTGAATACTACTCTCTAACTGCTGGCAAATTGCTGCAGGTAACGACTCTCCCCGCAACACCAAGCGAAAGTGCAATAAGTTTTCAGTCGGACGCAACTGCCATTGCATACTTAACTGGCTATGCAGCGTATGTTGGCAACATAACCTCACTAAAGCCCGACAGCAGAGTGCAAGCGCTGCTGAAACGCAATCCAGCTCAAACTCAAAAGCAAGCAGGTCTTCTTCCAGCGTTAAGAGCTGTTCAGGACGCACAGAGTCTCGCCAGCCGGGCGCTTGTGCTGCAATCCAGTCTGCCAGCATGATCCGCTGCTTTGTTGCAGTGAGTTCTTCACTACTGACCAGGTCGGCCAGCATCGGACTTTGCCAGGGAGCAGGTGTCAGCAGCAACTGACGCAATAACAGCGCATGGTTTTGTTGCAACTGAGTCAGTGTGTTTTTCAGTTGCTGCTGCTGTTGCTCATAGCGCTGAGATTGCTCTGTAAAGCTTAGCTCCAACTCCCTGGCCTGCAGTTGCTGCTCAGACAACAGTGCCAGCTTGTTTTCTTGTGCCAGTTGCTTTTGCTCTATAGAGTCTGTCAGTTGGTACAAGGTTTCCGCAAAAGGCTGCTGCCGGCTTAAAGGCAGCAAAGACTCACCGGCTAACCAACGCATTGCAGCCTGCTCAGTGTCACTCAAGCCTTGCTGCAACTGATGACGCTGACGGTTGGCATGCAGCCACAACCCCAGCAGCAAACAGGGCAACCCTAACCAAATCACAAGTTGCCATAGCCACAAAGACCATGGAAATGGTGGACTACCAGCTTCGAGCAGCAAGTATCCCTCGATACGCTGCTCAACACGAATTGGCAGGCTGGATAACACTCGATCCTGATGCAACCAATGCAGTTGATGCTGCTCTGCAAACCAACTGGCATCAGGCTGTTCTAGCAAAGGATTTAATCCTGTCGAGCTGATCACCGCTTGTTCATTGTCGAACATAGTGATGGACACCACCGGAAAAGATGCCTGGTGTTGAGCGACCGAGTAAAGCATATTAATATCCTGCTCCCCTCCATCCAGCAACAACAGAGTCGTCGCCTTTGCCAGTAGCTGATTCATCCTTTGCAATTGCTGTTGAAAATCCAGACGAACTTGCTGATGTATCTGATAAAAAGATAAAGAGGCGGTAAAGAGCACCACAGACAGCAACCCCATGCCGAGTAATCTATTCATCCAGCCCTCTACCCATGACAATACCGCTTTATCCGGCTCTTAAAAGTTGACGGCAAAGCCGACAAAAACCCCCGAGTAATCCATATTGGTCGACACTCCCTGCATATTATCCAGCTCCACCTTGCTGGAACGGTACCCCAAGCGAACACCAGCATCCATCAGCATCATATCGACCAACTGAAATGCCAGGCCAGCCGAAATATCACGCACCTGATGCCGGCCGGGGGTCACACCATTTGCCTCAGCAAACAGCTGCCAACCAGTACCCGGCAAGGTAAGACGTGCAGCCGTATAAAGCATAGGGATACTGCCCTTGATCGACTGCTCACCGCTAAGCCCAGCCTGATTATGTGCTTTAGCATCACCATGAACACGCTTAACCATAGCCCCAAAATCCAGCTCAAACAAACTGTTATCCAGTAGCTCGTAGTACAAGATCGCATCCAGGTGTGATACATCCAGTGTTGAATTCAGCTGAGATCCTACCGCAAAGCTTTGCCCGCCCAGCGCATAGGTTTGTGCCAACTCTGCTCTACCTGAGTGCTTCAGGTTTTGGTAACGAACCGCCAGATTTGGCAACAAAGGAATAGGATGTTCCAGCGCCATGCCCAGGCTGAGTTGGTTTTTACTACGAAAATCAAAGGGGCTGCTGGCCCCGGTTTGCCCAAAAGAACCATCAGCACTGGCTTGCCAGCTATCCAGCTGTACTTTAACGGCAAAAAAATCGGCATAGGCTGGTGCGCTCAGTAGCGCAGGAAGCAGTATAAACATCGCATGTTTTGCTTTCATCAAGAGTCCCTTAACGACGTGGTGGTAACACTAATCTGGCATCAACCTGTAATTGAGTGCCATCATCGAACTGCAGTTGCAATGTCACCAATTCATTTTCTTCCAGGGATGTTGTCGGTTCGAACAACATTAAATGCAAGCCCCCGGGTTGTAATACGGTCTCCCCCGCTGCCGCGATATCAATTGCATCTACCTGAACCATTCGCATCATGCCATCTACGTGAGTATGGGTATGGAGTTCGATCCGGTTAAAAGCATCCGACTGCACTGCGACCAGCTGCCGCATTTGGGTGCTGTTATTACGTAGGGTCAGGTAGCCAGCCGTGACTGTCCGGCCAGGCATAGGTACCCGCACCAGAACATCATCTGCCTCAATAGAAACAGGCTGCGTTGCAATGGCTGGATGTAGTAAAAGAAGTAAACAGCTGAGGAATAACAAACCTAGTACTTTCATAGCACCCTCTTTATTATGAAATACAGAGGACTACAGCATATCCTTTCTGTTGCCGGGGTACTAGTCTTCGCACAACACAAGCGAAGAAAAAGTCAGAACACTAGCATGCATTAGAAGCCTAAGTAGGCACTACCGGTTAAGCCCGTACTGCAATTGTGGGCTTAACCTTCCGCCTTGGGTAGTAACCAGGAGCATACAGCAACCAGTGGCAGCATGCTCACTACCGGTATTAATAGCAACAAGAGCAGCTCGTCAATAAATGGCATTATTCAGCAGCCTCTTGCTTGTTTGTTTCGGACGACAACTCTACTTTTTCTGCAACTTGTGGAGCGGCCTGCTCAATCATTTGCTGCAAACTCTGTTTGACTGAGCGACTTAGCTGCTCTTGCAACTCTACTGCTTGTTTTTGCAGTAAATCTGTCATCAACTGACTGATATTGATCTCATTGGCTTGGGCCGGTACAAAAGCAGTGGCACAAAAAACAACAGCGGCAGTTAGCATCATTTTGGGGTTCATGGTCGTTCTCCTTGATTGTTTGGTCACTATGACAATCAAGGTATTTCAAGCGCTGTGCCAAGTTTTGGATACTGATGTTTATCCATAAAAATCAATACATTACAATCGACCATGACTTTTTTTACTGATGATGAACCAGTTGCACTATTCATGATTAGCGAATATGACCACTGAATTAGTCAAATTCACCACAGAATGGGAAGAATGTAACAGCCCGCTTAACGGCGCACTTGTGCCAATGCGGATAACAGCAATTCAGGTCCCGATTCCGGCAAGTGACCTCGCTCCGATAAGGTACGCCGCCACTGCCTGGCACCAGGCACGCCCTGAAATAGCCCTAACATATGGCGGGCAATCTGCCAAAAACGTGCTCCCTGCTGCATGTGCTGCTCAATGTAAGGTATCATCTGCTCCACCACCTCAAAGGGCGTTTTAGCAAAAGCAGCCTCACCATAGAGCTGTTCATCGACCTGACTGAGCAGCCAGGGGTTGGTATACACCTCACGGCCCACCATCACGCCATCCAAATCAGTCAGTTGCTGCTGGCAAGCCTCGATGCTTTTTAGGCCGCCATTGAGCGAAAAGCTTAAATGCGGGTAGTCCCGCTTTAATTGATGCACCCGAGGGTAATCGAGCGGTGGGATCTCACGGTTTTCTTTCGGGCTTAAGCCTTTTAACCAGGCTTTGCGGGCATGAATAATAAAATGTTCGCAACCAGCCGCTGCACATTGTTCTATCAGGGTAGTTAAAAACTCGTAGCTGTCCTGCTCGTCAATACCAATACGGGTTTTTACCGTCACCGGAATATCGGCCCGCAGCTTCATTTCTGCTACACAAGACGCTACCAGCTCCGGACGCGCCATCAGACAAGCGCCAAACATGCCGTTTTGAACACGGTCCGACGGACAACCAACATTGATATTGACCTCATCGTAGCCACGCTCGGCAGCCATTCTGGCACAGTGCGCCATATCCGCAGGGTCCGAGCCGCCCAGTTGCAACACCAGTGGGTGTTCCTGCTCGTTGTACGCCAGATAATCGCCTTTGCCATGAATAATAGCGCCCGTAGTGACCATTTCGGTGTAAAGTACCGCCCGCTGCGACAACAAGCGGTGAAAATAGCGGCAATGCCGGTCTGTCCAATCCAGCATCGGGGCAATGGAAAAGGTGTGATCAATGGCGGTAGTCAAAACAATCTCTCAGACAACAACACAGCTGACTATTTTACCACTGAACGGCGCACTGAAGCGAGTACACCAAAGCACCAGCATGACGAAAACATGCTGCGCAGGAAAATATCAGATTTTTATCGGAACCAATTTACCTGGTACTGGTGTACAGTAGTGCTGTTGTCATGTTCTAACCAAGCTACGGAGTATTTATGGAGATCAGTAATAACCCGTCGTTACAGACGCTGCAAAACCCGACTAACAGCACCAAAGTAGAGACACAACAGAATGCTGCCGTCATCCAACAACAGCCTGCAACCCAGAGCGATAGAGTGACCTTGTCTGCAGAAGCGCTGCAAAAGCTGTCTGCAGAAGCCAAAAGTACTGATTCAGGTGGTCAGCAAGCACAACCACTTGGACACGGCTGGGGTAATGAACCACCCGCGAAAAGCGGATAACTTAAGGAGAATACATGGGGTCTTTTATCACTGGTGCAGCCAGCTATTTTTGGCTATTTTGTGTGATTTCATTGATATTAGCCATGTTTTTAACTGCTGGAAAGTCATCACGATTCACACTACTGATCTGGGTTATAGCAGTTCTAGTTATGGATAAATTAGCCCCTATGATTTTGCAGATGTCAGATCAATACTTGGCCAGAAACTTGTGGTATCTGACTTGGATTGTGATTGATACTATAGCATTAGCTGTGATTGTAATTACCCATTCATCTAATAAGTGGGTGGTCGAACCCTTAACTAAATACATTGCGCTGTGCATGGTTGCTTCAGCTTCATTACAAGCAGCACGTTATTTTGATCGTATTATCTTCCAGACCGATCTGCTTGCTAGTATTTACAAATATGGAGTTCCAGCCATCAATATTGCGGTTGTGCTGGCAGTTGGGCTTTGGATTTTCTCATTGCTATCTTATAAAATTAAGGAAGCTTATCAATGTTAGCACTTATTGTTTCAACAACAATTATGTGCAGTGTGACTGCCTGTTTTTACCTTTATCGGCAACTTAGCTGCAAACAAGCAATTCTCTCAACAATCGAAATGGATGTCGCGCAGGCCATGCTACCCAGATCGCATAAGCTCTGCGAACGGGCCTGTGAAATTGATATCATCCCAGATGTGACTGCTCGTACTCAGGCCGACGAACAGTTTCGCGATGATGTCCACCAATACATGGCAGACTTTGAAGAAGAAGTAGCGGCACGTTTAAAAGGTAATGCTAACCTAGCCATCAAGTCCTATGGTGGTATTCGCATCAACCCATAATAAAGCTAAGGGGGCTCTGGCCCCTGCTGCTTTTCACAATCAGACAATACCTCAGCCGTTTAAACCATCACTGCTCATAACTGCTTGTATACCTGGCAGCTTAACCCTTTGCTTTTAACCCTGCACTTTGTCATGAAATTGCCAGATGCAACTTTAGCCCACTATGTTAAACTGAATGAAGTAATCTACAGGAGCCTGTAATGTCGGTTGAAGTTCTGGTTGATAAAGCGCGTTTGGTCTGCATGCAAAAAGGCAGTCGTTTTACAGCTATCCGCGAGAAAGTATTTCGTCTGTTGGCAAAAACAGAAAGCGGTGTTGGCGCCTATGAGCTGCTGGAAGAGCTAAAACAAACCGAGCCGGGAGCTAAACCAGCCACCATCTACCGGGCACTGGACTTCCTGACTGAGCAGGGCTTTATTCACAAGATTGAATCCAGCAATGCGTTTATGCTGTGTCAGCATTTTGATCATCAACACCCGGCGCAATTGCTGATTTGCGAGCAGTGTGGCCATGTCACTGAACTGCACTCGCACAGCCTGGATCACGCTTTTACCGAGCAAGCTGCTAAAGAAGGCTTTCGTATCCGCCGACAAACGATAGAAGCACACGGTATTTGTCATCGTTGCCAGGCAAACCATTAGTCCTGTATTCCCGTATACGGAAACTTGTGTATTGGCTAAACTCTATTACGCTTAATCAGTAACTTGTTGTGAATTATCTAAATTAACCAGACAGGCCTATTTTCCATGAATGTTGAATTCGTTAATCCTTTTCTATCGTCCCTGGTCAATGTGCTGGGCACCATGGCCAACACTAAAATAGTCCCAGGCCAACCACGGCTTAAAAAAGATGAAGTGGCGCGGGGTGATGTTTCCGGTCTCATTGGTATGGTTGGTAATGAAACCAAAGGCTCTTTTTCCATTACCTTTGAAGAGTCACTGGCATTGGAGATTATGTTCCGCATGCTTGGCGAGCGGCCAGCAAAAATCAACGAAGAAGTGACCGATATGGTGGGCGAAATCACCAATATGGTGACAGGTGGTGCCAAACGGATCCTGGGTGAGAAAGGCTATGAGTTTTCGATGGCCACACCGGTGGTGGTTTCAGGCCGTGAACACACCATTACCCATAAATGCGATGGCCCCAAAATTTTAATGCCCTTTACTTCTGATTTTGGCAAGGTACATATTGAAGTCAGCTTCGATAATATGGGCGGTTAATTACCGCCCATATAACTAAAATCTACCCTTGGGGTGATATTGCACAGCAACTCATAAGGAATGGTCCCAACCAGGGCCGCAATTTCCTCCACCGGCAAGCCCTGCCCCCACAGCACCACCTGCTCACCAGGCCTGATCATGGCATCGCCGATATCGACAGTGAGCATATCCATTGAGACCCGCCCAACCACCGGAAAGCGACGGCCTTGCATTAGCACGGGAGTACCATTGGGTACATTACGCGGATAACCATCGCCATAGCCTATCGCCACCACAGCCAGCCGGGTTGCTTGCTGCGCCTGCCAGGCCGAGCCATAGCCAACGGTTTCACCAGCCGCCACATCGCGCACGGCAATCACCCGGCTACACAGCGTCATCACCGGCTGCAAATCATGTTCAGCGCCTTGCTTGCATAGCAAAGGCGACACGCCGTACAGCATCAGCCCAGGGCGAACCCAGTCGCCATGGCTATGCGGCCAGCCAAGCACTGCAGCAGAATTGGCCAGCGAGATCTCTCCACGGAGTCCCTGTGTCCAATGGTGAAAGCGCTGCAGCTGCTCTGTGGTATCCGGACAGGCCAGATCATCTGCACAGGCAAAGTGCGACATCAGCCGGATACCAGGTGAGCAGTTCGGGCTTTGTGATAAGAGCTGATGCGCAGCCTGGTAGTATTCTGGCGGCAAGCCAAGCCGGTGCATACCGGTATCCATTTTCAGCCAGACCCGGATCGGTGCATCGAGTTCGGCGGCCAGAATGGCGTCGATTTGCTCTTGCTGGTGCACCACCACCTGCAAGTTGCTGGCAACGATTTGTGGCAACTCGTCGGCATCAAAAAATCCTTCCAGCAGCACAATGGGTTTCACA
The DNA here is from genome assembly GCF_039631345.1 of Alkalimonas sp. NCh-2. Taxonomy (NCBI): domain Bacteria; kingdom Pseudomonadati; phylum Pseudomonadota; class Gammaproteobacteria; genus Alkalimonas; species Alkalimonas sp. NCh-2. The sequence goes on from NZ_JBDIUV010000001.1 coordinate 768,310, forward strand.
ATACCACCGGCCCGCAGCGCCAGCGCTTCATCAAGCCGGGCCACACCAAAGGCATCGGCCTGTTGCAACTGCTCAGCAACGTTGAGCATGCCATGGCCATAAGCATTGGCTTTTAGCACCGCCAATACCTTGCAGCCTGAAGCAACCTCACGCACCCGCGCCAGGTTGTGTTTTAACGCCGATACATCAATCCGAGCGACCGGTTTACGCAGCATGCTTAATCCTCGTCGAAGCGGTAACTGCCGGCATAGTTATCAAAGCGGGAATACTGGCCGTGGAAAGTGAGCCGCACCCGGCCAATAGGCCCGTTTCGCTGCTTACCGATAATAATTTCGGCCGAGCCTTTATCTGCACTGTCTTCGTTGTACACCTCATCCCGGTATATAAACATAATGAGGTCGGCATCCTGCTCAATAGAGCCGGACTCCCGTAAATCCGAGTTCACCGGCCGTTTATCCGCCCGTTGCTCCAGACTTCGGTTCAACTGGGATAACGCCACCACCGGAACTTTCAGCTCTTTGGCCAGCGCTTTTAGGGAGCGGGAAATTTCGGCAATCTCCAGAGTCCGGTTTTCACTTAGCCCTGGTACCGTCATCAATTGCAGGTAGTCGACCATGATCATGCTCAGACCACCATGCTCGCGCGCCACCCGTCGGGCACGGGAGCGCACTTCGGTCGGTGTCAGGCCGGATGCATCGTCGATGTACATCTTGCCTTTGGTGTTCAGCAGTTCAATGGCTGAGGACAGCCGTGCCCAGTCTTCATCTTCCAGTTGACCGGTTCGAATGCGGGTTTGGTTTATACGGCCTACCGAGGCCAGCATCCGCATCATAATTTGTTCAGAGGGCATCTCCAGGCTGAAAATCAATACCGGCTTATCGCTGGTGATGGCCGCATGCTCACACAGGTTCATCGCAAAGGTGGTTTTCCCCATCGATGGACGGGCTGCAACGATGATGAGATCAGATGGCTGCAAGCCACTGGTCATTTTATCCAGGTCGACGTAGCCGGTCGACACCCCGGTCACCCCATCGTGTGGCTTACTGAACAGCTCATCAATTTTCTCAATGGTTTTACTAAGAATATCGTGGATTGGCTCAGGCCCTTCGTTGGCATTGGCCCGCTGCTCGGCAATTTTAAACACCCGGGTTTCGGCAAAATCCAGCAATTCGGCGCTGGTACGTCCCTGGGGATCATAGCCGGCATCGGCAATATCGTGCGCCACGCCTATCATGTCACGGATCACCGCCCGCTCACGCACGATGTCGGCGTAGGCCAGAATATTGGCAGCACTGGGCGTATTTTTGGCGATTTCGCCCAAATAAGCAAAGCCGCCAACATCGTCCAGTTGCTGATTTTGTTCCAGTGCCTGCGACACTGTAATCAGGTCCATCGGCTGGTTTTGTTCGGCCAGCTTGGTTAAGGCATTAAAGATCATCCGGTGTGCACGCAGGTAGAAATCCTGCTCCACCACTTTTTCCGCCACCCGATCCCAGGCTTCGTTATCCAGCATCAGACCACCCAGCACCGACTGCTCGGCTTCGATGGAGTGAGGTGGCATTTTTATCGCAGCAACCTGCTTATCTTTTTGCTTTTGCATAATTCCAAAATACGATGAAGTGACCTTGCCATCCTACCCCGAGGTGCAGCGAATAAAAAGCAAGGCAGGAAAAATTAGCCATAAAAAAAGGCAGCCCCGAAGAGACTGCCTGTTTTTTCAAACCAGACGGCTTAGGCTTCAGCAACAACAACCAGTTTCACGGTTGCAGTGACTTCAGCATGCAGCTGCAGGTCGATGTCGAACTCGCCAGTCTCGCGCAGCGTGCCGTGTGGCAGCTTGACTTCAGACTTAGCAACCGCTACACCAGCTTCGGTGATAGCGTCAGCGATATCGCGGGTACCGATAGAGCCGAACAGCTTGCCTTCATCACCGGCTTTCGAAGCGATGGTCACCTCTTCCAGCGCAGCAATTTGCTCAGCACGCTTTTGCGCAGCGGCCAGACCTTCAGCCAATTTGGCTTCCAGCTCTGCACGACGCAGTTCGAATTTTTCGATGTTAGCTTTGTTTGCAGGAACAGCTTTACCCTGTGGGAACAGGAAGTTACGTGCGTAACCGGCTTTCACTGCGACCTGGTCACCCAGACTACCCAGGTTAGCGACCTTGTCTAATAGAATAATGTTCATTGGGATACCTCTTCAGTATTCGGTTAAACCAGGCGATTAGCTGTGTGAATCGCTGTAAGGCAGCAAAGACAGGTAGCGAGCGCGCTTTATAGCACGAGCCAGCTGACGTTGATACTTCGCACTGGTACCCGTAATACGGCTGGGTACAATTTTGCCACTTTCAGTGACGTAGTTTTTCAGAGTAGCGATATCTTTGTAATCGATCTCTTTAACGCCTTCTGCAGAAAAACGGCAGAATTTACGGCGACGAAAATAACGTGACATAACACGATCTCCTAACGAATTTGTTCAATGTGTTGGGCATGCAACACCAGTTTTGCCTGGCCGTTGCGCTGCTGATGCCGGTTTAAAAAGCCCTGCACCCGCACCATATCTCCCAACAATAAATGCTGAGTTTGTTGTACCAAATCCCCACTGCAGACCACCTGAAGGCGAACATAGCATTGGCGATTTAATCCGGCTTCCTGTTGTTGGCTGCGATGCTCTAGCACCAGGCTCAACTGCGGGATACCGGCCGGACTTTCACTGCGCGCAGGCTGACGGCAAATTTGCCCAGCACACACCAGCAAATTGTCCATGACCCCTTACTCTTCTGACGCTGCAGCCTGATGCTCAGAATCACGAGGAGCACGCTCACGGCGCTCTTCACGAACCTTAGCCATTGGTGACGGCTCAACCACGGCACCATTGGTACGCATGATCATGTTACGCAGCACAGCATCGTTGAAACGGAACGTTGTTTCCAGATCGTCGATCACGTTCTGTGGAGCTTCCACATTCATCAGCACGTAATGCGCTTTGTGCAGTTTTTCGATTGGGTAAGCCAGTTGACGGCGGCCCCAGTCTTCCAAACGGTGAACAGTACCACCAGCTTCAGTGATAGAGCCAGTGTAACGCTCGATCATGCCAGGGACTTGCTCGCTCTGATCCGGGTGGACCATAAAAATAATTTCGTAATGACGCATTGCAGCTCCTTACGGTTAATTAGCCTCGATCAGGCTCGGCCGGACCTGCATGGAGGCAAGGAACATTGGTGTTGGCCGAAGGGCGCGAATTATAGCGGGGAATGCCATCAAACACAAGTACAAGACCTGTGCTGATGACGGAATCAACTACGACAATAGGCGCTGCCGCACGGCTTCAAACAAGCAAATGCCAGCGGCTACCGACACATTAAGGCTGGAAACACTGCCATGCATCGGGATTTTCACCAGCGCATCGCAGGTTTCGCGGGTTAAACGCCGAAGTCCATCGCCTTCTGCACCCAGCACAATAGCCAACGGACCAGTCAGTTCAGTCTGGTACAGGGTTTGCTCGGTTTCACCGGCAGTACCTATCACCCAAACACCGGCTTCCTGCAGTTGGCGCAGGGCTCGGGCCAGGTTGGTCACCGCAATAAAGGGCACAGTTTCTGCTGCCCCACAGGCCACTTTGCGCACTACGGAGGTGAGTTTAACCGAGCGATCTTTGGGCACCACCACGGCATGCACGCCAGCAGCATCGGCGCTGCGTAGAATAGCGCCTAAATTGTGCGGGTCCGTGACACCATCCAGCACCAGCAATAAAGGGGCCGCTTGTTGCTCAACAATGGCCATTAAATCAGCATCGCTGCCGGCTTGCGCCAACCGCACTTTGGCGACAATGCCCTGATGCTGGCCCTGCACCAGGTTATCCAGCGTTTTGCGGTGACAAAACTGCACCGCAATACCCTGCTGGCGCAGCTGCTGCACCAGCGGATGCATCCGTTTATCATCCCGCTCTTTGCTGACAAAGACTTCCAGCACATCCTGAGGAGAGCGCTCTACGATGGCTTGCACTGCGTGCAATCCAAAGACAAAATCATTGCTCATCGCTGCCATCCTCAACAGTTAATTCCATCCCCAGATTACTGACCCCTTGCTCGGCAACCCAAAGCTTCAGCTTTTTTACCTGCTCCCAATCAAACTGACGAATTTCAGACACCCAATCAATCAATTCTGCCAGGCACTCCATTTCGTACTGCATCAAGGGGTGTTTGCGGACATGTTGCTTCAACTCAGCTTCACTGGTGATATCCAGTTCAGCCGATTCATGCTCGATCAGTCGGGCAACTGAAGCCTGGGAAATTTTCGCCACATTGATAATATCGGCACTGTCACGTTGCTCTATACCAGTCAACAAGGTTTCCAGCGCTGTAGCGGTATCCACTGCCGGATAAACGCCAAAACAATCGTAATGATTCACTTCCGGGATCACCTCGGCCAACTCATCTGTTAGGCGAGCAAAATTAATCTTGGCTTTTTTAACGGCCAGCCATTCCCAGACCAAGTCCAGGCTATGACGAACCAATGTGCTATTGCCAAAGTTCATCAGCTCGGCAAACAGCTGGTAATTGGGCAGCATTCGCTCCATCAGCGTAGCCGCAACTGCTACTTGCTGGTACAAACCAAGCTCCCGCAAGCGTTGAAAATTATTTGCTTTCATCTTTATCCCGACCACAGGCCCAACATAACTCGAACCCTGCAGCATTGTCTTCCCCGCACGGGCAGCACCAATCTGCGCCACCCGATTGCCGGGTTTGCTGCAAGATCTGTTGTGCCTGTGCAACATGACGTGGCGCCACCCACAATCCAACCTGAACATCGGTAGGTGCAAGCTCTCCGACGGCACCGAGCAACAGCTGCCCCTGATAATGCGCTGCTATTTGATAGCTGGCTAATAAACCAACCAGCAGAGCCGCCTCAAACTCGGAGGCGGCATGATACACCAGTTGCCAATCGGGCTCACGCATCCACCGGCCTTTTTTAAGTGCTTTGTTGCAATTGTTTCTGCGCGTACTCGAACTTCAATTTGTACTCTATCAGTTGCTCTTGCAGCGCGTTCAATTGCTCTTGCTGGTTTTGCTGGCTGTGTTCTAATTCCTGACGCAACTCCCGAATGGTTTCGCGCGAATTGTCTGCCTGCTCCAATTGTTTCTGTTCATGCACTTCCAGCCGTTTCTGCGTATGCAGTAGTTGCTCTTTGGTTTTATCAAAGCGTTGCTGCAACTCTTGTTGCTGGAGCAAATGCTGCTGCATCTGTTGCTGCAGCTGGTCATTGTGCTGTTCTAACCTTTGTCGCTGTTGCTGGCTGGCCTGAAGTTCGGGCTGCAATGCTGTCAACTGCTGTTGCAACTGCAGCTTTTCTGCAGCGACTTGCTCAGCCTGTTCCGTCGCTTGCTGGTGTTGTAACTGAAGCTGGTCATATTGCTTCTTCAGGTCTTGCAACTCCTGTTGCACTTTTGCCAGCGCCTGCAGCTTTTCTTTTTGCGCTTCCGCTTGCGCATCTTGCTGTGTCTGCAACTCCGCATAGGCCTTACGCAACTGCTCAAACTGTTGTGTCATTTCAGCCAGTGCCTGCTCAACCGGAGCCTGTTTATTCTGAAGTTGTTGTAGCTCGGACTGAGTTTGTTGCAGCTGCCTGGTGTGCCGTTCCTGCTCTGATTTCAGCGCTTTTTCCTGGTCAGCCGATGCTTGCTCTGCCTGCTGCCGCAGTTTTTTTTCTTCCGCCAGTTGCTGACGTAAAGCTTTTACATCCTCTTTGCTGTGTTGCAGTTGCGCTTGCTCTGCCACTTGCTGATGTTTAAATTCATCCAACTGCTTTTTTAGCTGCTGTTCCTGGCTACTGCTGTGCTGCCGGGCTTCAAACGCCTGCTGCAATTCCTTTAACTGCTGCTCAAGCTGCTTTTTTTGCTGAATAGCCTGATCCAGTTGCTGTTGGGATTTCTTGAGTGTCTCCAGTTGGGCCGGATCCTCGGGGATGGCCATATCCAACTGCTGCCTTGCCTGTTGCCAATCTTTAAACAGCTTCTGATAGGCCTGCTCCTGCTCAATAAGGCGCTGTTGCCATTGCTTCTGACTGCTTTGCTTTAATTGGTCGCTGAGCCGCTGCAACTGCTGTCGCTGCTGCTGCACCAACTGAGCTGAAAAATCTGCCAGTAGCTTGCTTAAGTCTGTCTCCATGGTACCAAGCAAAGTTTCAAGTTGCGTATCTGGCTGGACTGCAGGTGCTTGTTGCTTTTGTTTTATTGCCATATTCAAACCAAGATGCCTTCTTTACTACACAAAAAAACTCTGTTGCTGGTCGGCCAGACAGAGCGATCGCATTGCGTTAAAATTCGACTAAGTGTAATCCTTTCAGGCAAAATATGCGAATCTGCCAACAGAGGGTATTCAGCGATGACTTTGACGACACCAGCACTACTTTTTCCGGCCATTTCGCTCTTATTGCTGGCTTACACCAACCGCTTTTTAGTCTTAGCACAACTGATCCGGGAACTGAATGAGCGGGAAGGAGAGCAAGTACGCAAGTTGGTGGTTCGACAGATTGCCAATCTAAAAAAACGCATTGTGCTTATACGCTCAATGCAAGCTTACGGTGTGCTTAGCTTTTTGCTCTGTACCTTGTCGATGTTCTTTCTGTTTCTGCAGTGGGAGCTGGCCGGTCAGCTTAGCTTTGCAGCCAGTTTAGTTGCTTTACTTCTTAGCCTCGCCTTATCTTTGTATGAAATTCAGATTTCCTGCGATGCGATCAACATTGAGCTGGAGTCGATGCAAGACAGAAAAGAGCATTAAACCGCAGCGGCCTCGGCCAGTTGTTCAAGCTGTAAACGTAAGTCAGTACAGTCAGCATTCACATCCAGTTGCTGCAATGAAAGTGTCAGATCGGCTACTTTAAAGCCGAATTTATGCAAGCTGGTGCGGTTAATGATCTGCTGCGGTGTCACCAGATACATCCAGTCCCGTACCTGCACATCCATGGTATCCCCCTGGTATGGGATCTGCAGCCTATATTCCCAATACAATGAGTTGCCGGCCAGTTGACCCGAGGCCTCCCCTACCACATCATGCGCCCGGCCACTGACCCGTCCATCGGCATGCAGCTGCAACTGCCAATGCCTGTAATCAACCCGGCCATCACTGAAATAGAACACTTCGTACAAATCTCCGCGGTTTTGCTGCCAGACACCGCACAAATCGGCATGAAAACGTAAAGTCTGACGACCACGCCAATCCTGCAACACGCCATAGGCACGGCCAGAGCCCTGGAAAAACTGCTCCAACCGTAACTCGGGCAACTCTGCCCGATAGTCCAGCACCGACCGGCTACAAGCAGACAACAACGTCAATGACAGTAGCACACACCCTAGTCGCTTCATCCTATTCTCCTCTGTATCCCCTATCCCCCTTGATACGATAAGGAAGCAACTTTGGCTCAATCAGTGATTTTTTTTATCCTCAGAACAAGTTTTCTTTGTTAGACAGCCCTGAACTAGCACAGTATAAGAGCGCATCCAGTTGAAGGAGCGCATTATGCTGCCGGCAGAACCCCTGTTACAGACGCAACCTGACTTGCCAGAACAAGATCCGGCCTGGCTGCATCACTTCGAGCAAGAAGGCTGGGTGCTGCTACCCAACTATTTGGCCCCAGAGCTAGCTCAGGCGTTGCTGCAGGAAGTGCAACAACAAACCGAGCTTACTCCTGCAGCCATAGGCCGGGGCCAACAACGGCAGCATGCCAGTGATATCCGGCGCGATAAAACCAGTTGGCTGAATGGGAGCAGCGTGGCACAGCAGCGTTATATGCTGGAACTTAATAGCATTCAGACCCTTCTGAACCGGCATTTTTTCCTTGGGTTAACTGGTTACGAATGCCATTTTGCCCATTATCAACCAGGCGACTTTTACCGCACCCATCTGGATGCCTTTAACCAACAAGCCAGCCGACGGGTGACCAGTGTCTGTTACCTGAATGATGTTGAGGCCGGAGGAGAGCTAGTGCTGTACAATGAACAACACACAGCCTTGATGCAGCTACCACCGCGCCAGGGGAGCTTAGTGCTGTTTGAAAGCTATCGCTTTCCACACGAAGTATTACCCACCAGGCAGGATCGCTACAGTATTGCGGGCTGGTTTCGCTGTGATCGCACACCCCTTTAAACAGGCTCTGCAATTAAGCCAGCAGCAGTAAATCCGCGACGATGCCAACAAAGACCACCAGACCGACGTAATGATTGTGTAAAAAGGCCTGAAAACACCGAGCGCGGCTTTGTCTTGCCAGCTTTAATTGGTAGGCAAACAGTGGCAGGCACAGCAATAAAGCCAGCTGATACAGCCAGCCAAGGCCCGCCAACTGACCGACATACCACAGCAACGCCAGAGTTGCCCCCTGCAACAACAAAATGGCGCTGAAGCCATGGCGACCAAAAAGGATGGCTGTCGACTTGATCCCCACCTGCTCATCATCCGGCTGATCCACCATCGCATAATAAGTATCGTAGGCCACAGTCCAGCATAAATTTGCCAGATAAAGCCACCAGACCTGTGCCGGTAACTGCAACTGAATCGCCATAAAAGCCATCGGCATACCCCAGCTAAAAGCAGCACCCAGCACCAGCTGCGGCAAGTGGGTATAGCGCTTCATAAAGGGATAAAGTGAAGCAAGGACAACGGCACCAAGAGATAACAGGGCTGTTTGCCAATTTAGAAACAACAACAAGGTTGCAGCCAGCAGCAACAGTACAATAAAGAGTTGCAGGGCTTCAGCAGAGGTGACCTTGCCAGCTGCCAGCGGCCGGAGCCGGGTACGCGTGACCGCACCATCGAAGTTTCGATCGGCGTAATCATTGATCACACAACCGGCCGACCGCATCAGCACCACCCCAAGGGTAAACACCAACCACAGCGACAACGGCGGCATTCCCTCGGCTGCCAGCCAAAGCGCCCACCAGGTAGGCCACAGCAGCAAATAAATGCCAATAGGTTTATCCAGCCGCATCAGCTGTCGGTAGTAAGGCCAGTTGGTACGGCGTAATTGCCAGCTCATAAGCGGTAAATCCCTGGCAAAAAAGCCTCCACCACTTGCAAAGGATACTCCGCCAGCCGAAACACCGAACGTCGTGCCCATATCCTTGCTTCCGGGCATGCCACCCCAAGGGCCAACTGACGGCTATCAAGCTTAGCCAACTGAATGGGGCCACGGGTAATGGCCGGATGACGGAAAATAAACTCACCCAGCGGCTGCTCTCCCAGCTGCGCCAGGGGTTCAATCGCCGCCAGTGTCGATGCCGGCAACCAGCTTTGTGCATAAATCATCGGTTGCTCATCACAAAGTAGCATCACTTCCCGCAGTATCGCAGTCCCTGTACAGGACAGCTCCTTATGCAACAATGACGGCAGTGCCAGCTGCTGCTCACTCAGTAATTGCAAGCGAAACAGATGGCAACGACTTTTCAACCGGGCCGTCAATGAGTCGGTTTCCAGCAACCAGGAGCTTTGCTCTGTTGACAGCTCCTCAGTCTGAGGGAGCTGCCAGTTGGCATGCAATAAATAGTTCGCAGTGGGTATTGGCATAGCACTCGTATCGTCATAAAAGCCGGCGCATGATACCAAGTTCATACTCAGATTTCAGTAATTCTGCATCTTGCCGATAGACGATAGAACAGAAACTGCTATGATCTGAGCAACAGCGACATCAGACCGGACTCTGGTCTGTTTCATCGGGGATGAGAAACTTATGAAGTACACCGCACTTTTTCTGGCCAGCTTACTGCTCTCATGCACCCTATACACAGCGCCAGCTCAGGCACAACGTGGTGAGCAGGATATTGTCTATTATGGTTTCGATCCAGACATAGTCACCAACTATGTCACCTCTGGTCGCCGCTCACTGGGCTATATCCGGGTTACCATCGAGCTGATGGTGGCGGATCGCAGCCACCTGGCGGATATTGAACACCACGAGCCGCTGATCCTGAATACCATTATCCGGATTTTTAACCAGCAGCACGAAGACAAAATCAAATCCCTGACCGGCCGCGAAGAAATTCGCCAAACCATCCTGCAGGAGTTACAAGTTGTGCTAAAGCGCGAAACCGGCAAAGACATGCTGCATGATTTGCTCTTTACCAAGTACTTGTATCAGTAACCGCTGGTTAGATAGCAGCCCGAACTAGTCAGGCCGGGCTGCTTTATGACGCAACAACCAGGCCCAGCCACAACCAGCCAGCAAGCCGCCCAGGTGTGCCCAGTTGGCCATTGATACCCAGAGTACATCCAGAAAACCAAGCAACATCCAAATCAGCATAAAAGCCACCATGCCCTTTTCCAGATACAACCCCTGTGCCGGGTTCAAGCGGCCTGCCCACCAGAAATAGCCAAACAGCGCATAAACGACACCAGACAAACCGCCAAAATGTGGCCCAACCAACAGATATTCCGCCACATTAGCAATCAAGGCACTGCTAAGGGCCAGCGAAACCAATTGCCCAGTCCCTAAACGGCGTTCAAACTGCCCAGCCAGCAGCCACCACCACATCAAATTAAACACCAGGTGCGTTAGTGAAAAGTGCAGCAAGGCCGGACTGAACCAGCGCCAGCTTTCCTGCACATTAATGGCAGCAAACTGTACAAAAATCCCTAAAGCTGCAGATGCCTGTTGTGGTGCAACTTGCTGCCAGCCATACACCAGCAGAGCCAGCAATAAAACCAGTACGGTAAAAGGCCCACTGACGTCTTTAAACTGCAAGCCAGACCACAACTGCCCCCCGCCAAAACCAGACACCGTTTGGCTGCGCTGCCAGGCAGCTGCATCATAACGGGGGTGGCCAGGATTATGTAAAAACTCTTGCAAAGCCTGGTTTACCGGTTGCAACTGGCTTTCATCCACATAAATAGCCGCCCGCTGTGCATCTTCCACAACTGCCTGCACCGACCAGCCTTGAGTCACACAATAATCAGCAAAAACTCTGGCCGCCTTTACTGAGTTCAGCTCACCCAGTTTAACCATGGCCGGATTGCACCGGATGATGCTGTTGCCACAACGCCATACCACCATCCATGCTATACACCTCGGCAAAGCCTTGCTGTGCCAGATACTGAGCCGCTCCCTGGCTGGAGTTACCGTGGTAACACACCACCACCACCGGCCTTGCAACCCCCACTTGTTGTATAAACTGCGGTAAACTAGCTGAGGTCAGGTGCCAGGCGCCTTCGATATGACCATTGCGGTAACTTTGCTCATCGCGGATATCGGCTATGCACACTTGCTTTTGTTGCAAACGTTCAGCCGTTTCCTCCACCGTGATATGTTTAAATTCAGACATACAAACTCCTGTTGCTGCTTGCATGCAGTATACCATGGCAAGTTCCATTCAGAGACAGCCGCATATTGACTAAAAACGCAGAATATCGTTTTTTTATCACTTTTTGGCTGGTAAGACTGGACAAAGGGTTAAAGGAAAGTTAACACTACACTCAGCAAAATTTTAGCTTTCGCTTTGGACGAGGACCCATCATGACATCTTTGATTGTATTTGCAGTCATCCTGATCCTGCTTTTCTTTGTGATCAGTATTTTTAATACCTTAGTTAAACTGAAAAACCGCTATCAGAATGCGTTTGCTCAAATAGAAGTGCAACTAAAGCGCCGCTACGATCTGATCCCAAATTTGGTTGAAACCGCCAAAGCCTACATGTCGCATGAGCGGGACACCTTAGAAGCAGTGATCAATGCCCGTAACGCCGCGGCGGCTGGCTTAAAAGTTGCCGCCAATAACCCAGGCGATGCCGCAGCCATGAGCCAACTGGCTGGAGCCGAATCCATGCTGCAAGGTGCCATGAGCCGTTTAAATGTGGTGATGGAAGCTTACCCGGATTTAAAAGCCAACCAAAACATGATGCAAGTCTCCGAAGAGCTAACCAGCACAGAAAACCGGGTTGCCTTTGCCCGGCAAGCATTCAATGACGCAGTTACCAGCTACAACAGCTACAAACAAAGCTTTCCGCAAGTGGTATTGGCACCCAGTTTTGGCCATGGCGTGGATGCCAAGCTGCTTGAGTTTGAAGACTCTCAGGCCATACAGGCTGCACCGAAAGTCAGCTTTTAAAACCAGATGGCCAGTAACTTTTTCAGCCAGCAAGATCTGGCCAGACGCAATACCCGCCTCTTGATTGCCCTCTTTACAGTGGCTGTGTTGTTATTGCTGATATTAACCAATCTGTTGGTAGCGCTGACGTTTGGTTTTGCCGATACTGAAGCCATCCAATCCGGCTTGCAGCGCGGCCTGTTTCAACCCGAGCTATTGCTATGGACCAGCCTGGTAGTGCTTGGTGCCATTGGCTGCGCGATGCTGTTCAAATGGATGCAGCTACGTAAGGGCGGCCGTGTGGTTGCCGAATCATTGGGCGGACAGCGGGTTGCACCCGATACCGCTGATCCCAGGCAGCGCCAACTCCTCAATGTGGTTGAAGAAATGGCGCTGGCGGCCAATCTGCCGGTTCCTACGGTGTATATTTTGCCGGAGAGAGGTATCAATGCTTTTGCAGCCGGCTACAGCCCGGCCGATGCCGTGATAGGTGTGACCCAAGGCTGCCTGGAACAATTAAGCCGCGATGAACTGCAAGGGGTGATTGCCCATGAGTTCAGCCATATTCTTAATGGCGATATGCGGATGAATATCAAAATGATTGCCGTGCTCAACGGCATTTTATTTGTTGGTCATGTTGGCTATCTGTTGCTACGCGGTAGCCGGGGTGCCCATATCGCCGCCCGCAGCAGCCGCAACAACAAAGGTGGTGGCGGAGCTGCCGCTATTTTGCTGCTTGGGTTAGGTTTTACCATTCTTGGCTATCTGGGCGCCTTCTTTGGCAACCTCATCAAGTCGGCAGTCAGCCGCCAACGTGAATACCTGGCAGATGCCTCTGCCGTCCAGTTTACCCGTAATCCAGCCGGCATTGCCGGAGCCCTGAAACAAATTGCAGCCAGCTCCCGAGGTACCAAAATTAGCAATCACAATGCGGATGAAAATAGCCACCTGTTCTTTGGTGAAGCTATCAGCCGCTGGGCCAGTATTTTTGCCACCCATCCGCCCCTCACCGATCGGATCAAGCGGCTGGAGCCCGGCTGGAATGGCAAGCTGCCCGTAGCACGCAGTGAAGATGCCAACCAGGTACAGCCTGCCCGGGAAAATGAAACAACAGATACCAGCAAAGCCAGCAGCCCAGGCCAACGTTTACTGGCCGCCTTACCTGTATTACTGCTGCAAAGTGCGCATCAACCATTGCAAGCCGAGCCGCTATTGCTGGCTTTACTTATCAGTGACGACGAAACCAGCCGTCAAAAGCAGTTGCTCTGTATTCGTGAGCAGGGCTCAGTTGCCCTGTTGCAGGATGTGGATCCTTTACTTAGCCAGATTGAGCCCTTAACCGAGCGGCAAAAGCTGATGCTGGCCCAGTTAAGTATTCCTAGCCTGAAAACCCTGACCAGCATTCGGTTTGAACGCTTTGAGCAATTGCTGACTCAGTTGATCGAAGCTGATGGTGAATTGCACCTGCTGGAATGGGCCATCGCACAATTGGTCGATCACATAGTCGCCAGTCAGTTCCGCAGCAGCGAGGTACTGCGCCACACCTCGGTCACCAGGTTTGCTGATATCACCCCGGCAGCGCTGCAGTTGCTCAGCCTGGTCGCCAATGCTACCAGTCAGGATAGTGCCGGCTGCCAGCAGAGCTTTCAGGCTGGCCTGGCCAGCTTGCAACTGCCAGCGGATACTGCGCAACCGGATAGCAGTTACCGGGCCGTCCAGGCTCAGCTGCCTAAACTGATGGCCGCCAGCCCTAAGGTAAAAGAGCAACTTTGGCAAGGGATACAGGCCTCTGCACTCTCAGATGGTCAATTATCGGAGCAGCAACAGGTGCAATTGTTAGCGCTATCCCTGTTGCTGGAAATCCCCTACCAGCCGGATCTGCCAAGCTAAGATGGCCGAGGATTCAGACAACACAGCAATTAGCACTTTAGCTCTGACGTTTCGTTCGGTACAATAGCGTTTTGTTTCTGTACAGGGGCATTGATGTCTGAGCGGCGCTTTTTTCTGGTTTACGATCCATCCTTTGACGACATGGATGCCGAAGGCTGCCCGGCCTATGGCTACGTCATGCTATTTAATGAGCAGGATGTGGCCAGTTATCAGAGTGGCGAAAATCCAGACTCAGCCGCAGTATCCATGCTATTCACCGACCATAAAGATGGCCAGATCAGTGCCGACTTACTGGGCTGGGCTCATCTGGAAGCCGACATTTTCCAGCAATTGCCGTTGGGGCACTTTCTTGGCTTGATGGAGCAGGCCGCTCAGGTGGCCATTCATGCCTATCGTCAGGTTGGCCAGGTACCAGAGCAGTTGGTAAGCAGCCAGGACAGCAACGATGAGTATTTGCAGTTCGAAGTGCACTTCAGTGGTGATGAACAAAATGACCCGGATGCAGAGTGGCAGCTAGCCCGCAGCCTTATTAGCGGCAGACCCTACCTCGATTCTTAAACAAGCTATATTGGCAAAGCCTCCGGACTTTGCTTTAATACTGGCAGCATTCCCTTTTAAGGTTGGAGAATTCAGGATGGTTCAGCCATTGGATATGAACGCCGTCGAACAGGCGCTGCAAGGCTTTACCATACCCCCTCAACCCGATGTATTGTTGCATATTCAGCAACTGATCCAACAACCAGAGCCAAATATTCAGCGGCTGGCTACTCTGATTAATATGGATATTGGCTTAGCTGGTTTTACCCTGAAGGTGGTCAATTCGGCTTATTTTGGCTTACGCAGCAAAATTACTTCCATAGAGCACGCTTGTAAGTTCCTTGGGTTAAACCGGGTTGTTAAATTGATACGCAGTGTTTTACTCCGTTTCACCCTGGAGCAGGGCCAGCAGAAAGATCCTTTCTCGCAAAAACTCTGGAGCAACGCCCTGCTGGTTGCCAACAGTGCTGCCAGCCTGGCCCGGCACCTGCAATGGCCACAGGAGTTGTGCGACGATTGCTACACGCTGGGTTTATTTCGTAATGCCGGTATTGCCCTGATTACGGCCCAGGCTCCAAACTACGCCGACTTAGTTAAAGTGGGCGTACTAGCCGGCCAGAGCTACAGCGAGGCCGAAGAACACCGCTTTCACACCTGCCATGAAATTTTGGGCTATTTGATTGCTCAATCCTGGGGGCTGCCCGCTGAGCTGTGCAATGTCATCGCTTATCACCATAGCCCGGCCTTGATTTTAGAATCGGACAACGAGTTGGAGCAACGGCTGTTTGCCATCTTGAAGCTGGCCGAGCATATGAGTGGCGAGAGCCGGGTATTGCTTGATATAAACCTGGACCCGGAGTGGGAGCAGTTTGCACCACCAATACTTGATGTATTGCAGCTGGAGCTGTTCCAACTTCCTGAACTAGCCGAAGTGCTGCGGCAAAATGAGCTAACGACCATCTACACAGGCTAAGCAGCATGGCCCATCAAAAGCTGCATTTGCCTGAAAAAATCTGCCCCGTCTGTCAGCGTACTTTTGCCTGGCGTAAAAAATGGCAACAGTGCTGGGATGAAGTAAAATACTGTTCTGAGCGCTGTCGCCGACAACGCAAATCGGTTGAGGAAAGACACCATGGCTAAAGCCTGTGCCCTGCATATTTTGGTCAAAACCAAAGCGGAAGCAGAAAAGCTGAAGCAACAACTGGCGAAAGGCGCCGATTTTGGCCTGCTTGCCAAGAAGCACTCACTCTGCCCTTCCGGCAAAAAGGGCGGGGATTTGGGCGAGTTCCGCCCGGGCCAGATGGTACGAGCTTTCGATGAGGTGGTATTTAAAAAAGCCGTGCTGGAAGTGCACGGCCCTGTCAAAACTCAGTTTGGCTTTCACTTAATTAAAACACTGTACCGCAGTTAGCCGTTGCTTTCGGCAAACCTGATAGCCGATTGCACGCAGGCCGGGTTGCCTTCTTCCAGCAAAGACTCGGCAAAAAACCATTCTTTAAAAACCTGCCATTGCTCATTAATCGGGCTTTGGCACTGGCCATTGGCCTGTTCACCAAAAATGTCATTGGAGCACTGTGGCGTATCTGGCAAAGCTCCGCGGTAGGCATAGGCATAGACCACCTGGCACTGCGGACTCACATAGGTTGTGAATACCACCAACCAGCCTTGCTGATAACGTACCACACTAAAACTGGGGATATTCTGGGCCACAGCTGTAGCAATAATCTCTGGTGCCTCAGCCTGTTCCAGCAGCACCAGCTCCCCTTCTTGCCGCTGACGGATTTGCAAGCGCTCACCTCGTCGCCAGGCGAAACCATCGAACACGGTTGCATCAGCAGCATCCGTTAAAGCATTCAGCCCACGCAAATCACGGCGAACCTCCTGGCGAATGGTCCGCTCAACCTGCTCTGCCTCCGTCAGCGACTGTATAGGCTCACAGGCGCTCATCAACAGCAACAACCCCATCCCCAGTAAAGCCTGGCTTCCTGATTTCATGCCTGTCCTTTATCCTTTCATGCACACAGTAGTGGCATTTTACTGTATTCCTGCCAGAGCTTTCACTATAATCTGCCGCCCACTTCCCAAACTGAGCCTGTGATGCAGATTGTGTTGGCGCCGATGGAAGGCGTTGTTGATCATCTGATGCGCGATATGCTAACCCAGATTGGCGGCTTTGATCTGTGCATCAACGAATTTGTTCGGGTGGTTGATCAGCGCTTGCCGGCGCGGGTATTCCACCGGCTTTGCCCCGAACTGGCGCAGGGCGGCAAAACACCAGCCGGTGTACCGGTGCGGGTGCAACTTCTGGGGCAAGAGCCACACTGGCTGGCCGAGAATGCTGCCAGGGCAGTACAGCTGGGTTCACCCGGTATTGATTTGAATTTTGGCTGCCCGGCCAAAGCGGTGAATAAAAGCCGCGGTGGTGCCGTGCTGTTAAAAGAAACCGAGCAGCTGTACCAGATCGTCAAGGCGGTACGCCAGGCTGTTCCCGCTGAGTACCCGGTCAGTGCCAAAATCCGGCTGGGTTACGACGACACAGCCCTGACACTGGACAATGCCAGCGCCATCGAAGCCGCTGGTGCTTCGGTGCTGACCGTGCATGCCCGCACCAAAAGCGATGGCTACAAACCACCGGCTTACTGGCCCTGGATAGGCCGTATCCGACAACGCATCGCCATACCGGTCATTGCCAATGGCGAAATCTGGACACCCGACCAGGCCAGGCAATGCCAACAGGAGGCCGCTACGCAGGATATTATGCTGGGCCGAGGCGCTCTGGCGCTACCCAATCTGGCACAATGCATCCGCAGTGGCCAAGCCGCCATGCCCTGGCCAGAGGTGCTGCAGTTACTAATGCGGTACTCAGAATTTGAAGTGATCGGCGATAAAGGCAAATACTACAGTAACCGCATCAAACAATGGTTCAGCTACTTAAAGCTACAGTATCCAGAGGCAGCAGAGTTATTTAGCCAACTGCGGCTGCTCAAACGCAATGAGGAGATCCTGCGACTGCTGCAACACCAGCTGAGTTTATACCGCTAACTTACAGGCCACGGCACATAGCAATTCACTACTGCCACCCAGCAACTATAATTAACGCAGAGCACTTCTAATATGCGCATAATACATGCATAATATGCGTATTAAATGAATTAAGGTATCATTATGAATATTACCCTTGGCCCCGAATTTGAAAAACGGATCAATGAAAAAGTGGCTTCAGGTCTGTATACCTCCGCTAGCGAGGTAATCAGAGATGGCCTGCGCCTGTTGTTTGAAAAGGATATGTCCAAACAACAGCAGTTGGAAATCCTGAAGCAAGAGGTCGCTAAAGGTTTCCAGCAACTCTCGACAGGAACAACCTCTGACCGAAACGCACTGGATATATTTTCGCAAGTTAACAAGGATATGAATGGCTAACCAATCAAGGGCAATCAAGGGGTCAGAGTTGTTGAAACTTCAAGTTTTGTCTTTTTAAAGGTTTCGGACTTCCTATCACCACCATGAGTACTTATTGTTATGCGTTGGCCCAGTTGCTGCTCGATCTGCTGCTTGAAGCGCCCTTCACCTAATACCCAGGATTTTTGCAAAGCATCCCTGATCTCCTTGAGTGAATACTCTGGAATATGGTGCTTGAATAATGACTGATAAGCCGTCTTTCTTGTCTCACCATCCTGACCTAAGGACAGATAGGCTGGGTGCGCTGTTAATAGCTCAATGGTCCGACTCAAGGCATTATGCTGATAGCTCGACCATGGGTATGCTGCCGGATGCTCCGTCATCCCAGCACGCACGGGATTAAGTTCAATATACCGACTGACCAGCAAAAAATAATGTTCACTATCCACCAATGACGATTTGTAGCGACCCTCCCACAAAGTGCCACTTCGTCCGTGAGTCGAATTTACATAACGAACATAGTAACGGCCTAACGACTGCATCAACTTGCTAATACCGCTGGCTGTTTCAGGCGTCATCGGTAGATGCACATGGTTCGTCATTAATACATAGGCATGCACCGCCACCTTGTACTGGCGACTGTATTCTTTCAGTTTATCCAGGTAAACCGTATAATCCTGCTCCATAAAAAAGCAAACCTGTCGATTATTACCACGCTGCACCACATGCTGCGGTATATCAGGAAGATTTAATCTTGGACGGCGTGCCATAGCCTACACCTATCGTAAAATAGTCAAAACGAATTATGAGCATAGATTATTTTGAAGATTCAACAACTCTGACCCCTTGATTGCTGCCAATTGCCACTGTCCGGGTCCTGCATGCTCCTTTTAAAGCATGGGGTGTTATGTGGCTATTATATGCTGGATTAGCAGCCACCATCTTCCGGCAGGGAAAAAGCAGCGTTCATACTGAATGCCGCCTTCCCCTGCCTGAAAAACAGAAAACGAGGTTGTAAAAGAGCAAAGCAGTAAAAAGCTGGCTAAAACTGCCTACTTTTTACTGCTGGCAACCAGAATTTGCTTAAAAACAAAGCAAAAACTGGCCGCTTAAACCGGTCATCCGTATGCGAACGGTATGAACGGGACACCTAAACTACAGCTGGACTGCTGGTTTTTTTCAACAGAACAGCTGCCAAAAACTCCAGGCTACTCTACTTGGACACCTGGACGGGACAATTGCTGCGCGCTGATATGATAGACTCGATACCTTTTTTCATATCACGTAGCTTTATTATTTTTGACTCTAGAGCATTCTTTTCATGTAGAAGATAATCCGAATACCAAGAAAAATTTTCAAAAAACACTCTTGAATAGTAAAGATCGAGATAGCGCCCCTCATCAGACAGTTTATTAATACAATAAAAAACATCATCTTTAACAGATAGGGAGTCATTGTAATTCTCTGCAATAACCCCCCACAATTTCACATAAACATCGTAATCAACAGGCGAGCTAGAGAAGCAGTAATTGAATGAAACACTCATAAACCCTGCCTCTTCGTTATTAAAGAACACAGGGTAGAAGACGTTATACATCTCTTCATTATAATGAGCTAAAAGATAATTATGCAGGACCACATACTTCCCACGACCACTTTTCATCTCATCAGAATCAATAAGCATTCCAAATTTCTCAACCTCCCCAGAAGATACAGCTTCATGAATTTTATCAAATCCCATAGAAACACAGGCCACCGAATAAAAAAAGGTAAAAGCAAGGAACACCCTAGATATCATTCAAGAAACCTCTCAATCAAATAAATTCTAGAATTAACTTCATCCAATAACATTTTTGGGTCATAAGAGCAGCCATGATGTATAATCTGATTATTCACATATTCAATAAAAAGCTCAACATCGCCCCTATCAATTATAAAATCAACACAATTTTTACTCAAGCCACCAAATTCAAATTTATCTTTATAGCCAATCTTACTCATAAAGAAAAGTATATTATCTCTATGGCCATATTGACAAACGGCATTAGAAAATTCCGACACATATTCATACCCACCTCCGCTTCTCTCATATGCCATTAAAACATCAGAGTCATACTTGACCGGCAAAGATAAATAGTAAATCACAGCAGGAACTCCATCAAACAGATCAGGTTTCCCATTTTTGACACTAAGAGTCACATCTTTATAACCACCAGCATCAACTATATCAAACGATGCCGAATGAAAAAGAAGTGCGACTGCAACATATGGTACTATTACAGACATAAATCACCCTCCGCATGCAGATACAATAGCATTATTATTTGAACACCAGGCTTGCGTCATGCCTTCAATCCCTACAGACATAACCGCGCTTGGGATAGGAGCCATAATTCTCCAACCAGCGCCCTGAATAATTGCGTGTTTAGGAACATTACCTCCGGAGGGCACTTTTACTCTGGGTTTATTTAAGTTGGTTACAGGTGTTGTCATTGTTCTACATGTATCAATCATAGCCTGACATGACAAAAGCACTGCATTTTCACCATAAACAGCCTCTAAAAATGCAAAGTCAACGTGCCACCCGACAACGTCAAGAGTGTGAGGATCTAGCAATAAATCATTATCCATATATCTAGGTACCATGCCAGCATCCAGGGTTTGAAACTCTTGTTTAACCGGGTTCCAAACCCTACTCCTCTTCCTAGATCCAGCTCGTGCCGCCTGATTCATCAAATACTGCATAGCAGCCGTTTGAGCCCCATTGGCAAACTTGCCACCAGCAACCACAGAAGCTGTGCCTCCTATCATAGCGGATACCACAGTGCCGTACATCACTTCGCTTGCGGATAACTCCGAGCCACCAGGCAGGAAAGCTCCGCCCAATCCTTTGGTTACCCCAGCGCTAAAGAACCCATGCCCAAACTTACCGCCTTGCAGGCTGGCCGCCACACCACCCACCATCGCATGGGCGGTGATTTGCCCGGCCACTTGCCCTGCTGTTAGCATATTGCCCCCAAAGTTGATGCTGCCAGAAGCATTTAATTCGTAATAACTCCCTATCGCGGAAAATGCCCAGGCACTGGCTCCGGCAATGGCTGCGCTTTTAAACGCTGCCGAGCTGGATGCGCCCATGGCGCGATTAAACTCATAGTTCCAGGCCGCTGCGCCCCAAGCACCGCCATAGAACATCGATACTGCAGAGCCCACAAAGTTCACTACATCGGCACCAAAGACCTTCACGGCACCACGAATTAGCCCTCGGCCAACTTTTTTGAGCGGGTTGTGAAAATACCCACTAGGATCGGTATAACTAAGCGGATTATTCAGCACATAACTGTAGCGGTTAAAGTTCTGGCTGTTGGATGGCGACTGCACGAACGGGTCAGCCTGTAAGAACCGGCCGATGTGTGCATCATAAATCCGCCCGCCCATCTGCACAATACCGGCATGGTCCACCTGCTGATGGCCGGTAAAGCCCTGGTGGGTTATTGCCAGTAGGGTGGACAGGTTCAGTGCGATGGATTGCCCTGAGCTGGTAAACACTGCCCTTCTTTTCCCGAATGCATCAAAACTCAGCTTTTCAATCAACTGCCCGATGGCATTGGTGATGACATCGACACTGCCTAGATGGTCGGTGTAGACGTATCGGGTGGTGATGCTGTCACCGCTGCGCTCAACAATGGCATTGCCCAGGTTTCTGCGATAACGCCGTGCACCGCCTTCGATAATCAGCTCCACCCCACCTTGCTGAATGATGGTGCTGGTGGTGCCCTGCTCGGTGCTGTGGCGCCGTACCTGATTGCGACTGCCATCGTAGGTAAAGCGGGTTTCGCCGGCGCTGCGACCACTGGCGGCCTCGGCGCCCTCACTTCGAATGTAACTCGCCTTACCGATGGCGTTGTAGTTGATTTGACGCACCAGGCTGCCGTTGTTGTACTGATGCGTCTGGTTGCCCATGGCGTCGAAGCAATAGCTATTTCTCCCTCTGACGCTATAACTCACAGGCAAGGGTGGTCGCTGTAAACGATACAGCTCCTTAGCACCATCTTACCAACCCCAAAAACACCAAACCTACAATAAAAAAACAAAAATCCAACCAGGTGAAAATTGTTGCTTTATTGTTCACTTGGTAATAAATTAGCCATGCATAATTACACTGATAAAGGGAAGTCTTATGGGAAGTTTTTTGCGCATTGGTCGGGCATGCTTGCTGATGCTATCTACCGTAATTTTAGTTGCTTGCGGCGGCTCTGATTCTGGGTCGACCTCACCACCTCAGGTAAAAACACAGCCAGATCCATTCAGCTTTACTGCCCAATCAGATGTAGAGCCGGGTACAATGATCACCTCAAACAGTATTACTGTCTCTGGTATCAATACCGCCACAACTATCAGTATTCAAAATGGTGAATACTCAATTAACAATGCTGACTTTACCTCCAATTCAGCAACAGTGAATAACGCTGCACAAATCCGGGTACGGCATCAGGCATCTGGTCAGTTTGCAACCAGCCAAAGCACTACTTTGGTTATTGGCGGTGTGAGCGCTAACTTTGTTACCACGACTCGTAGCCAGTCTCCTCCAGTTGGAAATGACACCCCACCTGAGGCGACCGTCATTTTTCCCTGGAGTCAGTCCAAAACATCTGCAGGAGTTATTACTGTTCGTGGTACTGCCACCAGCCGGAATGGTATTAGCCAACTTAATGTAAACGGTATTCCTGCATCCATCCAAAATCCAGCAGTGCTGGCTCAGCGTGTAAGCAGCAAAAGCGTTAGTACTCAAAGTGATGATGTTGATGGTGCAGAAACCTACGACTGGACGGCAGAGATTCAAATAGAAGCTTACACGGATGTGGAGCTGGTAGTCTCTGTCAGTGATTTATCCGGTAATCAGGATGATGAAGCAGCTAAAGTGCGAACCAATACTCAACAAGCTCCGCGCTACATTGCTTACGATGCTGTCAATCAACGTTATATTGGTATGATGGACAACCGTGATGTAGTTGCAATTGATGCAGCGGATCTTAGTGTCGAGGTGATTAGAACGGTAGGAGAAGTCTCTCAATTTGTGTTGGCACCCGATGGTTCACGGTTATTCTACAGCCGCTTTATGAATGATACTCTGTTTCTGATTGAGCTGGATCTTAACAATGGTGAAATCGGCCCTATTGTTAGCTATCAGCCGCAACTAACTGAGGGCACAATGATCACCCATGTGCGTACTCAGATCAATTTCAACAACCAAATTGCTTATATCTCACTGGGTCTCAGCGAGCCCAATACAGATTTCTTTACCGACAAACTGTATCGAGTAGACATGCAAGCTGAGACCATTTATTTGCTGTCTAGAAGTCAGGTTGATGATCTTCTTTTCCTGCCGCTTAGTGAAATCATTTGGCATAATAATAGCCTAATGGGGTTATCCATCAATGGTCTCTTGATTGAAGTTGAACCCGTAACCGGTGATCGCAATCAAATTTTTTCCCTGTCGAACTCACCATTCAAACTAGCGGCTGGCGCAACGGATAATGAGCTCTTCATCGCTGGGTTTACTAATATTTCCAAACTCACACTTTTGGAGCGTGAAGTAACCATCATTTCGGAAGAAAGCCCATCTTCGCAGTTTCCCACCTCCCAGATTTCCGACGTGGTTCTGCAGGACAGCGCAACTTTGCTGGTTGCGGATTCCAGCTTTGAAGTAGTACTGAAGGTTGATACCAGTAGTGGAGAACGTTCATCGCTGTTAAGTTCTGGCATTGGCTCTGGCAGAGGTTTGCTATCACCACAGTTTATGACTCTTGCCAACACTGCCGATACTCTCTACGTTCTGGACGATGGCCAAAATGCAGCCGAGTCGCTATTTGCAATAGACCTGAGTACTGGCAACAGAACACAACTGATTGAAATCGATCGGGAGTTCAATACCTACCCCAGCGGGCTTTTCTACAATGCCACTAATGATACGCTATTAGTTGGCCTAAGCGATGC
The DNA here is from genome assembly GCF_039631345.1 of Alkalimonas sp. NCh-2. Taxonomy (NCBI): domain Bacteria; kingdom Pseudomonadati; phylum Pseudomonadota; class Gammaproteobacteria; genus Alkalimonas; species Alkalimonas sp. NCh-2. The sequence goes on from NZ_JBDIUV010000001.1 coordinate 792,196, forward strand.
CATTTGGTCTGTCTCCTTGAGCGATAACAGTAAAACGGTCATCAGTGATGCTGAAACAGGCGCAGGGAGCCCTATTGCCCCATTGAATGGTGGAGATTTCGATACAGTAACGCAAACACTGTACATGGCCCAAGCCCCATTAGAAAACGCTATTTTGCAAATTGATGCTATCAGCGGTGATCGAAGTTTACTGCAGTTTGATGGCAGCGCAGGACCAGCAGGCATCATTACCGGCCTCAATGCTATTGCCTTGGATGCAGGCGCCAATCAGCTGTACCTTGCAAGCCAGAGTCAAAGCAGCATTTATCGGCTGGATCTGGAAACTCTGGAAACGGTGTTACTACTGGATAGCTGTGAAAATAGCATCGGGCAGAATGTGCTTGATATTGATACATCAGGCATATCCAAGATCAATTTCGACGCGACAGCCAATCGGCTATTGATTCTGGCCAGCCAAATCGCCAGCTACGATTTCGTCACCGGCCAATGTCAAATTGTTGGACACAGCTCTGAGTATTTCAACGCACTGCCGCTGGACAATGGTACATTCTTAACCCTTGGTCAGGCTGCACTAAAACAACTTGATCCAGTAACACAAAAGCAAGTGATCTTGTCGAAATAACTGCCTGCCAGGCTGGCTAGTTTAGCCAGCCTGGCTTTTTTAAAGCCATTAGCGTTGAGCATTACCTGCTACGAGCTACAACCGCGCCGAAAACCCCTTTACTTTACCAGCCAAGTCGCTACAATAGCGGCCGCACTTTTGTGTAAGTTTTAACCGCTCTTTTTCCAATAAGGTAATCGCTATGCATCCGATGTTGAACATCGCCATCCGTGCTGCCCGCAGTGCTGGAACACTTATCGCCCGCTCTTGTGAGCAACTGGATATTGTCAAATCGACGGAGAAATCCAGCAACGACTTTGTCACCAACATCGACCGTGAAGCCGAGCAACTGATTGTGCAAACCTTGCGCAAATCCTTCCCAGGCCACAGTGTGGTTGGTGAAGAGCTGGGCGTGCAGGGACCGGCAGACAGCGATCACCAATGGATCATCGACCCACTCGATGGCACTTCCAATTTTATCCGCGGCATCCCGCATGTAGCGATTTCCATTGCGTTAAAAGTTCAGGGTAAGCTTGAACAGGCCGTGATCTACGATCCGCTGCGTGACGAGCTCTTTACGGCTTCCCGTGGCCGTGGCGCCCAGCTCAATGGCCGCCGTATTCGGGTTGGCAACCGGCCAGAACTGACTGGTGCACTGCTTGGCACTGGCTTCCCGTTCAAGCAAAAGCAATTGCTGCCGGTATACAGCAGTGTGTTTAACAGCCTGTTTCCGCTGGTCGCTGATATGCGCCGCGCTGGCTCGGCCGCTTTGGATTTGGCCTATGTCGCCGCAGGCCGTTTAGACGGTTTCTGGGAAATTGGTTTAAAACCATGGGACATCGCCGCCGGTGAGCTGATTGTGCGCGAAGCAGGTGGCATGGTGACTGATTTTGCCGGCGGCAACAACCAACTGAAAAGTGGTAATGTAGTCGCTGCCAGCCCGAAAGTGCTGCAGGGTATGCTAAAAACCATGCGGCCACACCTGACCGAAGATTTGATGCGCTAAGCAAGGTTTACTACCAAACCCGGCCTGGCCGGGTTTTTTATTGGCCACTGTTTTACGGCTGCATTTTTTTACGGTAGCTCAACAGGCAACCCTTGTTCTTTCCAGGCACGGTAACCACCGGCCAGGCTAAATACCTGCTGGTACCCCATCTGTTGCAGCGCCTGCGCTGCTAATGCCGAGCGGTAACCGCCACCGCAATACAAAATAATCACCTGCTGCTTATCTTGCACGGTTTGCTCAATATCCCGTTCGATAATGCCTTTGCCAAGATGCATGGCCCCAGGCAAATGCCCTTGCTGCCATTCGTGATCTTCCCGGGTGTCTATCAACACATAGGGGGTAGTGCGCTGTTGCAGGCTCGCAATGTCCATTTCCTTGATAACGGCTTTGGCGGCGTTGACCAATGCGAGAAAAGCTGGGGAGTGCTGCATAACAAGCTCCATAAAAAATGCCAGTCAGAAGACTGGCATTGTGGAAGGTTCGGCCTTTTATAGCAAGGGCTCGGTATTTTCGCCTTCTTTTTCTACCGGTGGTGGCATCAGATCTTCACGGCTAATGCCCAGCAACAACGACATGGAGCTGGCAATATAAACCGACGAATAAGTTCCGATAATCACGCCGAATAACAAGGCGGTAGCAAAACCATGGATCAAGGCACCGCCTTTGAAAAACAGTACCAGCAAAACCAGAATAGTCGTTAAAGAGGTAATGATGGTACGACTCATGGTTCCGGTCAGGGATTCGTTCACCACCTCGACCGGCTCGCTGTCGCGGATACGGCGAAAGCCTTCACGGATCCGATCACAGACTACAATGGTATCGTTCAGCGAGTAGCCAATCACGGCGAGTACTGCGGCCAGCACGGTCAAGTCAAACTCCAGGCCGAATAACGCAAAAAGGCCAAGGGTAATAATCACATCGTGTGCCAAAGCAACCACGGCACCTAACGCAAAGCGCCACTCAAAGCGAAAAGCGACATAGATCAGAATGCAAATCAGGGCTGCCAGGGTAGCAAGGCCACCCTGCTCTTTTAGCTCAGCACCCACACTTGGACCGACAAACTCAATTCGGCGCATATCTACGCTACCGCTTTCGTTGTCGGCCAGTAAGCTCAGAACCTGCTCGCCCAACGTTACCTGCTCGATATCATCGCGTGGACCAATGCGGATCAAGACTTCACGGCTGGAACCAAAGTACTGTACCACTGCGTCCGGGTAACCGGCTTCAGCCAGCACAGAGCGCACTGCAGACAAGTCTGCATCTCGCTCGTAACCTACTTCGATCACGGTACCACCGGTGAAGTCCAGCCCCCAGTTCATGCCCTTGGTGGCCATAATGCCAAGTGAAGCAATGATCAAAATACCGGATAAAATCAGGGCCGGCATTTTCAACTTCATAAAGTTGATGGTGTTGTTAAAGTTAATTGCGATCATCATGGCCCCCTTAAATTGGCAACTTCTGCAGGCGACGTCCGCCCCAGATCATGTTGACCAGCAAACGTGTACCGACAATGGCGGTAAACATCGAGGTGACGATACCGATCATCAGCGTCACGGCAAAGCCTTTGATTGGGCCGGTACCTACCCCGAACAGAATCAAAGCAGCAATCAAGGTAGTGACGTTGGCATCGGCGATGGTAGAAAGCGCTCTGTCGTAGCCATGATGAATGGCCTGCTGCACACTGCGGCCATCGCGCAATTCTTCGCGTATCCGCTCAAAAATCAACACATTGGCATCGACCGCCATACCTACGGTAAGCACAATACCTGCCATGCCCGGCAGAGTTAGCGTTGCCCCCGGGATCATCGACATCACACCAACGATCAACACCAGGTTGGCGACCAAAGCAGCATTGGCAACCAGGCCGAAGGCTTTGTAATACAGCACCATAAATACCAGCACGGCTGCCAGACCCAACATAATGGCGGTTTGGCCCAGTTCAATATTTTCCAGGCCCAGGCTTGGACCTATGGTACGCTCTTCAATGATTTGTGTTGGTGCCAGCAAAGCACCAGCCCGCAACAGCAAAGCCAGATTGTGCGCTTCACCCGGATTAGCAATACCGGTGATGCGGAAGCTGCGGCCCAGTCGCGCCTGAATGGTAGCCACGTTGATCACTTCCTCTACTTTTTCCAGTACAGGGTTGCCATCCGGGCCAATTTCTTCAGTTGGCTTGTATTCAATAAAGACGGTCGCCATGCCGCGACCTATCGCATCACGGGTGGCCTGGGAGAACATATTGCCGCCTTGGGCATCCAGTGAAATATTGACCTGCGGCCGGCCGTACTCATCAAAGCTGGAGTTAGCGCCGGTAATACGATCACCGGTGAGCATGATCCGGCGTTGCAACACAACCGGACGACCATCCCGATCATAGTACAGCTCTGCACTTGGAGGAATGCGCCCGGCCAATGCATCATTCAGGTCAACATTCTCATCCACCAGCCGGAATTCCAGCGTGGCAGTAGCCCCCAAGATCTCTTTCGCACGAGCGGTATCCTGCACACCAGGCAATTGCACGATGATGCGCTCGCCCTGCCGCTGTACCAGCGGCTCGGCTACCCCAATTTCATTCACCCGATTGCGGATGATGGTGATGTTCTGTTGCAGTGCATAATCACGGATTTCAGCAATTTTACTGTCACTCATCCGCACTTGCAGACTGAATTCCACAGGGCCAGCGCTCACTTCCAAATCGCGGTCCTGGCTAATCAGACGACGGGCAGCCGCTAAATCCTCAGCATTACGCAGCTGCACCAGCACAGTGCCGGTATCGGTATCGGCCTGAACATTGCCAAAGCGAATACGGGCTTCACGCATATCGGTACGGAAAATCTGCGCTAAATCGTTCAGCTGTTTGTCAATGGCCGCCTGCATGTCGATGGCCATTAAAAAATGCACACCGCCGCGTAAATCCAGACCCAGATTCATCGGGCTGGCGCCAATGGCTCTAAGCCAGGCTGGCGTGGTAGGTGCCATATTCAGTGCAGTAACGTAGCTATTGCCAAGACTGCGACTGACCAGCTCACGGGCACGCAATTGATCTTCCGTATTGAAGAAGCGAGCCAGTAGCTGGCCATCCTGCAACGCGATATCTTTCAGTGCAATATTTTCTTCTTCAAAACGCTGTTGCAACAACACCAAACTGCCTTGCTGCACCTCGCCACCACGGGTGGCGCTCACTTGAATGGCGGGATCTTCCGGGTATAAGTTCGGCAGGGCATACAAGGTGCCGACCAACAGCACCAAGACGACCAACAGATAACGCCATACTGGGTTATGATTTAACACTCAACTGTCCTTTTGCATCGATTGCAGTTCAGATTACAGCGATTTCAGGGTGCCCTTTGGCAATACTGCCGACACAGACGCTTTTTGTACCGTGACTTCGGTGCTGTCATTCAGTGCCAGCACGATAAAGTCTTTTTCTTCGGAGATTTTGCTGATACGGCCAACCAGGCCGCCCTGAGTCAGCACCTCGTCCCCTTTCCCCAATGCACCCATCAGATTCTTATGTTCTTTCACCCGTTTGGCTTGTGGCCGGTAGATCAGAAAATAAAAAATCAAACCAAAGGCCAATAACATGATGACCAGTTCCATACCACCGCCACCTTGTGCACTGCCACCTGTCGCATGTGCATTTGCAATAAACAGACTCATAACTATCCCCTTAAATAAACGTAATCAATCAAGCGCTGGTACATCCATACCTCGGGCGGCATAGAAGTCAGCAACAAATTGGTTCAAAGTACCAGTGGCAATGGCTTCACGCAATCCCTGCATTAACTTCTGGTAAAAATGCAGATTATGGATGGTGTTCAGACGAGCGCCCTGAATTTCATTGCAACGATCCAGATGATGTAGATAGGCTCTGGAATAATTTTTACAAGTGTAGCAATCACAATTTTTATCCAAAGGCGCCGTATCGGCCTTGTGCTTGGCATTGCGAATTTTTACCACACCATCACTAACAAACAAATGACCATTGCGGGCATTGCGGGTTGGCATCACGCAATCGAACATATCGATGCCACGGCGCACCGCTTCAACAATATCTTCCGGCTTACCCACGCCCATCAAGTAACGCGGCTTGTGCGCCGGCATTTGATCGGTGGTGTGGTTTAAAATGTTGATCATGTCTTCTTTGGGCTCACCCACCGATAAACCACCAATGGCGTAGCCATCAAAACCGATGTCTTCCAGACCTTGCAAAGAGACATCCCGCAGCCCGGGGTACATACCACCCTGAATGATACCAAACAAGGCCGAGGGGTTCTCACCATGGGCTGCTTTACTGCGGGCTGCCCAGCGCAACGACAATTCCATCGATTTTTTGGCTTGCTGCTCAGTGGCTGGATACGGCGTGCATTCGTCGAAAATCATCACAATATCAGAGCCCAGAGCCTGTTGCACTTCCATCGAGCGCTCCGGTGTCAGCATGATTTTCTCGCCATTCAGAGGTGAGCGAAACAGCACCCCTTCTTCAGTAATTTTGCGCAATTCTCCCAGGCTAAATACCTGAAAACCGCCTGAATCCGTCAGTATGGGTTTGTGCCAGTGCATAAAATCATGCAAGTCGCCATGCAGCTTGATAATATCGGTACCAGGGCGAAGCATTAGGTGGAAGGTGTTACCAAGACAAATTTGCGCCCCGGTTTGTTCCAGTTCTTCCGGTGTCATGCCCTTAACGGTGCCATAGGTGCCCACCGGCATAAAAGCAGGCGTATCGACCACGCCCCGCTCAAACATCATCTGACCTCGACGGGCCTTGCCGTCAGTCGCTAACAATTCAAATTTCACAGCTTACCTCGTACACCGGAAAAACAGTCCGGCTTTGCCGGCGCTATCATACCCTGTCCGGCAGCAAAATGCGATGCAAGGCATCCTGCCTTGGCCGCGTTTTAGCTAATAAACATGGCATCGCCATAGGAATAAAAACGGTATTGCTGCTGCACTGCCGTCCGGTATGCATGCATCACATAGTCTCGTGTGCTAAAGGCCGATACCAGCATAATCAAGGTCGACTCAGGCAAGTGGAAGTTGGTGATCAGGGCATCCACCAGCTGAAATTGATAACCAGGGTAAATAAAGATCTGGGTATCCCCCTGAAAGGGTGCCAATGGCTGCTGCTGGCTTAAAGCATGCTGCGCCGTACTCTCCAGCGCCCGCACCGAGGTAGTCCCTACCGCGATCACTTTATTACCACGTGCTTTGCAGGCCTGCACCGCATCAATCACACTTTGCTCAACCTCAATGTACTCTGCATGCATCTGATGCTTGCTGACATCCTCTACCCGTACCGGCTGAAAGGTACCGGCCCCAACATGCAAGGTAATAAAAGCAAACTCAACGCCTTTGGCTGCCAGTGTATCCAGTAGAGGCTGGTCAAAGTGCAAACCGGCGGTTGGTGCGGCCACAGCCCCGGGTTTCTGGTGATAAACGGTTTGATAGCGTGCTTTGTCTTCCTCGCTGTCAGGCCGATCAATATAGGGTGGCAGCGGCATATGGCCCAGCCGCTCTAGCATGGTAAGCACCTTGTCAGTGCCGTGTAGTTCCAGCTCAAACAACTCGCCCTGGCGCTGTACCATGGTCACTTTGGCATCGTTTTCCAAAATCAGTTCAGTGCCTGGTTTGGGCGATTTACTGGCCCGGACATGCGCCAGAAAACGTTGCTCATCCAAAATTCGCTCAACCAAAACTTCGACCTTGCCGCCAGAGGCTTTTTGACCAAACAGCCGGGCCGGAATCACCTTGGTGTTGTTAAAGACCAACAGATCACCAGGCTTCAACTGTTCAGCGATATCGCGAAACACCCGATGTGTTAAGGTGCCGTTCTGCCGATCCATACACAGCAAACGGCTGGCAGAGCGCTCGGCCTGCGGATAACGGGCAATCAGCTCATCCGGCAGTTCAAAATGAAAATCAGATACCTGCATAGAACCTCCAGGCCCTCTATGAAAACTAAGGCGGCTAGTCTAATAACAGCCTGTGCTTTGAACAAGAAAAATCCGCCCCGGTATCGCTTGAAAAGGTCTACACTTGGGTAGGGAGGCACCGATGATGACTCAATTCCGCCTGATCTTGCATCTGTTGCTACTGCTAAGTTGCCTTAGCCATCTTCGTGCCGGGGAACTGGCTGCTCCAGAGCCAGGCTTGCAGCAAGCAAAGATCCTGATCGCCACTGATCTTTGGGCTGGTTTCACCGAGCCTGATGGTCGGGGGGCTTACCAGCATTTGTTGGTGCTTATTTTTCCCCATCACACTGAGCTGGCATTTCACTACACCAGTTACAGCAGGGCGGTTGCTATGGTAGAGCAGCAACAAGCGGATATGGTGATTGGAGTTGGCCGTAACGATAGCAGGCAAGTCCTGTTGTCTGATTGGCCTTTTGATGTGGATCAGATAGCCATGCTGTATCTTGCAGGACAGTTGCAACTGGATGAAAGCAGCCAGTTAAGTCAGCTGCAACTGGCTACTCAGCGTGGCTACAATTACAATCTGGTGCTCAATATCGACACTGTCAGTTATGAAGTAAACAGCATTCAAACTGGCGTCAGCATGGTAAAAAATCGGCGGGTGGATGCTTTTCTGGTAGAAAAAACGGAGTTAAAAAACAAGCTCAGTGCAGAGGATTTAGCCGGGCTGGAGCTGCGTTTTTTGAAGGGGGAACCAATTTTTATGGGCTTTGCCGACAATACCAGGGGACTGGAGCTTAAACGCTGGTGGGATCAGCAGTATCAACAGCTGTACCTCAACGGTCAACTGGAGCTACTGTACCTGCAATACCCGGACTTTATCTTACCCGAGCTGGCACTGAAGCCAGCCCGCACTAACGAACCGTAACTTTCTTCTGCAATACCTGCCGAATTAATTCGGCCAGTAAGCGGTAACTATGCAGCTTGCTGGAGGTTGCCCGCCAGGCTACGCCGATATCACGGCTGGCCAGTCCTGCTGCCGGGCGCTGACATACCAGTTCAGTTCCTTGCAGTAAGCCGGCATTGATCGCCAGCTGCGGCATAAAGGTCACCCCTAATTTGTTATTTACCATCTGAGTTAACGTATGCAGACTGGTGGCAAAAAACGGGTTCACTTTGCGGTTATCTTCCAGTTCGCAGGCTTTGACGGCATGGCCAGTCAAACAGTGCTCCCGCTCGAGGAGAAAAATACTTTCATCCGGCCATTGGCTGATGTCCTGTTCGAAACCTGCCGCTTGCCAATCGCGGTGCAACACCAGTTGAAAAGGATCCTGCGCCAGTACTTCGGTATGAAAAGCTCCGGTTTCGTAGGGCAATGCCAACAGCACCATATCCAGACGGCCTTCGGCCAGTGCATGCAAGGAATTATCGCTGGTATCTTCCCGCAATAATAACTGCAACTCGGGAAATTGCTGGCGGCACTCAGCCATAATATCGCTGAGCACAAAAGGAGCAATGGTCGGAATACAGCCAAGCCGGAATGGGCCAGACATCGGCTTGCCCTGGCTTTGTGCAAACAAACTAAGCTCTTCACATTGTTCAATGATACCTCGGGCCTGGCGCACAATATCTTCACCCAGGGGGGTAAAAATAAAGGTTTTGTGATCCCGCTCCAGCAGTTGCGCATTGAGGGTTTCTTCCATATTGGCAATGGCAGCACTCAAGGTTGACTGACCAATAAAGCAGGCTTCTGCTGCCCGCCCAAAATGCTGATGTTCATGCAATGCTAACAGATACTGCATTTGCTTGATGCTGGGTAACCGCTTCATGTTACTCCCCTCTGGTTTTCAGCCTGATTATATCAGGATGCTCACTGAACGCACGGCATTTAACCCCCGCACCCCAGCAACAATTATACCTTATAAAGGAACTAGAGTAAGCCTTTTAGGTTATCACTCACCCTAACAACGCAGCTAAAATTCCCCTTTAATGAAACAAACCATTACAGCTGTGAATTAATAATTGAACACAAGCACGCATTGTTATAAGTTAATTAGGTAACACTATTAAAGGTTAATGTGCTGATTCAGCCTAACCCTTATGTTCCCTTGGATGTCGCTTCACTTTGAGTCTGTCCTGCCGTCTGCTTCTCATTGAAGGTGCTACAAACACAATGATAATAATCACCTCAGGAGGGTGAACTTATGCCTAAATCAACAACTACTTTTGTCAACCCTAAAAGCAGCTTGCTTGCGCTGGCGGTGTCCGCCGCGCTGGCAGCACCGCTTGCGGTGCAGGCCGTTGACAATGAGCCAAGCAGTGATCGTTTCATCATTCACTACAAGTCTGAGCATTTGTCCCAACAAAATGTCGCCCTGCGCCCAGGTCAAAGCCATCAGCAAGCCGCCTTGCAAGTCTCCGCCAACGCGCTCGAACGGCTTGGAGGAAAAACCAAACTGATTCTTGGCCCACAGCGGGCAATTGCCGCTGAACTGCCACCTGCTGTTTTGAAACGCTTGCAAGCGGATCCATCCATTGAGTTGATCGAGCCAGATTTGGTGCGTTATCCGATGGCACAACAGATCCCATATGGTTACACCATGGTGCAGGCCGATCAGGTCTCCGATCAATTTGCCAGCAATCAGACCGTCTGTGTTATCGACTCTGGCCTGGATCTCCCCCATGAAGATTTCCTCAGCAGCAATATCACCGGCACCAATGATCCGGGCACCGGTAACTGGTTTGAAGCCGGAGGCCCACACGGCACCCATGTTGCAGGTACTATTGCAGCACTGAACAACGATGTTGGTATTGTGGGTGTGCTTCCCAATGGCGAAGTTAAACTGCATATCGTTAAAGTCTTTAACGCCGGTGGCTGGGGCTACTCATCATCTCTGGTCAACGCTATCAATGTTTGTGCCGATAATGGCTCCACTGTGGTTAATATGAGCTTAGGGGGTGCAGGATCCAGTGTCGCTGAGCGTAATGCACTGCAAAGTATTTATGATAATGGCGTTTTATTGGTTGCTGCTGCAGGCAATGCCGGTAATACCTCTTTGTCTTACCCGGCTTCGTACGACTCGGTCATTTCCGTAGCAGCCGTCGATGACACCAAAACCCTGGCCAGTTTTTCACAGCGCAATGCGCAGGTTGAACTGGCAGGCCCTGGTGTGGATGTACGCTCTACCTATCCGGAAGGGACCGGCATGGAATCCATGCTGTCGGTCAATGGTGTTGCTTTTAATCCAAACCCTATCGACAACGCAGGTTCTGGCAGCATCACGGCTGAGATCGCCAGTTGCGGTCTGGGCTTAACCACCTGCGATGATATGGTTGGCAAGGTTTGTCTGATTGCACGTGGCGAAGTCTCTTTTGCACAAAAAGTAGAGTCTTGCCAGGATGGTGGTGGTGTAGCCGCCATTATCTACAACAATGAGCCGGGCAACTTCAGCGGAACTCTGGGTGATAATCCAACCACGACCATTCCTGCTGTGAGCTTATCGCAGGAAGAAGGCACCACGCTACTTGGTCAATTGGGTGATGATGCCAACCTGATCTCTGGTGCCAGCAATTATGGCCTGATGAGTGGCACCTCGATGGCATCGCCTCATGTCGCCGGGGTTGCGGCACTGGTGTGGAGTCACTTCCCACAATGCAGCAATGCCGAAATCCGCGCGGCGCTGGCTGCCTCTGCTGAGGATTTAGGAGCCCCAGGCCGTGACAACTCCTACGGCTGGGGTCTGGTACAGGCCAAAGACGCTGTTGACTATCTGGCCACCCATGGCTGTGAAGGTGCTGACGAGCCGGATGATCCGGTGGATCCAGATCCGGAGCCAGGTACCGAGCTGGAAAATGGTGTTCCAGTGACCGGTCTTGCCGGTGCCAGCGGTGAACAACTGTCCTTTACCATGCAACTGCCTGCCGATGCCAGCGACTTATCCTTTGTGATGTCAGGCGGTACTGGTGATGCCGATTTGTATGTCAAATTCGGATCAGAGCCAACCCTAAGCGACTACGATTGCCGGCCATTCCGCTTTGGCAACGAAGAACGTTGTGATTTTGCCACACCGCAAGAAGGCACCTGGCATGTGATGATCAATGGCTATACCGCCTTTAGTGGTGTCAGCCTGGTGGGTAGCTTCACAGCCCCGGATGAACCGGATGTACCGGATGCCGGTGGCTATGTTGTGAACGACATCAGCATCGACCGCCGGACCTGGGATTACTACAGTGTGGATGTACCCGCCGGAGCCAGCAGCCTGGTGGTAGAAATTTCCGGTGGCCGTGGTGATGCCGATCTGCATGTGCGTTATGGCGCTGTACCAACAGCAACACAATTCGACTGCAAACCAGGTGTGAATGGCAACAATGAAATCTGCACCTTCAGCAATCCGACCGAAGGCAGCTGGCACATTGGCCTGCATGCATTCCGTGCGGTCAGTGGTATGAAGCTGGAAGTTCGTTACGAGTAAAGTAGCCGTCTTTCTGCAATAAAAAACGCCGCTCATTGAGCGGCGTTTTTGTTTTTGTAACTAACGACCTGAATTACGCCTTGCGTGCCTGGGCCTGGCCATCAATCCGCATCGCTTTTAACCGGCGACCCGATGCCGATTCGTTGACATTGAGCACGTGATCACCGATCCGCTCCAAACGATTCAACATATCGATAAAGATTACACCTGCACGCGGCGCATAATCACCACTTTCCAGCCGGGTGTAATGATTATTACGGTATTCATCACGTAGCCTGTCAATCTTATCTTCCAGCGCAATCGCATCTTTCAGGCTCACACTAGCCGGCTCTTTCGCCACATTATCTTTCATAGCTGAAATAGCATGCTGCAGTGCCGTCATCATCACAGCCATTTCCTTGCTGGCATCTTCCGGCCAGGTGGAGTTGGTTTCCACCATCCGTTCCGACAATTTAGAGACCTGATAATAAATATCCGCAATCCGCTCCATATCGTTGATCATGGTTTGCATAAAGCGAATGCGCTCGGTCATCCAGTGTTCCAGGTTGGTATGCTCACTAACCCGTACCAGATAATCGGAAATTTCCACTTCCAACTGATCGGTGGCATCCTCGTATTTCTGGATTTTTTCCATCAGCTTTTCACGGTTGCTGCCAGGCTCAAACAGCAACTCATTGACCGATTCGTGCATTTTTTCAATCACACCGGCAAATTGCTGAATTTCTTTTTGCGCCTGGGCGACCGACAAGCCCGGTGAGGTCATCACACCGGCACTGATATAACGCAGGTGAAATTCTTCGTCTTCACCACCACGGTCTGGCTGAATGTATTCGACAAAGCGGATTAAATAGGGCACAAAAGCAAACAGCAGCACCACGTTAAGCACGTTAAAGGTGGTATGAAACAAGGAGAGCGCCAGGGTAGCATTGGCACGGGCCTCCTGGCTGCTGTCCATCACCGACACAGCATTGCCGGTAAAATATTGCACCGCTGTATCCATCAGACTGAGCATCGGGAAGATGATTGCCATCATCCAAATCACCCCGACAATATTAAAAAAGAAATGGAAGCGCGCCGCTCGTTTGGCATGCACGTTGCCGACCAAAGCGGCAATATTTGCCGTAACCGTAGTACCGATGTTCTCACCCAAAATCATTGCCGCTGCAATCGGAAAGGAGATCCAGCCTTCAAACAACATCACCAGGGTAATGGCTGTGGCTGCCGAGGACGATTGAGTGAGCAGGGTCAGGATGGCCCCGACCACCACAAACAACAGCAACGACAGATAACCGTAATCGGTAAAAGCATCTAAAAAAGCAAACATCGCCGGGTTGTTGTTGATATCCGGCACCGCGTCTTTAATAAAGTTAAGACCGATAAAGAGGATACCAAAGCCAACCATCGCCTCGGCAATATTGCGAAGCCGGCTGTTGCTGGAGAACAAAAAGGCAAAAAACACCCCGATGACGGCAACCGCGATCGGGGTGATCTGAAACTTAAAGCCAAACAGCGCCACCATCCAGGCAGTAATGGTAGTACCGATATTGGCCCCCATAATGACACCGGTCGATTGCACAAAGGTGAGCAGGCCGGCATTGACAAAACTCACAGCCATCACGGTGGTGGTGGTGGAGGATTGGGTGATGGCGGTGGTGCCAAAACCAGTCAGAACACCGGTGAAACGATTGCGGGTCATGCCGCTTAAGATGCCTTTCAGCCGGTTGCCTGCAATTTTTTGCAAACCTTCGCTGAAAATCTTCATACCAAAAATAAAAATCCCCAGTGAACCGATCAGCTGGAGAAAATCAAACAGTGTATAACTCATGCGTTTTTGCCCTGAATAGCCCAGTGTAATCAGCCTTGGCCGCTCACTACTGGTCATATTTTATGCATTGGTGCAATTAAGGCGGCATTATAGCCCCGATATTTGTGCAATAAAAATGAAATATTTCATCGGAGCGTGGTTTAACTGCGGGCATTGCGTTCCAATTCAGATTCATTGCTGTGCCGCACCACTTTCCCCTTCACCAGATAAATGATGTATTCCGACAGGTTTTTGCACCGATCACCGATACGTTCCAGTGAGCGGGCAGACCAGAGTACATTCATCACTTTGGGGATAGAGCGCGGATCTTCAATCATATAGGTCATCAACTGGCGGGTAATGGCCTCGTATTCACGGTCTACCCGCTTGTCTTCTTTGTAGACGCTAAGCGCAGCTTCGATATCCATCCGCGCAAACGCATCCAGCACATCGTGCAACATTTGCCAGACATGGCGACCCAGGTTGTCCAGGTTCACCAACAGATCCTGCTGCTCGGTGTTAAAAGACTCCAGCGCTACCTTGGCGATGCGGCGGGTTTCATCGCCAATCCGCTCCAGATCGGCAATGGTTTTTAAAATCGTCATCACCAATCGCAGATCACTGGCAGCCGGCTGGCGCTTGGCAATGATACGGGTGCATTCGTGGTCAATTTTCAGCTCCCAGTCATTGACCTGACGATCGTTATCAATCACCCGTTGTGCTTTGTCGCTATCGGCATTGGCGATCGCCTGCAACGCCTGATGCAGCTGTTGCTCCACCAGGCCTCCCATCGCCATCACATGGTTGCGGATTTGCTCAATTTCTTCATTGAACTGACTGGAGATATGACGGGATAAATGCAAAGTATCCAACGGGTGCTCCTTAGCCGAAACGGCCGGTGATGTAATCTTCAGTATGCTGCGACGTAGGCTGGGTAAAGATGGTATGAGTCTCCCCCCACTCCACCAGCCGGCCCTGATTTAAGAATGCCGTGAAATCCGAAATGCGCGCCGCCTGTTGCATGTTGTGCGTAACAATCACCACAGTATAGCTGGCCTTGAGCTCGTAAATCAGTTCTTCGATTTTTAAAGTGGAAATCGGGTCCAGCGCCGAAGCAGGTTCATCCAGCAACAAAACCTCCGGCTGCAAAGCGATCGCTCTGGCGATCACCAGCCGTTGCTGTTGGCCGGTGGATAAGCTTAACGCCGTTTGATGCAATCGCTGCTTCACTTCACTCCAAAGCCCCACCTGCTTTAAAGCCGACTCGACCTGCTCATCCAACCGCCGGTGACTGCGCTCTCCTTGCAGGCGAAGACCAAAAGCAACATTGTCATACACCGATTTAGGAAAAGGGTTGGGTTTTTGAAACACCATCCCAACCCGACAACGTAGCCGGGCCAGATCAGTATCCACCCGGTAAATGCTTTGCCCGTCCAGTTGCACATCCCCTTCGCTGCGACATTCCAGCATCAACTCGTTCATGCGGTTCATCGCGCGCAGCAAACTGGACTTGCCGCAACCAGATGGGCCAATCAGGGCTGTCACCCGGTTGGCCGGGATCTGCAGCGCAATCCTATCCAACACCTGCTGCTGTGAAAACCACAAGGAAAAGTTATCAACCACTAGTTTGCTCTGCATGGTTCCCCTAATCAATCAAACGGTACTTTCTGCGCAGTTGTTGCCGCAGTAAAAAAGCACTCAGATTCAGCAATAAAATCAATGTCAACAATACCAACCCTATGGTAAATACCAAGGAGATGGCAACCTCGGTATCCGGGTTTTGAAAACCGGCATCGTACAGATGATAGCCAAGGTGCATGAATTTTCGTTCCAGGTGAATGTAAGGAAACTGACCGTCAATCGGCAATTGGGGCGCCGATTTCACCACCCCGACCAACATCAACGGAGCCACTTCCCCGGCCGCTCTTGCCACGGCCAGGATCAGCCCGGTCAGCATGGCTGGCGCCGCCTGCGGCACCACAACTTTCCAGATGGTTTCAGCCTGAGTAGCCCCAAGCGCAAAACTGCCAAGACGCTGAGCCTGCGGCAACTTAGCCAGCCCCTCTTCAGTAGCGACAATGACCACCGGCAAAGTTAACAACGCCAGTGTTAAAGCAGCCCAAAACAGCCCAGGTGTACCAAAGGTTGGGGCAGGTAACTGGTCGGGATAAAACAAGCGGTCCAGGCTACCTCCCAGCACATAGACAAAAAACGCCAGACCAAAGACCCCCATCACCACCGAAGGGATACCGGCCAGGTTATAAACACTGGTCCGAATCCATTGGGTAAGCCAGTTTTTACCTGCATACTCATGCAAATAAATGGCCGCAAGTATGCCAAAAGGTGTTACCAGCACGGCCATTAGCAACACCATGACCAGGGTGCCGAAAATGGCTGGGAAGATGCCACCTGTCCCTGGATTCTGGTTAGGTGAAGCTGTTAAAAAGTGCCGCCACTCCTGCAGGTACAGCTGGAGCTTTTGCCACCAGGATAGTTGATTCGGCAACCAATGAGCCCGCACCTGCTCCCACGGCAGGGCAACTTGCTCCCCAGTGCCGGTTTGCAGCCAGAATGCATCTGCAGTGCGCTGGGGCTGCCGCCAGGCATACAGAGTCCGGCCATCGTACATCTGCACCAGTACCGCTTCTGCTGGCCGCTCAGGCAGCAACTCAGTCGCCGTGATTAGCAGATAACGCCCCGCCGGGCTGCTATCCCTTGCCTGGAGACTATCGCCCCTATCGACCAACCAAAGCGCCCTGTCCATCCCGTCAGTTGCATCCTGGCGACGCATCAAGCGCCCAAGTTCAGGTTCAGTCTGCTCCGTCAGTTGAAACTGCACCAAAGGTGCTGGCCACAAATGCTGCAGGCCTTTGCTGGTAATAAGCAAAAGCAGGGCCATAAAAAGCCCCAGGCACAGTAACAAAGCCGAAGCGCTCAACCAAACCCAGGGACTGCCTTGTTGCCACCATTGCCGCATGCTGCCTCCTAAAGCTGCTGATAACGCTGGCGGATCCGCTGCCGCAGCACAGATACCAGGGTGTTGATGAAAAATGTCAGCACCAGCAACAACAAAGCGGCCAGCAGCAAGACTTTAAAGTGACTGGAACTTACCGCAGCTTCCGGCATCTCTAAAGACAGACTGGCGGTCAGGCTTCGCATACCGGTAAAAGGATCAAAGCCGAGTAATGGCGTATTGCCGGTGGCCATAATCAGGATCATGGTTTCCCCCAAAGCCCGGCCAAGCCCCAGCAAAACAGCAGCCAAAATACCAGGAGCAGCCACCGGCAGCACCATGCTGCTCAGTGCCTGCCAACGGCTGGCGCCAAGCGCCAGTACCCCCTGGGCCAGTGATGGTGGCACTTGCGATACCACATCTTCGGTCAGGCTAAAAATACTCGGGATCACCGCCAGGCCCATGGCCATACCAATGATCAGCGCATTGCGCTGCTGATAATCGATTCCGCGTTCGCCGAGCCAGAGCAACAAAGAACCATCAAACCACCACTGCTCAAGCCAGGGGGTGCCAATGTAGGCAAGCCAGACAGCAAGCAGCAGCGGTATAAGCAGGACAAACCAGCCTGGCTGCTCAGCCTGTTGCTGGCGCTGTTGCCGCCAGCAGTACCAGACAGCGCTGCTCAGAAGCACCAGCGAAGGCACCAGCAGCAGCAACATGAAAAACAGCAGCAACTGTTGCTCCAGCCAGGGGGCCAACAGAAAAGCTGCAATAAAGCCCAGGATCACCGTTGGCATCGACTCCAGCATTTCCATGCTGGCCTTGACCCGATAGCGCCATCGCTCCGGCAAATAACAAGCAGTGTATACAGCGGCCAGGATCGCCAGCGGCGTGGCAAATAACATGGCGTACCATGCTGCCTTCAGGGTACCAATGGTTAACGGCACCAGCGATAATTTGGGACTGGCATCATCGGCCGCTGCGGCTGTTTGCCACACATAAGCCGGCTCACGACGCCCTTCATAATGCACTGGTAACCACAACTGAGTAAAAGACACAGACGGATGTTGCCACTGTATCTGATACCAGTTGCTGGTACCGGACTGCCAATCCAGCCGTAGCCACTGCCGATCATCGCTGAGCTGCAGGTGCTGCAACCTATCTGACGGCAAGCGAAGTTCAGCCAGCAATCGGGCTGAGTCCACCTGATGCAGCTGCAACAGCCCGGGATGCAGGCTAAAAAAGCTGCTTGACGATACGGGGATCAAAGCCAGCAAAGGCGTGTCGCTTACTGAGATCCCAGGGCGGGCAATCAGTTGCTGATGCAATCGAAACCAGGATTGCACCTGAGCGGAACCATCGGCCAACAGCAAAGTACGACTGCCCGGCAGCAACACGGCATCGCTGAGCGGGGCCATCGTCAGTTGGTCGCGCAGCTGCAGCTGCCAGCTTTCATCCTGCTGCAGGTACCAGCGAATCGCGCCATCCCGCTGTAGCACCACTCGCTCTTGCAGGCCATTATCCAAATGCAGCTCGGCTTGCTGCCCGGTATCAGCCTGATACAGGCTATGCCATTCAGGTTCGGTATCTGGCGACGCTACAGGGCTGATGCTGCCGGCTTGAAACAAGGGCCAGACTTGCCAAATCAAAAACAGGAAAATAAAAGCGAAAGCCAGCAAAATACCATAGCCAACCAGAGTAACAGACCAACGGCTTATCTTGTCAAAGTAGTGCCTAGCTTGCATTTTGCTTCACTCCCAACTGTTGCAGTAACAACGAGCGTTGCTCAGTTGGCAAGGCTTCATAACCATGCTCCACCGCTAATTGTTGACCACTATCTGAGAGCACCATACGCAAAAAAGCCAGCTCCGCCATGCCGGCAGCTGTGTCAGGATGGTAGTTGAGATAAATATACAAGCTTCGTTGCAATTCGATGACGTCATGCTGTTCATTCAGCAACTGCAAACGCCGGACCGCCGCACTCTGATGGCGGGCTCCGGCAATCCCAAGGCCATTTTCCGCCAAAGCGACCGCCTGGATCACCGCTGCTGCGCCAGGCAATTCGTGCAGCTCAGGCCGAAAATCACCATGACAGAGCAACTGCTGCTTTAGAAATCCATAGGTACCGGATGCTGAATTACGACCAAACAAGGCTACCGTACGCTGGCTAAGCGGGCCTGTCAGACCAAGATCCCGCCAGTAGCGCAAAGCTTTAGCCGACTGGCATTGTGGTTCCACTGAAAACAATTGCTCAAGCTCAGACAGCCGGATGGCTCGCAACGGATTGCTTCGATGGACAAACACGGCCAGGGTTTCCAATGCCACCGGGATGGCCAATGGCGGGTAGCCGTGTACCCGCTCGAACCGCTGCCGTTCGGTTGCCGTCATTAAACGGCTCATCGGCCCCAGGCTGGCCGTAGACTCAGTAAGAGCAACCGCCGCTGTGGCTGAACCACCGGCCTGGATCTGCACATTCAGCTCAGGATACTGCCGCATAAAATGCAGCGACCAGACCTGCATTAAACTGTTCAGGCTATCGGAGCCGGTGGTGGTGAGGTTGCCTCTCAAGGGCGTCGTTGTTTCATCGCCAGGCAAGGCTGCAGGACTTGCCTGCACAGCCAAGATCCAAACCCCAACGACCAGCGCCAGCATTCGATTGAACAAACACATCTCCTTACAAAAAGTCTCTGGCAGCAAGGTGGGAAAACAGGCGTCATAGTAGCACTGAACCCTATCGCAGCAAAAGCAGCTAGCAGCATCCGAAAAACAGAGCTGAAGCTGACCTGGAAAAATTTATCGCATTTAACTTTATTCCTACTGCTGGATGGCTACACTAAGTAACAGGAACCTTGTTCCCATAATAATGATTATTTAAACCGCCCCAACAGTCGTTAACAAAAGGAATCGCTATGAAGCAGTTAGTCCTGACCGTCATAGGACGCGATAAATCCGGCCTGGTAGAGCAGTTGGCTACTGTGGTCAATCAATACAAAGGCAACTGGATGGCCAGTAACCTAAGCCACTTAGCCGGTTACTTTGCCGGCATTGTGCAACTGGAAGTTGCTGAAGCCGATGTAGCCGAGCTGACCTCAGCTTTGAGTGCCATTACCGATCTGGATATTCATATTCACCATGGCATTGACAGCGATGGACAAAACAAACAGTTGCTAAGGTTCGTGATTACCGGTAATGATCGTCCAGGTATTGTCCGTGAGCTATCCTCAGTGATTAAACACAAAGGCACCAATATCATTCACTTTGAAAGCTCAAAGCAAAGTGCACCCAACTGGGGCTCGCCCTTGTTCAATGCTATTGCCACCGTCGAACTGGCACCAGGCTTAAGCAGGGACGAGGTCATAGCAGCGTTGGAAGCCATCGCCACCGATGTGGTGGTGGATGTAGAAATCGCGGAATAATATTTTTTACAGCGGCTTCGGCCGCTTCATCCAATTGTCATAAAAATGCCATAGAGTAAATGCTTCAGCTGTCAGGAGTGCTGCTATGGAAAACCCACAAAGTGTCTCTGAAACCCTATTTGTTCCCATGATACCGCGCGAGCTCAGCTGGCTGTCTTTTAACGGCCGGGTGTTGCAAGAAGCCGCCGATACCCGCAACCCGCCAATTGAGCGACTGCGCTTTTTGGGGATCTACTCCAACAATATGGATGAGTTTTTCCGGGTACGGGTAGCCGATGTCAAGCGCCGGATCCTGCTAAAGAAATACCAGGCCAGCCCAGATGAAGATGCAGAGCAATTGCTGCAAGACATTCAGCAAAAAGTGCTTGAGCAAGGCGAGCAATTCACCCAGATTTACAAAGATATTCAGTTGGAGATGCGCAAGCACAGCATTGAGCTGATTGATCATAACCGACTGACAGAGCCACAAATCGACTGGTTGCGTAACTATTTCCGCAGTGAAGTAAAAAAACACATTTCACCCATTATTCTTAGCAATGAAGAACATCGGCTGGCCCGCTCACTGGAAGACAACACCACCTATTTGTTTGTCGAGATGAGTGGTCAGGGCAAGCCCGAGTACGCCATTGTGGAGGTGCCAACCCGGGAGCTTTCGCGCTTTGTCGAGCTGCCACTGGAGCTGAATACCCGTAAGAAAAACGGCCATTACCGCCGCCAGTTGCTGCTGCTGGATGATATCCTGCTGCTGTGCCTGGCCGATTTATTCAGTGGCTTCTTTGAGTTTGAGCAGATCCAGGGCTACTCGCTGAAAATGACCCGAGATGCCGAGTACAACATCAGCGATACGCTGGACCAAAGCCTGCTGGATAAAATGTCCAAAGGGATCCGCCAACGCTTAAAATCGGAACCGGTGCGGCTGGTGTACGACAAAGAGATGCCGGAAGATATGCTGAAAGTGCTGCGCAAACAGCTCGGCACCAGCTCAATGGACTCGCTGATTGCCGGCGGTCGTTACCGCAATTTCAAGGATTTTATCGGCTTTCCAAACATGGGTCACCACAGCCTGGAGTTTGCGCCCTTACCGCCACTGCCAAGCCCGGAGTTTGAACAGCATGCCACCAGCTTCGATGCCATCCGCGCCAGCGATATCCTGCTGCATTACCCCTATCAGGATTTTGGTTACTTTACCGAGTGGATCCGCCAGGCTTCGTTCGATCCCAAAGTCAGTAGCATTAAACTGACCATGTACCGGGTGGCCAAAAACTCCCGGGTGATCAGTTCGCTGGTCGATGCGGTGCGCAATGGTAAGAAAGTGGTGGTAGTGGTAGAGCTGAAAGCGCGCTTTGATGAAGAAAACAACATCAACTGGTCCCGTAAAATGACCGAGGCCGGCATCCATGTGGTGTTTGGCCTGACTACACTGAAAATTCACTCCAAACTCTGTTTAATCACCCGGCTAGAGCGGGGTAAGGCCGTACGTTATGCCCATATCGGCACCGGCAATTTCAATGAAAAAACCGCCCGTATCTACACCGATATGAGCTTGTTCAGCTGCCATCCGGAGCTGACAGCCGAAGTCGACCAGGTGTTCGAGTTTATTGAGTACAGCTACCGCCCTTACCAATTTAACCACTTGATTGTCTCACCAACCTGGAGCCGGCCACGGCTGATTGCCTTGATTGAGCGGGAAATTGGTTTCGCCACCTCGGGACGCAAAGCCGAGATTATTCTGAAAGTGAATAATCTGGTGGATAAGGAGATCATCGCGCTGCTGTATCAGGCCAGTCAGGCCGGGGTAAAAATCCGCATGATCATCCGCGGTATGTGCTCGCTGATCCCAGGTGTGCCTGGTCTTAGTCAGAACATTAAAGTGATCAGTGTGCTGGATCGTTTTCTTGAACACAGCCGGGTCTATGTCTTCCATAATGGCGGCGAAACCGAGGTGTATATTTCGTCTGCCGACTGGATGACCCGCAATATCGATCATCGGGTTGAGGTGGGTGTGCCGGTGTATGATTTACGCTTAAAGCAGCAAATCCTTGACATCCTGCACATCCAGCTAAAAGATAACGTCAAAGGCCGGCTGCTGGATGCCAGCCAAAGCAACAGCTATGTGAAGCGTGGTAATAAGCGTAATATCCGCTCACAGCAAGCTACTTACGATTATCTGGCAGCTCTGCAACACGACTTGCCAGCAAGGACACCCGATTGAGTCAAACCGATACTTCAGTAACCAGCAGCGGCCTTATGGCCGCGGTGGATTTAGGCTCCAACAGCTTTCATCTGGTGATTGCCCGCGATCTGCATGGCGATTTACAATTGCTGCACCGCGAAAAACAAAAAGTGCGGCTGGCCGAAGGCTTAAACAACGATCTCATCCTCAGTGAAGAAGCGATGGAGCGCGGTCTGTCGGTATTGCGGCAGTTTGCTGATACCTTATCCGGCATACCAGCCGATGCAGTGCGGGTCATCGCCACCTACACCCTGCGCCGGGCCAGCAACAGCCAGACTTTTTTACGCCGGGCCCGCAGCCTTTTCCCCTACCCGATTGAAATCATCTCCGGTCAGGAAGAAGCCCGTTACATTTATCAGGGCGTGGCGCACTTTGAACATGCTGCCGAGCACCGGCTGGTGATGGACATAGGCGGTGGCAGTACCGAGTTTGCACTCGGGCAGGGGTTTGAAGTGCTGCGCCTTAGTAGCCGCAATATGGGCTGTGTCAGTTACGGCAAAGAGTTTTTTGCCGGCGGCAAACTTTCGGCCAAACGCTTTTCCCGTGCTATTCTGCAGGCCGAGCAGGAGCTTGAGTCCATCGCCAGTGCCTTTAAAAAAACCGGCTGGCAGCAGGCACTTGGCACCTCAGGCTCGGTGAAAGTACTGCGCGATATTGTGCAGCAGCTGCAAAGCGATGGGGTACTGCGTCTTAACGAACTGCTGCAATTAAAACAATTGTTGATTCAGGCAGGCCATATCCAGGCGCTGGAGCTGGCAGGTCTGAGTGATGATCGCAGAGCTCTGCTGGCACCGGCACTGTGCATTGCCATCGCTGCTTTTCAGATGCTGGATATTCAGGAAATGCAGTACTGCGAAGCGGCGCTGCGCGAAGGTGTGTTGAACGAAATGCGTCAGCGCCGTTATCAACAGGATATTCGCCAGAGCACCATTGCCAGTTTGCAACAACGTTATCAGGTGGATGTGCCGCACAGCGAGCGGCTGCAGCGCACCGCAACTGATTTACTGGCACAAGCCGCCAACAGCTGGCAAATCCCAGCCGAAGCCCAGCAGTTGCTGCTCTGGGCCTGCCAGGTGGTGGAAATTGGCCTGCAAATCAATTCATCAGGCATCCAAAAGCACTCGGCCTATATTTTGCAACATGCCAACCTGCCTGGTTTTAACCAGGAGCAACAGCAACTACTGGCCTTTTTGGTTCGTTACCACCGCAGCAAACTAAAGGGCCTGAGCCTGCCCACATTGTACCTCTACCCGCCGCATCAGTTGATGCGTCTGCTGGTGCTGCTGCGCCTTTGTGTACTGCTGAACCAAAAACGCCGCGATGACTGGTTGCCCACCCTTACTATTGAAGCCAGCGAGCATGCCCTCGCCCTTGACTTACCCGCCGACTGGTTACAGCTGCAGCCGCTGCTACAGGCCGATTTGCAGCAAGAGGCCAGTTGGCTGGCTAAGGCCGGCTTTCATTTTCAACCACCGCAGCAACCCGAGGAGCCTGATGATGCCTGATGGGGATCCCACAGCAACAGCGGCCATCGCGAGTAGACGTTGCCCCTGGCTCGATTGCAGCAAAGCAGATTATGTGGCTTACCATGATGACGAATGGGGAGTACCGCTGTTTGATGATCAAAAATTGTTTGAGTTTATTACGCTGGAGGCTGCTCAGGCCGGGTTGAGCTGGTATACGGTTTTGAAAAAGCGACCGCATTACCGTCAGGTCTTTGCCGGCTTTGCTGCCGAGCAAGTAGCGCGTTTTGACCAACAGCAGATTGAGCTACTACTGCAGGACCCCGGCATTATCCGCAACCGCCTAAAAGTAGAAGCAGCAGTGAACAATGCCCGCTGCTTTTTAGCCATTCAGGAAGCCTTTGGCAGCTTTGCCGCTTACCAGTGGCGCTTTGTCGATGGCAGACCGCAGGTCAGCAACATCCGTGGGCCAGAGGATTACCGCGCTACCAGCAAAGCCTCCGCTGCCATGAGCAAGGATTTAAAACAACGCGGTTTTAAATTTGTTGGCTCCACCATTATCTACGCCCATATGCAGGCCTGCGGTATGGTGAACGATCACAGCCTGAACTGCTTTCGCCGCCAGCAGATTATCGACAGCTATCAGGCACTGGGGCTTGGCTAATAACAACCCTTACTCTTCCGCCGCCAGGCTAAAAGAAAAACTACTGCCAGCACCGGGCTCACTGAAAATCAGCAAGCGGCTGTTGTGGCGCGATAGCACGTGTTTCACAATGGCCAGCCCCAGACCACTGCCGCCGGTGGCCCGGCTTCTGGCCTGATCCACCCGGTAAAAACGTTCGGTTAAGCGTTTGACATGCTTGGGGGCTATACCCTCACCATTATCATTGACTGAAAACACCGCCTTATTGTGCTGCCGCTGCCAGCTCACTTTGATCTCACCACCCGGCGGAGTGTACTTGATGGCATTGGTAATCAGGTTGGAAAAAGCTGAACGCAGCTCATCGGCACTGCCCTTGACCACCAACTGCTCGTCAATATGAAATTCAATACTATGCTGCTTGTCCCGGTTCAGCGACTGCGCTTCTTGCTCTAAGTAATGCAGCAGCTCCGGCACCTGCACCACCTGTTCGTGTTGCACCGGGCCTGAAGCCTCGATGCGTGATAAAGCCAACAATTGTTGTACCAGCGCCTGCATTCGTAGCGTTTGATCCAGCATCACCGGATGAATTTTTTGCCACATGGCTTCATCCGGCAATTGGCCGGGTTCCAGCATTTCCAGATAGCCCTGCACTACGGTCAATGGGGTACGCAGTTCGTGCGAAACGTTGGCAACAAAGTCTTTGCGAATTTGCTCCAGCTGTTTCAGCTGGGTGATATCGCGCACAATCAACAGGTACTGATGGTCGCCATAAGGCACAAAACGGAACTCCAGCACCAGCTCCTGGGCGTGGTGAGCCGTCAGTACCAGGGCTTCTTTAAACTGCTGGCGATGCAGGTAATTTTGAAACTCTGGGTGGCGTACCAGGTTGTCGATCCGCTGCCCTTCGTCCTGCGGCCAACGCAAGCCAATTAACAACTGCGCCAATCGGTTGCACCATAAAATGGTCCACTCATCGGAAAGCAGCACGATGGCCTCGGGCAAGGCTTCGGCACCATCGCGAAACTGCCGAACGATGGCACGCATTTGCTTTTGCTTGTAGCGGGCTTTACGTTGCTGATAGTAAATACCATCGAAAATCTGCTGCCAGCTCCAGCGCCCTTCTGGCGGTGTCAGTTTGCGGTCACGCCAGAGCCAGCGGTCGACTTTAAACAAGTGCAGGTAGTGCCAGCTTAAAAGTCCAAGCGCCGCCAGCAGCATAGCTTCACTGGCAAAACCCCAGATGCTGCCAATCAGGGCAGAGAACAGAAATAAGCAAGCGACCCGAAACAGGATCGCTCGTTTGGATAGTAAAAGGCGCATGCGTGCTGCTTACCTGCCTTATTTTAAGGAGAAACGATAACCCGAACCGCGTACCGTCTGGATTAAACGATCATGACCAGCGGGAGAAATAGCTTTACGCAGCCGGCGGATATGCACATCCACGGTTCTGTCTTCCACATACACATTAGTGCCCCAGACATGATCCAGCAACTGCTCACGGCTGTATACCCGCTCAGGATGGGTCATAAAAAAGTGCAACAGGCGAAACTCAGTCGGCCCCATATCCAAGGCTTCTTCCTTCGCACTAACCCGGTGCGACACCGGATCCAGCTTTAAGCCCTGCACTTCAATCACATCATCCAGACTGGTCGGTGAGACCCGGCGGATCACCGCTTTAATCCTCGCCATTAGCTCTTTTGGCGAAAATGGCTTGGTGACGTAATCATCAGCACCGACTTCCAACCCTTTGACCTTGTCTTCTTCTTCCCCACGGGCGGTGATCATAATAATAGGAATTTGCCGGGTTAATTCGTGTTGCTTCATTTTTTTTGCAATCTGAATACCACTGCCACCTGGCAGCATCCAGTCCAGCAACACCAGATCGGGATAGGGCTCTATCAAGGAGTCCATCGCCTGATCGACATCTTCTGCTGTAGCTGTCTGATAACCATTTTGTTCCAGCACGAAACACAGCATATCGCGGATTGGTGCTTCATCTTCTACCACCAGTACACGTCGTGACATAGCCTTTCCTATCTGCTAACTATCTGAGTACAGACATTATCTCTCGCAATTATGACAGATTTATGAAAAAAACCGAGCAAGTTAAGAATTTGACTGAAAAATACATATAAAAACAACATCCAGGAAACAAAAAAGGCCCTCGTCAAGAGGGCCAAAACAGGGTAACACAGGGAAAAATCAAACTTAGAAGTTGTAAATCATCCCCAACGAGAAACCTGCGCTGTTTTCACCGGCAATAGGTGTCAAGCGAGTATCACGACCGCCGCTGGCGATGGTGAAAGCAGCCGCATCATCGTTCGAGGTTAAGCCATAGACCGCGTACATGGTCAGGGCACGACCGAAGTTGCGATCAACACCAACCGCAATCATGTTGGCACCGGAATCAGCTAAATCATTTTTTCCGGCCTGATAGAACTGACCGCGCAGGGTGTAATCTTCGATTTTGTAGCTGGCACCGATGCCCCAGACATTGCGATTGCCATTTTCCAGGTTACGCGCCGCTTGATAAAGCGCTGCAACTTTGAACTCTTTGCTGACGTCGTAGCTCACACCCAAGCGCAGTGCATTCGGGTTATCACCAGCGGCATTTTCATAGCTTTCGTAAGCGGCCGCTGCATACAAGCCATTGGCGTTGTAGGTTAGTGAGGTGCTGTACGACTCGCGTTCATTCTCTACGGTGGTACCGGTGTTGTTGTGTGGCGTGTATTGCAAGTCAAAAGTAAAGCCGTTCATAGCCGGGCTGCGGTAATGCACGCCATTGCGGAAACGGTTGTCGAAGTTAGCGCCGGCAGCACCGGTGGGTACGTTGGTAATGTTACGAGCATCACCAACACGATCACCAAACATATCGGTACGGCCGCGAACCACTTTCAGTGGGGTGTCGAAGAAACCAACACGCACCAAGCCGAAGTCACCGCGCAAACCCAAGAATGAGTCACGAGTCGCGAAACTGCCATTGCCTTCGTCGAAGCGAATGTTTTGTTCTAACTGCATCACCGCCGTCAGGCCTTCAGCGACTTCGGTGCTGGCAGCAAAACGCAACCGGCTGGAGTTGCTGGACACATTCAATCCACTGTCCACGCCATTGTCTAAGTGATCCAGCGACAAATGTGCCCGACCAGAAATTTTGACATTAATATCACTGGCCATCGCAGGCATTGCAAAGGCAGAAACGACAGCGGCAGCGAGTAAAGATGTTTTGATGGTTTTCATTCGGAACTCTCCAGACCTTATTATGGGTGTCTACTTGTGTTTGCTGGCGCTATTATCAAAGCTGGAGATGACACTAAAATGTCTTTTCAATGACAGTTTAATGACAAAAGGACCCAAAGGTCCTTTTGTTGCAGAAAGCTGGCAGAGCAGCCCACTTTAGGTACGGCCTTTATCGACCACGGCTTCCACTTCTTCTTCAGTCAGATGACTGACGTTCTGGCCTTTGGCAATAAAGATGCTGAACTCACAGATGTTCTGGGCGTGATCACCGATCCGTTCCAGCGCCCGGGCTACCCAAATCAAGTGCAAACCGCGGGTAATTTGGCGGGTATCTTCCAGCATGTAGGTCAGGTTATGGCGTAAAATGCGACCATAATCGTGATCGATAAGTTTATCTTGTTTCAACACCGCCAGGGCAAGTGCCGCATCCATTTCTTTGAATGACTGCAACGACTGCTGCAACATCTGCAACACCTTATCGCCCATCATTTCAATATCTTCCAGCTGCGCTTCGGTCGGACGTTGGCAGTCTTCATCCAGTAGCTGCTTAGCAATGTGCTCGGCCTGGTCACCGATGCGTTCGACGTCGTTGATGCTTTTTAGCACCCCGACAATTAAACGCAAATCACGGGCCGCTGGCTGGCGGCGGGCTATGATTTCCAGGCAGTGTTCTTCGATGCCAATTTCATGCGTATTGACGGTGCGATCGGTCTGAATCACCTGCAGAGCTAAATCGCGATCGCCTTTGATAAAGGCTTTAATGGCATCGCGCAGCTGCTGCTCCACCAGGGCGCCCATGGTCAGCAGGCGGTCGACCGCTTCGTTCAATTCATCGTCGTACGACTGAGAGTAATGTCCGGTAATTTTATTCATCATCAATGTCCTCTGATCCCGCCTGCTTAGCCGTAACGGCCGGTAATGTAGTCTTCAGTCCGCTTGTTTTGCGGGTTGGTAAAGACCTCGTTGGTCGGCCCTACTTCCACCAGTTCTCCCAGATGGAAAAAGGCGGTGCGATCCGACACCCGGGCCGCCTGCTGCATATTGTGCGTGACCATTACTATGGTGAAATTGGTTTTCAGCTCATCGATCAGCTCTTCAATAATCGAAGTGGCGATGGGATCCAGCGCCGAACAGGGCTCATCCATCAGAATGACTTCCGGGCTGACCGCTATGGTACGGGCAATGCACAGCCGCTGTTGCTGACCACCGGATAAACCGGTACCTGGCTGTGCTAACCGATCTTTTACTTCATTCCACAGGCCGGCTTTGCGCAGACTGGATTCAACAATGTCATCCAGATCGGATTTTTTGCTCGCCAGACCATGCAATTTCGGGCCATAGGCGATGTTGTCGTAAATCGATTTGGGGAACGGGTTTGGCTTTTGAAACACCATGCCGACCTGAGCACGCAGCTGCACCACGTCTAACCGTGGGTCGTACATGTTCTGACCATCCAGTTCAATCAGGCCGGTTACCCGGCAGCTGTCGATGGTGTCGTTCATCCGGTTCAGGCAGCGCAAAAAGGTCGACTTGCCGCAGCCGGATGGGCCGATAAAGGCCAGGACCTCGTTTTTCACCACATCCATGTCGATGCCTTTGATGGCCTCGCTCGCGCCATAAAAGACTTTGACATCGCGGGCTTTCATCTTCAATTCGGTTTGTGCATTCATCGCCGGGCCTGCTGTTAAGTTCGGTTGTTCTGTAAGTACGCTTGCATTGCGTTGATCTGTCATATCGCGTGTCATGGTTACCACCGCCGTTCAAATTTTTTCCGCAGCCAGATGGCAAGGCCATTCAGACTGATCATCATGGTCAGCAGCACGATAATGGCGGCTGAGGTTCGGGCTTCAAAGAAGTTACGCAATTCATTGCCCTGCCAGAGGAAAATCTGTACCGGCAAGGCAGTTGACTGCTCAAAAGGAGTAGCCGGCACACTGGCCACGAAGGATTTCATACCAATCAGCAGCAGCGGTGCAGCCTCACCCAGCGCCTGGGCAACCCCCAGGATCGACGCCGTCAAAATGCCGGGGATGGCCAGCGGCAGCACATGATGGAAAATGGTCTGCATCTTGGACGCGCCCAGGCCAAGCGCCGCCTGGCGGATCGAAGGAGGAATGGCTTTCAGCGTTGAGCGGGTGGCAATAATCACCGTCGGCAATGTCATCAGGGACAGCACCAAACCACCCACCACAGGCGCTGACATTGGCAAATTAAACCAGCCAATAAAGACCGCAGCCCCCAACAAACCAAAGACGATGGAAGGCACTGCCGCCAGGTTGTTGATGTTCACTTCCACCAAATCAGTGATTTTGTTGCGCGGCGCAAACTCCTCCAGGTAGATGGCTGCTGCCACGCCCATCGGCACAGCCAACAGCATCACAATCAGCATCATAAAGAGTGAGCCCATAAAAGCGCCGGCCAAACCGGCCGAGGCCAGTGAACTGCGCGAGTCCGGGTTCATAAAAAGGGCAAAGCTGAAGCGGTTTTGAATCACGCCGGAGGCATAAAGCTCATCGGCCCACTGTCGCACTATCGGAGCCAGTTGCTGCTGATGATCCGGCAAACTGCGATCAATGTTGCCTTTCAGCCAGACATCGATATTGGCATCGGTCAGAAGGTTCAGCCGCTTGGTCTGGCCAATGATGGATGGGTCGTCAATCACCATATCGCGCAGCGCAAAACGCTCGCCGGAAGTCACCATCCGCAGTATCTGGCGGCGGTGCTGGTCGGCATCCGGCAGGACCTGCATCAAGGCATCGGAAATAATGCGGTTGAAGTTGATCATGCCCACTTCACTGCGCCAGGCCAGATCGCGCTCACGGAAAGCATTGTCGCTCTCGCCACGCTGCTGCACCGGCTTGTCGCTGATTTGGATAATGGCCGGATCAAAATGAATGTCCAAGGTAATACTGGCCTGCCAAAATGCCGGTAAGCCTTTGGAAAAAATATTGATAAATAGCAGCGCTACCAATGCCAGGCTGATCATCACAGCCGTTAAACCGGTAAAGCGGAACAGGGTTTCCTGCCGGTGCCGCCGGGCCAGCGAAGCCGCTACTTTTTGCTGCACAGCACTTTTTGCTGGCTGTGCCGGAGCCTTTTCAGTCAAAGTCGTCATGGCTTACTCGTACTGTTCACGGTATTTACGGACAATCACCAGGGCTACCACATTCAGCAGCAGGGTGATCACGAACAAGGTTAAGCCCAGCGCAAAGGCCACCAGCGACTGCGGGCTGGAGAAATCGTTATCGCCGGTTAACTGGTTAACAATGGTCACGGTCATGGTGGAGACCGCTTCAAACGGATTGGCGGTTAATGAAGGGCTATTTCCTGCCGCCAACACCACGATCATGGTCTCGCCAATCGCCCGACTGGCTGCCAGCAAAATCGCACCAACAATGCCCGGCAAGGCCGCCGGCAATACCACCTTGCGGATGGTTTCCGATTTGGTCGCGCCAAGGCCCAGGGAGCCATCGCGCAAGGATTTCGGTACCTGGGTGATGATGTCATCCGACAGCGACGAGATAAATGGGATGATCATAATGCCCATCACTACCCCAGCGGTCAGTGCTGAAGTCGCGCGGATATCGAGCCCCAGTGTCTCGCCCATCTCAGATAAAAATGGCCCGACTGTAACCAGCGCAAAGAAACCGTAGACGATGGTCGGAATACCGGCCAGCACTTCGATAATCGGCTTGGCGGTGGCGCGTAGCTTGGGTGATGCATACTCCGCCAGGTAAATCGCTGCCAACAGCCCCAACGGAATCGCCACCAGCATAGCAATGCAGGCAATCATAAAGGTACCAGCCAGCAGCGGCAGCATACCAAAGCTGCCCTGATCGCCGGTCAAGGAACCTTCCCCTACCCCTGAGGTAGAAAAACGCGGGTTCCAGGTGGTGCCAAAGAAAAAGTCCATCGGGCTGACAAAAGAGAAGAAGCGCAGCGACTCACCCACCATTGACAGCACAATGCCGATGGTGGTCAAAATGGCCACGGTCGAACACAGCACCAAAGCGGTTTTCACCACTTTCTCAATCTGGTTGCGCGCCCGGTGCAGCGGTGTAATGGTGCGGTAGCTGTACAACATACCGGCCGACGCCACCGCCGCCATCAGCGCCAGCATCAGGCCATTGCTGAGCTGACGGGTATCGCGTAAAAAGGCTGCTGCCTGCAATTCCCAGTCGGCCGCTTCACTGACCACACCAAAGTTGGCCGCCAGATTACCGATGCGGCGCAATGCTACCCGCAGCTCTTGTGGATCCTGGGTGATGGCGTCCGGTAATTGCGCCGTTAGCAGTTGCTGAATGGCCCAGGGCGAGCCCCAGCTCCACAGCAAAAAGACGAAAAAGGCCGGTAAAACCGCCCAAAGCCCCACCATCATGCCGTAATGATGCGGCCTGGAATGCATTCTCTGGGTGGGGTGTTGTCCGGCAACCTGTCGGGTTCGTACCAGACCTAGCTGATAGGCGATGGCCATTAAGGCCAACAGCGCCATCATCAGGGTGAGATTACTCATGCGAGCTCCATGTTACAGCGACAAATTTCAGCTGCAGGCAGTGTAAAAGATGAAGATGACAGAAATATGACAAAGCCACCTGCAAGAGGTGGCTTTGTGGCTATCTAAATAAAGGCTCTTATTGTGCTTTCAAGGCAGTACGGCTGCGGATGGTTTGCACCACTTCGGCACGCTCATTGTCCGCCAATGGGATCAGACCGGCTTCTTCCAGTGGGCTGCCAAAACCAGCGTTGCCTTCAGACACGAAGAACTCAGCAAATTCCTGCAGACCTGGGATCACACCGATGTGCTCGCCTTTGACGTAGAAGAACAGTGGGCGTGAAACCGGGTAAGTACCTGCGATGATGTTGTCGATGGTTGGTACTACGCCAGATACCGTTGCGACCTTGATACGGTCACGGTTGGACTCGTAGAAGCTCAGACCAAAAACACCGATGGCATCACGCTGCGCTTGCAAACGGGCCAGAGTTTCGGTGTAGTCACCGGCGATTTCGATGATACGACCATCGGTACGCATCGCCAGACAGAAGTTGTTACGCTCTGAACGGTCCATCGACTGCACTTCAGAGAAGGTGTTGCAGCCAGCCAGGATCACGTTTTCTTCGTACACTTCACGGGTACCGTGGTTGGATCCCGGGATGGCCAGAATGATTTCCTGATTTGGCAGCGAGCTGTCAATCTGGTTCCAACGGGTGTAAGGGTTGGCAACCATGCGGCCATTTTGTGGCACTTGCGCCGCTTGCGCCAGGAAGACATGCTCAGGCTTCAAGTGGAAGTCACCGGCATCAATGCGTGAGGCAAAAACGATACCGTCGTAACCGATTTTCACTTCAATCACTTGGTTCACGCCGTTCTGATGGCAGTTGGCCAGCTCGTTCGGGCGGATTGGACGTGATGAGTTTGCCACGTCGATGGTATTGGCACCCACGCCCTGACAGAACTGACGCAGACCACCGCCTGAGCCGCCAGAGCCAACCACAGGGGTACGGAACTGGGCGAAGTTGTTACCGAACTCTTCTGCCGCAATGGAAGAGAATGGCAATACGGTGGATGAGCCTGCCACCTGAATGGTGTCACGCGCAGCCTGGGCACTAAAAGCTAAAGTCAGAGCAGCAGCGGTAAGAGCTACCTTGGTCAGTTGGTTCAGTTTCATGTTGTTGTCCTCGTCGGTATGTAAGTGGTTATCAACGCGCTTAGTCTGCAGCGCTTATATGTCAGGAATATGACAAAATAAATTTTTACGCTTTAAATTGTTGCCAACCGGCCGCCAGTTGCTCTGACTGCTGATTCAGCTCATTGCTGGCGCTCGCCGCATCGCTTGCTGCGGTAGAAAGCTGGGCAATTTCATGGTTCAGTTGGTGAATGTTTTCGGCGGTACTGCTCGCCACCTGCTGCTGCTCATCGGTGGCGGTAAAGATCTGCTGGGTCACCGCCATCATGCCGGTAATGGCCTGTCGAATGTCTTCAAAATGCTGCTCACTACGCTCTGCCAGGCTGACGCTAAGCTCCGTTTGCTGCCGGGCCGTTGCCATCGCCTCCGCCGCGGTACTGGCTTGCTGCTGCAACTGTTCAATCATGCTGCGGATAGACTCGGTCGCCTGATGGGTGTTGGCCGATAGCGTCCGCACTTCATCGGCGACCACCGAAAAACCCCGCCCGGCTTCACCAGCCCGGGCCGCCTCGATGGCAGCATTGAGTGCCAATAAGTTGGTCTGCTCGGAAATTTTGCGAATCACATCCAGTACTTTAGAAATTTGATTCGAGTCTTATTGCAATTTCAGCACCACCTCCGATCCCTGATTGACCTGACTGGCCAGTTGCTGAATGGTCTGCATGCTGTGTTGCACCACTTCCTGGCCGGTATCGCTGAGCGCTCCAGCCTGGCTGGCTTTATCGGCGCCGCTGCGGGCCAGCTCCGCCACCTGACGGATCGCCATGCTCATTTGCTCGACCGCTGTGGCCAACGTATCAGCCTGGCTGGCCTGGGCCTGGGTACCTGCCTGGATATGGCTGCTGCTGCGCTGCACCTGAAGCGCCTGGTTATTCAGTTGCTCAGAGCCCTGCGATAAGCCCTGGATCAGCTGCTGCATATGACTGAGCATGGTATTAAGCGCTTTGGCGGCGCGGCTTATTTCATCTTGCCCCTGCTCCGGAGCCCGCAGACGCAGATCCGAGCTGGCGGCAATCTGTCGTAGCAATTGGCTAAGCCCATCCAGTGGCTTTCGAATGGAGCCCTGGATGGCCCAGATAAAAAGACTCATTAACAGCAGCAACACAGCTCCACCCAGCAGGTAAGCCAGACTAAGCCGCGCTGTCAGTAAGTCGGCATCATCCCGCACCAATGCCGCAGCAGCGATTTGTTGCTGCACAAAAGCATCCACCAAAGCACCAAAGCCATTAATGTGCTGCACGATTTCATTGTTAACGGTCGACTCATTCAGAATGCGTACCAAGAGCGCATCGGTGCCTGCCGGGCTTAACCACTCGCGGTATTTGGCCATGGCAGCGGCGAAACCATGATCAAGCTCGGTGTAGCCTTCCTCGGCAGAAGCGGGCCGCATGCGTTCGAATGCTTGCCAGTGCTGCTCAGCCTGAGCCAGGTAGCTTTGCACCAGCTGCTCGGTGGCCTCGGCGGAGGCCCAGCCGGTGCGGTATTGGCGAATGGGAGCCAGCGCACTTTGTTGCAGCAGCTGCTGCGCGCCCATCACATCGGTGAGTATCGCCAGATGCTCGTCGTACAGCTGGTGGAAATAACGGTCTTTAGTACTGGCGACCCAGAACGAGGACAACAGCAGCAAAACAATAAAAACAAGCGGGATCCCTCCCAATAGCAACATCCGTGTCCTGATTTTTAGACTGGACACCATACTACCTGCTCACTATGTGCAACTTGGGGAGATCCGATCCTAACGTCAACGGATGTCATTTTTATGACAATGCCATCACTTGCATCGTCATTGTCATCAAACTGTCATTTGACATTCGAAATTCCATATATATGATTTGGTGCATATCTAATGCATGGAGACAACCATGACGGCCAGCAAAAGCATTATTTTTATTTGTACTGAAAACTCAGCCCGCTCTCAGCTGGCCGAAGCCTACTTTCGCGAACAAGCCGGTGATCGTTTTATGGTGGCAAGTGCTGGCACAGAGCCAGGTCAAATTGACCCAAGAGTATTCAGTACCTTAGAGGCCAGGCAGATTCCAGCCAACACCCTGCGCAGCAAGTCTTTAAGTGAGTTTTCAGATCACCATTTTGATTATGCGGTGCTGCTGTGTGACAAAGCCAGGCAGGAATGCGTGCATCAGCTCAGTGCAACGGAAATTTTAAGCTGGGACTTTGAAGATCCGAAACCCAAAAAAGGCCAGAAACCTTTTGATGTGGTGCTAAATGAATTATCCGAGCGCATTAAGTATTTTTTATTGTTTCAGGATAAGTGAGCCAACCAGCATGCAACCTTTAGCACTTTTTAAAGCTTTGTCCGACGACACCCGGCTGCGTATTTTGCTGCTGATTGTGCAAGAGCAGGAGCTTTGCGTCTGCGAACTGACCTGTGCACTTGGCTTGTCGCAACCGAAGATTTCCCGCCATCTGGCCTTGCTGCGCCAGCTGGGCATTTTGAGCGACCGCCGTCAGGGCCAGTGGGTGTTTTACCAACTGCACCCACAGCTGGACGACTGGGCGCTGACTATCTTGCAACAAACCCTCAGCGCCAATCAGGCCTTGCTTAGCCACAACCAGCAGCAACTGGCACAAATGGGCGATCGCCCCGAACGCTCCAACCAATGCTGCATCGCTTCTTGTTAAATTTTTTTCTAAGGAATCATCATGACCATCAAAGTAGGGATCAACGGCTTTGGCCGTATTGGCCGGCTGGCACTTCGCGCTGCCTTCGACTGGCCGGAGTTTGAATTTGTCCGTATCAACGATCCGGCGGCCGATGCTGCCACCTATGCCCATTTGCTGAACTTCGACTCGGTGCATGGCATCTGGCGGCACAATGCCACGGCCGACGGAGAAACCATGCTGATCAACGGCCAGCGCATTCAGGTCAGCGCCAACAAAGCCATCGCCGATACCGATTGGTCGGATTGCGATCTGGTGATTGAAGCCTCCGGCAAGATGAAAACCGTCGCTGCGCTGCAAGCTTATCTGGATCAGGGCGTAAAACGGGTGGTGGTCAGTGCGCCGGTAAAAGAAGCCGGAGCGCTCAATGTGGTGATGGGCGTCAATCAGCAGCGCTTTAACCCGGCCGAGCACCGCATTGTGACCGCGGCCTCCTGCACCACCAACTGCCTGGCTCCGGTGGTCAAGGTCATCCATCAATCCCTTGGCATTAAACATGGTTCCATCACCACCATTCATGACTTAACCAATACCCAGAGCATCATGGATACGCCGCACAAAGATCTGCGCCGCGCCCGCGCCTGTGGTAGCAGCTTAATTCCAACCACCACCGGCTCGGCCACCGCCATCATTGAAATTTTCCCGGAGCTAAAAGGCCGGCTGAATGGCCATGCCGTGCGGGTGCCACTGACCAATGCGTCCCTGACCGACTGCGTGTTTGAAGTAGAGCGCGCTACCAGCGCCGAAGAAGTAAACCAGTTGCTGAAAACCGCTGCCGAAGGTGAGCTGAAAGACATTCTGGGCTACGAAGAGCGGCCGCTGGTGTCAATTGATTACAAAACCGACCCACGCTCCAGCATCATTGATGCGCTGTCCACCATGGTGGTGAACGGCACCCAGGTGAAAATTTACGCCTGGTACGACAACGAGTGGGGCTACGCCAACCGCACCGTTGAGCTGGCCAGACTGGTGGGCCTGAGCGATCAGTCAAATCAGCAGACCGGAGTCTGATGCCATGCTAAGCCAGCTGAGCCCGGCCATTCGCCAGTATTTAGTCGTTACTGGCAATTACTGGGCTTTTACCCTGACCGATGGTGCCCTGCGTATGCTGGTGGTGCTGCACTTTTACAGCCTGGGCTACGATGCACTCAGCATCGCCATGCTGTTTTTGTTCTACGAGTTTTTCGGGGTGGTGACCAATCTGGTCGGGGGCTGGCTTGGTGCCCGCATTGGCTTGAATAAAACCATGAACATCGGCTTGCTGCTGCAAGTACTGGCTTTGTCGATGTTGCTGCTGCCGGCCGAGTATTTAATCGTGCCCTGGGTGATGGCGGCTCAGGCGCTGTCCGGTATTGCCAAAGACTTGAATAAAATGAGCGCCAAAAGCAGCATCAAGTTGCTGGTGGCCGATGCCGAGCAAAGCACCCTATACAAGTGGGTGGCCATTTTAACCGGCTCGAAAAATGCGCTCAAAGGCGTCGGCTTTTTTATCGGTGGCTTGCTGCTGGCGCTGATTGGTTTTTGGTGGGCCATTTTTACCATGGCCGCGCTACTCAGCCTGATCTGGTTGCTCAGCATCAAGTTGCTGAAACGTGACCTTGGCAAAAGCAAAGCCAAGCCCAAGTTTCGTGACATGCTGTCGAAAAGCCGTGCCATCAACCTGCTGTCGGCTGCCCGGATGTGTTTGTTCGCAGCGCGGGATGTCTGGTTTGTGGTGGCGCTGCCGCTGTTTTTGGCCAGTCAGTTTGACTGGGATCACTGGCAGGTCGGTGGCTTTTTAGCGCTCTGGGTGATTGGCTATGGTTTTGTGCAAAGCCAGGCACCACACCTGACCGGCAAAGCCAACAACCGCACGCCGGATGGCAAGCAAGCGGTGCTCTGGGCGCTGCTGCTGTGCGGTCTGCCCGCTGCCATTGCCCTTAGCATCGAACTGAACTGGCAGGTTGGCCCGATGCTGATTGGCGGCCTGCTGCTGTTTGGCGCTGTCTTTGCCATCAACTCCTCCTTGCACAGCTATTTGATTGTCAGCTACGCCGGCCGCGATGGTGTCTCGCTCGATGTCGGCTTTTACTACATGGCCAATGCCATGGGCCGTTTAATCGGTACTGTGTTATCCGGCTGGCTCTACCTGCACGCGGGCCTTGAGGCCTGTCTCTGGGTGTCCAGCGCATTCTTAGTCGCCACGGTGTTGATTTCACTGGCGCTGCCGAAGCACCACAGCGCATTATCCTCAGGCTAACCCCGCATCAATTGATGCCGATACAAGGCCCGTACCAGATCCTGCTTGCAATGCAGCACCAAGAGTACATAAAGGTGCTCGCCTTGTTGGCGATACAGCAACCTGTGGTCCTGATCCAGCCGCTCACGCAGCATCAGGCCATAATCGGCCAGCAGGGGGTTAAAGCGATAACGGTCTGGGGCCGCTAAAATGGCCTCTACATTCTGCTGCAAATACGCATCCACCCAGGCGGCAGCCGCCTCAGGACCTTTAAATTCTGCCTGCCAGGATTCGATATCCTGCAAACAGCGCAGGGCTGTGCGGGTAAACTGCAGTTGCATGCTAGCGCCTGGCCGCGCGCAGCTGTTGTAAGGCTTGCTCCGGGCTAAAGGTTTCCCCCTGCCGGATATCCTGCTCCGCCATCATCGCTAAGCGCAGCAGCGCCATTGCCTGTCGTTCACGTTCTTGTGCGGCCAACTCTTCAGCGCGCTCAGCGGCCGTCTGGATAAATAGCTCCGCCACGCCATTGCGCGTCACGTAGCAGCCACCACGAAAGGTATCCGGCGCCCCCAGCGCTTCACGCGCACTTTTTTGTGACATGGTGTTGGCGCTGTACTTTGCGGTTGTTTCACTCACCTGAGAACCCTCATGCTGTTACTGATAGTAAGCTTAATGCAACCAGCAACAAGGATCAAATTAAGGACAAATTTTACCCCTTGCTATTCGCCGATGAGCGACTAAAATACTGTACATATGAACAGTTACTTTATGGGCAACCGGATGGCAGCGGCAAGCTTTCGCAGTGAACAAGGGTTGGAGTGGCTGGGCGCACCCGATGCCGCCAGCGGCCGTGCCTTGCCGATGTACTTAAACACGGTAGCGGCAGGTTTTCCTTCGCCGGCGCAGGATTATCTGGAAGGCTGTCTGGATTTGCACGAGCTGTTGATCCGCCACCCCACAGCGACTTTTTTTGTCCGGGCTAGGGGCGACTCGATGCGCGGCGCCGCTATTTTTGATGGCGATATCCTGCTGGTCGACCGCGCTTTGCAGGCGCAGCATCAGGATATTGTCATTGCCAGCGTCAATGGCGATATGACGGTCAAACGCTTGTTGCTCAAACCCGAGCCCATGCTGCAGGCCGCCAACCCCAAGTACCCGCCGATCCGGCTGGACGATGGCCTCGACTTTGAAGTGTTCGGCGTGGTCAGCAGCGTTATTCATCAACTAAAACGCTAACCGATGCCGGTATCTATCAATACAACACGCAGCTTTGCGCTGGTCGACTGCAACAACTTTTACGCTTCCTGTGAGCGACTGTTCCGGCCCGATTTAAAGCAGCGGCCACTGGTAGTACTATCCAATAATGATGGCTGCATTATTGCCCGCTGCGCGCTGGCCAAGCAGCTTGCTATCCCGATGGGCGCGCCCTTTCATCAGGTCAAAGCCCTGCTAAAACAGCAGCAGGTGGCGGTGTTTTCATCCAACTACGCGCTTTATGGCGATCTGTCCAATCGGGTGATGCAAACGCTGGAGCAGCTGGCACCCAAGGTGGAGATTTACTCCATCGATGAGGCTTTTCTGGAGCTATCTGGCCTCGATTTTTGCCAGAACCTGCATGACTTCGGCCAGCACATCCGTACCACCATCAAACAGCAATTGGGCTTGCCGGTTTGTGTCGGTATCGGCCCCAGCAAAACCCTGGCCAAGCTGGCCAATTACGCCGCCAAGAAATACCCGCAGTTTGAGGGGGTGCTGGACCTGACTGAACCGCATAAGCGACTGCATATTCTGGCCAGAACGCCGGTGCATGAAGTCTGGGGTGTTGGCCGCAAGCTAGCTGAACGACTGCAGGCCATGAGTATTGATACCGCCCTGCAACTGGCACGGGCCTGCCCACAACAAATGCGCAAGAAATTCTCGGTGGTGCTGGCCCGCACCGTCAATGAGCTGAACGGCCTTGCCTGCCTGGCGCTGGATGAGGTGCAGGAGCCCAAACAGCAGATTATCAGCAGCCGCAGTTTCGGTCAGCGTGTTACCGACAAAGGGGCCATGCAGCAGGCGATTACACTGTACATCAGCCGGGCTGCCGAAAAGCTGCGGGCCCAACAGAGCCTGGCGCGTCGGCTCAGTATCTTTATTCGCAGCAGCCGCTTTGAGCAAAAAACACCCTTTTTCGGTGATCAGGCCAGCCTGGAACTGGCTACCCCCAGCAGCGACAGTCGGGTATTGCAACAGGCAGCGATGCAGCTGCTGGACAAGATTTGGCGCCAGGGCCCGGCCTATGCCAAGGCGGGTATAGTGCTAAGCGATCTCTGCGCCATGCAAGGGCTGCAAACCCAGCTATTTGCACCGCCTCCCTCTGAGCGCAGCCAACGCTTAATGGCCGCCATCGACCAACTGAACCAAAAACAGCGCGGCAGCGTATTTATCGCGCGTCAAGGCAAAGATGGTGACTGGCAGATGCAGCAGAAGTTTCTGTCACCGGCCTACACTACCCGCTGGGATCAGTTACCGGAAGTCCGCTAGTGCTGTTATCAGCCAATAATGAACAAGTCAAAGCCAGAGTAATACCGCCACCAAGCTGGCAGCCAGGCAGTAATACAGCATCGGCAGCAGGGTGTAACGAATAATATCACCTTCACGACCACTTAAATTGACCACACTGGCGGCCGCCACCACATTGACCACACAGATCATATTACCAGCATTGGCACCCAGCAATTGCAACCCCAGTACCAGCGTCTCAGGCAAGGCTGCTTCGGTGGCTACCGATTGCTGAAAGGACGCAAACATCATATTGGAAAAGGTGGCTGAGCCAGCCAAAAAAGAACCCAAGGCACCAATTAATGGCGCGACCCAGAGCCAATAATCGGCCAGATGCAATGCAGCGACTTGCGCCAATTCAAACGGCATCGCTGCAAGGCCAGCATCATTGACATCGGATTGCAGAAAAATCCGTACCATCGGCACCGAGGCCATCAGCGCAATGCTCGCCGGCCCAAGCCGGGCCAAACTATCACGCCCTGCTTGTTGCACCATACGCCAGGGGCTTTGCTGTTTTGGATTCCGGTGCAGCCAGAGTGTCAGCAGCGCTACCGCTAAAAAGAAGCTGCCAGGCAAGTACAAAGGCGCCAGGCTGGTGCTGATGTCGGTTCCCAGGATATTGGCCCAGCGCCATTCCAGGCTGCGCAACCAGCCTTGCAGCGGTAGCTGTGGTATCCGGCTTAGCACCAATAACAAGGCAACCAGCACATAGGGTAACCAGGCACGCCACAGCGGCATCGCAAGCTTCATGGTCAGCGCCTGATGCTGCAGAGCATCGCTTTGGGCTTTGTCTTCTGCCGAGAAATACCAGGTCTGTTTGGGTAACAAAATACGATAACGAGCCAGGGTACTCATCAGCACCAGGCCGGTTAAGGCCCCTAAAATGGATGGAAACTCCGGCCCAAGCAGCCAGGCCACCGCATACGCAGGCACGGTAAAGGCAAAGCCCCCCAACAGGGCAAAAGGTGCCAGCTGCAAAGCCGGCCACCAGCTTTTTTCCTCGCTGAAAAAACGGGTCAGGATCAAACAAAGCATCAGTGGCAGCAAGGAGGCGACCAACACATCAATGCCGATGGCGGTCAACGCAATAGCTTGCAGCGCCTCCGGGCTAGCCCCTGCCATACCCTGCGCAATGCCCACCAGCACCGGGGTACCGACTGCACCAAAGGACACGCTGCTTGAATCGGCTATCAGCGCCAACACCACCGCTGCCAGCGGCGAAAAACCCAGCGCCACCAGCAAAGGGGCCGCAATGGCTGCCGGGGTACCAAAACCGGCAGCGCCTTCTAAAAAGCTGACAAAAAGCCAGCCAATTAAAATGGTTTGCACCCGCCGGTCTGGTGAGAGTTTGGCAAAGCCGGCCCGAATTGCATCGAGACCACCGCTATAGCGCAATACATTCAGTAGCAAGATAGCGCCAAACACAATCCATAAAATACTGATGGCAATAACGCCGCCTTCCAGCATGGCGGCCAACAACTGCTTCAGCGGCAACTGCCAGACCCAAAGTGCCAGCAGCGCCGACACCAGTAAACTGAGTGGCATAGCACGGGTCGCCGGCAAACGCAGCACCACCAGCAGCACAAAGACGCTGAGCACCGGCATCAGGGCGGTCAGCCATTGCAGGGTGGTCATTTAACTGCCCTTAACTAATAAAGCCATAATGCTGCGCCACCCGGTCAAAATACTGCAGGCAGGTTTTGGCGTACTGGCGCTTTTCCACATAGCTGCCGGGGAAGAAGTTCTTCTTAAAGCCGTAGGCCACCATGTCTTTTAGCCGCTTGATCGGAATATCAAAGTGATCGAGCGCCAGCTGGTATTCATTACTTAAGGTGGTATTGGACACCAGACGGTTGTCGGTGCAAATCACCGTTGCCATCCGGTTTTTCAGCATCTCGGCAAACGGATGCTGGCGGATATCGGCGATGGCCGGGTTGGTTTGCAAGTTGCTGGTTAAGCATACTTCAATCGCAATGCGTTTATCGGCCATAAAGGACGCCAGCCGCTGGCTGTAAGCCTCAGGATCAGCAATAGCCGGGTCCTGAATACGCTCTGGTAAAAACAACGAATAACCATGACCAATCCGATCAGCATGGCACTCAGTAATGGCTTCAAACACACTCTCGGCACCATAGGCCTCACCGGCATGCACGGTTTTGAGAAGAAAGTGCTGATGGGCGTAATCGTACACTTCTTTAAACTTGCTGGCCGGATAACCCGATTCCTGTCCAGCCAAATCCAGCCCGACAATAGGAATGCCTTCATCATCACGCAGCCGCACACTGGCCCGTACCAGCTCCATCGCCGCCAGTTTAATCACTTGCATCGGCTCAAAATCCCGCATCAGCTGAAACAGCTGGTCGTAATAAGGCGAAAAGCCTTTGGCCGCGACCATCCGCATGGCGCAGTTGATAATACCGTAGCGAAACGGTGGCTTGCCCTGCTCCAGCACAGCGGCCGAGCTGTTGTACTCCAATTCAGCCTGCTGCAAGCCTGCATTGACCGCCCGCATCACAGTATCAAAATCCAGCCCTTTGCTTAAATCCATCAACAGCTGCGGTGCAAAACGCACTTCGATGTAATTAACCCCTTCGGCCAGATTGTCCAGCGCCAACTCGTACGCGGCCTGAGTTAAATGATCGGCATCACGCAGCACGGCGCAGGTGTATTGGAAACCGCGCAGGTATTCGCCCAGATTCTGATAGGCCGGTTTAAACACCTGGGCCTGCATCCCCTCTACCGTATCGGCTGGCAGCGGTACTTTCAGGGTTTTGGCCATAGCAAGCAGTGTATCAAGCCGTAAACTGCCATCTAAGTGCAGATGCAGATCGGCTTTGGGCATAGCACGGATAAAATCGATGGAATAGCGGGGCATAAAGATGTCCTTCAGCGATGCATCTTGCTAGTGTAGCCTGAAACCGATGCTTGCTGAAGATAAAAGGCCAGCGCTGAACGCAACTGGCCTGTTTTCACGCAACAAAAAACCTATTGCATCGCTACCCAGGCAGCACACCAACCCTCGTTGGCCACCAGCTTTCCCGGGAAAATAGCACAAGGCCGCCAATCGGCTTCTTCACCCTGGATCAGGTTGCAGTTGTGGCAGTATTGACCTTCCACTTCCGACTTATGGGTATAGCGCATGGCCTTAGCCAGCGGGTCGTCCAATTTGACTTGTTCCGCAGCAATTGCCCGTAAGCTGATGCTACCGAGCGTCATACCGATCAAGCCACCGG
Source organism: Alkalimonas sp. NCh-2 (assembly GCF_039631345.1). Taxonomy (NCBI): domain Bacteria; kingdom Pseudomonadati; phylum Pseudomonadota; class Gammaproteobacteria; genus Alkalimonas; species Alkalimonas sp. NCh-2. Next base: position 836,297 of record NZ_JBDIUV010000001.1, read on the forward strand.
CGGATAGCTTGAGAAACTGACGACGTTTTTCATTGGTCTTTGACATGGTTAATCTCCTGCATAGTGTATGATTATTTTTTTATTGTTGATGTATTTTACTGCGCAAAATCCGAACTGGTTTTGATGCTGCGCAACAAAATACTCCGAACGAGATTCACCATAGAGCTTAGTCGTTCTACCTATGAACACCAAACCAGCATTGAGACTTACCTCAGGCCGCTCTACAATGAAGATCCCCGTTCCCTTTGGAGTTACCCCTTGCAGGTTGATCACAGTTATGCCCGCTTACCCGATGTCTTGTTCCAACCATGGCAGGCTAGCCCGGTGGCAAACCCTCACTGGCTGGCATTCAACCAACTGCTGGCGGCAGAACTTGCTTTGCCTGAAAATGAGGGGCAAACCGAGCAAGGCTTGCAGCAATTTGCAGGTAACGCTGTGCCCAGTTGGGCAAAACCGTTGGTGCAAGCCTATGCTGGTCACCAGTTTGGCCAATACAATCCACAACTTGGCGATGGCCGGGCACTGTTGCTGGCCGAGGTGATGGCGCAGGATGGCAAACGTTATGATGTGCAATTAAAAGGCGCCGGCCCCACCCCTTTTTCCCGTGGCGGTGATGGCCGCTCCGCCATCGGTCCGGTGATCCGCGAGTACCTGGTCAGCGAAGCCATGCAGGTGCTGGGCGTGCCCACCACCCGGGCATTGGCTGCCGTTGCTACCGGCCAGAACGTCTACCGGGACGAGCCTGTACCGGGTGCTGTTTTAACCCGGGTCGCCAGCAGCCATATTCGTATAGGCACCTTTCAGTACATTGCCGCTTTGGGCAATCCTGACTATGTGCGCCAGTTCACCGATTATGTGATTGACCGGCACTACCCTGACTGCAGGCAACAGGAAAACCCTTACCTCGCCTTCCTCGGGCAGGTGGTGACCAAGCAAGCCACCCTCATCGCCCACTGGATGCGACTGGGCTTTATTCACGGCGTGATGAATACCGACAATACCAGCATTTGTGGCGAAACCATCGACTATGGCCCCTGTGCTTTTATCGATCAGTACCAGGCCGATAAGGTCTTTAGCTCGATTGACCGGCGCGGCCGCTACGCCTACAACAATCAGCCACCAATAGCGCTGTGGAATCTGGCCCGGCTGGCCGAGTGCCTGCTGCCACTGATTGACGCCAATGAAAAAGTCGCGGTGGAATTAGCCACTGAAGCATTGCAGCAATTTCAGCCGCAGTATGAAGCGCAGTGGCTGTCGCAGATGGTGGCCAAAATCGGCATCGCCGAGCCTGACCCGGCCGATAAAGCCTTGCTGGATGATTACCTGCACTTGCTGGAGCAACAGCAGGTCGACTTTACCTTGGGTTTTCGCTACCTGAGTGATGAGCTGCGCCCAGAAGCCGATAGCAAAGCCAGTGAGCTTTTCGCCCATAGCGATGCTTTTAGCAACTGGCGCGAGCGCTGGCTGACACGACTGGCCCAACAGCCACTTAGTCATAGCGACATCGCAGCACAGATGGATGGCGTCAATCCGCTGCTGATCCCACGCAATCACTTAATTGCCAAAGCCATTGAGCAGGCACAGGATCATAGCGACTTGCGTTTTTTCCAGCGCCTGCAACAAGCCTGGCAGACACCTTTTGCCAGCACCAGCGATGCGGATTTAATCGCCCCGCCCAAGCCCGAAGAAGTGGTGCACCGGACTTTTTGTGGTACTTGAGATAACAAGCCAATAAAAAACCTGCCAGGGCTTGCGCCACTGGCAGGTTTTTTTATTGCTCAGCCTATCTTACTGGCCTTTGATTTCACTACGGCCTTTGTAGATAGCTTTGTCACCCAGCTCCTGCTCGATACGCAGCAGCTGGTTGTACTTGGCAACGCGATCTGAGCGGCACAGTGAACCGGTTTTGATTTGACCGGCCGCGGTACCTACGGCCAGATCAGCGATAAAGGCATCTTCAGTTTCACCGCTACGGTGTGAAATCACCACGGTAAAGCCGGCGTCTTTGGCCATTTTAATCGCCTGCAGGGTTTCGGTCAGGGAGCCAATCTGGTTGAACTTGATCAGAATGGAGTTGCCGATGCCTTCTTCAATACCACGGGTTAGGATCTTGGTGTTGGTGACAAACAAATCATCACCAACCAGTTGCACCTGATTGCCAATTTTCTGAGTTAAGTCTTTCCAGCCGTCCCAGTCGCTTTCATCCAGGCCATCTTCAATCGAGACAATTGGGTATTTCTGGGTTAAGTCGGCCAGAAAATCGTTAAAACCATACGAGTCAAAACTTTTGCCTTCACCTGACAACACGTACATGTTGTCTTTGTAGAACTCAGAGGCAGCGCAGTCCAGCGCCAGGGTGATGTCTTTGTTCATCTCGTAGCCGGCTGCTTTAACGGCTTCAACGATGACCGCCAGCGCTTCTTCGTTCGATTTCAGATCTGGGGCAAAACCACCTTCATCACCGACGGCGGTGTTCAGGCCGCGCTGCTGCAGCTCTTTTTTCAGCTGGTGGAAAATCTCAGCGCCCATGCGCAGGCCTTCGCTGAAGCTTTTGGCACCGACCGGCTGGATCATAAATTCCTGAATATCGACGTTGTTGTCGGCATGCTCACCGCCGTTGATGATGTTCATCATCGGCACCGGCATCGAGTACTGGCCTGGGGTGCCGTTTAAATCGGCAATGTGCTGGTACAGTGGGATTTGTTTATCGGCTGCTGCAGCACGGGCCACCGCCAGTGATACCGCCAGAATGGCGTTGGCGCCCAGCTTGCTTTTGCTCTCGGTACCGTCCAGCTCGATCATGATGCGATCAATTTCAGCTTGCTGCTGTGCATCCTGCCCTACCAAGGCAGCTTTGATTGGGCCAGCGATGTTGGCTACCGCTTGCTGCACGCCTTTGCCCAGGTAACGGCTTTTATCGCCATCACGCAGTTCCAGCGCTTCGCGCGAGCCGGTCGAGGCACCGGATGGGGCACAGCCACGGCCGATAATGCCGCTGGTTAAAATCACATCCGCTTCCACGGTCGGGTTGCCACGCGAGTCGATGATTTCACGGGCAATGATGTTGGCAATCGTAGACATAGTAATTTCCCTGTAGATAAAACAACAAAGCCGCACTCAAAGAGCGCGGCCCGGATTTGTTAGACGCGTTGTTGCTTTTGGTGCTGGTGGCTGGCCGCCACAAAGCCCTCAAACAGTGGATGTCCATCCCTGGGTGTGGAGCAAAATTCCGGATGGAACTGGCTGGCCACAAACCATGGGTGGGTAGGGATTTCTATTATTTCCACCAGTTGATTATCGGCAGATAGCCCGGATACCACCAGGCCTGCTTCTTTGAGTTGAGGTAAAAAATGGTTGTTCACTTCGTAGCGATGACGGTGACGCTCCTGAATCACATCCTTGCCGTAAATCGCCCGCGCTTTGGTGCCTTTTACCAGATTACAGGCCTGACTGCCCAGACGCATGGTGCCGCCTAAGTCGGAGTCTTCACTGCGGGTTTCCACAGCGCCGTCTGCATCCAGCCATTCGGTAATCAAGCCCACCACCGGATGGGTGCTGGCTTTGTTAAATTCGCTGGAGTGTGCATCGGCCATACCTGCAACATGGCGGGCGTATTCAATCAGTGCCACCTGCATGCCAAGACAAATACCCAGGTAAGGCACGTTGTTTTCGCGGGCGTACTGAGCAGCTTTGATTTTGCCTTCCACGCCACGCTCACCAAAACCACCCGGCACCAGAATGCCATCCAGCCCGGCAAGAATAGCCGTGCCTTTGCTTTCAACATCTTGCGAGTCAATGTACTTGATGGTGACGGTTAAACGGTTTTTCAGGCCAGCATGTCCCAGCGCTTCATTCACTGATTTGTAGGCATCCGGCAGCTCCACGTACTTACCGACCATGCCAATGGTAACTTCACCAGTCGGGTTGGACTCCTGGTACAACACCTGCTCCCACTCGGCCAGATCGGCTTCTTTGCAGTCGATGTGAAAACGGCGCACAATCAAATCGTCCAGTCCCTGCGATTTCAACAAGGCTGGGATCTGATAAATGCTGGAGACATCTTTTAAGCTGATCACCGCTTTTTCTTCCACATTGGTGAACAGGGCAATTTTCGCCCGCTCATTCGATGGAATGGCCCGATCGGAGCGGCAGACCAGAATATCCGGCTGGATACCGATGGAGCGCAGCTCTTTCACGGAATGCTGAGTTGGCTTGGTTTTGATCTCACCAGCAGTACCCAGGTACGGCACCAGCGTCAGGTGCATAAACAAGGTGCGCTCACGGCCCACTTCGGTCGCCAATTGACGGATGGCTTCTAAAAACGGTAAGGATTCGATATCGCCGACAGTGCCACCAATTTCAACAATGGCAATGTCGTGGCCTTCGCCACCGGCAATAATGCGGGCTTTGATTTCGTTGGTAATGTGCGGGATCACCTGAATGGTGGCACCCAGATAATCACCCCGGCGCTCGCGGCGAAGTACATCGGCGTAGACAGCACCTTGGGTGAAATTGTTGCGCTTGGACATCTTGGTACGGATAAAGCGCTCGTAGTGGCCTAAATCCAGATCGGTCTCGGCACCGTCTTCAGTCACATAGACTTCACCATGCTGAATAGGGCTCATGGTGCCTGGGTCCAGGTTGATGTATGGGTCCAGTTTCAGGATAGTGACGCTTAAACCGCGCGCTTCCAAAATGGCCGCCAGCGATGCTGCTGCGATGCCTTTACCCAGGGAGGAAACCACCCCGCCCGTCACAAAAATATACCGTGTAGTCATGAGACCCCTAGACGACGTTAATGAAAGCGAAGATAACCAATGGCCCCAAACATCAGCAACGACAAAATCACCCACAGCATGGGTGTTGCTTACGATGGAAATTTGGTATCAGGACGGGAGGAAAGTATAGCAAAGTAAAGCCAAGTGCTCAATGCTGTTGCAGGGAAAATCGGCAAGCCTGCAACAGCAAGTTTGTTTTGGATTATTGTGCTTGCCGTTTCACCTTATCCCAGAGCCCATCCATTTCGGCTAAATCGCTTTGCTGTGGGGTTTTGCCCAGCTTGGCCAACTCTTCTTCCACCGCCCGAAAGCGGCGTTCGAACTTGCTGTTGGCCTGACGCAGCACGCCTTCCGGTTCCAGCTTGTGCTTTCGAATCACATTGACCAGGGCAAATAATAAATCACCGAGCTCTTCCGCCAGCTCCGGACTGTCTGCGGGCAGTTCTTCAACTTCGGCCACTTCTTCTTTGACTTTATCCCAGGCGCCATTGACATCGCTCCAGTCAAAACCGACGTTGGCGCAGCGTTTTTGCAATTTGTAAGCGCGGCTTAGTGCCGGCATGGCGGCAGGAATGTTGTCGAGCACACTGTGCTGACCGCAGGCTTTACGCTCCTCGCTTTTCAGTGCTTCCCAGTTTTGCAGCACTTGCTCGGCATTCTCGACCGAATGGTTGTCCGCACTCTCGGCGAACACATGCGGATGACGCCGCACCAGCTTGTCGCAGATAGCCTGCACGCAGTCATTGAATTGAAAGCGGCCTTCCTCTTCGGCCATGCGGGCGTAAAACACCGTTTGAAACAGCAAATCGCCCAGTTCGTCTTTGAGTTCATCATAGCTTTGCCGCTCAATGGCATCGGCCACTTCGTAGGCTTCTTCCAAGGTGTACGGCACAATGCTGCTAAAGGTTTGCTTAATATCCCAGGGGCAACCATGCTCCGGGTCCCGCAATCTGGCCATAATAGCCAGCAAATCATCCATTTGGTACGACATGGTTTGGCTTCCGTTAATTTTGATGACAGCGGCGGGCTTCCAGCACGTCCGGTACCTGGCTGACTTTGCTGAGCAACTTGTTCAGCGAGTCCTGGTTGTACAGCTCCAGCGTCATGTTGATCACCACGCTCTGCTCTTTGATATTGGAGTGACTGTTCATCTGGGTGACATTGGCTTTCTCATTGGCCAGAATGCTGGTGATATCGCGCAGCAGGCCATTGCGATCATGCGCCAGTATGCGAATATCAACCGCATAGCCCGAGGCATACTGATCGCCCCAGGTCGCATCCACCACCCGCTCCGGATGCTGCGACTCCATCAGTTTGAATTGTTCGCAATCATCCCGATGCACTGCGATACCACGGCCCTGCGTGATGTAACCAATGATGGCATCGCCCGGCAACGGCTGGCAGCAACCAGCCATATGGGTCAGCAGATTGCCCACACCCTGCACCACTACATCGCTCTGTACTCTGGGTGCACTGGGCTTTTGCTTTAGCCGCGGGTCAATTTGTGGTTCATTGCTTTTCGGCTGCTGACTCTGCAGATAATGCACCACCTGCGTCAGCTTGATGTCACCGCCGCCAATGCCCACCAGCAGTTCGTCCATGCTGTTGACATTAAAACGTTGCAACACCTTGGCTGGGTGCTCCATCGGCAGATTCAGCTTGGCCAATTCACTATCGAGCAAATCGCGGCCGGCGGCCAGATTTTTGTCTTTGTCTTGCTGGCGAAACCAGTACTGCACCTTGGAGCGCGCCCGGCTCGATTTCAAATAACCTAAATGTGGATTTAACCAATCGCGGCTGGGGTTTTGTTCGCGGCCAGTCAGGATTTCGACCTGATCGCCGGTTTTTAACTGGTAGGTAAAAGGCACAATACGGCCGGAAATTTTGGCACCGATGCAGCGGTGACCTACGCTGGAGTGCACGTAATAGGCAAAGTCCAGCGGCGTTGACCCCAGCGGTAAATCGACGATATCGCCTTTGGGGGTAAACACATAGACCCGGTCTTCGGTCACCTGATTGCGCAGCTCTTCGGCCAGATCGGCGCTGTCGACCAGTTCCTCCTGCCATTGCAGGAGTTTACGCAGCCAACCGATTTTTTCATCGTAGCCTTCGCGGCCATGCTGCGAGCCTTCTTTGTATTTCCAGTGTGCGGCGACCCCCAATTCGGCATCTTCGTGCATCTGGCGGGTACGGATTTGGATCTCTACCGCCCGGCCCTGTGGGCCTATCACCACGGTATGAATGGATTGGTAGCCGTTTTGTTTCGGGGTGGCGATGTAATCATCGAACTCGGTCGGTAAATGCCGCCAGGAAGTATGCACCAAACCAAGTGCGGCATAGCAATCCTGCACTCGCTCAGTGATGATACGTACCGCCCGGATGTCATACAACTGATCGAAAGCCAGCTGTTTTTTCTGCATTTTTTTCCAGATGCTAAAAATATGCTTGGGCCTGCCATAGACTTCAGCTTTGAGCTCGGCATCGGCAATTTTGCGCTCAATCTGGGCGACAAAATCCTGCATAAACTGCTCGCGATCAAGCCGTTTTTCTTCCAGCAAACTGGCGATTTGTTTGTACAGCTGTGGGTGCAGGTAGCGAAAGGCTAAATCCTCCAACTCCCACTTGATTTGACCAATGCCTAAACGGTTGGCCAGAGGGGCAAAAATAGCATTGGTTTCCTTGGCAGCCAGCACCCGGGTTTCTTCATCGGCATTTTTGACATTGCGCAGCTCGCAAATCTGGCTGGCTAGCTTGATCACCACCGCCCGCACATCTTCCACCATCGCCAGCAACATGCGGCGTAAATTATCCGCTTGCTGGGGTTGCAGTGTCTGATTGGTGCCAAGGGGAATGCTGCGAATGGCTTCCATCTGCTTCACCGCCAGCAACATCGGCAGTACAGCGGGCGGGAAATTATCTTCAATGCTTTCCGCAGACAATAAGCCAGCATCAAACAGCGGGAACAACAAGGCGGCTAGTAATGCATCTTTATCCATCCGAAGCTCAGACAGAATTTCTACCATCTCCCAACCATCGCGCAGTTCGGGCTGTTCGGTAGCCAGGCCTTGTTGCAATAGCCATGACTCGGCAGCCAGCAGTGCATCAATTTTCTTTTCCGATAGCTTAAGCGCCGTTAAACGGCTTAGCAGTTCAGTACTATCGGTTCGGTGCACATGGCGTACGGTAACCATGGTTTTCCCCTTGTCGTGTCATACGTATATCAGTCAGGCTCTGACGACTGGGTAGCGCACACAGACACGCCGTAAACCCATCCATGGCAAAAAGCGTCTGCTTAGCGTACCCAGTCATCAGAACTACTCACCGAGCGTAATAGCTCTTCTTACTTAAACCTGCTCAAACAACGCCATCAGTTCCAGATGGCGAGTTTGCGGAAACATCTCCACCGCTTTCAGCCGTGTTAGCTGATAACCCTGTTGCAGCAACTGGCAGGCATCACGGGCGAGTGTTTCCGGGTTGCAGGACACATACAAAATTTTGCCAGCTCCGGTACGCCCCAGTTGCTCGATGCTGCCAGCAGCACCAGCCCGGGCCGGATCTAACAGGATTTTATCGAATCGCTGTTGGCTCCAGCCACTCTGCGGCCAGGGCAAATGCAAATCGGCCTGTTCAAACTGCACATTGCTAAGACCGTTGTTCGCCGCATTGGTTGCAGCGCGCGCCACCATAGTCAACAGGCCTTCGACACCAGTCACTGTCGCAGCCTGTTGCGCCAACGGCAGGCTAAAGTTACCCATACCACAATACAAATCCAGCACCCGATCCTGCGACTGAATCGCCAGCCAGTCAAGTGCCGTATCCACCATTTGTTGATTCACCACAGCGTTGACCTGAATAAAGTCATCCGGTTGAAAACTGAGTGTTAGCTGCTGTGATGGCAACGAGTAACGCATCAGGCCATCTGGATGCTGCCAGGGCGTAAACTGGCCGGACTCAGCCTCTCCCAGCCAGCGCGCTTCCGGCCAGCTGGCGCAAAGCAATTCAATATCATTTGCTGGAAGTGGCTCGGTATGACGCACCACCACAGTAGCGACACCATCGGCGTCAATTAAATCAAGATGCGTTATGCAGCGCCCTTGTTGCAAGCGTTTCAGTACCGGCGACAGCTTTTTGAACACCGGCTGCAGTACCGGACTAAGCACAGCGCATTGCGTCAATGGTTGAATACGAAAGTCACCTTGCTGTCGAAACCCCAATTGAAACTGTTTCTTACTTTGCTGATACCAGACCCCCAAGCGAGCTTTACGACGATAACCAAAATCGGGACCTGTGATAGCGCTCTCCCAGGGTAGTTGCTCGAGCCCGGTCTGATGACACAACAATTGCTCGACCGCTTGCTGTTTCCAACGCAATTGCGCTGCGGTTGTTGCATGCTGCAACTGGCAGCCACCACAGTCCTGGAAGTGAGGGCAAGGGGCCTGCTGACGCTCCGCCGCTGGAGTTAGTACCTTTTGCAGCTCCGCTTTACTGAAGCTTTTCTTCTGCGCATTTAACTTTACCTGCACCAACTCTCCAGGCAGAGCCCCCGGCACAAACACAATACGGCCATCCTGGCGGGCGATGCCTTGTCCAAGGTGATCCAACGCCGAAATCGTCAGGCGCTGGGACGATTTTACAGCTGAGTTTTTTTTTGCTTGATAAATGATGGCCATAGCCAAAGACCCTTGTAGGCATTTTCAGACGGTTGTGTCATGATGCTCGTATCAATGACCTATTGTAGCAAGCCGCTTCTGCCATGACGACTCTTGCGCTGCATCACCGCATTCTGTTGCTGATTGTTGCACCCACATTCTTTATCAGTGTTTCGCTGGGCTGGTATTTTACCCAGGCCCGTACCCAGGATGTACGACACTTTCTGGAGCAGCAAGCCAGCAATATTGCCGAGCCACTGGCATTGGCCAGTACTGAAGCCCTGGCAAATCGCAATCAGCAAGCACTGCGACAATTATTGGATATCAGCCATCGCAAAAATTCACCCCTGGTGAAAAGCATCGCTGTGTTCGATACACAGCACCAGCTCTTTGCTACCAGCAATCACTTCCCACATATTTCACGGTTGCAACTCACCACCTACTCCCCCCCCTTGCAATTTACCGAGCTGGAATCAGCCCCGGACTGGCTCATCATCCGCACCCCTATCTGGTTGAATGCGGAGCAGGGTGTGCAAAGTGAGTTACTAGGCTACCTTGCTGTGCAACTGCAACGCGACTCGCTAAGATTAGCCCGTCAATCATCCATGTTATCTTCCATCATTGCGGTCCTGGTGGCCTTGCTGCTCAGTGCCATTCTCGGCTGGTTGGCCAGTCGAACCCTCACCCGCCCCATTCAGGCCATGCTGCAGTTACTGCAACAACATCAACACTTACTGACTCAAGACCCCGACGCTCCCACCGCCAGCCATGAAATGGAGCAACTGGCACAGGGCCTCCACAGCCTGATACTCTGCTGTCAAAGCCTGCAAGATGATATGCAGTACCAGATAGAGCAAGTAACGGCCGATCTTGAACAAAGCATGGAGCAATTAGAAGTCCAGAGTATTGAGCTGGAACTGGGTAAGCGTAAAGCCATGGAGGAAAACCGACAAAAAACCGAATTTCTTGCCAAAATGAGCCATGAACTCCGCACCCCTTTAAATGGCGTGCTAGGTTTTACCCGGCAACTGTTAAAGACTCAGCTCAGCGCCAGCCAGTATGACTACCTGCAAACCATCCAAAAGTCCGCCAATAGCCTGCTGGTGCTGGTGAACGATGTGCTCGACTTTGCCCGGCTGGAAGAAGGCCGGATGCCGCTTAACCCACAACCTGTATCATTACGCGAGTTACTGGATGATGCGACCGAATTGCTGGCAGCCCAGGCCTTTGAGAAACATCTTGAGCTAGCCTTAATCATCGATCCCAGTTGTCCGGATGATGTGGTGGTCGATGCTACGCGGCTGACGCAGGTACTGATGAATGTTGCCGGCAATGCCATCAAGTTTACTGAGCGCGGTAGCGTGGTGATCCGGGTTCGCGCCAGCATTCTTTCCGAGCATCAGCTAAGTTTGCACCTTTCCGTACAGGATACCGGGATAGGGTTAACCGAAGAACAGTTGCAACAGGTCTTTCGCAGCGCCGGTAACCACAAGGTGAACTCAGGCAAGTACACGGGCGCAGGTCTGGGCTTGATGATTTCTCAGAAGCTAGTCCATGCAATGAACGGCCACATAGGGGTCGAAAGCCAATGGGGCAAAGGTGCCACTTTCTGGTTTACTCTGGAGTGCAAACGTCACCCCACCACGGTCGCGGAACCGCTGCCAGTCCATCTACTGGATGGAAAGCGACTGCTTTACTTTGAGCCACAGCAATACTCACGCGAGGCTGGCCTTCACTTACTGCATAGCTGGGGCTTGCATGTGACGCCTTGCGCCACTCAGGCGCAATTGCAGCAAGCGCTGGCTCATCAACAACACTATGATCTGGCGCTGCTCGGGCGCACGCTATCACTGCATCAGCTCAACCAAATTCAAGAGCTGGTACAACGGGTGAAGCCACATTGCGATCACTGCTTCTTGCTGGTCAACACCCTGTCACCTCATCTTAGGGAAGCCATCCAGCTATCGGGAGCAGATGCGTGTTTATCCAAGCCGGTGCATCACCGTAAACTGGCCATGGTGCTGGCGCACCCCTACGCAGAGCCGGTAACAAAACACTCAGTTGCTTTAAAAGCGGCAAAAAGCAATGCACGCGTGCTGGTAGTGGATGACAACGAAGCCAACCTGAAGTTGATTCACACCTTACTCTCAGAACTGGTTGTCAGTGTAGATAGTGCCATGAACGGTGCCGAGGCCTGGCACAAAACTACCCGCCATCTGTACGATATGATTTTTATGGACATTAATATGCCGGTGATGGATGGCATCGAAGCCTGCCAGAAAATCCAGCAAAGCTCTTTGAATGAGCAAACGCCGGTTATTGCGGTCACTGCCCATGCAATCGCAGGAGAGCGAGAACGTCTGCTGCAGCTTGGTTTCGCTGATTTTCTTAGCAAACCGCTGGATGAACACATGCTGCAACTGACCTTGCAGGAACACCTGAAGCTCAGCAAGCCGGCCCAGCCAGCCAGGCCAGAGCTGGTGATTCCGCACAGCAATTACATCGACTGGTCACTGTCACTCCAACGAGCCGGGGGGAAAGCAGATCTTGCCTTGGAAATGCTGCAAATGCTGTGCAGGTCCTTACCCGAATCCTATCAGTTGATCCAACAAGCCTGGCAGGCACAGGATACAGAGCAGTTGTTGCAGCACGTCCATAAATTGCATGGTGCCACTTGTTACAGCGGTGTGCCACAACTTAAGCAGCTGACAGAACAGCTTGAGACACAGCTTAAGCGCGGCCAAAGCCTTGCACAACTCGAGCCGGAGATGCTGGAGCTGTCCGATGTGGTGGAAGGGTTATTGCAGGATATTTCTGGCCAGGATTGGCAGCAACTGATAGGCCCCTCGCAGCAGCCTGCTTAAATCAGCGCTCCAGAATCACAGTGGCGCAGGCATAGTCCTGCTCGTCACTGATACTCAGCCAGCAATTCGTGATCTGGCGTTGTTGCAATAATTGCTCGCTAAAGCCAGTGCAACGTAATAATGGCGCCCCCAGCTCATCGTGATCGATCTGAAACTGTTGCCAGGAAACACCGCGACCAATGCCAGTCCCTAATGCTTTTGCCGCGGCTTCTTTGGCAGCAAATCGTTTTGCCAGGAACCGGGCCGGCTGAGTATGAGCCAGATAATCGGCCAGCTCCACTGGTGTTAATACACGCTCTGCCAACGCAGGGCCTCGGGCCAGGCTTCGCTCAATCCGGCTGATTTGTACAATATCGGTGCCAAGCCCAGCAATAGCCATCAGCGACGCGCCTCCAGCATCAGTTGTTTCATATCGGCCACCGCTGCGTGCAAACCGCTAAACACTGCCCGGGCCACAATGGCATGGCCAATATTCAGCTCGTACATTTCAGGTATTGCCGCAATAGGCTGCACATTATGGTAATGCAAGCCATGGCCGGCATTGACAACCAAACCTTTACTATGGGCATAACGGGCAGCCTGCTCGATCCGTGCCAGCTCTTGCTGTTGTTGCTGCCCACTGCATTCAGCATAACGGCCGGTATGCAACTCTATATAAGGAGCCCCTGCGGCAAGTACCGCATCAATCTGACTGACATCCGGATCAATAAACAAGGACACCAGTATGCCTGCATCACCAAGCCGCTGACAGGCTGAGCGTACCTTATCCAACTGGCCGGCAACATCCAAGCCACCTTCCGTAGTTAACTCTTCGCGCTTTTCCGGTACCAGACAACTGAAGTATGGTTTAACATCCAACGCAATGGCCAGCATTTCTTCAGTCACGGCCATTTCAAAATTCAACCGGGTACTGATGGTTTGTTGCAACAGATAAACATCACGATCAACAATGTGGCGGCGGTCTTCCCGCAAGTGCACAGTAATGCCATCAGCGCCGGCTTGCTCAGCCACCAGGGCAGCATGCACCGGCTCAGGGTACTGGGTACCACGTGCCTGCCGCAATGTTGCCACATGGTCGATGTTCACACCCAAATGAATTTTAGACATCACAGTCTCCTAAAGCGAAGGGTCACCTGCCGGCGCCGTTGATTGAAAAAGCGCCCGGCTTTGCAAAGGTTTATCGCCAAGCCAGGGCTGCAGTAATAACCGACTAATTTGCTTGGCTGCTAACCGGCAATCGGCAGCAGCCCAATCCCCCTGACCAATCCTTAGCAGCACATGGCCCTGCCAGCCCCGGCCATCCGGCTGCCAGCCCTGCTCATGCTGCCAGAGATAGCACTGCTCACTCAGCAAGGGCAAGCCATCGGCATCAAGCTGCCAGTCCACCGGCTGCCCCAACTCGGACAATAAGCTGAACTCAAACTGCCGCAATGCCGGCTCAAGCAAGCTGGCTTGATGCTGCGCAAGCGTTAACTGTTGCAAAGCCTGTTGATACAACAAAAAAAGTTGCTCACTGGCCAGGTTGTCTGGCCAAATGCGGCAAATCAGTTCATTGAGATAAAAAGCACTGAATAAAGCCAGCCCTTGCAGTTGCAGGCCAGGTCCTTGCTCTTCCAGTTTTAACACTGTTTTTAATTCAGAGCGGCCACCCAGTTGCAGTGTTAATAATTGAAATGGTTGCAGTGGCTGCCGCTGTTTGCCAGTGCGTTTTCTTACCACTGCCGACAATCGCCCTAGCTCCGGCAGTAACAGCTGCAAGATCACTTTGTGCTCAGCCAAAGGTCGGCGATGCAGAATATAGGCGGAGTGCCATTGATCCTGGCAGTTAGTTTTCGCCATACCCCAGGCTGCGCAAAGCGCGCTCATCATCTGCCCAGCCAGACTTGACCTTCACCCAGATCTGCAAGAACACCTGCTGCTCTAACAAACGCTCCATATCTTTCCGTGCTTCGGTAGCTATCGTTTTAACGCGCTCACCTTTATTGCCGATCACCATCCGTTTTTGGCTTTCCCGCTCAACCAACACCAAAGCAGCAATATGGTAGAGCTTTTCTTCCCACTTAAAACGCTCAATCTCTACTGTCACCGAGTAAGGCAGCTCATCGCCCAAAAAGCGCATCAACTTCTCGCGCACTATTTCTGCCGCCATAAAGCGCATGGAGCGATCGGTGACATAGTCTTCCGGAAAAAAGAATTCGCAAGCCGGTAGCTGCCGCTGCACCAAAGCGCGAAGTTCAGCCACATTTTTCCCATTTTTGGCCGAGACAGGTACAATCTCAAGAAAATTCAATTGCTGACCCAACCACTGCAGTTGCTGCATCAGCTTTTCTTTATCAGCCACCTGGTCGGTCTTGTTCACCACCAGAATCACATCTTTCTTAGCGGCAATCAGCCGGTTCAACACCATTTGATCGTCATCCGTCCAACGGGTACCTTCAACCACAAAGAGCACCAATTCAACATCCAGAATAGAGCTGGCTGCGGCCCGGTTCATCAGACGATTAATGGCCCGCTTTTCTTCGATATGCAGACCAGGGGTATCGACATAGACTGTTTGCACATCATCGCGGGTATCAATGCCAAGAATACGGTGCCGGGTGGTTTGTGGTTTACGTGAAGTAATACTGACTTTTTGGCCTATCAGCTCATTGAGCAGCGTAGACTTGCCAACATTAGGGCGGCCAACAATAGCAACCAAACCCGCACGGGTTGCTGGCTGGCTGGTGTCAATCTCAGTGTTCATCTTGGATCCGCTCCAGCATTTTATAGGCAGCATCTTGCTCAGCTTTACGTCGCGAACTGCCGCTGGCAACAACAGCTGCGCGGCCCTCGATACGACAACTGACGGTGAATTGCTGATTATGCGCCTCACCCTCGGTGTGCTCGACCTGGTACACCGGCAATGCCAACCGACGTCCCTGCAGATATTCCTGCAACCTGGTTTTGGAATCTTTTTGCTGCTGCGGGGTTATCTGCTGCAAGCGACTGGAAAACCAGTACAAGATCCGCTCTTTGCACACATCCAGGCCCGCATCCAGATAGATAGCGCCTAAAATAGCTTCAAAGGCATCGGCCAGTATCGACTCACGGCGATGCCCACCGCTTTTCATTTCTCCAGGACCCAGTCGCAGGTAATCGGCTATCGACAGCTCAGTAGCAATCTCTGCCAGCGTCACTCCTTTTACCAGACTGGCACGCATGCGGGTTAACTCACCTTCTTTCGCATTGGGGAAATGCTGGTACAGTGCTTCAGCAATCACCATGCTTAAAATAGCATCGCCCAAAAACTCCAGGCGCTCATTGTGCCGCCCTTTGCAACTGCGGTGTGTTAAAGCTTGCTGCAACAGCTCAGGCTGAGAAAAATCATAGCCTAACATGGGTATGAGCCGGCTTAACGGGTTTTGTTGCCTTATCATCTACTGAATACGTCCTATACGCTCGAAACGAACCCCACTGGGTACCCAGCGTGGTAGCACCCGATCCGGATTATCACTGAACTCAAAGCTCATCCAGATAAAGACAGCTTTGCCTACCAGCAACTCTTCGGCAACAAAGCCCCATTCACGGCTGTCCTGGCTGTTATCCCGGTTATCACCGACGGCAAAGTAATGGCCTTCAGGCACCACCCATTCATCAATAGCTGTACCACTTTGACGATAATAACGTTGCTTTTGCTCTGCCAGTGCCGGGGTCTGTAAAATGCTGTAGCTGCGATCACCCAGCCGCTCAGTGTATTGCTTTTGTGGCAAACCTTGTTGCGTAAACTCACTGTCACCGGCAAAGGTGTAGCGCACCTGCTCCAGGCCAGGGCAATTGCCTTGCAGCTCCTCCGGACAGGCACGTTGAATGAAAAACTGCTTATCACGATAAATCACCCGGTCACCAGGCAAGCCGATCACACGTTTAATATAATCCAGCCTCGGATTGTTCGGGAACTTAAAAACAGCGATATCACCATGCTGTGGCAAGCTGTTGCGGTACAGGTTCTTACGAAATACCGGATCCTTCACATCGTAGGCAAATTTTTGTACCAAAATAAAATCGCCCACCAACAGGGTAGGCATCATCGAGCCTGAAGGGATCTGGAAAGGCTCAAATAAAAATGAGCGCAGTACCGTAATAATCGCCAGGATAGGAAACACAGAGCGGGCAGTTTCTGTCAGCCACGGCTCCTTGGTAAGGCGGGCTATGGTTTCTTCCGGCAATTTACCACCAGCGGCAGCAACCGCCGTTTCCACTTGCTGGCGGCGTTTTGGCGCAAACAAACGTGCATCCAATAACCAAATCAAGCCACTGGTCACCGTAGCGAGCACTAAAAAAATTGCAAAGTATCCTGCCATAACATCCTATCCTGTGTTATTTGTCCATCCGCAATACGGCCAGGAAGGCTTCTTGTGGTACTTCCACATTGCCTACCTGCTTCATCCGTTTTTTGCCTTCTTTTTGTTTTTGCAGTAGCTTTTTCTTACGACTAACATCACCACCATAACACTTGGCAATCACGTTTTTACGCAATTGTTTTACCGTGGTACGGGCAATAATGTGGTTCCCGATCGCCGCCTGAATGGCAATATCAAACATCTGGCGCGGGATCAGCTCTTTAAGCTTATCCGCCAGCGAACGGCCACGATTTTGCGCAAAATCACGATGGCAAATCATCGCCAAGGCATCGACGCGCTCGCCATTAATTAGCACATCCACCCGTACCATATCAGACTCCTGGAAATGCTTGAAACTGTAATCCAGCGACGCATAGCCCCGGCTGGTTGACTTCAAACGGTCGAAGAAGTCCATGACCACTTCCGCCATTGGCAGTTCATACACCACCGCCACCTGACGACCATGGTAGGTCATGTTGATCTGAGTGCCGCGTTTTTCCACACAAAGCGTAATGACGTTGCCAAGGTACTCTTGTGGCACCAGAATATGGGCCTCGACAATGGGCTCGCGGATTTCAGCGATGTCATTGACCGCAGGCAAGACACTGGGATTATCCACCATCACGGTGTCACCGGACTTGGTAATGACTTCATAAATAACGGTCGGGGCAGTGGTGATCAGATCCAGATCATACTCCCGTTCCAGCCGCTCCTGAATGATTTCCATATGCAGCATGCCAAGGAAACCAATGCGAAAACCAAAGCCCAAGGCACTGGAGCTTTCCGGCTCGTAAAACAGTGAGGAGTCATTCAGACTAAGCTTGGCCAGCGCATCGCGAAAATCCTCGTAATCGTCCGATGAAATAGGGAAGACACCAGCATACACCTGCGGCTTCACCCGCTTGAAGCCCGGCAAAGGCGCCGTTGCTGAGTTTTTCGCCAGCGTCAGGGTATCCCCTACCGGTGCCCCTTTAATTTCTTTGATACCGGCAATCACAAAGCCAACTTCGCCGGTTTTCAATACCTGGGTTTCGGTAGCCTTAGGGCTGAAAATGCCTATTTTATCGACATCGTACACCTGCCCTGTCGACATCACCTTAATTTTGTCTTTTTTGCTGATTTGACCATGCTTAACACGGACCAAAGACACAACGCCCTGGTAAGGATCGAACCAGGAATCAATAATCAGCGCTTGAGTAGCAGCCTCGGGCTCACCCTCTGGAGCTGGTATTTTAAGTACAATAGCTTCCAGCACATCTTCAATACCGAGGCCGGTTTTAGCCGAGCACTGCACGGCATCGATGGCTTCAATCCCAATGATGTCTTCGACTTCTGCACTTACCCGCTCTGGATCAGCTTGTGGTAAGTCAATTTTGTTCAGTACCGGCAGCACTTCCAGATCCATCTCAATGGCGGTATAGCAATTCGCCACTGTCTGCGCTTCTACCCCCTGGCCTGCATCCACGACCAACAGAGCACCTTCGCAAGCTGCCAGTGAGCGACTGACTTCGTAACTAAAATCGACATGCCCGGGCGTATCAATAAAGTTCAGTTGATATGTCTCGCCATCCCGTGCCTTGTAATGCAAGGTGACGCTTTGCGCTTTAATGGTAATGCCACGCTCGCGTTCCAGATCCATCGAGTCCAGTACTTGTTGTTGCATTTCACGGTCAGACAAACCACCGCAATGCTGGATCAGTCGGTCCGACAAGGTGGACTTACCGTGATCAATATGAGCGATGATGGAAAAGTTACGGATATGACTGAGTTTTGGCATAATGTCTCAAATTGTTCAAACGCTGCGCCCTGCTCTGCTGATGCAGTTGTTGTACGGCAGCAGATGGCATGATTGGATTATCGGCGAATTGTACTCGATCCTGCGACGGCTGGCTATGTGATCTTCGACCGGGCTGTTTCAGTGCTTACCGGGGTCACTGCCAGCTCTGGCAATACCTCCAACAACACTACAGCATCCTGCTCCAGCTTTTTTGCCAACCTGGCTGCCAGTCGAAAACCACTCCAAAGTAGCACCACAGCCAGGCCAATGAGCCAGCCCTCATGCAGCAAAGGCTGCCACCAACTAATAACGGCAACCCCCACTAACAACAATAATAACGGTACCAGGTACAAGCTGAACGCAGCCAACAACAAACGTTGCTCAGTAGTACCAATGCGTACCTTTTGTCCCGGCAGGAGTGTCTCGCTGGTCACAATAAAAAAATGACTACGTCTGGGCGTGAAGGTTTTGGTGACAATGCCGGTGCCGCACTGCTCGCTGGCATGACATGACTGACAGGTGCTGACAGGGGTAGTTTCCAGCCAGGCACCGGTGGTCTCTAACTGACGCACAGTAGCGATTTGCTCAATCATAACGGACCGCATCAGCTATCTGACGCGCAATATCCAGAGTGACAGGCCCAATAACGGTGACATCAAAATGTTCAGCTGATTGCACATAGATGGTAGTGGCACCATCACGGTAAGCTTGCGGTGGTTGTTGATTAGGTTGCTGTACAAACACAGAGACCTGATGCAAGCCGTCACTAAGCAGCCAGTATTGCAGTAGAGGCATCCCCAGGCGAGGCAAACCAGGAGTATCTTCAGCCAGTTTAAAGCCAGATGGCAACCAAGCCAATGTAATGTCACTGGTATCCGCTTTGCTGTCTGTCACTTGCAATTGTGACCTATCCGGTATTGGCAAAGACAATTCCAGTAAAGCATTCAGAGCCTCAGGAAGTTGAGGACTTAACTGCAAATGGGTAACTTGCCAACGCTCCAGCACCTGGTGCCGTTCAGCTACCGTATCAATCCGCAGTGGAAACCCCGTCTCTACATCCAGCCATAGCCAGTAACTTAAACGGCCGGGGTGGTAGGCAGTTAACCGAAGCAACTGAGCAGATCGACCTCCCATTTGGCTGACACTGCCGGATACGGGATCATACAGCTGTTGCAGGTCCTCGACCGATTGATACAACAGTGAAGGTAATTCTTTAATGTAAGAGCTTAACGTAATAAGGGCTGGTTTTTCAGGCGTTAAGTAGTAAACCACCTTCCCTTTACGCAAGATATCGATACCGTCCACATCCAATGGCACCAGCTGCTCAAGGGATTGCTGTTCAGACAGACCATGCATCCAACGGAAGCTGGTGATTTGCTCCCCCTTGAATACCACGTAAGAAGCATCAAAATTCCTGGTCTGAACAGCCTGTTGGCTGCGTTCAAACAACTGCCACCCTTTTGACTCTGCCAGGACGCTTCCGGAAGAAATCGCGCTGGCAGTCAGCATTAGCAACAAAAACCATCGCATCAGTATTGTCCGTCAGACTCCGGTTCCACAACCGGCGCTTGCTGCTCAGATAACAGCGCTGAGTGCTCCAGGATTCGAACTTGCTGATGGTGGGCATTAAGCAGCTCTTGCAAACGACGCTGCTGCTCCAACATGGCTTGATGTGCATGTTGTTCCAAACGGGCATCCACCGTGGTTTGGCTTAGACTAACAGGGGTAGCAAAGCCCGCGACGGGCTGAGTATGCAACACGGGCAATGGCGTCATGAACTCCTGCTCCTGTGGCAACTGATAATGCTGCACACCTACCACCGCCATCAAAGCCACGCTGGCAGCAATTGCGGTTTGCGCTGTCGGCTTGAACCACTCAGCATTGGCGGCAGCCTGGAATCGCCGGCCGAGCCGTTGCAGAATAGAGCCATGCGGTTGCAGTTGATGTACCGGTTCTTGCTGCAACCTGGCAGCAAACTGGGCGGAAAAGTCCGTATGGATTTGTTGAGGAAGCTCTTGCCTGATAGCAGCACCAATCAGTTGATAGCGCTCAAACTGTTGCTGCAACTCCTCATCGCGTAATAGCTCCGTTAGCTGCTGCTCGGTCAGCTTTTGCTGATCAATAGCAGCCGATAGCCAGTCCGTCGGAAAGTTTGCATGCGACTCAGCCGGATTGAACGGCTGCATTTGCTCGGCAGACTGCCAGTGCTGTTGTTTTGACGACATAGTCATTCCTGTCATTCACTCATGCTTAGCTTAGCAAAGGTTTAAGCTGTAAGTCTATGGCTTCACGAGCACGGAAAATCCGGCTGCGTACTGTACCAATGGGACACCCCATCACATCGGCAATCTCTTCGTAACTCAGGCCATCCAGCTCACGCAAGGTAATGGCGGTTCGTAACTCATCCGGCAAGCTTTCAATGGTGTCAAATACCACCTGCCGTATTTCGTCGGAAAGCAATAGCTTTTCCGGTGAATCCTGCTCTTTTAACGCATCACTGCCATCAAAGTACTCCGCATCTTCTGCGTCAACATCGCTGGCAGGTGGTTTGCGCGACGATGCCACCAGGTAATTCTTAGCACTGTTCACGGCAATCCGATAAAGCCAGGTGTAAAAAGCACTGTCACCACGAAAACCTGGTAAAGCCCGGTAAGCTTTTATAAAAGCTTCCTGCGCTACATCAGCCACATCTCCATGGTTAGAGACATAGCGTGAGATTAAGTTCGTTATTCGATGCTGATATTTTTTTACCAGTAAATTAAAGGCAGCCTGGTCTCCCTGCTGCACACGCTGGACAATCTGCCAATCCAATTCTTGCTCGCTCATCCGAGCTTATCCCCTGTAACCCATTCTACTACTATCGTTTTTTGTAACTGGCGCTCGTCTGGCGTACTGGTTAGGACAAAAGGTGTCATAAATAGTTCTGCCCCTTGCAGGAAAAAAGTTACAATAAGCTTATGTCATCGCTATCATGAACGCGAGTCCAATTCCGGCAGCAGTGTATCTTATGACAGAGCAAAAAGAATACCCATGTGATGTACTTATTATTGGCAGTGGTGCTGCGGGGCTATCGCTGGCTTTGCAATTGGCTGATCATGCGAAAGTGTTGGTCCTTAGCAAAGGCGCCTTGCGTGAAGGATCTACCTTGTACGCCCAGGGTGGTATAGCCGCCGTGTTTGATGAAAATGACAGCATCGCCAGTCACGTCAGCGATACCTTAGTTGCTGGCGCCGGCCTTTGTGATAAAAATGCAGTGCAATTTACCGCCGAACATGCCAAAGAAGCCATGCAATGGCTGATCCAGCAAGGCGTACCTTTTGACCAATACCAGGATGATGATGGCAAGCTAAAGTACCACTTAACCCGTGAGGGGGGCCATAGCCATCGCCGTATTTTGCATGCTGCCGATGCCACTGGCAAAGCGGTACAAATCACGCTGGTTGATCAAGTGCGTCAACATCCGAATATCCGGCTGCTGGAGCATTATCATGCCATTGATCTGATTACCAATGACGATAAAAGTCGCTGTCTGGGTGCCTATATCTGGAGTCAACAGGTTCGTCAGGTAGAGGTTGTGCCCGCTCGTTTTGTTGCTCTGGCGACAGGTGGTGCCAGTAAAGTGTACCTGTATACCAGCAACCCGGATGTAGCCAGTGGCGACGGGATTGCCATGGCCTGGCGGGCGGGCTGCCGGGTAGCCAATATGGAATTTAATCAATTTCACCCAACCAGCTTGTACCACCCGGATGCGCCCAACTTTTTAATTACTGAAGCCATGCGTGGTGAGGGCGCTTACCTGAAACGACCGGATGGCAGCCGCTTTATGCCAGACTTTGACCCTCGCGCAGAATTAGCACCACGGGATGTTGTCGCCCGCGCCATTGATTATGAGATGAAGCGGCTGGGCGCCAACTGTGTTTACCTTGATATCAGCCATCAACCAGCCGATTTCATTCTGGAGCACTTCCCCACCATTTATGCCAAGTGTTTAAGTGTAGGACTGGATATCACCAAAGAGCCCATCCCGGTTGTACCAGCAGCGCATTACACCTGCGGCGGCGTCATGGTGAACCTGAACAGCCAGACCGATATTGCCAACCTCTACGCCATCGGGGAGGTTGCCTACACTGGCCTGCATGGTGCCAACCGCATGGCCAGTAACTCCCTATTGGAGTGCGTGGTATTTGCTCAGGCGGCTGCGCGTCATATCTTGCAAGAGCTCCCGGCCACTGCTTTACCCGAAAACCTGCCGCAATGGGATGAAAGCCGCGTCAGCGACTCCGACGAGGAAGTAGTAATTACCCACAACTGGCATGAACTCAGACTCTTTATGTGGGATTATGTAGGCATAGTCCGCACCGACAAACGGCTGGAACGTGCTTTGCACCGGGCAGAATTACTAAAACAGGAAATTCAGGAGTACTACAGTCATTTTAAGGTCAGCAACAATTTACTTGAGTTGCGCAATCTGGTGGTAGTGGCAGAACTTATTATCCGCAGTGCCCTGCAACGCAAAGAAAGCCGTGGGCTGCATTATAACCTGGATTATCCACACACCCTGGATGATGCCAAAAGCAGCCCGACCATCTTAACCCCGAGGCCATCTTAATTCACGCTGGCCTGCAGCCAGCGGCACTGCCGGATGACTCTGGCGATGGCACGGAAATCAGCATCGCTGCACTGATCTGCCAGTACCCAGCACCTGTGAGTACGGCCTTGAGGGCTGGCCTTATCGGGTGCACTTTGCCAGCACAACAGAATGGCCCAGGGCGACAGTAGACTGTGAGCAGTCAAAACCCCAGCCGGCCGGCAAGCTGGCAGCCAGCGTACTTCTCCAGCTTCCCCCAGTAGCAAAGTGACAGACGGCTCAGGCCGGTGCCAGCTTTGCCACCAGCACCAGGCAAAAGCAAATAGCGTGCACAAAAAAAGCAACAACCAGTGACCAGCCAATGGCAGTTGTATGCTGAGTAATAGAGCAAAGCCGAGCAGGCCAAGCCTGGCACCACGGCGCCAACGCGATGGCGTCAGGCTTAAACTAGACGCGTACACGGTCCAGAATCACGCCAACCAAACGTTGCAAGTCAGCATCCTCACTCTTGGCATGCCCCATAAACCAGGCAAAGAGATCCGGGTCATCACAAGCCAGTAATCGCTCAAAGGTCTGTTTATCCGCCAAGCTAAGCGCATCGTAGCCCTCCTCGACGAAGGGCGCGAGCAACACATCCAGCTCCAACATGCCACGCCGGCAAGCCCAACGTAAACGTGGTTTGATCATTAAGTCCGACATTCACACAATCCTCATCCGAACGCTTTAAGCTGGATTATACCTAAAAACAACAAGACCGATATGACTCGTCACAGCAAGTCACCAAGAAAATTTATCGCCTTCGGGGTTGAGCTTTGCGCAGATTTGCCCAATGATCTGTGTTATGTAATTTTATAAAAGAAACGTCAGGTTATGCAATCAAGCTGGATCCAGGCTGAACAATTAGCTCATTTATCCAATCAGACAGGCCCTGTCTGCATGAGCCCTTTACCCGGCTTTGATGTGCTGCGCATCCATGGCCCCGATGCAGAAAAGTATCTGCAAAGTCAGACCACTTGCGATCTGCGCCGTTTAACCGATGGCAATTTTTTGCGTGGCGCGCACTGTGATGCCAAGGGTAAAATGTGGTCCATTTTTCATCTGCTGCAGCAAAGCAGCAATGACTTACTGGTCGTTGCTTATCGTGATGAACTGGTGACTTCCCTGGCGCAATGGCAAAAGTTTGGCGTTTTTTCTAAAGTCAGTTTCGAACCTGGCCAACAGGAGTGGGCCGTCTTTGGTATCACTGGCAACCAGACAGCAGTTACAGAACTGCTGCAACAACTGGGTTTTCCCGCTTTACAACCTGGTTTGCGTCAGCAACAAGCAGGCTGCCACTTACTGGCATTGGCTGAAGATCATTACCTGCTGCTATGCGATCACAGCCAGGCCCATCAATGGCTGTCAGACAGCGCCTTGCCTTTGAGTGCGCCAACTCGTTGGTTACTGGCTCATATTCAACATGGTTTAAGCTATTTGGAGCAGGAAAGTATCGGCCAGTACGTCCCACAAATGCTAAACTTACAAGCTCAGGATGCCATCAGTTTCGACAAAGGCTGCTACCTTGGCCAGGAAATGGTCGCACGAATGAAATATCTGGGTAAAAATAAGCGTGCTACATATATTCTATCGGCCCCTGCCAACGGCACACCAGTCGCTGGCAGTGAGATAGAGATGCAATTAGAAACCAACTGGCGCCGGGCTGGCCAGGTCATCAATGCCGTCAATATCAATCAACAACTTTGGTTGCTGGCGGTACTACCCAATGATACAACAGCGAACACTCGCTTACGGTTGGCTGCAGAGCCTGATACCTTGCTTGAGTTGCAACCGTTGCCATACACCCTTCAATAATTGAGGTCTTCATGTCTATTTCGCAAAACAAAGTCGTCGCCATGCATTACAAAGTCACTGATCCGCAAGGCACGGAGCTGGACTCATCCTTTGGTGGTGATCCACTGATTTTCCTGTATGGCCACGGCTCCTTAATCCCCGGACTGGAAAAAGCACTGGCTGGCAAAACAGCTGGTGAAACCTTTAATGCCACCATCGAAGCTGCAGACGCTTACGGTGAACGTCATGACCAACTGGTACAATCGGTGCCAAGCTCGATGTTTGAAGGCATGGAAGTAGAAGTCGGCATGCGTTTCCGTGCCGCAGGCCCGGACGGTCGTGAGCATTCAGTGATTATCGTTGAAGTAGGCGACGAAGAAGTTGTCGTAGACGGCAACCATCCTCTTTCTGGCATCGATCTGACCTTCGATGTGGAAGTACTGCAAGTGCGCGAAGCCACCGCCGATGAAATCGCCCATGGCCATGCCCATGGTATCGATGGTACTGCAGGCCATTGAAATTCAGCAAAAGCCACTCCTCTGTGAGTGGCTTTTCCGCCTCAAACCGTTACAAAGCTTGACAGATTGGTCGATTCACCTTATTTTTACTTCTTTTCGCCGCTAACCCAAATAGCCAGCAGGCCGTATGAAAGATCAACTGCTCATTTCTATTTCCAGTGTGCATGGCTCGCGCCAATACACCATAGGTAAATTGCTTCGTCGCTATTTTGTGATCATTGTGATGCTGTTAGGGGCTCTGACATTGGCCACCGCGATCTTTGTCAATTACCTGTTGAATCAGGTCGATAAACACCATCAGCAGCAACTGAGCCTGGAGCAGCATACCCAGCAACTGCTGGCAGACATCACCAGCCTTGAAAGCCACAGAGCCAATCTGGAAGAGGAACTGGCGGTTCGCAGCGATGAAATTTATATGGCAACCAGCCGGCTTGGAGAAATTGAGCAAGCTCTGGGGCTGGAGCAGGATAGCAGTCAGAATTTAGACCAACGGCTGGACACCGCTACGATAAACTCTGCGGTTCGTAGCACCATGCTGCAAATGATCCCCAGCGGCTCTCCGCTGGAGTTTCGTTACCGCTCATCTCGCTTTGGCAATCGTACCCATCCGATCCATGGCAATCAACGTCATCACCGGGGTGTCGATTTAGCCGCCAACCGGGGGACCCCTATCTATGCCCCGGCGGATGGCGTGGTTGAAAGTGTCCGTCCCAGTAATGGCGGTTATGGCAATATGCTAAAAATACGCCACGCCTTTGGCTTTGCTACCCTTTATGCGCATTTACACGAGTTTAAAGTGACAGCCGGAACCTTTGTTGAAAAAGGTCAGTTGATTGCCACAGTAGGAAATACCGGGGCCTCGACAGCACCCCACCTTCATTACGAAGTGCACTTTCTTGAGCGGCCCATCAATCCTCAAGCCTTTATGGATTGGGATACCAGCAACTTTGATCATGTATTTACACAGGAAAGGAGCATTCAATGGGATTCTTTAGTCAGCATGCTGGAAACAAAAGTAAGCAATCAGCTGCTACTGTCATCGCACAAGGCAGCTCCTTCCACGGAAGTTTCCGACTAACCTGCGATATTCATATCGATGGTTATATGGAAGGAAAAATCAATACCGAAAAAACCCTGGTAATCAGCCGCTCTGGCCGGGTGAAAGGTGAAATCATTGCCGACAAGGTCATTATCAATGGCCTGTTTGAAGGTGAGTGTTATGCCAATCACGTAGAAATATTACCCGATGGTAAAGCACAAGGCTGTATTCACAGCGATGAGCTTAGCATTGAGCGCGGTGGTCAGTTTATTGGTGAAAGTCAGCCGACAGCAGAAGATCAAGTGGTGAAACTGCAAAAAAGTGAGCCCAAGCCAGAGCTGGCTGATCAAGCCTCTAAACAAGACAATGCCGCCAGCTAAACCTGGCTATACGCCAAAAAAAACCGTGCCAAGCTGGCACGGTTTTTTGCTTAAAACAGCTTAAGCGTTTTGTACAAAGTCTTCGCCCAGCTTGATATCACCTTGCAGGGTTGGCAACATATCATCCATGGCTTTTTGCTCAAAGCCACTCAAGCTACCGATTGGCAGCAA
The DNA here is from genome assembly GCF_039631345.1 of Alkalimonas sp. NCh-2. Classification (NCBI taxonomy): domain Bacteria; kingdom Pseudomonadati; phylum Pseudomonadota; class Gammaproteobacteria; genus Alkalimonas; species Alkalimonas sp. NCh-2. The sequence goes on from NZ_JBDIUV010000001.1 coordinate 863,270, forward strand.
ACGCTCCACGCCATTCTTGCCCAGCACCAAAGGCTGCGCAAAGAAACGGGCATGAGTACCTTCGCCTTCAACATAAGCGTACTCAGTCACTTCTTCACCCTGTAAACCTTTGACTAAAGACACGCAGAAACGGGCAGCCGCCTGGCCCATGGACAGTGTCGCAGATCCGCCGCCAGCTTTTGCTTCTACTACTTCGGTGCCAGCATTCTGAATGCGGTGTGTCAAAGAGGCTACTTCGTCATCACTGAAGCTTACGCCTGCTACCTGTGACAATAACGGTAGAATAGTGGTCCCGCTGTGGCCGCCAATCACCGGTACTGTGATCTCTGCCGGATTTTTACCCTTCAATTCGGCAACAAAGGTCTCAGCACGGATCACATCCAGGGTAGTGACACCAAATAAACGACGAGCATCATAAGTGCCGGCTTTTTTGAATACTTCAGCAGCAATAGCAACGGTAGTATTCACTGGGTTGGTGATCACGCCAACCAGAGCTTTCGGGCACTGTTCAACAATAGCTTCAGCCAGAGTTTTCACTACATTGGCGTTGACATTAAACAGATCGGAGCGGTCCATGCCAGGCTTACGTGGCATTCCAGCGGGGATCATCACCACGTCCGCACCTTTCAGTGCAGTTGCCAGGTCCTCTTTACCATAGCCTTTTACCTGAACAGCGGTTGGGATATGGCTTAAATCGACAGCGACACCCGGAGTGACTGGAGCCAAATCGTACAAGGCCAATTCAGTCCCTGCCGGTAAATCCAGTTTTAATAACAACGACAACGCCTGGCCAATCCCACCGGCCGCACCTAACACAGCTACTTTCATTGGTAATCCCCTTGTTCAGTTGGTACACACAGGCATAAATATGCATGCAATGAATAAAATCCCGAGCATTTTACCCCATTTTGCGGTAATTTACTGCACAGACTTTAGTAATAGAGTAACTTGATCAGATTAGCCCAGCCGTACAGAAAAGTGACCATTATGACCAAGCAATTAAAACAAGAAGCCCTGATCCAGGCATTTAAAAACTTGCTGAAAGAAGAGCGCTTTGGCTCCCAAGGGGACATCGTGGATGCGTTAAAAGCATTGGGCTTTGACAATGTGAGTCAGTCCAAAGTATCCCGTATGCTCAGTAAGTATGGTGCTGTTCGCACCAGGAATGCCAAGCAGGAAATGGTATACAGCTTACCACCCGAGCTAGGTGTTCCCACCACCAAAAGCCCGCTGCGCCAGTTGGTGCTGGATATTGAACACAATGATGTGATGATCATCATTCGGACCAGCCCGGGCGCTGCACAGCTCATTGCCCGTTTGCTTGACTCTGTCGGTAGAGCTGAGGGCGTACTCGGCACCATTGCTGGTGATGACACCATTTTTATCGCCCCAATCAGTGTAAAAAACATCAACTTTACGCTGGAAAAAGTCACTGAGTTGTTTGAAAAAGTGTGAGCCATCGCCCTGCAAGCAGGGCGGGTTTAGCGGCGCTCATACTGTTCCAGAAAACTTACCGAAGGTGCAAAAAAAGCAGCTCCCAAATCGGCCTGACAGTAATCCAGTAAACGATCATACCCATCCGCCTGCAACTCCCCTACGCCCAGTCGTTGACGGATAAAGGTTTCGAATGCTGTACTGTCGGAGCTGTAAGAAAGCCATAGCAGTCCCTGCTGTTTTAAATCCGCAAATGGCATATTTTGCGTCAATAAGGGGAGCGGCTGATTGCGGTTTTTATCCTGGAAAAAACACAGGCTATGACAATCTGCTTCCAGTTGCACCAACGGCAACCATTGTCCATCCGACTTGTTGCGCCCGATAATGGCCTGTTGCGCCGATACCGGCAGCAATTGCCAACGTTTCAGATCGTGCCGGAATCGCTGCAAGTGCAAATAGCTACCTGCTGCAAATTGCGGTTCCTGCGCGGTAGTCAGCAAAGCCAGCTCGCGTCGCTTTCGGCCCCGTACAGCTTCCGGTGCATCGATAAACCCCGTTAAATCGCGCCCATCCAAATAACGAAAACCACGCATCTGCTCCACCAGTTCAACGGCTGGTGCCAACAGCTGATACAACTGCTGCGCCACAAGATAGTTCACATCCTGCCGGTCGGAGCGAATTTGCAACAGCAAATCAAAAGCACTGGCTGGCATCAGCAACTCAGACGATTCCAGCACAGGAAAAGGCAGCAAACCCGCAGGTCGGGCTTCCGGATACAAAGTATCCCAATAGCTGGCACCTATCGCGACCACCCCGGTCAGCATGGCTTCGGAAAAATGATCAGCCAGTTGGCTTAATAGTGCAGGGATTTGTGCCAGTTGCTGACGTAAAAAAACCTCCTGGCCGTCGATGGCGTTTAACAACAAAAAATCACCATGCAAATTGGCTTCGGCACAAACTCCAAGCTGCTCTCTTGCCATGCGTGCTGTACTCCTTTCATCCTTTATCGTTTAATTTGTCCTGACCGGAGTGACCTTGAATAGTCAAATGACCGGCTCTTGTGTGAGATATATCTCACAAACTAGTGCGCCAAAGCGGCAAAAGATGCCATCCCCAGGTTGCGCACTCAACTTAACTGCATGTTTTATAAAAGATAAGCAAGAAAAAGTTACTTTTACAATAATATGACAGCAAAGTTTTTTTCCTACCCTCGGTAGCTGCCCTCCTCAGTTCAGCGCATACTAATCATGTCAGCGGATGACATGTTCAGGATGAACAAAGCGCCACAGGATGTCACTTATTATATGCAATTTTAAGTGAATAGCGATCCACAGGATGTGTAAGGATGATTCAGGACCGGTTCAGGACGAACCTGCATGATAAGGAATACATGCCGCACAGGAAGCAGGTCAGGACGACCACAGGACTCACTCAGGATGAGTGACATTGGCAAAGCAGCTAATGGCAGGATGCACAGGACACGCAACGGACAGCAAGTGACTTTCGGATAAAGTCAGTCAAGGGAGCAGGCAGGACGCCACGATCGACAGGATTTCGATTGACTAGCGCAGATGGAACCACAGGGACGAAGCAGGACCGCTCAGGATGAGTGTGAAGCAGCAGGAAGCAGCTTCTAAGGACAACAGGACACGGCAGGAAGCCAGGCAGGGAACCTTCAGGATGAAGGCACAGGAAGCCAGGCAGGGACAGCAACAGCAGGATGCTGAGCACAAGACGCAAGACGGCCGCTAGTAGTAGTGCGGCCGTTTTCTTTTGTGGTCGTTTCGTTTATCCCCAATAAAAAATCCCGCTGCCCTTACCAAGCTGCAGCGAGATGATCTCATTGCTTTCATAGAGTTTTGGTGGCTCGAACCCTCAGGTTCCTGCTAATCCGGTTTTACCTGTTGATAAGACAGAATCAGCCATGCGCCGGGAGACGCCACCGACATCTCCCGGTTCTGTTACTTTACTGAAGAGACAAATTCCGGGTAGGCTTCCACACCACACTCACTGCGATCCACCCCTTCGTACTCAGCTTGTTCACTGACACGAATGCCCATCACTTGTTTCAAAATGGCCCACACAATCAAACTGGTAGCGAACACCCAGACAAATATAGTGGCGGCACCAATTAGCTGGCCACTGAAGCTGCTGCCCTCATTGGTTAATGGCACCAGCAGCAAGCCAAACAAGCCAACAACACCATGCACTGAGATAGCACCAACCGGATCGTCAATTTTCAGCTTATCCATACCGATAATGGCTCCCACCACAATGCAGCCTGCGATAGCACCAAACAGAGTCGCCTGCAGTGGGGTTGGGGTGGAAGGTTCTGCTGTAATGGCCACCAGACCTGCCAGCGCACCGTTCAGTACCATGGTCAGATCCGCTTTACGGAATAGGATCACGGACAATATCAGTGCACCAATAGCACCAGCAGCTGCGGCCGCATTGGTGTTGACAAAAACCACCGCCACTTCGTTGGCATTGGCCATATCGCCCAGCTTTAATACCGAGCCACCGTTAAAGCCAAACCAGCCCATCCACAGGATCAAAGTACCGAGCGTAGCCAGAGGCATATTGGCCCCGGGAATTGCATGGGTTTTGCCATCGGCGGTGTACTTGCCTTTACGGGCTCCCAGCAATAACACACCGGCCAGGGCTGCAGAAGCACCGGCCATATGCACAATACCAGAGCCAGCAAAGTCGGAAAAGCCCAAGGCTTCTAGTTCGTACAAACCAAACACCGCCTGCTCCCCCCAGGTCCAGCTTCCTTGCACCGGGTAAATCACTCCAGTCAGTACCACTGCAAACACCAGGAAAGCCCAGAGTTTCATACGCTCAGCCACAGCACCTGAGACAATCGACATCGCCGTAGCAACAAACACAACCTGGAAGAAGAAGTCGGACGCACCAGCGTAAATAGAGTCACCACTGAAGCCATCTTCGCGGCCGGCAAACTCAGCCAGAGTGGCATCCACATCCAACTCCGTAATGCCACTTAAAAAGAAACCCCCCTGATACATCAGCTGATAGCCGCAAATCAAATACATAATGCAGGCAATGGAGTACAGCGCCACGTTTTTGGTCAGAATTTCGGTGGTGTTCTTTGAGCGTACCATGCCGGCTTCCAACATGGAGAAACCAGCAGCCATCCACATCACCAGCACACCACACATCAGAAAGTAGAAGGTGTCCATGGCAAATTGTAAGTGATAAATTTGTTCTTGCATGCTGTTTCTCCCTAGATGGCGTCGGCGTCGGTTTCACCGGTACGGATCCGTACCACCTGCGACAGCTCAAACACAAAGATCTTACCGTCACCGATGCGTCCGGTGCAGGCGGCTTTTTCAATAGCAGCGATCAGGCGATCGACATGTTCATCCAGCGTGGCAATCTCCAGTTTGACCTTAGGTAGAAAATCCACCTGGTATTCTGCCCCACGGTAAAGTTCGGTATGCCCTTTTTGCCGACCGAAGCCTTTCACTTCAGTGACCGTTAAGCCTTCCACACCAATCTCCGCGATGGCTTCGCGAACATCGTCCAGCTTAAAGGGCTTGATGATGGCACATACAAGCTTCATAGATGTTTCCTTCTGGGTTTATCGTTATGATTGCCATCTCTATAAGGAAATCGTGTGCCAATTTTTCAAGAGATTGAATATCAATGAATAATTTGATTTGAAACGTTGTAGACATAAAAAAACGCACCAGATAGGTGCGTTTATTCCCAGCAAAAGTGCAGCTTTAGTAGGCGCCGTTGCGTTTCGCTTGCTGGCCGGCCACAAATACCTGCCATTGTTCTATCAGGGCAATCAAATCCACCAAACCACATTCAGCCTGGAGATTATCTTCATCCAGTGTTAGTTCACTGCCAGCTAATTTATCCGGCAAGGGTTCATGCTCCTGCTCCAGTAAAGAGTGATGGCAAACCAACACATCACCATCTTCGACAAACAGCGACCAGTTTTTGCCCTGGTGTTGCCAACTGCAATGCTGATCCAGGGTATGCAGCTCACGCAGCAACAAATGATAGCCAGCCTGGTCCAGCACAAACTCATCCAGCAAAAAACGTGCAATCGCATCCTGCTCGGATGGCAACTGCAAATTGAAATTACCTGTGTCGCGGCTGTAATAAAACTCGTAATCCACAGTGCTTACCTCCTGCTGTCGATTATAGCTCAATGCAAGGCGCTATGCTGGATGCCGGGCCACTCAATGCACTTATTTATCTGCTGTGCATTGGTAACAAGAGGGCTTCCGGGGGCAACTGGTACCGCGTGAACAAATAAGTTGTGCAGGCTTCTCCAAACTGCGGCTTATCCAGTTAATATTCAGAATGTTGGCAACGCTGATCAGCGGGCTTCGTACCGAGTTGGGGATCCTGGCGCCACCTCCCTCGGCGATACACAGTGCCTTCATATCGGCCGCCAGACTATCCGCATCCAGGCCTTGAGCTTCCAGTGCCGGATTAAGATCAATCCCGGCGCAAAGCACATGCGCATTACCGGCCAGATCCGTAACCCGCACCGATTCACAGCAGTAGATGCGCGGCCGGCCATGCACATCCAGCAGCGACAGTTGTGCCGAGCTGCCCTCACCCGGCACATCAAACATACGAAAAACAGCCCAGTGCTGGCATGGGTCCTCCACTGCCCGCATATTGCCCCAGGGTAGTGGAATGCCATTGCCCCGATACACCGCTTTTAACTTCCCCGGCGTATAAGCATCAAAGTAATGCCAATGCGGATAGCTGGATACCGCCGTCATCCGCCGCATTGCGACCGAAGCCGATACCTCAGCCAACTTATGACTGCTGATTTCATAACCATGGCGGTCCAGCAACTGGCGAAACGGTACTTTCGGGCACAACAATGCACCGGCAAAAAAACTGGATTCAAAATCACGCCAGGCATGCAGAATATCTTCCGGCGACACCCGGTCGGTGACCATAGCACCGGAGCTGTGCGCGCCCCCAACCGACATCGCACTTTTCACGCCATCTTTGTGGTGCAAAACAGCATGGCCAATATGTACCGCCAGCTCGTATTTGAGCCGGGTTGGGTACTGCTGCAACAACCGGTTCAGTTTTAATATTTTAGGGGGTTCGAACCAGGAGGTAGGCACATTGTTGCTGCGCACACCCAGCTCATCCACCACCTCTGCCGGCACTTCATCAAACCAGCTGATCTGCAACCCCTGGGCCTTCGCCAGCTGCAGCAAATCCTCGACACTCAGTGGCATGCGCTTTAAACCAATCTCCTCTGCGGCCCGTTCCAGCTCGGGAAAATGATTTTGATGATGCTCCTGGTGTGCCCGGATCAACAGCTGGGCAAACTGGCGTGAGCTGGTCCCGGTTTGCGATAACATTTCCGGCAAAGCAATTTGCAGGATATCTGGTGAGAATAAAAAACCCGGCTCCAGTGGCATGCCATGAATGCCGCCACGGCTGCCTTTATTCGGAATAATATCTTCCTGCTGCTCCTCACCATCCAAAAACCAGTCCAGTGGCTTTTGAAATACCTCGGCAATCACTTCCAGCATCTCGACACTGGGCACCCGCTTACCCCGCTCAATCATCGATAAATAGGAAACCGAAGGCGCGTACTCCGGGCTCACCCGGATACAGCGCGTAGACAAGTCCTCCATGGTTAAGTGATTGCGTTTACGCAAGTTTCGTATTTTTGTCCCCAAAAAATGGGACTTTCGCAGCAAGGATTTATTGGCTTTCATTTTGTAAAATTCACACTGTAAAATTTTTATTGTCAAATTACTCTCAAAATTAGCCTAGACTAAAAATCGAGCAAGGGCAATAACTCCCTGCCGGTACCCGACAGCACCAGTGGCATGAACCACGGGCAAACCATACGGATAGAGAGTGAGGAATTGACAATGAATACGATGACACAAGCCGCTACCGCCAAACGCGATGTTCAACCGCTGATCCAACAAGAGATCAGCCAGATCCATCAATTGAACGAGCACCATGTGCAGCAAGTCATGGCGTATTCCAAAGGCCTGCTGGATAAATTATTTCCATTGACAGAAGGCTCGCACCGCGATGTCTGCCAGTACGAAGTCTACTATCAGCATTTGCTGGCATTCTTCGCCGATGGCCGCAAAGCGGGCTTGCAACAACCTGGTCAGTTTGTCGCCTTGTGCGGCCGCAAAAGCGCACCGGATGCCATTGTATTGATGCAGGATGGCCGCCACGTCGAAATCAGCCTGGGCCACTGCGAACACAGTGATGCTGCCGGCATCAATGATATTCAGATTGAATTGCCCGAGCAGCAAGCCTGGTTTAGCCTGGTGCATGGCTGCCAGTTGGCTGCCGAGCCAAAACAATTCACCGCACCGGATGGTGAGGATTACCGGATTGGTTAATTCATGGTTCAATCAGGGCGGCCATACCGCCCTGATGTTAACTTAACAAGCTCAATGCTTCAGGCACAAAGGGTCGCCCTCGAGCATTCACTGCGGTGCCAATCACCAAAGCCTCCAGCATCACTTTCTGATCGCGACTGCGGATCACCTGCTGCCGAAAACCAAAACGCAGTTTTGAAATGGGTTCATAAGCGACGGTAACAGCAAAGTGATCGCCACTTTGCAGCGGTGCTTTGTAATCCAGTTCCGAGCGTACCACCACCAGGTTCACCTGTTGGCGGGCCAGCTCGGCGAAATCAATGCCTTTGCTGTGCAAAAACTCATGGCGGGCATGCTCCAGGTAGTTGAAATAGACCCCATTATTGACAATGCCCTGCATATCGCACTCGTAGTCACGTACTTTAAAGTCAACAGAAAACACCGGCTGCTCTCCAGATGCTGATGGCCGTAATAAGATGGCTCAGTTTACCAAGGAATGGCGGTTAAGTGGTCGGCTATCTGGTAGCATTCAGCGATTTGGCTCGTCCGGATCGTGCCAATGGGCTTTTCCGCGATCTGTTTTACGTCGTTTAAAAAGAGAACCGTTTCGTTCCGTCCATTCGCTGTATTTTCGGTGCACCCCGCGGCGCATCGCTGCCGAGGAGTTTTCCAATACATCTATCCCAACCAGCACAGCCACCACCAATAAAGACAACTTAATGGCCGCTGCATCCTGACCAATGCCAATGCAAACACCCACAGCGGCTAACATCCAGATGGTGGCCGCTGATGTCACGCCCAGCACCATGCCATCGCGGGTCAGCATCACACCTGCGCCCAGGAAACCTACCCCGGTAATCACCTGGCCGATAATACGGGATGGATCAGTTACTTCAGTATTGGTCGACACCGAGGCGGCAATAAACACATAAGTGCCAAGCACAATCAAAATTGAGGTGCGAATACCAGCCGGCTTGCCGCGCAATTGCCGCTCTAGGCCAATCACAAAACCACAAAACAATGCCGTGGCTATTTCCTGCCAGGCCAGTGGGCTGAGATCAAGCAGTTCGGTCAGCTCCATCATTGAGGCCCTTCCTGCAGCTTCAGCGTTATCGCTGCACCATCGGCCTTGCCACAATCATTCAGCGGTTGAATGCTGGTAATCGCCAACAATGGAATAATCTGCTCACCGCTGTCTGTTTCACACAAAAGGTATTCCTGCTCTGCCGTATTGTGGGTGCCTGCGGCTCTTACTGTCCGCGAGGTCCCATCCTGCAAATTCAGCAATAGCAGCTGTTTACGCAAACAAAAAATTTCTATCCAATCATGCTGATCGCAGTCGATAATCATGATAGTTTCCAAAGTGATGAGACTGATCTGAGTGTAGCTGAGTTGCAGCTAAAGTGGATAGCAGGTTCTACAGTATCTTTTGACTGATTTAAGCAGCAGTGAATGCCTCAAGCGACTCCCCTATTCGTCCTTCAGTTACAGGAACAACTGATGATAAGTATTCCAGACACAGCCCGTCTTCGTTTTACCCTGCTTGGCATGCAGGATGCCGAGCTGTTGTACGAAGTGGATCAGGACGAAGAAGTGATGCGCTACTTAAATGGCGGTAAGCGCAGCAGCATGGCCGATATTGAACAGACCATGCTACCCCGCATCGCGAAGTACCTCGATCCAGCACTTGGTTTTGGCATCTGGCAGGTGCGTCGGCTAAGTGATCAGGCCTATTTAGGTTGGGTGCTGATCCGGCTAACGTTGACTTCAACAAGCCCTAGTTTAAAGCTGCAAGAACATGCTTCGGATCCCGCTCAATAGCGCGCAGCAAAGCCTTAGCCGGGCCGGTTGGCTCTCGTCGGCCTTGCTCCCAATTGCGCAAGGTACCTAGTTGCACATTAATCAAACTTGCGAAAGCTGCTTGCGTTAACTGTGTTTTTTGCCGGATTTCTTTTACCTTCAGGGCAGTCACATAGTATTCCCGCGATGGCTGGCGCTCACCTCGCGCAATTTCATCCATTTGCTGCACACTTTCCAGCAGTTGGTTAAACAAATTGTCGTTCATGTCACCACCTCAGCTGCTTCAGTAACCGGGTAAAAACTGCTGTTTCTACAAAGATCACAACGCATCCTTTCTTATACGTCATTGGCGTACTTTTTATACAAGTATGCGACACAGGTGTTGAAACGTCAATCACAAACAACAAAGGCCGCAAATGCGACCTTTATTTATTGATTTACTGAAGAAAAATTACTTTTTCTTCTTTGCCTTTGGGTTTGGCAAGTCGGTGATCGAGCCTTCGTAGATCTCGGCGGCCAGGCCGATGGACTCGTTCAGCGTTGGGTGGGCATGCACGGTCAGGGCGATGTCTTCAGCATCGGCGCCCATCTCAATGGCCAGGCCGATTTCACCCAACATTTCACCGGCATTGATACCAACGATGGCGCCACCAATAATGCGGTGACTTTCTTTATCGAAAATCAGCTTGGTGAAGCCTTCGGTGCGGGCAGAAGCAATAGCACGGCCTGAAGCTGCCCATGGGAAGGTTGCTGCTTCGTACTTGATGCCCTGCTCTTTGGCTTCTTTCTCGGTCACACCTACCCAGGCCATTTCCGGATCGGTGTAAGCCACCGAAGGAATACCGCGTGGGTCGAAGTAATGCTTCATACCAGAAATCACTTCAGCCGCCACATGACCTTCGTGCACCGCTTTGTGCGCCAGCATTGGCTGCCCAATCACATCACCAATGGCGTGGATGTGTTTCACATTGGTACGCAACTGCTTATCGACATTGATAAAGCCACGCTCGTCCACGTTAACACCAGCTTTGGCCGCATCCAGCAGGTTGCCGTTTGGCTTACGGCCAACCGCCACCAGGATTTTGTCGTAACGAACCGCTTTCTCCGGTGCGTTTTTGCCTTCAAAGGTCACGTACAGGCCGTCTTTCTTCGCTTCCACGCCCACCACTTTGGTCGACAGCATGATGGTGAAGTTTTTGCTGTTGAACTTGGTGTAAGCTTTGACGATATCGGCATCGGCTGCTGGCACCAGTTGGTCGGCAAATTCAACCACTGATACTTTGGAGCCCAGAGCCCGGTACACAGTACCCATTTCCAGGCCAATGATACCGCCACCCAGCACCAGCATTTCGCCAGGAATGTCTTTTAATTCCAGCGCGCCGGTCGAGTCGATGATGCGGTCGTCGTCTTTTGGAATAAACGGCAGCGATACTGGCTCAGAGCCGGCAGCAATCACAGCATGCTCAAAGGTAATGGTGGTATCGCCCACCTGCAGGGTGTTGGCACCGGTGAACTTGCCGTAACCGTTGACGACGTTGACTTTACGCATCTTGGCCATGCCATCCAGACCTTTGGTCAGTTGACCAACCACTTTGTCTTTCCAGGCACGGATTTTGTCCAGATCAATCTCCGGCGCACCAAAAGTTACGCCGTGGGATGCCATTTCTTTGGCATCGTCGATCACTTTGGCAACGTGCAACAAGGCTTTGGAAGGGATACAACCCACGTTCAGACAAACACCGCCCAGGGTGCTGCGGGCTTCTACCAGGGTTACGTCCAGGCCTAAGTCGGCAGCACGGAATGCTGCGGAATAGCCACCAGGGCCTGCGCCCAATACCACGACCTGCGTTTTGATCTCTTTGCTCATCGTTATACCTTTCACCTTGTGAACCATAGTGGCAGCGCGCGTACTGAGTGGTTGCTTACAACCGCGCAGGCTGCCGACGAAAAATGTTGCTGAATTTTAGCATTCAGCCTGAATGATGTCTTGTAACTTTTCAGCGCAGCAACAAAAGTTTGATGACCGACACCGCCCATGTCGCCACCCATAGTGTTGATTTAAGGAGTTAACCGGGTAGCGCACGCAGACACGCCGTAAACCCATCCCTGGGGGCTGGTTTGTGAACTGCATCCATGCAGTTCCCCCTAAAGGGCCAGCTCAGCTGTCCAAATTCGCTCCCGGCGAATTTGTTGCCACCCTGGCAAAAAGCGTCTGCTTAGCGTACCCGGTCAACTCCTGGCCAGCCTTGTTGTAACATCCAAAAGAACAACAACACGGCTTCAGCCGGGATTACATAATAATCTGACGAATATCCGCCAGATAGCTCGCCAAAGTAGCAGTAAATCGTGCCGCCAGCGCACCGTCAATCACCCTATGGTCGTAGGAGACCGACAATGGCAGCATCAACTTCGGCTCAAACTCTTTTCCATTCCATTTCGGTTTGATTTCCGATTTGGACACGCCAAGGATTGCCACTTCAGGCGCATTCACAATCGGGGTAAAGGCGGTACCACCAATGCCACCCAGGCTGGAGATGGTAAAACAGCCGCCCTGCATGTCGGACGAGGTCAGCTTGCCATCACGGGCTTTGGCAGAGATCTCCATCAACTCTTTCGACAGTTCAATCACACCCTTGGTGTTAACATCCCGCACCACCGGCACCACCAGGCCATTCGGCGTATCAACCGCGATACCCAGATGGACGTATTTTTTCAGGATCAAGCTCTGACCATCTTCCGACAACGACGAATTAAAGGTCGGGAACTCTTCCAGCGCCTTGGCCACCGCTTTCATAATAAACACCAGCGGGGTGTACTTCACGCCCAGCTTTTTCTTCTCGGCCAGTGCATTCTGCTCTTTGCGGAACTCTTCCAGCCCGGTGATATCGGCTTCGTCGAACTGGGTGACATGCGGAATACGCACCCAGTTGCGATGCAGGTTGGCACCGGAAATCTTCTGAATACGGCTTAGCGGCTTTTCCTCAATCTCACCAAAGCGGGCAAAATCCACTTTCGGCCAGGCCAGCACGTCCATGCCAGAGCCAGAGCTGACACTGCCAGACTCCACCTGCTTCACCACCGCTTTGACGTAGTTCTGCACATCTTCACGCAGCACCCGGTTCTTGCGGCCAGTGCCTTTGACTTTGGCCAGGTTGACACCAAACTCGCGCGCTAAGCGCCGTACCACTGGTGACGCATGGGCATAAGCTGCATTTTCAACAAACTCATCCTTGCCGGCTGCTTTGCTGTCGCCGGCAGCAGGCTTGCTGTCTGAGCTTGCTTTACTGTCCGACTTGGCCGGCTGCTCCGTCTTTGCATCGGCCTTGCTCTCAGCTTTTTTCTCGCTTTGGGCTGGCTTGCTGGCCTTGCTGCCAGAACCTGCCACTTCAAACACCATGATTAAACTACCGGTTTTGACTTTATCACCGGTGGTTACCTTGATGGCTTTCACCGTACCGGCAAAGGGTGCCGGTACTTCCATCGAGGCTTTATCGCCTTCCACCGTCAGCAGAGACTGCTCGGCTTCGACGCTGTCGCCAACACTGACCATGATTTCCGTGACTTCAACTTCATCGCCACCGATATCCGGTACTTCTACCTCTTTCTCTTCGCTACCTGCCGCCTCATCGTCTGAAGCATCATCAGCGCTATCCTTGGCAGCCGTATCCGATGTGGCCGCTTCGTCTTTGTCTGCAGTGTCGGTCTTTTCGCCATCTGCCGCTTCAAATACCATAATCAGGCTACCGGTTTTCACTTTATCGCCGGTACTCACCTTAATGGCTTTGACCACGCCGCCTTCGCTGGCAGGTACTTCCATCGAGGCTTTGTCGCCTTCTACCGTCAACAGGGACTGCTCGGGCTCCACCGTATCGCCAACGCTGACCAGAATTTCAGTCACTTCAACTTCATCGGCGCCAATGTCCGGCACATGAATTTCAATACTCATTGGTCATCCTCTTAGGCGTACAGTGGGTTGATTTTATCGCTGTCGATGTCGAATTTTTTGATGGCCTCAGCCACCACCGACTTCTTCAGCGTGCCTTTTTTCGCCAGTTCATTCAGCGCTGCCACCACAATGTAGCCAGCATTCACTTCAAAGTGACGGCGCAGGTTTTCGCGGCTGTCGGAGCGACCAAAACCATCGGTGCCCAGCACCTTGTAGGAATCGGCCGGCACAAAGGCCCGCACCTGCTCAGCGTAGCTCTTCATGTAATCGGTGGCAGCAATGGCTGGGGCACTGTTCATCACGTTGGCGATGTACGGCACTTTTTCCTCGGCTTCCGGGTGCAGCATATTAAAGCGCTCGCAATCCTGACCATCCCGCGCCAGCTCGTTGAACGAGGTGACGGAATAAACATTGGAACCAATGCTGTATTCTTCGCTTAGGATTTGCGCGGCCTTGCGTACTTCGTTCAGGATAGTGCCTGAGCCCAGCAGTTGCACCTGCGCTTTATCGCCAGTCAGGCTTTCCAGCTTATAAATACCACGGCGGATCCCGTCTTCGGCCCCTTCTGGCATAGCACCATGGTGATAGTTCTCGTTCATTACCGTGATGTAGTAATACACATTCTCCTGCTCCGGCCCGTACATCCGGCGAATACCATCCTGGATGATCACCGCCAGCTCGTAAGCGTAGGTGGGATCATAGGAAATGCAGTTCGGTACGGTACCGGCCTGAATATGGCTGTGGCCATCTTCGTGCTGCAAGCCTTCGCCATTTAGCGTAGTACGACCGGCCGTAGCACCCAGCAGGAAGCCACGCGCTTGCTGATCACCCGCCAGCCAGGCCATATCGCCGACCCGCTGGAAACCAAACATCGAGTAGTAGATGTAAAACGGGATCATCGGCAAATCGTTGGTACTGTACGAGGTTGCTGCCGCCACCCAGGACGACATTGCGCCCAGCTCGTTGATACCTTCCTGCAACACCTGGCCCGACACATCTTCTTTGTAGTAGGACACTACAGAGCGATCTTCTGGCGTATAGCCCTGACCGCGCGGGTTGTAAATCCCAATCTGACGGAACAAGCCTTCCATACCAAAGGTACGGGCCTCATCGGCAATAATCGGCACAATCTGCTTGCCGATGTGCTTGTCTTTTAACAGAATGTTCAGTGCACGCACAAAACCCATGGTGGTGGAGATATCGCGCTTTTGCTCTTCCAACAGCGGCTCGAACGCACTGAGCTCAGGCAGGGTCAGCTCAGCGCTAAAGCGTGGTAAACGCACCGGGGTATAGCCATGCAGCGCTTTACGGCGCTCGTGCAGGTAGCTGTGCTCTGGTGTGCCTTCTTCCAGCGTGATGTACGGCAGTGCATCGACTTCGTCTTCGCTGATAAAGTCTACCAGCTTCAAACGCTTGCGAATTTGCTTCACATGCGTCATGTCCATTTTCTTCACCTGGTGAGCAATGTTCTTGCCCTCAGCCGCTTCACCCATACCGTAACCTTTCACGGTTTTGGCCAAAATCACGGTTGGTTTATCGCTGCACTCCTGCGCCGCTTTAAAGGCTGCATACAACTTGGATGGCTCGTGACCACCGCGTTTTAACGCGAAGATTTCTTCATCGGTCATGTCCGCAACCAGGGCCGCCGTTTCCGGATAACGGCCAAAGAAATGCTTACGCACATAAGCGCCATCTTTGGATTTGTAGGTCTGGTAATCGCCATCGACGGTTTCGTTCATCAGCTCCAGCAATTTGCCGGTGGTGTCTTTGGCCAGCAACTTGTCCCAGCCACTGCCCCAGACCACTTTGATCACGTTCCAGCCAGCGCCACGGAACAGGCCTTCCAGCTCCTGAATGATTTTGCCATTGCCCATCACCGGGCCATCCAGCCGCTGCAGGTTGCAGTTAACGAGGAAGCACAGGTTACCAAGGCCCTCACGCGCAGCAAAAGAAATGGCACCACGGGATTCCGGCTCGTCCATCTCACCATCCCCAAGGAAGGCATAAACGCGCTGCTGGCTGGTATCTTTTAAACCACGACCGTTTAAGTACTTTAAGAAACGCGCCTGATAAATGGCGGCAATCGGGCCCAGGCCCATCGATACCGTTGGGAACTGCCAGAACTCTGGCATCAGTTTCGGGTGCGGGTAGCTCGATAAACCCTTGCCACCGACTTCCTGCCGGAAGTTATCCAACTGCTCAGCCGTTAAGCGGCCTTCGACAAAGGCTCGGGCATAAATACCAGGAGAGATATGGCCCTGATAAAACACCAAATCGCCGCCGTCTTTGTCGTTTGGCGCACGGAAAAAGTGGTTGAAACAGGTTTCGTAAAACGCTGCCGAGGACTGGAAAGACGCCATATGGCCGCCCAGCTCCAGATCTTTTTTCGAAGCCCGCAATACGATCATGATGGCGTTCCAACGGATCACCGAACGAATGCGCCGTTCCAGATTGACATCGCCAGGGTAAGCAGGCTCATCCTGTGGCGGAATGGTATTGATGTAGTTGGTGGTGACGCCGGTAGGCATGTCCACCCCTTCCAGCCGGGCTTGCTCCAGCACCTGCTCCAGCAAAAACTGGGCACGCTCAACACCTTCTTCACGGACCACTGACTCCAGTGCTTGCAGCCACTCTTTGGTTTCGAGTGCGTCGATGTCCACTTGACTGACTTCAGACATATCGGGATTCCTTTGGTTGTTCACAGTTCAGGATTGCATCCTGTGTTAATGTGCATCGCCCTGTTGCGAACGGCGCAATGAACGCTCCAACCGGGAGCGCTCTTTGCCCACTTCAAGCAGAGCTTCTTCGATATAGGCCAGGTGCCGGTGGCTTGCCTGACGTGCTTTTTCCGGTTCGCCCTGAACAATGGCCTCCATCAGGTGTTCCCGATGGGCGTTCAGTTGCGCCTTGATTTCTGGTTTTTGCTGAATAGTAGCGAGGTTGGCATGAATATTTTGCTCAACCAAAGGCGTCATACCACGCACCAGGTGCAGCAACACCACATTGTGTGAGGCTTCCGCCACCGCCTGGTGGAAAGCGCTCACTGCATAGGACTCGGCCGCTAAATCGGCATTGGCTTGCGCCTGGCAAATGCTTTGGTAGCGCTGCTCGATTTGCGCGAAATCTGCAGCTGTACCGCGCAGCGCTGCATAGTAAGCGCATATGCCTTCTAAAGCGTGGCGAAACTCCAGCAAATCAAACTGCGACTCCGGATGGCGGGCAATCAGCTCAAACAAAGGGTCGGTCAGCCCAACCGCCAAATTATCGCAGACATAAGTCCCTCCACCCTGACGCCGCTTGACCAGCCCCTTGGCTTCTAATTTTTGGATCGCCTCACGCAGCGACGGCCGCGATACTTCAAACTGCAACGCCAGCTCACGCTCTGGCGGCAGCTTTTGCCCGGGCGTAAAACTGCCCTCCAACAGCATGTGTTCCAACTGCTCGACAATGCGATCCGATAACTTGGCTGGTTTAATAATCAAAAGCGCTATCCACAGTCTAAATTGCACCAACGGTGTAAATTGGTAAGACCAATTAGCCGATAGGGTGGTTAAGGTATCAGTTTCTGCCTAACAAGTAAATAAAGCAGAAGAAGGTTGCAGATGCAAACCGCCAAAAAAGTTAGAGCTAAGGCTCTAACCAAACCGTGATTAATGGGAACAAACAGAATTGGTATGACCAGATTAAGTGACGGCAGATACAACAAAGCCGCTACAACAGAGCGGCTTTGCTTGTAGAGCCAATGAATAGAGTGAAAAAGCTTAGCCTAACCAGCCCGCCAGTGTCAGGATGGCAGTCAAAGCCAGAAAGAACAAAATATTACGTTTGGCCAACTGCACCATGGTTGCCGTTTCCTCCGCCGTATTGAGTATGCTTTCATCAATCGGCTCGGCTGCAGTGGCAACATCCAGCACCACCTGCTCGTTTGGGCTGGTGAAGTCCAGGAAATACCCCAGCAAAGCACTGGAAGCACGGGAAAAATAGCCCACCAGGGCAAAACCAATGCCAAACAAACGCGCTGGAAACCAATCCGCAATATGCATCAGCCGCTGGTAAGCTGGCGTGCCTTCATGCTCTTGTTGCAGCAAGGCCTCCAACTGCAGCATTTGTGGATCCTCGCTGTAGCTGGGCTGGTTCAACTGGCGTAAAATGACGTAGGTAATAATACCAAAAGCGCCAAATGGTAAAAACCAGAACAACACAGCTGCATAATAACGGAAATTCAGCCAAATCAGGCTTTGGCCGTAGCTGGCATCGTCTGATTGCAAACCGCTGTGTTGACGAATTTGCTGCATCGCAAGAAAAGCGGCTTCATCATCATTGCGGTCTTGCGCATTTAAAAACTGCTTGTACAGCTGACGATAATGCCAGCAACCGATGGCCAGCAACAACAACAGCGTATTAACCAGGGTAGTCAGCAACCACAGATCGATCAGGCGTAGCAATAACCAAACCAGAAAACCTGGTAGCAAGATCCAGGCATATTGCCCAATCGGATGCTTCGCGATCTCGGCCAGCTTGCTGCCGGCAGTCAGTGAAAACCAGCTTTTAACATAACGACTGCCCTGCCAGAGTTCACTGCGGGCAGCCAACCGTTCAATAATCAGGGCCAATAACATACTTACTAACGTCATAAAGTGCTCTCCTGTAATGCCGCCTGGTAACGCCGCCAGTCAAATGCCGGTCCTGGATCCGTTTTACGTGCCGGGGCTATGTGCTGATGCCCAACAATACGTTCTAACGTGATGCCCGGATACTGCCGCATCAACCAGAGTGTTAAGCCCGTTAAGCTCTGGTACTGTGCATCAGTATACGGCAAATCATCGGTGCCTTCTAACTCAATACCTATCGAAAAATCGTTGCATTGTTCCCGGCCATCAAAGCGGCTAATGCCGGCATGCCAGGCACGCTTGTCAAAGGGCACGTATTGCCAGATTTGACCATCACGCCAAATTACACAGTGGGCTGAGACCCGCAAATGCGCAATTTCAGCAAAAAAAGGGTGAGCCGATGCGTCCAACTGGCCGAGAAAAAAATCATCGATATAACGCTTTGCCGCCCCGGCAGGAACAAATTGGCCCGGAGGTAAACTAATGTTATGTATCACCAGCAAACAAATACGATCACCGTCCGGCCGTTGATCGCAGTGCGGCGACTGGCGTACAAGATCCACTGGCGCTTGCAACATAATTTTCCTGTTGGCATTGGCTACTTTGGCCGTATCATAGCACTACACAACAGCAGGCTCTATAAAAAGAGAAGCAAATGACAGATAAGCAACCAACTGAATCGACAGAATTTATCGGTAAAAGCTTTACCGTGATTGCCTGGCTTCTGCTGCTTGGCCTGCTGGTCTGGTGGTTTCAGGGTTACTTGCACCATCAGAACAACCCAAATCAGCAATTGCACAGCATTCAGGGCGTACAGGGCGAAACACGCACGACCTTGGTGCGTAACCGCTCCGGTCATTATGTTGGTACCGCTCTGATCAATGGTCTGCCCGCCGATTTTATGCTCGATACCGGTGCCACCACAGTGGCTGTTTCCGAACAAGCTGCGCGCCGGCTTGGCCTGCGCAAAGGACAGCGTATTCAGGTGATGACGGCCAATGGCATTGCCGATGCCTGGCGCAGCCAGATTGATGAACTGCAATTGGGCGATATCCGGCTGCATCAGGTAGACGCCAGCATAGTGCCCAATCTGGGCGGTACCGAGATTTTATTAGGCATGAGCGCCCTGAACCAGTTAGAATTCAATCAACAAGCCAACCAACTGACTCTGATACAACGTTGATCCTATGTTGATGACCATTACCGCTGAACTGCAACACCATATACGCGCTTCTGTTGCCACTGCCCTGGCTGAAGATTTAGGCAACTTACCGGTTGAACAAGGTGATATTACCGCCAGCCTGATCCCGGCCAGCCAGCATGCCAGTGCCACCATTATTAGCCGGGAAGCAGCCATTATTTGTGGCGTTGCCTGGGTGAATGAAGTGTTCCAGCAGCTAGACCCCGGCGTACAACTGGACTGGCAGGTAAAGGACGGCGACAGCGTCGCTCCCAACCAACTGCTCTGTCGCCTGCAGGGCAATGCCCGCAGCCTGCTGACCGGCGAGCGCACTGCATTGAATTTTTTGCAAAGCTTAAGTGGCACCGCCACCACCACCGATCTCTATGTACAACAACTGGCAGGCAGCCGCACCCAGTTACTGGATACCCGTAAAACCTTGCCTGGCCTGCGGCTGGCACAAAAATATGCCGTGTTGTGTGGCGGTGGTCAAAACCACCGTATCGGCCTGTTCGACGCGTTTTTGATTAAAGAAAACCACATTGCCGCTGCCGGTGGCATCGATAAAGCAGTGGCTCAGGCCCGCAGCAATTTCCCAGGTAAGCCGGTGGAAGTAGAAGTGGAAAGCCTGGCAGAGCTGCAGCAGGCTTTAACAGCCGGTGCCGATATTATTATGCTGGATAACTTTAGCCTGGCCGATATTCAGCAAGCCGTTGCCATCAATCAGCAGCGAGCCAAACTGGAAGTCTCCGGTAATATCACCAGCGAGCGGTTGCGCGAGCTGGCTGCCACCGGGGTAGATTTTATTTCCTCCGGCGCTTTAACCAAGCATGTGCAAGCCATTGATTTATCCATGCGGTTGCAGATTAGCAGCTAGCTTCTACTCTGAAGCCGTATGGCAGCGGCTTCAGTGCCGCTTTGCTTTGCCTGGCATTACCACCAAAAAAACTGACATGGAACTGTCGGCTTCTGTTACACTCAAACAGGTACTCACCATAACCCTGAACACAAGCCATGCAGCAATCAGAGCAACCGCGTACCGGGCGGGTGGTGTACTGGCAGGATGTGAAAGGCTTCGGATTTCTGTTCTGCCAGCAAAGCCAACAAAAGCTGTTTTTTCATATCCGTGACTTTGTCACCAAATCTGCTCGCCCGAAGCTAGGTGACGAAGTGCAATTTTGCCCGGGTACCGACAAACGCGGCCGCCCGATTGCCATTCAGCTGCAATTTACCGAAGCCGACAAACAACAACCCCAACCAAACAAAACCAGTCAAAGCATTGATTTGGGCTATGCCGAAGATGTGTCACTGTATTTTCGTAGTGGCTTTTTAATGCTGCTGGTCATTGCCTTGCTGTTTGGCAGCCTGCCCTTTGTGTTGCCTATTTTGTACCTCGAAGCCAGCCTCTTTACCTATTGGTTGTACCAGCAAGATAAGGCTGCAGCGATTAGCGGCCAGGTACAGCGCCTGCCGGAAGAAAGCCTGCAACTCTATAGTTTGATCGGTGGCTGGCCCGGCGCTTTGTTGGCACAAAAGAAACTGGCACATAAACGCCGTAAGTTCCGTTTTCAGCGCGAATTCTGGCTGGTGGTGCTGGGTAATGCCCTGCTGATCGCCTGGTTGCTAAGCCAACATGGCCAGGAATTTATCGGCCGGCTGGCGTTGTTTGGTTCATAAAAACGTCAGCTTTTAAGCTGTAACAGGGTTATCTGTTGATGCAAAGCAGGTAAGTCTTGCTCGATGGTTTTCCAGACTATTTCAAAGTCAATTTTGAAATAACCATGCGCCAGCGCATTTCTCATTTGGTAGGCATAAGCCAGCGGAAGATCGGGATGTGCCTGGGTAAATTCAGGAAAATGCTTTTCAATATTGCGGCTGGCCTCCCCAATCACTTCAAGATTACGAATCACCGCATCCTGAACAAGCTCACTGTCAAGAAAGCTTAGTTCATCCATATCCTCGGTGTAGCTTTCAATTCGTTGAATGGCTTCAGTGATATGACCAAGATAACCGTAAAGTCTGGTCAATTTGCCACTCATACAGGGATTGCTTCCGAAAGCACTTCAGCACGAAAGGTTTCAGGCAAAGCAGCAGGAGTTACCACATCCACTGGCACTTGCAGCAACTGCAGCAATTCATGCCGAATAGCCCCAATGTCGAATAAAGTGGTGTCTGGTGTCGGGTCAACCAGAATGTCCAGATCGCTCAAGTCGGTATCATCACCACGCACCACAGAACCAAAAACCCGTGCATTTTTAGTGTTATGGGCAGCAATAATGGCGCGAATCTCAGCTCTGTGCGAAGCCAATGCTATGGATGGTCTCATTATCACCTCACTGTATTCATTCAGTGCATAAAGCAATCATTTATTGCAGTGTACATACTGACAGATACAAGTACCCGTAAAGCAGTAACTTTAATAAGTATACCATGATTTTTGTGGTACTTGAGTGGCAGCTTCAATTTGTCATCATCCGCTGGCTCAACGGATAAAATGAGCAGAAAAAAATGTGAATCTGCCCCCTAAACTTCAGTGTGCCTTGCATTGAAAGCGGGTATAGGAATATACCGTTTCGCGAACCTGAGGATGGAAAGCGCCCAAAGGCTCTGAAACTCGCATCTTGAGGTCACTTGGGTATATACTCAATCTATTCAATCATTCATCTGAGCTTGTCATGCCACCGCGTATCGATGACCCCGTGCACCAACAATTGGTGGCTCTGGCCCGCGCAAATCATCAGCTGGATGCACTCTGGTTGTATGGTTCCCGCGCCAGGGGCCAAGCCTCTGTACAGAGCGATTACGACTTGGCTGTGCTTTTTTCTTACTATGAGCCGGATCCCCTGGAGCGTCGCCTGACCCCGGAGCTGCTAGCGTTGGATTGGCAGCAACAAATGCCGGGTAATCAGCTGTCGGTGATTGATATCCAACAGGTGGCGCTGCCTCTGGCATATACCGTGATCCAGGACAACACCCTGTTGTTTTGCCGCAACGACTTCGCCCGGCTCGAATTGGAGCGCCGGCTAATGTCCAAATGGGAGCTTGATCACCTGTATCATAAAACCCACTATACTTAGGTTGAGCCATCTGAGGTAGCTATGCGATTGACTACAGAACAAATTAAGCACATTAAATCCGTTGTGGCTGATGAGTTAGGCGAAAAGGCCACTGTGACTTTGTTTGGCTCCCGGCAGCAGAATGAGAAGCGAGGTGGCGATATTGATTTACTGGTGAGCTCTACGATGGTTATCGAGCAGCCAGCTCTGGTCGCCGCCAGACTAGAAGCCAAAATTATACAGCGCATTGGTTTGCAAAAGGTTGATGTATTGCTGAGCGCTCCAAACCTGCAACATTTTCCTATTCACGCCATAGCAGCGAGCGGAACCCCTTTATAATGCCAACATTTGATGAACAACAACGACTGGCTTTTTTGATCCGGGTGATAAAAAAAGAGCGTACCCAGTTGGAAATAACACAACAGCGTTTGTTTAGCGAAGCGGTCACTGCGAAACGTTTGCAAGACCTAGAGCGCGACCCAGCTTTTTCTGAACAGCTGGATGCTTTTGCCAGTCGTTTTGCCAGGCTGCAAGATAATGTGGGTGATAAGTTGTTGCCTGCTACCTTGTTGGCACTCGGTGAGCCTAAGGGGCCTGTCCTCGATAACCTGAATAAAGCAGAACGCTTTGGTTGGCTCGATTCAGCTGAAAACTGGCTGCTCGCGAGGCAATTGCGAAATAAAATGGTGCATGAATACATCGAAGATCTGACCATTCTGGCCGATGCACTCAATACCGCCAGTCAATTTAGCCCTATGCTTCATCAATTTGCAGAGCAATTAATTCGAGCTCTGTCACAGCGGAATTTATTACCCGATAGCAGCGATGCAAGCTAAACCTCATTGTTTCACCTAAACCTGCAGCAAGCATGACTGTAACCGTGGTGCTTTCTGCCAAAGAATATGCCCAGTTGGAAGCATGCAGGGCAGAACGTTTGCAAACAACTCTGCTGGCAGGGCTTTAGGAACTAGAATCTGCCTGGATGATGGGAAGCTGACGCCAGCTTTATACCGGTACAGAACACATACCGCGATGCCAGGGCGGTAAAATGGCATAAAGCCCCCCTTTTATGGCTAGTTTCCCGAAAACAGATCCTCCGACGACTAGTACTTTACTACTAAATAAAATTGCCTAAATTAGCAACAAAAGCAATAAAAATTAGTTCTATATCAATGAAGTAAAAAAAATTGACAGAAATAATTCTCCGTACCTTGCGAAATCTGAAATTTGCCTCAGAATAACAAGTAGCCTATCGGGCTGTTAACAACTCAGGAGTTTACCCATGAAAGCAATCAAACAAACCCAACAGGGTTTTACTTTAATCGAACTGATGATCGTTGTTGCGATTATCGGTATTTTGGCGGCTATTGCTATTCCACAGTACCAAGATTACACCGCCCGCACTCAAGTCAGTGGCGGTTTAGCTGAAATAACTGCTGCACGCTCTAATTACGAGTTAGCGGTTGTTGATAATCGTGCCGACGCATTTTACACACCAGATAATATGGGACTTCCTACATCGACTAACCGTTGTAGTGCAATTGCTGTAAACGCACCTGTAGCAGGCGTTCAAGTAGCTGCTATAACGTGTGCTTTAACTGGTAGTCCAAATGTGACAGGCGCGCTAATCCGTTATGGTCGTGAAGCTAACGGTCAGTGGGCGTGTACTATTACTAATACGCCTACAGGTTGGAAAGAAAGCTATTTACCAACTGGTTGCACAGCTGTGTAATCACATTCTTAATATTTAATAGAAACCCGACTTAACCGTCGGGTTTTTTTATTTCCAATTGCAGGATCAGGTTAAAAAATTATCGAGGTCCAATGAATATCGGGGTCAGGAATATCGGGGTCAGTACAAAATTTCTTGCGTATCAAACTGCTGAACAAATTCCCTTACTACAGCATCCAAAGAAAAGACTTACCATTTTGACGGGGTTCCATGAATGCTAAATTGTGCTAACTATTCATAAGTAAGGGGGCGGCATGGCCAGAACAACCAGCGTGAGCATCGGTTCCCAATTGGACGATTTTGTTGGAAAACTTATTGCAACCGGCCGCTATGGCTCGGCCAGTGAGGTGATGCGTACTGCGCTTCGCTTGCTGGAACAACAGGAAAATCAGCTGGCTGCACTGCGCCATGCGCTAGCGGCAGCTCCCTAATGCCCTGATAAAACTGACCACACTGCTCCTGAGCGAAAGAGCTCTCACGCTTGTAAACCCACGCAGGAAGGGGTATGGTGCTCTTGTTCCTTTTTTGGTTTTGCTAAACGGAGTATCACCTTGTTAGCGAACATGCCAACAACCAACGTTAGTCCCCTCACCGCCTGCCAGCTTTAAGCCGGGCGCGCCTGGTTGCGCCCGGGCAGAAATACCCTTTTTTTACTTTGTTGTATTCACGTCTGTCTTTACGGAGGCATTGTGTTGCACCCTATTACCTATGTTGCTCAAACGGATCCAACGCTGGATGTATTGCTAAAGGCGCACTGGCTACCCCGCCAGCTATACAGCCGCGTGCTATTACCGCCAAAGTCAGCCCCAGCTACTCACTTGACCAGGCATGGACGGCATAGCTGTCTGATGCCGGGTGACCATGCCGAGCTGTTCGATATTTCCAGCGGATCCCAACTATGGATCACACTCAGCCAGGCTAAGCCAGGCAAAGACGCTCACCGGACTTGCGTTGAGCTGGATTCACCTCTTGGCCGTGCCCTGCTGAACAAAAAAGCGGGTGAACTGGTTGCAGTCACGCTAGGCCGCAGCCAATTGCATTTTATGGTGCTGCAGATTACCAAAGCCCAAACGCCCTAATTACTAACAAGTCCAGGAGGTTATGGCCATGCAGTATTTTCGTTCGCAGCACAGTACACAACTGGTAAAAGCGCATTCGACAATCTGGCTGCTGCGACCAGCATGCTCGATGCATTACAGCGAAGGAAATTTCCCATGAGTAAAGAAAAAACGAAGAAAAAGCCACAACATAACCTGAAAGAAAAGCGACGTCTGAAAAAGGAAAAGCGCACTCAGGAATAAAGGACCCGGCCGCAGGGGCTGAATAGCCCCTGCAACCAAGCCCATTTAGACATCCAGACATTTAGATTGACACAATGCGTGCAGCATGCTTTGATAAGTGATAGCTCCAATACCCCTTGTATACTGCTAATAATTGCATTGAAAATAAGGATGACTGCGATGAAACGAGAAACCATAGCGCTGCATCATGGCTACCAGCCAGATAATCAAAACTCGGTGGCGGTACCCATTCACCAAACCAGTTCCTTTAGCTTTGACAGTGCCCAGCATGCGGCGGATTTATTCGATTTAAAAGAAACCGGTAATATCTACTCACGCATCATGAACCCAACTTGCGCGGTGCTGGAACAACGCATTGCAGCGCTGGAAGGCGGCATCGGCGCTTTGGCCGTGGCATCCGGTATGGCAGCCATTACCTATGCCATTCAAACCATCGCCGAAACCGGTGATAATATTATTTCCATCAGCGAACTCTATGGTGGCACTTACAACCTGTTTGCTCATACCCTGCCACGTCAGGGCATCGAGGTACGTTTTGCCGATAAAGACGATTACCAGACCATAGAGCAACTGATTGATGAACGGACCAAGGCCGTGTACTGCGAAAGCATTGGCAACCCGTCCGGCAGCATTGTTGATATTGAAAAACTGGCCGAACTGGCTCACCGCCATGGTTTGCCTTTGATTGTGGACAATACGGTAGCAACGCCTTTTTTATGGCGTCCGATTGAGCAGGGTGCCGATATCGTAGTGCATTCTGCTACCAAGTACATTGGCGGTCATGGCACCACCATTGGTGGCCTGATTGTCGACTCGGGCAAGTTTCCCTGGGCTCAGCATGCCAAGCGCTTCCCGTTGCTCAATGAGCCGGATGTGTCTTACCATGGGGTGAGCTATACCCGGGATGTAGGCGAAGCAGCCTTTATAGCCAGAGCCCGTGTCGTGCCGCTGCGGAATATGGGAGCCGCCTTAAGTGCTCAGGCAGCCTGGAATCTGTTGCAGGGGCTTGAGACATTGGCGCTGCGGATAGAGCGCATCAACCAAAACAGTCTGGCTGTGGCGCACTGGCTGTTGCAACAGCCCCAAGTAAGCTGGGTAAAGTACGCCGGGCTGCCAGAACACAAAGATCATGCTTTGGCACAAAAGTACATGCAGGGCCAGGCTTCGGGGATTTTAAGCTTTGGCATCCAAGGTGGCCGCGAAGCCGGTGCCCGTTTCTACGATGCGCTGCAGCTGATCCTGCGGTTGGTCAATATCGGCGATGCCAAAAGCTGCTCAGCAATACCGGCGGCCACCACCCACCGCCAACTGAACGATGCCGAGCTGGCCGCGGCAGGTGTATCGGCCGATATGGTGCGCTTATCCATAGGTATTGAGCATATTGATGACTTGCTTGCTGATTTAAGCCAGGCACTGCAGGCAGCTTCGCACTAAACACCCTGCTTATCCCCCAAAGATCGACGGTACGCGCACAGCTTGCCGTTCGATCTATTAACATTATCAGCTAAGCTTACTTAGAGTAAAACCTCATACCGGAGCTTTAGCATGACCATTAAGTGGATGTTTCGAATTGGTTTGGGTGCAGCATTGGTCTCCACCTTAGTATTGCTGCTGATTGTGCTGGCACTACGCAGCACCATGCTGCAAACGCAGCAACTGCAGGATTATCGTTACCAGGCCTACCAGTTGGGTCAACTCTCCTCACAAAACTCCAGTCGCCTGACCATGCATGCCAGGCAATACATTGCCACACTGGATCCCCGTTATCGGCAGGCATACAATGAACTGGTTGCTCAAATTCAGGGGCAGAGTGCCGGAGGCGATGGCCGCCGCCTGAGTTATATCGAGCGCTTGCGCGAGATGAACTTCACCGCAGAAGAATTGCAACTGTTGCAAAGATCTAATCAGCTCTCAATGGCATTAGTGGCAACCGAAGAGCGTGCTTTTGAGCTGGTAAAGCAGTTGACAGGACAAAACCCTGCAACTTTGCAAGCAAACGACATGGCACGCTGGGTACAGGCGCACCAGTTGCTCAATGACCAAGCCTATATGACCGAAGTGGCCGCCATCATGCAACCGGTAACCGAGTTTGAACGCAGGCTGGAACAACGAACCGCAGAAGCTGTGCATCAGGTGCAACAGCGCTTAGCCGTTATCGTCGCTATCAGTCTGCTCGCTGTGCTTATCATCTCAATCATGCTGGCAGTCTGCTATTGGTTGATTGAACGACGTGTCATTCAGCCAACCGATCGCTTGCTAAAACAGGTCACAGTAATCAGTGAAGGTGATTTATCCCAGCCCATACTGGCATCCGGCAAAAATGACGAGATAGGCAAGCTCACCCAGGCATTTTGCCGGATGAGTGAACAATTGAACCAACTGCTGCATCAAATTTCGCTGCAAGCCAGCCAGGCCCACAGCTCTGCTTCAGAACTGACCGAGGTAGCAAAACAAACTGCTACCATTAATGAACAACAACAAGCCACGATTCAAATCATCTCTTCATCGGTGTATCAAAATACCGAAGCAGTGCGTGAAGTTGCCAGCAACTGCTCGCTGGCGGCTCAGGATGCTTCCAATGCCGATCAACAAACAGCTGAAGGCCAGCAAGTTGTCAAAGCAAGCATTGAAGCCGTCACCAGCCTGTCTGAAATTCTGCAAGCATCCAATCGTGATCTCGCTGAGCTGGAAAACTCGGTACAGCAGGTCGCTTCGATTCTGGATGTCATCAACAACATTGCCGAGCAAACCAATTTGCTGGCATTAAATGCGGCGATTGAAGCTGCCAGAGCTGGAGAGCAAGGCCGGGGATTTGCGGTAGTTGCCGATGAAGTTCGTACCCTGGCACAACGCACACAGAGCTCTACCACTGAAATCCGTGAACGTATTGAGGCACTGCAAAAAGTCACTGCCAGCGTTGGCCAGCGCACCCGCCAAAGTGATGCTGAGGTGCAACTTGCCGTCGATAAAGCCAGCGATGTGGCTGATACCCTGCAGAGCATTCAACAGCTGATGAAGGGTATTCATGATATGACCACCACCATAGCAGCAGCCACAGAGCAACAGTCCAAAGTCTCGGATGATATTTCGGAGCGCTTGATCGGCTTTCAGGACACCACCAATCAGAGCTCTGAACAAGGAAAACAGGTTGCTTCACAAGCCCAGCGTTTGATGGAGCTGGCAACAGATCTGAATCAAACGGTTGGACGCTTTAGGTTGCGCGCTAGCAATTAAAAAGGCGACTAAGGCGGGTGCCGGCCGTTTGTGTTCCCGACGGCCATGGCAACGATACAGTAAAAACTTGAATAACCAGACAATATTGGCATAATCAGGGATAGTTTCTAAGCATGATGGCCGGTACCTAACACTATGGCAGTTTCAGCGAATTCATCGCTTTTTAAGCGCCTGGCGCAACAAGGTCTGATTAATAACACATCAGCTACTGAGTTGCTGGGGCGTAAAGGCGGCCAGTACAAAACACTGCCAGAGTTTTTACTGGCCGAGAAGCTGCTGTCTGCCCGCGATCTCGCCGAACACGCCG
Source organism: Alkalimonas sp. NCh-2 (assembly GCF_039631345.1). Lineage (NCBI taxonomy): Bacteria > Pseudomonadati > Pseudomonadota > Gammaproteobacteria > Alkalimonas > Alkalimonas sp. NCh-2. Next base: position 892,232 of record NZ_JBDIUV010000001.1, read on the forward strand.
CCGCTCTTACCCAGCACTCACGCCTGGATCTAAGCTTTTTTGATGCCGACACTATCCCCAAAGAGCTGCTGAATGAAAAGCTGATTCGTAAATACCAGATTTTACCACTTTCCCGCGCCGGACGAAGCTTGCACATTGCGGTAGCCGACCCGACGAATCTTGCCCCTATTGAAGATTTTGAATTCAATAGCGGCTTGCACGCCGAGTTGGTCGTGGTGCAATACGATCAATTGCAGCAACTGATTGATAAGTTATTTGATAATGGCTTTGAGCAAAGTGGTGGTGGCGATTGGGATCTCAGCAGCCTGCCAAGCGAAGATGAAGACGAAGAGGATACCGCGGTACAGCCTGACAAAGACGATCAGCCCATTGTCGCCTTTATCAACAAGATGCTGCTGGATGCTATCCGTAAAGGTGCCTCCGATCTGCACTTTGAGCCCTACGAAAAGATGTACCGCATCCGTTTTCGCATCGATGGGATCTTGCATGAGGTTGCCTCACCACCGATAGCACTGGCCAACCGGCTGTCGGCTCGTTTGAAAGTTATGTCCCGGTTGGATATTGCGGAAAAAAGGGTGCCTCAGGATGGCCGTATTAAGCTGAAAATTTCCGGCAAAAAATCCATCGACTTTCGGGTCAGCACCCTACCCACCATCTGGGGAGAAAAGGTGGTGATGCGTATTCTGGACTCCGACAGCGCCATGCTGGGCATTGATATACTGGGCTACGAAGAAGCACAAAAAAAGCTCTATATGGATGCGCTGGCCCAACCTCAGGGCATGATATTGGTCACAGGGCCTACCGGCAGTGGTAAAACTGTTTCTTTGTACACTGGCCTGAATATTCTGAACACAGAAGGCTGCAATATTTCCACCGCGGAAGATCCGGTCGAGATAAACCTGCCCGGTATCAATCAGGTGCAGGTCAATCCACGTGCAGGTTTAACCTTCCCTTCCGCGCTAAAAGCCTTTTTACGTCAAGATCCCGATGTGATTATGGTGGGGGAAATCCGCGACCTGGAAACGGCAGAAATTGCAATTAAAGCAGCACAAACAGGTCACCTGGTACTCTCCACACTACATACCAACTCGGCTCCGGAAACCTTAACCCGCTTACTGAATATGGGCGTACCTGCCTACAACGTCGCCAGCTCAGTCAGCCTGATCATTGCTCAGCGCTTGGCCCGACGGCTATGCAACCACTGCAAGGCCGAAGAAAAATTGCCCGACGCCGAGTTGTTGCAACAAGGCTTTCGACCAGAACAACTGCCAGGCTTAAAGCTGTTTAAACCCGTCGGCTGCGATCACTGCACCAATGGCTACAAAGGCAGGGTAGGTATTTACGAGGTAATGCCAGTGAGCCCCAAAATAGCAGAAATTATTATGGAAGGTGGTACCTCGCTGGATATAGCAGCACAGGCAGATAAGGAAGCGGTCAATAACTTACGGCAGTCCGGCCTTATTAAAGCAGCATCGGGTTTGACCAGCCTGGCCGAAGTAAACCGGGTAACCAAGGGCTAGTTGAATGTTGAATGTTGAATGTTGAATGTTGAATGTTGAATGCTGGATGCTGGATGCTGAAAGGCACGGTTAAAAAGATAAGATTACGTTGCATGCACACTACCGGTGCTGTGCAACTCACATAGGATACAGACCATGGCTCAGGCCCAAAAATACAAAATCAAAGAGCTTGAAACGTATCGTTGGAAAGGTTTAAACAGGCGCGGAAAAAAAGCAGATGGCGAAATCAAAGGCGGCTCCAGTCAGGAAGTCAAAGCCTTACTGCGCCAGCAAGGCATTACCCCCTCCCAGGTAAAGCGCAAACCCAAGCCTCTTATCAACACCGAAAAGAAAGTAAGCGCTGCCGATATCGCTGTGGTAACCCGGCAAATTGCGACCATGTTGGGCGCTGGTGTGCCTCTGGTTCAGACCATCGATCTGATTGCCAGCGGTGCCGATAAAGCCAGCTTACGCACTTTGATGCAGAAAATCTCGGTGAAAGTACAAGCCGGCTTGCCTTTATCGGACGTATTGCGCGAGCAGCCCAAGTATTTCGATGAGCTGTATTGTGATCTGGTAAAGTCGGGTGAGCAATCCGGTGCTTTGGATGCCATTTTTGATCGTATCGCCCTGTACAAAGAAAAAGCCGAAGCCCTGAAATCTAAAATTAAAAAAGCGATGTTTTACCCCATTGCGGTATTGGTTATCGCCGCTATTGTCACCTCAATCCTGCTGATCTTTGTCGTGCCACAATTTGCGGAAATCTTTGCCGGGTTTGGTGCCGAGTTGCCTGCCTTTACCTTGTTTGTTCTGGGTATTTCCGATCTGATGCAGGCATACTGGTGGGTGGTGCTGGCGGCTATTGTGGTAACCGGCTACCTGATTAAACAAGCTTACAACAAAAATCTGAAAGCACGCACCGCCATGGATGCTCTGCTGTTAAAAGCTCCGGTGTTTGGTGCTATTTTAAATAAAGCCGCAGTCGCCCGCTTTGCCCGTACTCTGTCGACCACGTTTGCCGCTGGTGTGCCACTGATTGACGCCCTGGAATCTGCCGCCGGCGCAGCAGGCAACGAAATTTACCGCAACGCTATTCTGGAAGTGCGCGCTGAAGTGACTGCCGGTAATCAGATGCAATTTGCCATGAAAAACACCAAGCAATTCCCAGAGATGGTGGTACAAATGGTGGCCATTGGTGAAGAGTCTGGCGCGCTGGATAGCATGTTAAGCAAGGTTGCCAATATTTATGAGCAGGAAGTAGACGATGCCGTCGATGGCCTGACTGCTCTGCTGGAACCGATGATTATGGCCGTGCTCGGCGTGGTGATTGGCGGCTTGATCATCGCCATGTATTTGCCAATTTTCCAACTGGGAAGCATTGTCTAATGGCTGGCTTTATAGAAGTATTGCACCAAGCGCCCTGGTTTTTCTACACCCTGGTGTTGCTGCTCGCTTTGCTGGTAGGCAGTTTTTTGAATGTGGTCATTTACCGGCTGCCAAAAATGATGGAGCTGAGCTGGCAACAAGACTATCAGGCGTATTTTCAACCGGATGCAGCCCACGCCAATGCACAGCGCTATAACCTGGCAGTACCCCGCTCTGCTTGCCCCAGTTGCCAGGCTCCCATTGCAGCCTGGGATAATATTCCTATACTAAGCTGGCTTTGGCTCAAAGGCCGCTGTCGTCATTGCGGCACAAGGATTTCAGCGCGCTATCCATTGGTAGAAGGACTCACGGGCCTGCTTTCTGTGGTCCTGGCCTGGCAATTTGGGCCAACGCTTGAAACCTTAGTGTATTTGTTGGTGCTATGGTCTTTAATTGCACTTAGCTTTATTGATCTGGATACCATGCTGTTACCGGATCAAATCACCCTGCCCTTGCTCTGGCTGGCACTGCTGTTTAGCCTGAGTAGTTACGGGCCAACCCCTGCCGATGCCATTATTGGTGCTGCGGCTGGTTATCTTAGCCTTTGGTCGGTGTACTGGGCCTTTAAACTACTCACTGGCAAAGAAGGCATGGGGTATGGTGACTTTAAACTACTGGCAGTCTTTGGCGCTTTGCTGGGCTGGCAGCAATTACCGCTCATTATTTTGCTGTCATCAGCCGTTGGTGCTGTGTTTGGCTCTGTCCTGCTGCTGGTGCAAGGCAAGGACAAAAGTACCCCTATCCCCTTTGGTCCCTACATTGCGGTGGCAGGCTTTATAGCCATGCTCTATGGTCAGCAGCTCACCCAGTGGTATCTGCAGGTACTGGTATTTTGAACAAAGCTCAGCTCCCCCTGGTAATAGGCCTGACAGGTGGCATTGGCTCGGGCAAAAGCACAGTGGCCGCTGGCTTTGCCAGCAAAGGCATTGTTCAGGTAGATGCAGATCTGGTTGCCCGACAACTGGTGCAGCCGGGCACACCAGCCTTAGAACAAATTACAGCCCACTTTGGCCATGACATCCTGCAATCGGATGGCCAGCTGGACCGACAAGCGCTACGCGCCATTGTGTTTAGCCAGCCCCCGGCAAAAGCCTGGCTGGATGCGTTGCTACACCCGCTGATCCGTCAACACATGCAACAACAGCTGGCCGCAGCCCAGTCGCCCTATGTATTGTTTATTGCGCCTTTGCTGCTGGAGAATCAGCTGGAGTCCTACATCGACAGGCTACTGGTGGTCGATCTACCAGAGCAACTGCAATTGCAGCGAACTTTATCGCGTGACGGGGGGTCTGAACAACAAGTGGGGTCCATTATGGCCGCGCAGGTTAGTCGCGCACAGCGACTGTCAGCTGCCGATGATGTGATTGATAACAGCGGCAAGCCCGAACAATTGACCGCACAAATAGAAAAGCTGCATCAGCGGTATCTTCAACTGGCACAGCAAAAGCGCAACAGGTAACGACAAACACCATGACTGACGTATTGTATGAACATCCATTAAATGAAAAAGTACGGACCTATTTGCGCATTGAACACCTCTGCCATCAGGTGCAATCCCACACCAGCCTTAAGGATCCTGCCCAGCAGCACGCTTTTTTCACCAGTTTTTTTGCTTTGCTTGACTTGATGGAGCGGAACGATGTACGCACCGATTTGGTAAAAGATATCGAACGGTGCGAACAAGCACTGGTCAGCTGGTCCAAACATCCGTCCGTATCCAACGATGCCTTGCAGCACATGCTGCAAAAAGCCGTTCGTCTGCAAAGCGAACTGAATCGCAGCAGCAAGCTATGCAGTCAGTTTAAAGAGGATGCTTTTCTAAGCCCATTAAGACAGCGCTTTTCCATACCCGGAGGGGCCTGCTTCTTTGATGTACCACAACTGCACTACTGGTGTCATTTGCCTGCAGAGCAACAACAGCAGGCGCTGACAAAATGGATGGAGCAACTGGCACTCACCGTCCAGAGCATTGATTTTGTGTTGACCTTTGTTCGGGAACGGGGTCAGTTCCAGGACTTCGAAGCAGAAAATGGCTTTTTACAGAGTGTGACCGATCAATACGAGTTATTGCGGGTGAAGTACGACAATACGCTCGGAGTTTACCCAACCATCAGCGGTAACAAATACCGTTTTGCCATTCGCTTTATGCAACTCAGTGATGCCAGTGGACGCTTTGCGGCAGAAAAAACCATCCCCTTTGCCATGGCATGCTGTTAAAATGGCAGGTTGAATCAGCCAACCGACGGAAACCTGAGCAATGAGCAAACCCGTGGTCCAATGCCCAACCTGCACTACCGAGGTGGTGTTTGCACCTGAGTCCCGCTTCCGCCCCTTTTGCAGTGAGCGTTGCAAACTGATAGATTTAGGCGACTGGGCGGCAGAAAATCATCGGATCCCCGACAAAAGCCCGGTTGCTCCAGAGTTAGGTGAAGCCTACCTGGCAGAACTCGAAGCCGAGTTGATGGGACAAGACAACGAGTTCTTTCGCAACTAAGAGTGCTATTAAGGAGCACTCAATAACTGCCTGACCCGCTCAACAATAGGTAGGTTGGCATCCGGGAAACGCAGCGCAGCCAGCTCGCTGACAGCGAACCAGGCAACCTGCTGTCCTTCCATACCTTTCGGCTCGCCGCTGAATGACTCGACCAGCCATATATCCAGCAGTACATCTCGCTCCGGGTACTGGTGGTGCACCTCCATCAAGGGTTTCGCCTGGTGCAACTCAATCGACAGCTCTTCAAACAGCTCTCGTTTTAATGCAGCCAATGTAGACTCCCCGGGCTCCAGCTTTCCACCAGGAAACTCCCACTTATCGCCTTGATGCTGATGGCTGGCACGGTGACTAAGCAACACACGCCCCTGCCGGGTGATCACCCCAACCGCCACATGAAGAAAAGGGGCTCCAGGCCCCTTCTTTGTTGCAGTGCCTGGCATCAGTTCAGCTTACCATGGCACTGTTTGTATTTTTTGCCCGAACCACAGGGGCAAGGATCATTACGGCCAACTTTGACACCATCACGCACAACAGGTCCAGCCGCCTGGGCAGGTGCCTCACCTCCCACCTGTTCGGCTTCAGCATGCTGGTACTCATGCGGTACCGCATCCGCCTTACGACGCTGCTCTTCTACCGCATCAACATCTTCAGCAGCCCGCACCTGAACACGGCTCAACACACTGACAACATCCACTTTCAGGTTATCGAGCATTTGCGAGAACAGCTCAAACGACTCACGCTTGTACTCTTGCTTTGGATTTTTCTGGGCATAACCCCGTAAGTTTATCGCCTGACGCAAATGGTCCATCGCTGCCAGGTGCTCTTTCCAGTGCGTATCCAGGCTTTGCAGCATGATGGCCTTTTCAAACTGACGCAGCACTTGCGGCCCTACCATCTGCTCCTTGTTGCTGTAGGCTTGCTCTACTTCCTGCTGAATGCGTTCGCGCAGTTTTTCTTCATACAATTTGTTGTCATCTGCCAACCACTGTGTAATAGGCAACTCGATGGAGAAGTCTGCTTTTAACCGTTGCTCCAGTGCTGGTACATCCCATAATTCATCCAGCGATTGTGGTGGGATGTACTGGCTGATCACGGAGTCCACCACATCGGTACGAATCGCCTGGATGGTATCGGAAATATCCTCTGCATCCATCAGCTCATTACGCTGCTCATACACCACTTTACGCTGGTCATTGGCAACATCGTCAAATTCCAACAACTGTTTACGAATATCAAAGTTACGGGCTTCTACTTTCCGCTGCGCATTTTCTATGGCCCGGCTCACCCACGGGTGTTCAATCGCCTCACCCTCTTTCATCCCCAACTTGCGCATCATGCCAGCCATGCGATCGGAGGCAAAGATACGCATTAACTGATCTTCCAGCGAAAGATAAAAACGCGAAGAACCCGGATCGCCCTGACGACCTGAACGTCCCCGCAGCTGATTATCAATACGGCGTGACTCATGACGCTCAGTAGCAATGATATGCAAACCACCGGCGGCAATGACCGCATCGTGCCGCTGTTGCCAGTCAGCGGTTAGTTTCTCCAGTTGCTGTTCTGTCGGATTTTCCAGTGCCGCCAGTTCTGCCTGCAAGTTGCCGCCTAACACAATATCGGTACCACGGCCTGCCATATTGGTGGCAATGGTGACGGTGCCAGGTTGCCCGGCCTGAGCAATGATTTGTGCTTCATTGGCATGGAACTTGGCATTCAACACCTGATGTTTTATCTTGGCTTTATTGAGCAAGCCCGATAAGTATTCCGAGCTTTCAATGGAAGCAGTACCCACCAAAACCGGGCGACCGGCATCGCGGCTTTGCTTAATGTCTTCAATAATGGCCTGATATTTATCTACCGCCGTTAAATACACCAGATCCGGCATATCCTGCCGAACCATAGGTCGGTTGGTTGGGATCACAATGGTTTCCAACCCATAGATTTGCTGGAATTCAAATGCTTCGGTATCGGCAGTACCCGTCATACCCGCTAATTTATCGTACAAACGGAAATAATTCTGGAAGGTAATGGATGCCAGTGTCTGGTTTTCATTATGAATCTTGACACCCTCTTTGGCTTCCACCGCCTGATGCAGGCCCTCAGACCAGCGCCGGCCTTCCATGGTACGGCCGGTGTGCTCATCGACGATAATGACTTCGCCGTTTTTCACCACATAATCCACATCTTTCTTAAACAGATTGTGTGCGCGTAAAGCGGCATACACATGGTGCAGCAGGGTGATGTTGGCGGCTGAGAACAAATGGTCATCCGGCTGGATCAAACCATGCTCTTTCAGCATCTCTTCCACCCGGATTTGCCCCAACTCAGTCAGGTACACCTGACGCGCTTTTTCATCGATAGTGAAGTGGCCATCACCTTCCACCCCTTCTTCGTCTTCTTTTTCCTGCTTTTGCAGCTGAGGCACCAGGGTATTGATTTTTTTATACAGCTCGGAACTGTCTTCAGCAGGCCCGGAAATAATCAGTGGGGTACGGGCTTCATCGATCAGAATGGAGTCGACTTCATCAATAATGGCAAAAGCCAGTTTACGCTGTACCCGTTCTTTGGCAGAAAAGGCCATGTTATCGCGCAGGTAATCAAAGCCAAACTCGTTGTTGGTACCATAGGTGATGTCTGCAGCATAGGCCTGTTGCTTTTCTTGCGGGTGCATGCCAGGGACATTCACGCCTACAGTCAGGCCAAGGAACTCAAACAAAGGGCCATTGGTGGCCGCATCACGCCGCGCCAGATAATCGTTCACGGTAATAACATGGACCGCTTCACCACTTAGTGCATTCAGGTAAGCTGGCAGGGTCGCCGTTAAGGTTTTGCCTTCCCCTGTACGCATTTCTGCGATACGGCCCTGGTGCAACACCATGCCACCTATCAGCTGGACATCGAAATGGCGCATTTTAAACACACGCTTACTGGCTTCACGTACCGTGGCAAAGGCGGGAGCCAACACATCGTCCAAGGTAGCGCCGGCTGCAACCTGTTGTTTTAATTCTGCGGTTTTGTCTTTTAACTCAGCATCGGAAAGCGCTTCAAACTGGGCTTCCAGCGCATTGATCTCATCAATTTTTTTTTGCAGTTTCTTTAAGAAACGGTCATTGCGACTGCCGATCAACTTGGTGAACAATTTTCCAAACATGTTTTGGTTACCATTTAATTCGATTTAAATTTTTTATCAGCGGGTGACATTACCCATCTCTGCACCGGATGTCCAATCAACTTTCACTGCCGCAATGCGCCGGATACTGGAACATTCAGCTGATATGGAGTTGGCCTGGGCTGGTTTCAAGCGTAGGCAGTAAAAAGTGAAGCATGCTACACTAACAACCAGTCGTCTGGCAGATACCGTTATGGCCCGTTACTCACAAAAACCCGCGCACCTAAACAACCTGCTTGATAGCTTGCCTTTATTGCAGCATCAACAAGGCTTTCATCAACTGCAGCAGTTCAATCAACTGCTGACTGAGTTGCTGCAACACCCAGAGCATGGCTGTCAGGTTGCCCGCATCCATCAGGGACGGGCGGTTATATTGTGCCAATCGGCCGCCTGGGCTACCCGGGTCAAAATGCAACGCGACGCCATTTTAGACAATTTTCGCCAAAAAATCTTGCCTGAATTGGCCGGACTGGACATTGAAATCACCCCCAAGGCCAGGATCACCCCCCCGCTGCCGAAAAAAACAGTCGCCAGACAACCTGATGTAAGTGATGCCAGCTCGCGTCTGCAACAATTGGCCGATGCCAGCTCTGGTTTGCTGAAAGAAAAAATTGAACAGCTCATTCGTCGAAAAGGTCGATAATACGCCCATGCTGCGGCTATGCAGTAATCAGCCTTGCAGGCATTAAAAAACCAGCCGAGGCTGGTTTTTTTTGATGAAGCGGTAATTTAAGCCAACTGCGGTGCCAAATAAGAGATAGGCATCTCGGCATCGTCTTCGAAAGTAACGAATTCCCAGCTGGCTTCATCTGCCAGCATGGCGCACAGCAACTTGTTATTCAGCGCATGGCCCGTTTTGTAAGCACTGAACTCACCCAGAATGCTGTAGCCGGCCATATACAAGTCACCGATAGCATCCAGTACCTTGTGCTTAATGAATTCATCATCGTAACGCAGGCCATCCTGATTCAAAACCCGGAATTCATCCAGCACCACGGCATTATCAAAGCTGCCACCTAACGCCAGATTGTTGGCACGCAGGTATTCAATGTCCTGCATAAAGCCAAAAGTCCGGGCACGGCTGATGTCTTTGATAAAGCTGGCGGCAGAAAAGTCCATCTGCAAACGTTGCTGGGTACCGGCAATCACCGGGTGATCAAAGTCGATAGCCACATCCAGCTTAAAGCCGTTGTGCGGCTTAAACTCAGCCCACTTGTCACCATCTTCTATCCGAACCGGCCGCTTAATACGGATAAATTTTTTCGGCTGCTTCTGCTCACTGATGCCAGCTTCCAGCAACAAATAAATGAATGGATTGGCGCTGCCATCCATGATCGGCACTTCGGCAGCATCGACTTCGACAATCAGGTTATCGATACCAAGCCCGGCTACCGCAGCCATTAAGTGCTCGGTAGTAGACAAACGCACGCCATCGTCATTGATCAGACAAGTACAAAGCACCGTATCCCCAACCATTTCAGGATTGAGTTTAAAGTCTACAATCGGATCCAGGTCAACCCGCCGGAATATGATCCCGGTGTGATCAGGCGCAGGCCGGAGAGTGAGCGTGACCTTTTCACCCTTGTGCAGGCCAACCCCAACCGACTGGACAGTTTGTGCAATAGTACGTTGTCTGATCATAGTCGTTCCCAGTTCAAAAAATGAACAACCCAAAGCGGGCGCGCAGCATAGCATATGTTAACATAGTATGCCAAGCGAAACTGAAGCTGCGATGAACTCAATCGACTGATTCAGTTGCACCCATCCACTTTAGTCGCCGTTTAGTCGGCTTGTTTACGCAAAAATGCCGGAATATCGAAGATATCCTGTGCAGGCTTTTGCTCTACCCGCTGCTCGGCCTGCACTTTAGGCTGGGTAACGACTTCAGCTTGCATTTGCTGAGCCGTATTGCCACCTGCAGTGCGATATACCGGTGCAGACACTTCCTGACGCTGGTTTGCCACCAGGCTGATATCTGGCCGGCGCGCCGCACCTATACCTGTGGCAACAACAGTGACCCGAAGTTCCTCAGACATATTCGGATCGATCACTGCACCAACCACCACAGTGGCGTTTTCCGAAGCAAAGGCTTTCACTGCATTACCTACAGTTTCGAACTCTTCAATGCTGATATCCAAACCTGCAGTAATGTTGACAAGAATGCCTTTTGCACCAGACAAGTCGATATCTTCCAGCAAAGGGCTGGAAATTGCCTGCTCGGCGGCTTCTTCGGCCCGATCAGAGCCTGAAGCAGTACCGGTGCCCATCATGGCGGTGCCCATTTCAGACATAACAGTTCGCACATCAGCAAAGTCGACGTTGATAAGACCTGGACGGGTGATCAGTTCAGCAATGCCCTGGACAGCGCCAAGCAGTACGTTATTCGCTGCTTTGAACGCATCCAGCAAACTGGTACCTTTGCCTAACACTTTGAGCAGTTTGTCGTTAGGAATGGTGATCAGGGAGTCGACATGCCGGCTGAGTTCCAGGATACCGTCTTCGGCAAACGCAGTACGCTTTTTCCCTTCAAACGGAAAAGGTTTGGTAACCACCGCAACGGTCAAAATGCCCAGCTCTTTTGCCACTTCAGCAACTACAGGTGCTGCACCGGTGCCGGTACCTCCCCCCATGCCAGCGGCAATAAAGACCATATCAGCCCCCTGGATGGACTTTTTGATGGTTTCCCGGTCTTCTTCAGCAGAGCGGCGACCAATATCCGGATTAGCACCCGCACCCAGGCCTTTGGTAACAGCAGCGCCCAGTTGCAAAGTGACATTTGCCGATGAGTTACGCAATGCCTGCGCATCTGTATTGGCAGCAATAAACTCCACCCCTTCAATGTTGCTGGCAACCATATACTCCACGGCATTACCGCCGCCACCACCAACACCCACGACTTTAATTACAGCTTCTTCGCTGTGACTATCCATTAATTCAAACATTGCTCTCTCTCCGTTTTTCGCTTTTCGTTCAGTTGCGGCTCTGAGTCAGGAGCTGCAACCGGCGGATCCATAGTTGGCTTCATCGCTGAAGCCGCCTGACAGCCGAAGCTGCCGTTAAAATTCACCCTTAAACCAGCTGGTTAGTTTTTTGACTAACCCGCTGACCGTATCTTTCGGACTGCTGGCTGCCTTGCCCTGTTCCTGACTTTCCAGCCCGTACAGCAACAGACCAACCACACTGGCATAAGCCGGGTCCTGCACATAGTCTTTCAAACCTGTCACCTGCATGGGGTGCCCCAGCCGAACTGGCATCTGAAACACATCCTCGGCAAACTCGACCGCGCCTTCAATTTTGGCTGCACCACCAGTCAGTACCACCCCAGCTGCAATTTGCTCTTCCAGCCCACTGCTGCGGATTTCTTCCAGCACCAGCTCAAACAGTTCCTGATAACGAGGCTCGATCACTTCGGCCAGGGTTTGACGCGACATACTGCGAGCCGGCCTGCCACCAACACTGGGTACTTCGATATTCTCTTCCTTTCCAACCATGCTGCGCAGTGCGCAACCGTATTGGACTTTAATTTCCTCGGCATGGCTTATCGGGGTGCGAAAAATCTTGGCGATATCGCTGGTCACCTGATTGCCTGCAACGGGCACTACAGCGGTATGCCGGACTGCCCCGTTGGTGTAAACAGAAATATCGATGGTGCCCCCACCCATATCCACCACACAGACTCCCAGCTCTTTTTCATCCTCGGTTAATACCGAGTAACTGGAGGCCAGCGCAGAAAAAATCAGCTGATCGACTTTCAACCCGCAGCGCTCGGCACACTTTTCAATGTTTTTCGCCATATCATTGGCACAGGTAATAATGTGTGCCCGCGCTTCCATTCGTACCCCGGACATGCCAACCGGGCTTTTAATCCCTTCCTGCATATCCACAGAAAACTCTTGGGGCAACACATGCAGCATGCGACGCTCGGCCGAAATCGGCACCGATTTGGCCGCATGGATCACGCTGGCCACATCTTCCGCTGTCACTTCGGTATCGCCAATCGGCACCATGCCACTTTCGTTCTGGCAACGAATGTGCTTGCCACTGATCCCCAGATAGACCGAAGAAACCTGGCAGTCAGCCATTAATTCAGCTTCATTGATGGCCCGCTGCACAGATTGCATCACCAGATTCAGGTCATTCACCCCGCCACGATCCATGCCGCGGGTGGTATGGGTACCCACTCCGACAATGCTCAGCTTGTTATCTGGCGTGACTTCACCAACCACGGCTTTGCATTGCGCAGTACCAATGTCCAGTGCCACTATCATTTCCCGATCCACCGACTTCGTCATGCTTCTCTCTTCTGTTCTGTTGTGCTGTAGCGTACGGCTACCCCTGTGTCGTACCGCAAGTCCACCTCGGCAATATCTGCATCGCTGTGCTCACGCAGCACCGGGTACAGCTCCAGAAAACGCTGTACTCTTGGTACTGTATGCTGACGCCCAAGCTTTAGCCGGATGTCATTATTTAACTCGATTTGCCAGGCAAAGCGTTCTGATAACTCCAGTCGCCCGGCACTGAGCTGGTGCAAATTAAGCAACTGCTCAATGTAACGGAACATGGTCAGGGCATCCTGCTCGCTGCCAGTGGGGCCTGTTAGCTCCGGTAATACGGCAACCAATTGGTCCAGTGGTGCCTGAAAAAGCTCACCATGCTGGTTGATTAGTTGTTGGTCATTCCAGATTGCCACCGGTTGTTGTTCTGTGACCACCACCACCAGTGTATCCGGCCATTGTTTGCGCACGGCTGCCTGATACACCCAGGGCTGCTGCAACAGGAACTGCTGCACCTGCTCCACATCCACCCGAAAAATATTACCGACATAATGATCATGCAGCAGTTGCTGCAAGCGGGTGGGCTCAATATGTCTAAAATCGCCAAATAAGCGGACCTGAGCAATCGGCGTAGTTTGCTGCTGCTCTATGTAGCGCTGCAACTGCCAACCACCCCAACCAAGCGCCAACAAGGCCAGCACAAAAAAAGCCAAGCCGGCAAAGAATGCCCGGCGGTCTTGCTGGTTGTTAGCGCTGCTGCTCATACTTGATCCTGCCTGGTTTGCGCCAGCACCTGCAGCACCAGCTCACTAAAACTCAGACCAGCGGCTTTCGCCGCCATAGGTACCAGCGACTTCTCTGTCATGCCCGGCACCGTATTTACTTCCAATACATAAGGCTGGCCCTGCTGATCCAACATAAAGTCAACCCGTCCCCAGCCCGAAGCGCCTACCGCGGTAAAGGCTTGCCAGGCCAGTTGTTGTACCCGTGCAGTTAAGGCTGCATCAATCGGTGCCGGACACAGATACTCGGTGGTATCGGCCTGGTACTTGGCTTGATAATCATAAAAAGTATGTGGCGTCCGCATCTCAATGATGGGCAGTACCTGTTCACCCAATATCGCCACTGTCAGCTCACGGCCCTGGATCCAACGCTCTACCAGCACATCCTGATCAAAACGCAATGCTTCAGCCACCGCCGTTTGCAAATCAGCCACCTTGTCGGCCATGCTCATGCCGATGCTGGAGCCTTCATTGGCCGGTTTGACCATCACTTTACCACCGAGCTCCGCCAGTAAAGCTGTGGTTGCCTCTGGTACTGAACGCAGCACCCGAAAATCGGCAGTAGCAATGCCCTGTGCCTGAAACAACCACTTGCAACGAATCTTGTCCATTGCCAACGCCGACCCCAGTACCTTGCTGCCCGTATAAGGTAAGCCCAGTTGTTCCAAGGCTCCCTGCATACTGCCGTCTTCGCCTCCGCGGCCATGCAACACAATAAAAACCCGGTCAGGTTTGCTGGCGGCAAGCTCAGCCAATGGCTGCGACTTGGGATCAAAGGCATAGGCGTCAACACCATTTTGCTGCAAGGCTTTAAGGACAGCAGTACCGGAACGGAGGGAAACCTCCCGCTCGGCCGAGCCACCACCAAATAACACCGCTACACGTCCGAACTGGCTCATTCGGTACCCCCAGCCTGCTTTAATGCAGCGCAATTCAGCTTTTTCTCAGACAGCTGACGCGCCAAAGCGCCAATATTGCCGGCTCCTTGCGTTAACAGCACATCGCCATCTTGCAACACATCCGCCAGCACTGTGCCCAGCTCTTGTGGTGGTGCAACATAGATCGGATCGACCTGGCCACGGGCGCGAATGGAGCGACACAGGCTTTTGCTGTCTGCGCCGGGGATAGGCGCCTCACCAGCTGCATACACATCCAGCAACAGCAGTTGATCCACTGCGGATAAAACCTGGGTAAAGTCCTCATACAGATCACGGGTACGGCTGTAACGATGTGGCTGATAGGCCATCACCAGCCGACGATCAGGCCAGGCATTACGTGCTGCCGCTATGGTGGCAGCGACTTCGGTTGGATGATGACCATAGTCATCCACCATCAACACCTTGCCCTGACCAGTATCAAACTCGCCATACTGCTGAAAACGCCGGCCAATACCAGCAAAATTATGTAAGGCCGCCAGAATGGCTTGTTCTTCAATGCCTTCATCCTGTGCCAGCGCAAACGCAGCAGTCGCGTTCAGCGCATTGTGCTGACCAGGCAGATTCAGCTCTATCGACCAGCTCTGCCCGGCCGGATCGGTAATAACAAACTGACTGCGGGCACCGGTTTGACTGAATTGACTGATTCGGTAATCGGCATCCTCACTAAACCCATAGGTCAGCACCGGACGGCCAATGGCAGGCAATAACTCACGAATAACCGCATCATCCAGGCAAGCCACCACCACGCCATAAAATGGCTGGTTGTGGCAGAATTCCACGTAGGTAGCTTTTAACTTTTCAAAATCGCCACCATAGGTATCCATATGATCCGGTTCAATATTGGTGATCACTGCCGCCATCGGTTGCAAATGCAGGAAAGAAGCATCGCTTTCATCTGCTTCAGCAATCAGATAAGGCCCGGTACCCAGCCTGGCATTACTGCCGGCCGAGTTCAGTAAGCCGCCAATCACAAAGGTTGGATCCGTGCCGGCTTCGGCGAAGATCGAGGCCAGCAAACTGGTGGTGGTGGTTTTACCATGGGTTCCGGCAATGGCAATGCCATGACGAAACCGCATCAACTCGGCCAGCATTTCAGCCCGGCGGATCACCGGAATACGCTGGCTCAGCGCCGCTGCCACTTCCGGATTGTCTTTGGCGATAGCACTGGAGACTACCACCACACTTACGCCCTGAATATGGTCTGCACTGTGGCCAAAGCGCACATCAGCCCCCAACGAAATTAACCGCTCTACCACAGTATTGGGTGCAATGTCGGAGCCACTGATGCTGTAGCCTTCGTTCAGTAACACTTCGGCAATTCCACCCATGCCCGCACCGCCAATGCCGACAAAGTGAATGCGACCAATACGGCGCATAGCCTGACTGTGCTTTGGTAATACTGCTTTGTTCATACCCGAGCTCCCAGTTGTTGTTCACAGGCTGCAGCCAACTGCTGTGCTGCATCGTTTAAAGCACACTGCCGGGCACGAACCGCCAGCTGTTGTAACTGTGTTTTCTCTGCAATCACCGGCCGCAGTAACTCCGTCAGTTGTCCTTGTTCCAGTTGCTGCTGTGGCAATAACCAGGCGGCTTGCTGTGCAACCAGCCAGTTGGCATTGGCCGTTTGATGATCATCAATGGCATGCGGTAAAGGCACAAAGACCGCCGCAACCCCGGCACAGGCAACTTCGCTAACCGTCAGGGCACCAGACCGGCAAATCACCAAATCAGCCCAGTGGTAAGCTGCGGCCATATCGTCAATAAAGGCGTACGACTGCCCCTGAAACTGCTCGGAGTGCAGTTGTTGATACTGCTGCTGCACCTGCTGCTGCATCGCGGCGCCCGTTTGATGCCGGACCAGAATGGTCGTTGGCCCTGCCAACTGCGCCAGTTGCTCCGGTACCCTTTGATTTAACACTTGCGCTCCCAGACTGCCACCCAGTACCAGCACCCGCAGCTCTGGATGTGATTGACTTCTTTCTTTATTTGAAATCAATGCTTTACGCACTGGATTACCCACCAACTGCTGCTTGGGATGGCCTGCAAATGCCTGCGGAAATGCCACCAACACCCGAGCCGCCAAGCGCGCCAGCCAACGGTTGGTGGTGCCAGCGACCGCGTTTTGTTCATGGATAAACAATGGTTTGCGCGCTAACCAGGCGGCAATGCCACCGGGACCACTGGCGTAACCGCCAAAGCCAACCACCAGATCCGGCTGCAGCTGTTGCAGCAATTGCCGGGCCTGCCAGATAGCCCGCAGCAGCATCCAGGGAGCAGTAAGCAATTGCAGGATGCTTTTGCCCCGTATTCCTCGTACCCGAATACTGTGAAATGGCCAGCCCAGCTTTGGCACTAAGTCGGCTTCCATTCGATCCGCAGTGCCTAGCCAATGGATGTGCCAACCACGTCCGGCCAATTCTTCGGCCAATGCCTGTGCCGGGAAGATATGGCCGCCGGTGCCGCCAGCCATCAGCAATACGGTAGGCGCTCTGACTGTCATCCGCTGCGCCCTCCCCGGTTTATCGCTTGCTTGCCTTCCATTCGAACTTCAAAATCAATTCGCAGCACCAAAGCGGCAGCCATCAGCATAATGATTAAGCTGCTGCCGCCAGAGCTGACAAAAGGCAACGTCAGCCCTTTGGTTGGTAACACCCCACTGGCCACACCGATATTGACTGCGGTTTGAAAACCGAACCAGATGGCCAATGCCAAAGCCAGGAAACCGTGGAAATGCAACTGCTTGAGCATGGCTTGGCGCCCAATCCACAGTGTTCTCGCTACCAATAAGAACAGCAGCCCCAGCACGGCAAAGACACCGAGAAAGCCGATTTCTTCAGCGATAATGGCAAAAATAAAATCGTTGTGCGCTTCAGGTAAGTATTCCAGCTTTTGAATGCTGTTCCCCAGCCCTTGGCCACTGAAGCCACCCCGGCCAAATGCCATCAGTGACTGGGTTAGCTGGTAACCACTGCCAAAAGGATCTGCCCAGGGATCCAGAAAAGCTGTAACCCGGCGCCAGCGGTATTCACTGTAGACAATCAGCACCAGTACAGCGCAGCCACCCGTCAGCATCAGGACAATAAATTGCCACAGCTTGGCACCGGCTAAAAACAGCAACACCAATGCAGTCGCAAACATAACAATCACGGTTCCCATATCAGGCTGCAACAACAACAGCACCGACAGCACCAGCAATACCAGCATGGGTTTACCAAAGCCTTTCAGGTTGTCACGCACTTCTTCATGCCGCCGCACCAGATAACTGGCCAGGTACACAAAAAAGAACAATTTGGCAGGCTCCGCCGCCTGGATGCCGATAGGCCCCAATGCCAGCCAGCGCGTGGCACCATTGACGGTGCGGCCAAACAGCAGCACGGCAACTAAGCCTGCAACCGCCAATGCCAACAACAGCAAGTTACTCTGGTGCCACCAATGCACCGGTACATTCAACACCGCAACCGCCATGGCTGTGCCAATACCCAGGAAAATAAGGTGGCGGTAAGTAAAGTGCATGGGGTTACCAAACAGCCGCTCAGCCACAGGGACTGAAGCACTGGTGACCATAACCACTCCAATCGCCAGCAGCACCAGTAACAGCATTAAATAGAAGCTGTCGTAATCACGGGGCTCATCCTGCCCTAACAACATGCTTTGCAGTTTTGGCCACAGTGGCAAAGTCAGGGCTTTCATCGGGCCACCTCCTTCGCCAACTGAGCAAAAAGCTCTCCACGCTGTTGGTAATTATCGAACATATCCAGGCTGGCACAGGCCGGAGATAACAAAACGACATCGCCTGGCTTGGCCAGACTGGCCGCTTGTTTGACTGCTTCGGCCATATCTTTGACCTGGAAGCTGCCCGTCTTTAACGCTGCGATAGCCGGACCATCCTGGCCAAAGGTAATTAGCTGATCAACCTGCTGCAAACCGGCAGTAAGCTCAGACATCTGTTGGCCTTTGCCATCGCCACCAGCCAGTAAGATCAACTGGCCCTGAATGTCTGGGCGTAAGCCTTCCAGCGCAGCCAGAGTGGCACCAATATTGGTGGCTTTGGAATCATTGATCCAACGAATATCATCCTTGCTCTGTACCAGTTGGCACCGATGTGCCAGACCACGGAATTGGCTAAGCTCATGCCGGATACTGGCAAAATCCGCCCCGGCGGCCAAACTGAGCGCAGCCGCAGTAAGCGCATTGTATTGATTATGGCGTCCAACCAGCGGCAACTGACTGACCGGCATTAATTCACTGCCTGCCAACATCAAATAATAACGCCCCGCCCGGGCCATAATGCCATAACCGTCAGCGGCCTCCGGTGCATCCAGCCCGAGACTGTGCTGCTCATTGACCGAGCTCTTCGGGTTGGTGTTTGCATCGGCTCTGTTGTAAAACGCTTGCTGCGATCCCTGATACACCCGTTGTTTCGATGCACAGTAAGCTTGCATAGATGCATAACGATCCAGGTGATCGGCCGAGACATTCAGGATGGTGCTGGCAATGCTACGCAAGCTCGTGGTGGTATCCAACTGGAAGCTGGACAGCTCCAACACAAACATCTCACTATCTGGTTGCTGGATGGCATCCAGCACAGGCAAACCAATATTGCCAGCTGCAATGGCCTTGATACCGCTGTATTGCAGGATGGCTTCGACCATCCGGGTAACCGTCGACTTGCCATTGGAGCCGGTTATTGCGATCACGGGTTTGTCATTGCAGCGGGCAAACAACTCCACATCGCCAATCACTTCCACCCCTTGCGCCACCGCAAACCGAATCGCTGAATGCCGCAAGTCCAGCCCGGGGCTGACAATCAATACATCCATTTGTGCCAGTCTGTTCGCATCCAGTTCGCCCAGATACAAGCCATCGGTTTTATCTAACGGCAAATCCGTCAAACCACTGGGTTTACGACGTGTATCCATCAACACTGGCCGTATACCATGCTGCAGCAAAAAACGCACCGTGGCCTGACCCGACAGGCCCAGACCAACTACAGCGATACGTTGTTGTCGCCACTTGCTCAGCATTCAGTGTTACCTCAGTTTCAGGGTTGCTAGCCCTACCAGCACAAACATGACGGATAGAATCCAAAAGCGCACGATGACCCGGGGTTCAGGCCAACCCTTTAACTCATAATGGTGATGAATAGGCGCCATCCGGAAAATACGCTGGCCCCTTAATTTGTAGGAACCCACCTGCAGGATCACCGACAGGGTTTCCATCACAAAGACACCGCCCATAATAAACAGAATCAATTCTTGCCGAACCAGGATGGCAATCACCCCCAACACAGCACCCAGTGCCAGCGAGCCGACATCGCCCATAAAAACCTGCGCCGGGTAAGTGTTAAACCACAGAAACCCTAAACCTGCGCCAATCAAGGCCGAGCAGAGCACCACCAGCTCACTGGTATGGGCTAAATAGGGAATATTCAGGTACTCCGAAAACACCACGTTACCGCTGGCATAAGCGATCACGGCAAAAGCGGCGGCCACCATAATCACTGGCACTATGGCCAAGCCATCCAGGCCATCGGTCAGGTTGACCGCATTGCTGGTACCTACAATCACAAAGTAACTCAGCAACAAAAAAAGCAGCCCTAGCTGCGGCATCACATCTTTGAAAAATGGTACCAATAACGCCGTTTCGGCAGGCTGTTCGGCAGTCAGGTACAGGAACAGGGCCGTCATAATGGCAAACACCGATTGCCAGAAGTACTTCCAGCGGGCAATTAACCCTTGCGGATCTTTGCGGATCACTTTGCGGTAATCGTCAATAAAACCGATACCACCAAAGCTCACCAGAACAAAGAGCACCACCCACACGTATTTGTTGCTTAGGTTGGCCCACAGCAAAGTGCTAATCAGCACAGAACCAAGGATTAACAAGCCCCCCATGGTTGGAGTACCTTGTTTGGAAAAGTGGCTCTCTGGCCCATCATTCCGAACCATTTGACCAATTTGCATCGCTTGCAAGCGGGCGATTAATTTAGGGCCGAAGTACACACTCAGGAGCAGGGCCGTTAAAATGCCCAGAATCGAGCGAAACGTCAGATAACTAAAGACGTTAAAGAAAGTCATGTACTGAGTAAGGTACTCGGCGAGCCACACTAGCATTGGGGGGTCTCCTGCTGACAACGTTCTAGCAAGTCTTGCACCACCAGCTCCATATTGGCGCTTCGTGAACCTTTCACCAGGATGGTAGTGGCTTGCTGGGCTAAATAAGGAATCAGTCGCTCAACCAATGTCTGGCGCGCACTGAAATGATGCCCCTGACCATTGAAACAGTCACTGGCGCTCTGTGATAGCACGCCCAGCGTGAACAATAGATTAACCCCTTGCTCCTTTGCGTATTTTCCAACCTGTTCGTGGTACAAACGCGCATCAGTGCCCAACTCTGCCATATCCCCCAACACCAACACCCGTTGGCCGCTGTAGCTGACCAAAAGGTCAATAGCTGCTTTGACAGCCCCGACACTGGCGTTGTAACTGTCATCGATAATCCGCAGGTTATCCCGCACCTCAATCACCTGAGTACGGCCTTTGATGCTGGTGAGCTGGGCTAAGCCAAGCTGCACATCCTGTAAACTGGCTCCAAGCGCCATAGCCCCTGCTGCCGCTGCTAATGCATTGGCCACATGATGCACTCCTGGAACAGTCAACTGAATAAAGCTCCGACCAGCCGGACAAATCAGCTCAAAGCCAGCATTACCATGGCTATCCAACTGCACATGGGCAGCCTGGTAATCTGCCTCACCAGTCACACTAAAAGTAAGCACCCGCTGCTTCGCCAAACGACTTTGCCAATACATGGTGAATTCACTATCGGCTGGAATAACGGCTACCTGCCCAGGCTTTAACGCGCTGAAAATTTCGCCTTTGGCCCGGGCGACGCCTTGCAGATCTCCAAATCCTTCCAGATGTGCTTCAGCCACATTGGTGATAATAGCCACATCCGGTTGAACCAGTGCGCTGGTATAGGCGATCTCGCCCTGATGATTGGCACCCAGCTCGAACACGCCAAAATGATGCTCAGGACCAAGCCGCAGCAAGGTCAGTGGTACCCCAATGGCATTGTTAAAATTGCCGGCGGTGGCCAGCACCTTACCGCGTCGTGCCAGGATAGCGGCCAGCATTTCTTTCACCGTGGTTTTACCGGCGCTGCCTGTCACGGCCACAGAAGCCAACGGCACTTGCTGTTTCACCCAGGCCCCCAACTTACCCAGAGCAATGGTTGTATCCGGCACCACAACCTGCGGTATAGCCACCGGCAAAGGGCTATGCACCAGGGCAGCCACGGCCCCTTTTTCAGCAACCTCGGCAACAAATGCTTCGCCATCAAAGGAAGCTCCACGCAAGGCGACAAACAAATCACCTGCCGTTATTTGACGACTGTCTGTGCTGACAGAGGCAATTGCCACCTCAGCACCAACCAGGATGCCACCGGTGATGGTGGCCAAGGTTTGTGTATTCAGCGCGATCATAAGCCCATCTCCCGCTGCAACTGAGCAATAAAAGCACGTTCATCGTAGTCGCGGAACTCATCCCCGATTTGCTGGTAACTTTCATGGCCCTTGCCCGCCAGCAAAATGATATCGCCTGCTTGCGCTTCAGTAAGCGCCAATTTAATCGCTAACTCGCGATCAGGTTCGATTTGATAGCAAGCCCCTTCCGACATGCCAGCGGCTATCTGCTGACAAATTTGCACCATATCCTCATGGCGGGGGTTGTCTGATGTGATCACGACCCGGTCGGCGTATTGTTCAGCCACCCGTCCCATCAATGGACGCTTGCCTTGATCACGATCGCCGCCGCAGCCGAAAACACACCACAAATGCCCTTTGCAATGTGAGCGCAGGGCTTGCAGTGCCAACTGCAGTGCATCCGGGGTATGGGCGTAGTCAACGACCAAAGTGATAGGGTGAGGAAAATCGAACTGCTCCATCCGACCAGGGATGGCTTGCAAAAAATGACCGGCCTGAACCAGCTCAGCTAATGGCAGGCCCTGCAGCCACAAAGCAGCAATGGCCGTTACTGCATTGGCTACGTTGAAATCCCCCATCAGCGGCAATTGCAGTGTTAGCTCCTGCTCGCCATTTTGCAAGCGACAGCGAAATCCACCTGCCACCGCTTCAAGCTGATGGTAGCCAAGATACCGATCGTGCCCGATGCAATCCTCAAGCTGGCCTACGGCGCAATAGGGCACCTGCAACTGGGCAGCCAGGCTGGCACCAAAAGAGTCGGATACATTCACAACAGCTTGACGGCAATAATCGGATGTGAACAAACGGGCTTTGGCGGCACCATAGGCAGCCATGCTGCCATGATAATCCAGATGATCACGACTCAGGTTGGTAAATAGTGCAACATCGAACTGCAAGCCAGTGATCCGCTGTTGTACTATCGCATGGGATGAAACTTCCATCGCCACTAAGCTGCAATGGTCCTGCCGCAGACTGGCCAGGATTTTCTGCAACTCCACCTGATGTGGCGTGGTATTCGGCAACGGAGTCAAATTGCCTGGACGGCCATATCCCAGAGTACCAATCACGGCTGAGCGCTGATGCAGCTGCTGTGCCAGTTGCTGCACAAAGCAAGCAGTACTGGACTTGCCATTGGTCCCCGTGACAGCAATCAAATGCAAACTGGCTGCTGGCTTTTGATAAAATTGACTGGCCAATGCCTGCACTTGGGTGGGTAAATCCCTGATTAGTAATACCTTGGAATGTTCTGCAAACTCAGCAGGCAACTCGTCGGTCAGGATAAGTTCTGCACCTCGCGCAAGCGCTTGAGCAATAAAATGATTACCATGTTGTTGATGACCTGGCAGTGCAATAAATACATCGCCCGGACCAACCTTACGGCTATCAATTTGCAAATCGTTTAAGGCAACTTCTGGCAGATGTGCTGCCAGAGCACCCAGCCAACGGCCAGCAGTGTTAACCTGCATCCGGACCTCCCTGGCGTTTTGAAATCCGCACCCCTTCAGCATCTGGTGTGATGTTTTTCAGTCGCAGTACCGAGTTCATAATATTTGCGAAAACTGGTGCGGCAATTTCTCCGCCATGGTAATAGTCGCTGGCAGGCTCATTCAGCACCACGACAGTGGCAAAGCGTGGATTGGAAATGGGAGCGACACCAGCAAATGAAGCCACGTAATCATCGCCGTAGCCGCCAGCTACGGCTTTGCGTGTGGTGCCGGTTTTACCACCTACCCGATAGCCATCAACCCGCCCCCGGGTAGCCGTACCACCAGGCTCTACCACGGCCTCCATCATTTCCAGCATGGCCTGAGCATAGCTTTCTGATAGCACCCGCTCGCCAGGCAAACCTTGCTCGGATTTAAGAATGGTTAGTGGTCGTAAGATGCCGCCATTGCCAATGGTGGCATACATCCGGGCCAGTTGTACGGCAGTCACCGACAGGTTGTAGCCAAAAGACAGGCTGGCCAGCTCGTGTTCTGACCAGCGGCTACGGTGGCTCAACATGCCAGAACTCTCGCCGGTCAGGTTCAAACCGGTATCGACGCCAAGTCCCATCGAAAAGTATAAGTCCAGCAGATGCTGATGTGGCATCGACAAGGCCAAGCGGGTAACACCAATATTGCTGGATTTTTGCATGATGCCGGTTAAATCCAGCTTGCCATTGTTGCTGCCAACATCACGCACCCAACTGCCACCAACCCGCAACATGCCCGGCGCCGTATCAATCACCGTGTTCAAATCGGCACTGCCAAACTCCAGTGCAGCCAGGATCGGCAATGGCTTGATGGTAGAGCCTGGCTCAAACATATCGGTAATGGCGCGATTACGGAAATGGTGTACCGGGGTATTGCGGCGATTATTTGGGTTGTAGGATGGGCTGTTGGCCATTGCCAGCACTTCACCGCTGTGTACATCCACAATTACCACAGAGCCTGAAGTTGCACCATAAGTAAGCACGGCTTTTTTCAACTCGCGGTACGCCACACTTTGGAGACGCTGATCGATACTTAACTGCAGGTTACGCGGCGGCTGTGCATCTTCGCGTTCCAGGACCTCTATATCACGTCCTTTGGCATCCCGCCGTACCAGCGTGCGGCCCGCCGTACCGGTTAACAGTGTGTTGTACCGACGTTCAATCCCCTCCACACCCACATCATCAATATCGGTAAATCCGATCAGATGCGCAGTGACTTCACCCGCCGGATAAAAACGACGTGACTCCTGACGGAAATAGACACCAGGCACATTTAAACGCCGGATATAATCTACCGCAGCCGGGCTAACCTGGCGCTGCAGATAGACAAAGCGGCGACGGCTGTCGTTGCCTATGCGGCTATTAAGCTGTTCGGCCGTCATATTCAAACCTTCCGCCAAAGCTTCCCAACGGCGGATATCCTGCTGAGAGCCACGCTCCAGCACCACTTTAGGATCGGCCCAGATCGCCTGTACCGGCACACTGACAGCCAGCTCTTCGCCATGGCGATCTAAAATCATGCCACGCAATACGCTATTGGAAGTCACCCGTAAACTGCGCAAATCTCCCTGAGTGACCAGCATCTCAGGCTCCAGTACCTGCAAATAAGCCGCACGGGCCACCAGCACCACAAAGACAGTAGACAATGCCAACATTACAAACACAAAACGCCAGCCAACAATGCCTGGTGCCTGATTCCGCTTCGCGTGTGTTTTTTGTGCGGCTCTGCTCATGGTAAGGTCACCACCACTTCACGCTCGCCACTTGGACGAAGCATGTTCAAACGTGCACTGGCAATATCTTCAACCCGGCTGTGCTCCGACAAAGCACGTTGCTCCAACAACAAGTTACGCCACTCGACATCCAGTGCATCCCGTTGTTGATACAATTGATTTTGTGCATTCACCAGCAAGCGGTTGCTGTGTGACAGCTGCACCACGGCCAAGGCAGTGAACACACAGGCAGCAAGCAATAGCACCGGCCAGCGAAAGCGTCGCCAGTCGGTAAGAATCACCTGAGTTAAGCGGATCTGACTCATGCCGGCACCTCCGCGGTTTTCTCTGCGACCCGCAGCACAGCACTGCGTGCTCTGGGGTTCGCTGCCTGCTCTGCCGCGGTCGGCATAATCGCTTTACTGGCCAGCTTTAGCGGCAAATGCTGCTTAAGCTGCGCATCGGTAAGTGGCAAGCCTCGCGGCACAGGTGCAGCTTTGCTGTGTTGACGCATAAACTGCTTCACCAAGCGATCTTCCAGCGAGTGAAAGCTAATCACTGCCAGACGGCCACCTGGCTTTAACACCTTCAATGCCGCATCCAGCGCTTGCTTGACTTGCTCCAGCTCACTGTTGATGTAAATACGGATGCCCTGAAAGCTTCGGGTGGCCGGATGTTTTTTTTCTTTTGGACTTTTCGGCACCACAGCGGCTATCAATTCAGCCAGTTGCCGGGTACGGGTCAGTGGCGCTTCGGTGCGGGCTGCAACAATGGCATTGGCAATTTTCCAGGCAAATTTTTCTTCACCATAGGCCTTAAGCACAAAACTAATGGCTTCCACATCAGCACTGGCCAACCATTCTGCGGCCGACAGACCGGCATCGGGGTCCATCCGCATATCCAATGGCCCATCGCGCATAAAGCTAAAGCCTCGTTCAGCGTCATCCAATTGTGGGGAGGAGACGCCAAGATCCAACAGGATACCGTCCAATTGGCCATAAATATTTTGTTGCTGGCAGATCAGTTCCAGCGCCGCAAAAGGGCTGCGGCTAATGTGAAAGCGGGGATCGGCTTGCAGTGGGGCTGCAGCGTCAATAGCGGCGGGATCGCGATCAATCGCATATAAACGGCCCTCGGCAGAGAGCCTGGCAAGAATTTGGCGACTGTGTCCACCACGGCCAAAAGTCCCGTCCAGGTAGATCCCGTCCGGTTGAATGGCGAGTCCGTCAATTGCTTCCTGCAATAATACGGAGGTATGAGGGCTGGCAGTCATTTACAGTGCAAAGTCCTGTAATCGTTCAGAAAGTTCAGTTTCAGCCGGCATGTCCCGCTCCAGCGCCATGTCCTGTTCCACACGGTCTAACCAGGCGGCTTCATCCCAGATCTCGAATTTATTCAATTGGCCAACCAGGCGAATGTTTTTCTCCAGGCTGGCATGACTGCGCAGCGGCGCAGGCAACAAAATACGGCCATTCTTATCCATGTCGCACTCGGAGGCATGGCCTAACAGCAAACGCTTTAAGCGCAATTCCTGCGCATTAAAGCTGGATAAACGCTTAAGTTTCTCTTCAATGTCTTCCCACTCAGCTAAGGGGTACAACATCAGGCAGGGATCTTTGTGATCGATGGTGCAAATCAGTTGGCCGGAACACTCGGACAGCAGAAAGTCGCGGTAGCGCGCTGGTAGCGCGATCCGGCCTTTGGTGTCCATTGTCAGTGTAAACGAGCCACGAAGCATAGTTGTGCCCTGAGATCAGCGACTGATCCATCGCGATCCACAATTATCCACAAATCCCCACAATGCTACAGTTTAGGGCCGTGATCCGACCATTGTCAAGGTAAAAGCGGTGCATATTTAACAGGAAAGATCCAGCAAAAATGCAGGCTGCAGCAAAATGCCTGATTCTGTGGAGGAAAGTGGGAGTGAAAGTAAGAGCAACGCGGCAGAGCGGCTTTGAACCAATCAAAGCGGTCACAAAAGAAAAGCAAACAAAAAAAAGAAGTGAGTTGGCCAATAAGCCGGGTTCTGTACCTTGTTTCCAAGGTGGCAACCATTCCTCTAGGATGCATGTCGCCATGCACCTCAAGCAACCTACCCGCCCCCAGTACGGGCCGTACCATCGGGGGCCTATTTGGTCTTGCTCCGAGTGGAGTTTACCGTGCCACGAACTGTTGCCAGTCGCGCGGTGCGCTCTTACCGCACCCTTTCACCCTTACCTGATCCCGCAAGCGGGCCATCGGCGGTCTGCTCTCTGTTGCACTAGTCGTCGGCTCACGCCGCCCAGGCGTTACCTGGCACTCTGCCCTGTGGAGCCCGGACTTTCCTCCCCTTGCACATGCAAGCAGCGATTGCCCTGGCCAACTCGGCGCGCAGTATACGTTAAATGCAGCGAAAGCGCAGGTATTATTTTGGGCGGGGTTTCGCAAATAAGATGCAACGGCTTGATAGAGGCAAAGAGCAAGAGATGGCAAACTCAGGGTTGCATCTAATTAATCCAGCAACCTTGCGGGGGCATCCATGTCTAGGTGCAGCACACGGATAACGAGGATCTCAGCTTTCAGTACTTGATAAAAAACAGCGTGCTGTTCGACCTGCAATCTGCGATAACCTGGAAGGACATGAGCATAGTCCGTGCCAAGCAACGGATGATGAGTCAGCTGCTTCATTCCTGTTTCCATCCGATCCAGGTAGTTATCAGCCTGATCAGCACCCCATTTTTCGCAGCTATACACCCAGATGCCGATGAGGTCGGATTCTGCTTTCGGTGAAATGCGCAAGGTGATCACGAATTTTCCGTTTGCATGCGCTGACGGCCAGCGGCTTTGATGGCAGCAAGATCAAGTGGCTTGGGTGTCCCGCTCGACTCCCCTTCAGCAAGGGCCTGCCTCAGCATCGAAAGACGCTGTTGCGCCTGCTGATCCCTTCGGATAAGATCGCGGATGTACTCACTATCATTGCCAAAGTGCCCGCTTTCAATTTGGCTTTTCACCCAGTTGTCTTGCTGCTCAGTCAGCGTAATGGTTTTACGGTGCATGCTCATGGCTGCAGCTCCTGACACACGAATAGTATGATATTATCATACTCCTTCGGCGCACCAAATCAAGGCCGACGCTGCTTCACCTCAGGGTCGCTTTTTCAAAACCAAGTAAACTGAACTTACGTTGTTAACTCACGTTGCAACAGAGCAAGCAAATTACCGGTTTTACCCGACCAAACACCTTGAGCTAGCTCGGGGCTCAAAATTTGAACTAACAGCCAGCCTTCTTGGCCTTCTTTGTTCAAGATAGACTCAAAATCTGGCAGCTCTTGCTTCTTTAGCCCAGACAGGAAGCCCTCTTTGGTCTGAATTTCGATGGTTTTATACTCATACTTTTTCATCTTTGATGTTTCCTGAGGTTCCAGATCAGAAATAGGTATGTCAAGTGCAGCGGCTAACGCCTTTTTGGTTTGCAACGATGCTGAGGCCTCTTTCTCAATGCGTTGTATGGTCCTCAAGTTTACGCCAGCCGCTAAAGCCAACTCCTCTTGTGACCATGACCGCTTGGTCCGTAGCTCAAAAATCAATTCTGCATTTATTTTCATACGTACCCATAATCTCTTAGTTGGTGAGGCAACTTCATGCTCTACCAAAAGTCAGGAAACTTTTACGACTAAACGCCGATAATAGGGCGACAACTATACGACACCTTTACGACAGTGGCTTTTTTTTGTTCTAACCCCCTACTTTTGCTGCAAACTCAGGCCATGCTGGTACAACGCATTTTTCTTCAGGCCGTGGATCTCTGCTGTCAGGGCGGCGGCTTTTTTCAGTGGCAGCTCTGCCATTAACAGCTTAAGAGTGTGCAGCGCGGCTTCGCTGATTTCGCTTTCGGTTTTCGCCGTTGGCGCTATCATCAACACCATTTCGCCCTGGCAGCGCTTGGCATCCTCCTGCAACCACTGCAAAATGTCTTCGGCGGTGCCACGGGCAAAGTGCTCGAAGGTTTTGGTCAGCTCCTTGGCCAGCACCAGTTCGCGCTCGTGGCCGAACACTTGCTGCACATCCTGCAGGGTGTCCTGAATGCGCCGCGCTGTTTCATAACAGACCAAAGTGCCTACCCCGGCAGGAATAGCCTGCAGCTGATTCAGCCGCTGCTGTTGTTTGGCGGCCAAAAAGCCAATAAACAGGAATTGGTCGGTCGGCAAGCCGGCAGCCGATAGCGCAGCAATCAGCGCACAGGCACCTGGTACCGGCACGACCTGCACTCCGGCCTGTTGGCAGTGACGCACCAGGCTGTAGCCAGGATCGCTGATCAAAGGGGTACCAGCATCGGAAATCAGCGCAATGCTTTGCCCTTGCTGCAACTTTTCCAGTAAAGAGGCTGCCCGCTGTTTTTCGTTGTGATCGTGTAGCGCCAGCAGCTTGCTTTGAATGCCATAATGCTGCAACAAGCGGGAGGAGTGCCGGGTATCCTCGGCCGCTATCCAATCGACCCTTGCCAGAATATCCAGCGCCCGCTGGCTGATATCGGCCAAATTGCCGATTGGGGTTGCTACAATGTACAGTTGTCCGGTTTCAGTAGTCATCTGATCGCTTTTGTTTGAGCTTATGAGTAGGACTCAGTAAGATAGTGCCAACATTTGACTATGGTACTGTGCATTGTGATTAGCAGCAAACAAAAGCCATACCTCGCGCTTGGCCTGATGGTAGCCATTGTTACCGGCTGTGCTCAGCAACCTGCTCCAAAGAGCCCTGCCCCCATTGTGGATAGCAGCAGCACTGTTGAGTTACCACCGGATGACAGCGAGCATTCGTCCCAATACTGGCTGCAACAAGCGGCCAGGGAGTCCGTAAGCCGTCAGCCGGCGTTGTTGTTAAAAGCAGCATCGGCTGCTCTTAAAGAGGCCGATCCTACCCTAACCTTGTCGATAACCAGGGAGCTTGCGGTTCAGCCCGAGCCATGGTTGCAAGGCCAGTTGCCTGCCCTGGAGTTGCAGGCCTGGCTGCAACTGGAACAGTATCAAACCGCTTTAAGTATCGTTGAGCAAACCAACCTTGGGCAACTTGATGAGGATGCCCGCATTGCCTTTAGTCTGGCCGCGGCCCGTTTGTTTAAACAGCTGAACCAGCCTGGTAAAGCCGCCTTTTGGTTGTTGCAATGGGATGAGTTAACGGCGTTGCAACAGCACTCCGGAGACGAATGGCAACGGCTGTGGCGCTTGCTTAGCCAATTGGACCCAGTGCAGTTGAATCAATTGCGGGTTGATGCAGGGCCTCGCACACTGGCCTGGCTGCAACTGACCCGTTCGGTGCAGCAGCAACTGGAACAATCCGGCGATCTGACCCGAACATTGCACCAGTGGCAAAGAAATTATGCCTATATGCCGGATGTGTCCGAATTACCCACGGCCATAGGGCAATTAACCGAACTGGTTCCCTACCAGCCTAAGCGGATTGCGGTATTGTTACCCATTCACGGTCAGCTCAGACAGCATGCGCAATCCATTCAGAATGGCATTCTGGCTGCCGCATCCAATCAACCCGAACTGGAGCTTTTTTTCCTGGATAGCATGCAAGGCACTGAGCTGCTTTCTCAGGAGCTGCAAGCACTGAATATCGATTTTGTTATTGGCCCCTTGCAACGCAGCCAGGTCGATAGTATTCAACAAGATGCCAATTGGTTATGGCCGACATTGTTCTTAAACCAGAGTAGTCAACAGCAGTCACTGAACGACGAACACTATTTTTTTAGTCTGAGTCTGGAAGACGAAGGCAGTCAGTTGGCGGAGTTCTTTCAGCGCAGGAACTTCAACCGGCCAGTTGTGATTTATGCGCAAAACCCCGGCAGCGAGCGCCTGGCGCGTCACTTTAGCCGGCAATGGCAGCAATATGGTCATTCCAGCCCCGAGCTTTATAGCTTTCAATCCCGTGATGAGCTGGAGCCGGTGATCGCCCGCTTACTGGATCTGGAGCAAAGCCGCCAACGGGTACGTCAGATTAGTCAATTGATTCCGGGCACCGTGGAGTCAGAGCCACATAGCCGACTGGATATTGATGCCATCTATCTGATTGCGGATCCAACTCAAACCAGGCTGATCAAGCCGTTTCTGGATGTATCCGTCAGCCCAACGGCTCCGAGCTTGCCAATCTACGCCAGCTCACGTAGCCACAGCATTCAGGCCGATCGCAGCGATCATCGGGACTTGGCCGGCCTTACTTTGACGGACATGCCCTGGATGCTATCGGACCAACAGAGCCAGGCACTACGGGCAGAGTTTGATCAGTTGTTTCCGGAGCAGGACGAAAACCTGCAACGTTTGTTTGCGATGGGGTATGACGCACTGCTCTTAATCCCACAGCTCCAGCAACAACGGGCCTTTCCGGCGCTGCGCTATCGTGGTCTGACAGGGACACTTGGCCTGACCGAGACACAAACGATACGGCGGGAGCTCAATTGGGCACGTTACAGCCAACGAGAGCTGCAGCTGATACAGGAGCCCTAAGCCATGGCCAATACGCTTGGTGTGCTGTATGAACAATTGGCAGAACACTATTTGCAACAACGAGGCCTGAGCTCAGTAACCCGCAACTACAACACCAAACTGGGTGAGCTTGATCTGGTGATGCGACAGGGGGAGCAACTGGTGTTTGTTGAAGTCAAATACCGCGCATCCAATAGCTATGGCGGGGCCAGTGCAGCTATTAGTTACCGGCAACAGCAAAAACTGCTGCGCACCGCACAACTTTATTTGCAACGCAGCAAACACACAGGGCCATGCCGCTTTGATGTGCTAACCATCAGTGGTACCGAGCCCTACCAGTTTAACTGGATCCAAAATGCGATTCAGGCAAACTAACAGGGCGGGTGCCCTCATAGAAACAGCCAGAACAGGATCTTAGATGCAAGACAAAATTCGCCAGCTCTTTAGCGAAAACATTCAAACTATGATCGCCACCAGTGAAGCACTGGCAGGCCCCATAGAGCAAGCAGCCTTTCGGATTGTCAGTAGTTTGATTGAGGGCGGTAAAGTGATGTGCTGTGGCGATGGCGCCAGTGCCAGTCTGGCACAACACTTTGCCCAGTTGCTGCTGGATCAATACGAAACTGAGCGCCCTTGCCTGCCGGCTATGGCACTGCATCAGGATTTGGCAGCCATGCATGCCGGCTCTGGCCAAAATTGCGATTACTACGCCCGCCAGGTCAAGGCATTGGGCCAAAAAGGCGATATTCTGCTGGTTATTTCTTTGCGAGGCACCGAACAAAGCCTGATCAAAGCGGTCGAAGCAGCACTCACCTGCGATATGAGCGTGGTCGCTCTGACCGTCGAAGGGGCAGATGAGTTATCAGGTTTACTGAATGCCCAGGATACCGAGCTACGGGTTCCCGCCCACCGTCATGCCAGGGTGTTCGAGTGTTATGCCTTTTTGCTGCATTGTCTGTGCGAACTGATTGAATTAAACCTTTTCCCACAACAGGGGGAGCTATGAATAAGAACCAGCTTTGGATGCTGTTACTCACGGTAGGTATTTTGCAAGGTTGCGCTGCGGCTGTGGTAGCAGGCGGTGGTGCTGCCGTAGTGGCGGCGCAAGACAGACGTACCCTTGGTTACCAGATTGACGACAAAGGCATCAGCATGCGTGCCCGTCAACTGTTTACGGAAGAAGAGCTAAACAAACAAGGCCGAATCAATGTGGTTAGCTACAATGGCGTGGTCCTGCTGACCGGCCAGGTAGAAAGTGAGCAGGTCCGGCAACGTGCCGGTCAAATTACCCGGGATTTAGCAAGTGTGCGGGATGTGCACAATCAAATCCGGGTCGGCAACACCATTTCATTATCCACCCGCAGCCGGGACAGCTGGATCAGCACCAGGGTAAAGTCGATGTTCTTATCCGACAGTGCCATCAGCGGCCTGAATATTAAAGTCGTCACCGAAGACGGCGAAGTCTTTCTGATGGGGCTGGTGACACCGGCAGAAGCCGACAAAGCGGTCGAAATAGCCCGTCATGTCGATGGCGTGAACCGGGTAATAAGGGCTTTCGAAGTGCAATAACCCCAGGGTTTGCTGAAACGGTATCTTAACTGCCGTTTCAGCGCCACTTCTTAGCAATCTCTAAGCGCATGCAATACCTTAGAATGAAACTCCCGCTGCTTCATAATCACCACCACCAGCACCGTGGCCATCATAAAAAACACCGGATCGATAAACCAGGCCAAAGCGGCCAGTGATAAATACATGGCACGCAGACCATAGTTAAAAGAATGGCCTGCCTGGTCAATCACTTTGGCGGTACGCAGCGCATAAGCCTGACGATCGGCTTCTTCCATGCTGCGGCCATCCGGCGCAGCCCCAATCAAAACGCCGCCAAAACCGTACTGGCGCAGCGACCAGGTAAACTGGAAAAAAGCGAACACATAGATCAGGGCGATGCACAACAGCTTCAATTGCAAAGAGACTTCGGCCTGCGAACTCCAGGGCAGAATATTGCGCAGTACCAGGCTGATTTTATCGGCCGAGGCCAAAGCAGTTAACAAACCCGCCAGTACCAGCAAGGTGCTGGAGGCAAAAAAGCTGACATTGCGCTCCAGGGTGGAAATCAGCCCGACATCGGCCATTTTGTTGTCGCGGCTCAGCATCTGCTTCATCCAGTCGTTGCGTTTGCGACGCAATTCAAAGGACAAGCAACTGACGGTTTTGGCCCGGCGTTTGGCGTACAGTGTGTAGCCAACCCAAATGGTTAAAAACCAAAAAATCGCGATAAGATCCAACCAGCCTGCCATACCAGCTCCTTCGTTTACTGCCTGTGGCTGTTATACCACAGGCAGCGTTCTGGCCGGAAGATCAGAAACGAAGTTGCATGCCAACCGTCAGATTGCGACCAGCCAAAGGCGCATCCTCTTTGATAAAAGAGCT
This sequence comes from Alkalimonas sp. NCh-2, assembly GCF_039631345.1. Classification (NCBI taxonomy): domain Bacteria; kingdom Pseudomonadati; phylum Pseudomonadota; class Gammaproteobacteria; genus Alkalimonas; species Alkalimonas sp. NCh-2. The sequence goes on from NZ_JBDIUV010000001.1 coordinate 926,372, forward strand.
GTGGACAAAAGCCAGCTGATTGGTCAGGTTTTGCGCTTTGGCAAAGGCCATCAGCTCCCACTGCTGCCAGCTGAAATGGTAGTTCAGCGCGGCTTCGACCAGGGTGTAGCTGTCGGTCGGCGTTTCATTGGCAGCAACCTTGCTTTGTCGGCCATGATGCATTACCCCGAGCTGAGCACTCCAGGCATCAGCAGTGTATTGGTACTCCGCCCCCAGTCGGAACGGCGGGATCCGCGGCAGATCGCCGCCATCTTTGAGCCGGGCCCGTACCAGATCGCCCATCAGGCTTAGTTGATGGTCCGGTGCCAGTTGCCAGCGGATACTGGCTTCGGCGCCATGCAAACGGGCATCGTCCTGCCGGTATTGGTAGGCATCAAAGCCGGCAATCTCAAAGCCCAGATTGCTTAAATAGGCGAAATCATCAATCTGGTTGTAAAACAGGTTGAACTGATACTGCACGCTATCCAGTTGACCACGCACCCCGAAATCGACGTTGTTGGCTTTTTCTGCTTTGGATAAACTGGCATCGCTGAGGATTTCAGTTTGGCCATCGCTGTGCGTCACCCGATAGGCGGTGCCAATTTCATACGAGCGGGTGCCGACATGGATACCATTGGCATAGAGTTCGTTGGCCGCCGGTGCCCGCTGGGCCTGACTAAAAGCAGCGGTCAGCTGATGGCCATCGGCCAGTTGATAGACCGCACCAACCGACCAGCTAAAGAGGTTGAAAGGATCGCGAATATCGCGCACGCCCAGCACATCCTCGACCTCGCTGGCGTTTTGCGTTAAACGTTCAAAACGGCTGCCAAACTCAAATTTGAGATCACCAAAGCTTTTTTCCTGCAACACAAAAAGTGCATGGCTGTCGGTATCGGTATTGGGCGTAAAGGCTTCTTCGCCCAGCGCTTCGTAATCCCGTACAGTACCGTGATAACCGACAATACCGCGCCAGCCTGAGTCCAGCAAATAGGTGCCGGTCAGTCGCAGCTCCCACTGCTTGCTGGTAAACTCGGTTTCGGCTTCGCCATCGTCGTATTCGGCATGGTCGTAATCGGTAAAGGCCAAATCGGCGGTCAGCAGCTCCCAGTTGGCATGCTGTGGCCGGTACTCGGCCGCCAGTGCCAGCCGCTGCTGGTTCAGTTTAATCAATTCGCCATCATCGTCATCCAGCGGGTCTTGTGGCCCTTCCGGCAAGCCGTATTCGCTGCTGATGTAACCATAGCTGATACCGACAAATCCCCAGTCGGCGACATGGCTGGAGCCCAGATTGAGCACCTGATGCTCCGACCAGGAATTGTCCAGCCGCTTGCTGCGAAAGCCTTCATCGCTCTGATATTCCGGCACCCGGTAGTCATTGCCCTTGCGGTAATAACCGTCGGCATGAAACGCCAGGCTCTCGGCTGCGCTGTCATGGGCAAAGGCCAGCGAACGCTCGGCAGCAGCGCTGTTCAAACGCCCTTGCAACACCGTTTCCGGCTGTGCCAGGGCGCTACGGGGAATACGGTTATCCACCACATTAATGACACCACCAATGGCGCCACTGCCATAGAGCAAGGTCGCCGGGCCACGCAGCACTTCAATTTGCTGGGCCGTGATGGCATCGGCGGTAATGGTGTGATCCGGCCCTTCGCGCGAGACATCGCCGGTGCTCATGCCATTGTGGATCACCTGCACCCGCGGGCCATCCAGGCCACGGATCACCGGGCTGGATGCCACAGGGCCAAAGTAGTTGCCGTGCACCCCAGGTTCGAACTTTAAGGTTTCACCGATGCTGGCTTCGGTACGGCGTAGCAACTCATCGCCGCTTAGCACCGAGACCGGTCCTGCCATTTCTACCACATCACGGCGTAAGCCAGAGGCGCGCACTTCAATGCGCTCCAGCCGGGCGTCATCCCGGTCATCATCCAAAGACACTTCACCTGCACTCAGCACAGCAGGCAACGCCAACGCAACAGCGCAGGCCAACGGGGACAGTTTTAGCATCTGCAACTCCACTACAAACTTTTAAAAATCGGGGCATGCTAAAGCATGCAACGCTCTATCGCAACAAAACTGCGGCCAGCAGGCATGCTCCAACGACAAAATGTGATACTATCACACTTTGTCGTTGGAGCAGGAACCAATCATGATGCAAACAGAGTTGCCGGACATCACCCGGCAAGCCTTGCAGCAAGCCAGCAGTAAGCTGGATGAAGTAGGTATGCAGCAGCTGGATTTGCTGCTGCAGGTATCCGATGGCGGGGATGCCATGGTGCAACAGGTAAAAGCCAGCATTGGCATTAATTTGCCAAGAACCGATGCGCGCGGCATCCATATGTCGCGCCTGTACCGTTTACTGAATGACTTTGCCGATAAGCAGCTGTGCACCCCAGCGAACCTGAAACAACTGCTGCAGCAATTGCTGCACAGTCATCAGGATTGCCACAGCGATCAGGTGCTAATGGAGCTCTCTTTTGATCGCCTCTGCAAGCGCCCGGCGCTGGTGACGCCAGATCTTGCCGGTTGGCGCCGTTATCCGATCAAGTTGAAAGCCAGCCTGAGCCCTAAAGGCTTTCAGCTAAAGCTAACCGTGGCCGTGCAGTATTCATCGACCTGCCCCTGCTCGGCTGCCTTAAGCCGGCAATTGCTGCAACAAAAGTTTCTGGCCGATTTTAGCGATGAAGTCCTGCCCAAAGCCAACGTAGCCGACTGGCTGCTGCAGCACGGCAGCTATGCCACGCCCCACAGCCAGCGCAGTGTCGCCAGCATTGAGCTATCGCTGACAGCGGCTGCCAGCGGCTTTCCGATCAGTGCTGTTATTGAACAGGCCGAAACGGCTTTAGCCACCCCGGTGCAAACGGCAGTCAAACGTGCCGATGAGCAGGAATTTGCCCGGTTAAATGGTGCCAATCTGATGTTTGTTGAAGATGCCGCGCGCCGCCTTGCTGCCAGCTTAGCTCCACAGTACCCCGATGTTTGCATTGAGGTACAGCATTTGGAAAGCCTGCATCCGCACGATGCTTATGCCCGAATTCATGCTTCCAGGGAGCCATAATATGAACGCGACCGATTGGTTAACCCGCATCCAGCACAAAGACGCCGATGTGCTGATCCAGGGTGCACAGGTGATGACCCCAGCGGGACTGCAGCAAACCGATGTCGCTGTGATTGCCGGGCGCATTGCCGCCATTGGTGGTAGCGGCTGGCAGGCCAAACGCCAGCTGGATGCCCAAGGCCTGCACCTGTTGCCCGGCGCGATCGATACCCAGGTGCACTTTCGTGAGCCGGGGCTCACCCACAAAGAAGACATCCATCATGGCAGCAAAGGCGCGGTACTGGGTGGCATCACCGGCTTCTTTGAAATGCCCAATACCAATCCGCTGACGCTCTCTGCTAACTGCTTGCAGCAAAAGCTCAGCATCGCCGCAGAGCAGAGCTACTGCAATTATGCTTTTTACATTGGCGGCAGTGCCGCCAATCTGGGCCAGCTGGCAGCGCTTGAGCAATTGCCGGGTTGTGCTGGCATCAAGGTCTTTATGGGCAGCTCCTTTGGCGACTTACTGGCAGAGCAAGACGAGCTGCTGCTGCACATCTTGCAGGATGGCCGGCGCCGGGTGGCCATTCATGCCGAAGATGAAGCCCGGTTGCGTGAGCGCAAAGCCCTGACCGCCGGCGAGGTTGAAAACCACCCGCTATGGCGTGATGCCCAAAGTGCCCTGCTGGCCACTCAGCGGATCATCGCTCTGGCCGAACAAGCCAACCGGCCGCTGCACATTCTGCATATTTCCACTGCCGATGAAATGGCCTATCTGGCAGCCTTTAAAGATCGCGTCACGGTAGAAACCACCCCGCATCATTTGTCACTGGTGGCGCCGGATTGCTACCAGCGCCTTGGCAGTCTGGCCCAGATGAACCCGCCGGTTCGCGATAGCAAGCACCAGCAAGGCCTGTGGCAAGGCATCGCCGATGGCACGGTCGATATTCTGGGCAGCGATCATGCGCCTCATACCCTGGAGGAAAAGTCCCGCCCCTACCCGGACTCCCCCAGTGGCATGACCGGAGTGCAAACCCTGCTGCCGGTGATGCTGAACCATGTCGCCGCCGGTAAGCTCAGTTTGCAGCGGCTGGTCGATTTAACCAGCAGCAACCCGGCCCGAATTTTTGGCCTGACGGGCAAAGGCCGCATCGCCGTTGGCTACGATGCCGATTTTACCCTGGTCGATTTAAAAGCCCAGCGCACCATCGACAACCGCTGGATCGCCAGCAAAGCCGGTTGGACACCCTATCACGGCCAACAAGTCACCGGCTGGCCCATCGCGACCATCATTGCCGGTCGTTTGGTGATGCACAGCGATGAAGTGCTGGGACCGCCGCAAGGTAAACCTTTTGTATTTGCCGATAGCCATCACACTAAGGAATCACAATGAACAAGCACCCCCTACTGACGTTGGCACTGCTAGGCCTGACTCTCAGCGCTTGCAGTAAAGCACCTGAACCTGCTGCCAGCAAGGCCCTGCCTGATTTCCAGTCCGAAGCACTGGCTCAGCATATCCGCACCCTGGCCAGCGATGAGTTTCAGGGCCGCCAGCCGGGCACCGAAGGCGAAACCCGCACGGTGCATTACCTGGTCGAACACTTCCGGCAACTGGGTTTGCAACCCGGTCATGCCGGTAGCTATACCCAGGCCGTGCCCTACATGCAAGTCACCAATATCGGCAATCCAAAGGTGCAGCTAAGCGGTAGCCCAAGCGGCTGGCAACCTGAGATAGGCAGCGATTTGGTGATCAGCTCCCGTACCGGTCAAACGCAAGTCACACTTGAACCCAGCGATATTGTCTTTGCGGGTTATGGCGTTGAAGCCCCGGAATACCAGTGGCATGACTACGCGGCTTTTGATGCCACTGGTAAAACCGTGATTGTGCTGGTGAACGATCCTGGCTTTGCCAGCCAGGATCCAGCTTTATTTAAAGGCCCGGAAATGACCTACTACGGCCGCTGGACCTACAAGTTCGAAGAGTGTGCCCGGCAACAAGCAGCGGCCTGCCTGATTGTGCATGACACCGAAGCTGCCGGTTATGGCTTTGCTGTGGCGCAAAACATGATGCAGCGGGCCCAGTTTGATTTAGCCGACAACAGCAGTGAGAAGACCCCCGTTATTGGCTGGCTGTCCAGCACGGGTGCAGAACAGCTGTTTGCCAGTGCCGGACTGAATTTTCAGGCTTTAAAAACTGCGGCCCACCAACCAGGCTTTCAGGCAGTTCCACTAACCGGCCATCAACTCAGTGCCAGCATCGAGCTGGACGTTCAAACCGGTCGTTCCGACAATGTGCTTGCCAGCATCCCCGGCACCAGCCGTGCTGATGAGTGGATAGTGGTCACCGCCCACTGGGACCATCTGGGAGCCATTACCTCAGAAAGTGGCGAACTGGCCATTTACAATGGCGCTATTGATAATGCCGGTGGCGTGGCGGCTCTGCTGGAAATTGCAGCTAAAGCGCAGCAACAAGGCGGTTTTGAACGTTCGGTGTTGTTCCTGGTGGTGACGCTGGAAGAGTCTGGCTTACTGGGCACCAAGCATTATGCCGCCAACCCCACCGTGCCGTTGGCCAATATCGTCGCCAACATCAATATCGATGCGCTGTTGCCGGTGCCGGCAACCCGCGATGTCTGGATCATTGGTTTAGGCCAATCAGAGCTGGATGACGTCGTTCGCCGCCAGGCCGAGCGTCAGGGCCGGGTTGTAGCCGGCAATCCGGAAGTGGAAAAAGGCTTTTTCTACCGCTCTGATCAGTTTGCCTTTGCCCAGGTCGGTGTCCCAGGCTTGTTTATGGGGCCAGGCACCGACAGCCTGTCAGGCGGCACTGGCGTTGGCGAAGCGGCTTTGCAAGCCACGCAAAGCCGCTACCATACGCCGGACGATACCTTCAGTGACGATTGGGACTTTGGTGCTCTATTGCAAGATACCCAATTGCATTACGGCGTGCTGGAAGAGCTGGCCAACTCAGGCCAATGGCCCAACTGGTCACCCCAGAGTGAATTTTATCAGCTTGGCCAGCAGCGGCGGCTGCCATAACACCATTCACAGATCGCTGATGATGCGCCTGACACAGCCCAAGGTTGTCAGGCGCTTGCTTGTATCGCCGGCTGATTGGGCTTTACAGAGCTAGCCAGCATGCTACTATTGCGATGTTATACCATCACACTTTTGAGGTCCTTATGGCCACCACAACCTCTACGCCTTTACCCGTCACCGTGCTGTCCGGTTTTTTGGGTGCAGGCAAGACCACCTTGCTGAATCAGATCCTGCACAACCGCGATGGCCTGCGCACTGCCGTTATGGCTCATGATTGGAGTAAGATCAATATCAAGGTAGACGCCCAGGCATGAGTACCATTGCCCGCATTCGGCCAGAGCCTGTCACACAAACCAACCCAGCCAACTCTTTTGCCAGACAGCAACTAGGTTCAGAGCGTGACAGCCTGCTGGCGATTTTCGAGCCCGATGTCAATTTGGCGGTCTGGCAGCGTGTATTTGCACCTGCCATAGACTCGTACTGCAAAGTGCTATTGGAGCAACTGAAATTGCCGCTGCAACGTATGCTGCCCATCGATGAGATTGCCAATGCCTTGACGGATGTTCTGCCGACAGGCAGTGGCAAAGCCGACTTTATTGCCGATATCCAGCAGTTGGCGGACATCTTTGGCTGCCTGATGGACTGTCCGCAGCTTGGGCTGCGCCTGCGGGTGCTCGAAAAGCCTATGTGTCCCAAATTTCATACCGACCACCTGCTGTGCCGGCTGGTCTGCACCTACAGCGGCCCTGCGACCGAGTGGCATGGCGGGCCCATTGCCCGGCCTGAAACCACCATGCAATTGCAAACTGCCGATGTTGCTCTGCTCAAAGGCAGTGGCTGGGAAGACAGCCAGTGTTATGCCATCAGTCACCGCTCACCGGCCAGTTCAGGTAAACGTCTGCTGCTGACCCTCGATCCTGTGTGGTAACAAGAAAGCTAACGCAAAGCTCTGCCGTGTCACAGCCTTGTCATATCGTGAATTTAACATGCATTTTCATCTGTCTTGCCAACAAGGAAAGTGCTATGAAGTCTCCGATGATCAAGTCTCTACTCGCAATCTGCATTAGCTCAGCTTTTCTCAGTCAGCCTGTGCTCGCTACCCCTTTTACCATCAAAGACGGTGAGATGGTGACAGGTCGCCAGACGTTAACAGGGAATGAAACAGGAACTATTGGTATCGGTGCTACCTTGCAGCAGCCAGGAAATCAGACGATTAGATGGTCAGCCGCCCAGGAAGGTACTGTAAGCATTGATAATAGTGGCCAGGTGCTTGCTACAAATGGGGCCAGAGCCATCGACACCCAAGGCAATACAACATCAGCCAATTACCATATTAAGCTGTATAATCGTGAGCATGCGCTGATTGACAGTGACAACGATGCCTTCCGGTTGAACTTCAGTTCCGGGATCCTTGGCTCCGCCCACATCGACAATGCCGGTACCATGCGATCCAATGAAGGCCAGGTGCTGGACTTTGCTGACATGCAGCAAGGCGAGCTGATCCTGAACAACCTTGGTAGGATGCACTCGGTGCAGCACGATGCCATTCGAACCGGCAATCTGACCACAGTGGCCATCAACAACTCCGGTACCATCAGCAGTCAGGGCCAGGGGCGCCGTGGTATTGATATTAATGGTGATGGTGGTGAGCGGTTTATCGACATTCACAACAGCGCCAGTGGCGTGATTCAGGCGCAAAACGACGCCATTCGGGTTAATTACGATCTCACCGGCGGCAACTTAGTGCTGGTAAATGATGGCCTTATCGAAACCACTGGCCTTGGTGATGACTCCGGCCAAGCGCTTGATTTTAACTCAGTCACTGGCACGGCTGCCCATGCCATTATCCACAACCATGCCGGTGCCATCATCCAAAGTGCCGATGCCGATGCTGTTCGCCCGGGCGGCCATGGCCAGGTGTTTAATGCTGGTTTGATTCGTGCCGGCGGTGCCGGTGTGGTGGAGGGCGCTGAGAGCACCTCGGCCGATGGCGTTGATTTTCAGCAGCACGATGGCCAGGTGTTTAATCTGGCGGGTGGACGTATCGAGGGGGCTCGTCATGGCGTCACCGGCAATGGCTTTATTGAAGTGGTTAATCAGGCCGACGGTACCATTATTGGCTGGAATGGCTCAGGCGTGAACCTGGATGGCAATGGCCGGGTACTGAACTACGGTGTGATCTCAGGCCGCTACAATCCGCAGCTTAGCGAAGGGGATGGCGATGGCATTGATATCGACTTTATCGGCGATATTGAAAACTATGGCTGGATTGAAGGCATTGGCGCAGCTGGGGTAAAGAATGGCGATCCTAATCGGGCAGATGGCATTGCCATGGGGGGTGGTCGTATCATCAATCACAGTGGGGCGACCATTTACAGCAGCGATCGGGGGATCCTGATAGATGACAGCGATGGCGGAGCGGCCTTTGGTGCCACCCTGCTGGTCAATGCCGGTACCATTGATGCGCTGAATGAAGGGGTGCAGTTGCGTGGCGACTGGGACGATACCCTGATTAACAAAGGTAGCATCATCAGCCGTAATCAAGGGGTTGCTATTGATATGGGGGGTGGGAATGACCGCCTGGAGCTGCATGCCGGCAGCATGATTCAGGGCAGCATTCTGGGCGGTACTGGCCAGAATCAGTTGCTTCTCACCGGCGATGGTCATGGCTCTTTTGGTCATATTGAGCAATTCCAGTCCTGGCAAGTGCAGCAAGGCATTTGGCAGATGGCGGCCGATCTTCAAATCAACGCTGGGGATATTCTCGCTATCGACTCCAATGCGCAGCTAGATGTGCAGGGCAATGCCCTACTGGATGGAGAGCTTAGCTTGAGTCTGAGCAATTTGGCTGCAACTAGCCTGCTGGCAATTGATGGCGATTTGGCCTTTGGTGCTGATAGCTGGCTGACGTTGGATCTCTCCAACTGGTTACCCAGCCTGGACGATGTCTGGAGTTTATTCAGCGCACAAAGCGTAACGGGGTTCGACCAACAGAGAGTCAGCTTCACGGGCCTTAGCCAGTTACCGCAGTATCAATTTATCACTGGCTGGCAAAACGGGTATTATCAGGTTGGTATTCGTTTTAACCAGCAGGCCACTGTCTCTGAGCCTGCAAGCTTTGGCGGTCTGCTGGCCGGTCTTTTTGCTCTTGGGGCTCTGCGGCGCACTCAAGCGAAAAAGCGTAAGCACTTGCAACCCTGTTGCTGATGAACGCAAAGCGATCCATGAATTTAACCCGATATTCATGATCCAAACCGATAAAGCCCATATACTGCCTGATAGTGCAGTGAATGGGCTATATCGATGTATTTACGCAAACTGATCGTATCGCTCTGTATTCTGGTGGGTATTAGCCTGCTGCTGTCGGGTATTGGTTTTTGGGCGCAGCAAAACTCGGAATTTCATACCAAGCGCAACCGCATTGCCAACCAGATGCTGACCGAGTTTATTTCGCTGCGGGCCGATAAACAACGGCTCAAAGTCTGGCTGGCCGAGTACCTGCTGACCGAAGATGCCAATACCGGTTTTCGCGATACTTTGTTTGGCCGCATGCAACAGCAGTTGCAGACCCTGGATCAACTGGCCATTCGCGATCAACTTTACAGCACCAATGAATCCGACTTGCAGCTTATTATGCAGCAGGTCAAAGTCATTTCCTTGCTGCAATCCAATTTGCACACGCTGGAACATGCACTGAAAACCCGTGAAATCGCTGCCTATCAGGATGATCTGGAGCGCTGGCGTACCCTGATTAGCTTGTTTGATAAGTTTCAGGACACCGATCTGTCTGAATTGTTACAGCAGGCCATTGCCGATCAAAAACAGCGGGCCAGCAGTACCGAGGCGGATGCGCTCTCTGCCGTGCAACAGGTGCAGCTCACCATGCTGCTGATCAGCCTGCTTGGTTTGCTGTTTGCCATTGTGATTGGCTGGCATTTATCCCGGGCCTTGAGCCAGCCATTGCAGCGGCTGCTGGATGGCACCAAGCAGTTGCAGCAAGGCAACTTTGCCCACCGCATTCAGGAACAGGGGCCAACCGAATTTGCCGAACTGGCCCGGCAATTTAACCTGATGTCAGGCTACATTGAAGATTTTGCCCGCCAGGAGAAACAAAGCCAGCTAGCGACTGAGCAACGGGTTCAGGCCCGTACCGCTGAATTGCAGCAAGCGCTGGCCCAACTGCATGAAACCGAGCACCGGCAAAAGCAATTGCTGGCGGATATCAGCCATGAGCTGCGCACCCCAGCCACCAGCATTCAGGGCGAAGCCGAAATCAGCTTGCGCGGCAAGGACAAAGACAGCGCTGAATACAAAGAAGCCTTTGGCCGCATTCTGGCCGCCAGCCAGCAATTAAGCCGGCGGATTGAGGATTTGTTGCTGCTGGCAAGAGGTGAAGAGCGCTTACTGCAAGTGCACTTGCAGCGCATCAGCGTGCTGGATTTTCAGGCTTTGGCCACGGCTACGGTGCAACAGCAGCTGAATAGCGGCTACCAGTTAACGCTGAACACGCCAGCTGAGTTACCGGCCGACGCCTGGTTGCTGCTCGATGCAGACAAATTTGCCAGTGTGCTGCGGATTATTACCGACAATGCCCAGCAGTATGCCGCCAATAACCCAGAGCTGCAGCTTAGCCTGGCACTGAGTGACAATGAACTGCAGTTGGAGCTAGCCGATCAGGGCATTGGCATCAGCGCAGAAGAACAGGATCGCTTGTTTCAGCGTCACTTCCGCGGGATCGCGGCCCGAAGCGCCCGACCCGATGGTCTGGGGATAGGTCTTTGCATTGCCAAAGCCATTATGGAAGTGCAGGATGGCACCATTGAACTGCATCCCAATCAGCCCCGAGGCACCCGAGTATGCCTTAAGCTGCCACTTTTTAGCGGAACCCAGCATGAAAATACTGATTATTGAAGACGATGAGAAAGTTGGCAGCTTTTTATCACGAGGCTTAAAAGCCGAGGGCTACCTGACTCAGCTATTGCAGGACGGCTTGCATGCACTGGAGATGGTGCGGCAGTTCGAACCGGATGTGATTGTGCTGGATCGTATGCTGCCGCAACTGGATGGCCTGACCTTGTGCCAGCAAATCCGCAGCCAGCAAATTCAGGCGCGTATTCTGATTTTATCGGCTCTATCCGAAGTTGATGAGCGTGTGCGGGGTCTGCGGGCCGGTGCCGATGACTATCTGGGCAAGCCGTTTCACTTTGAAGAGCTATTAGCCCGGATTGAAGCCCTGGCGAAACGGGATGTCAGTAGCCTGCATCAACGTCAGTTACAGGTGGCCGATCTGGTGCTGGATTTAGACAGCATGCAAGCTCAACGCGCCGGTAAAACACTGCAGTTAACGGCCAAGGAACTCGGTATTCTGGAGTTGCTGATGAGCAACAGCGGCAAAGTCTATAGCCGGGAACGGATTCTGACCAATGTCTGGGGGCTGAATGAAGACCCGCTCACCAACATAGTGGACGTGTATATGGCGCGGCTACGCAAAAAAATTGATGAATCCCATGCAGTCAAGCTGCTGCATACCCGCCGCGGTTTGGGGTATTGCCTGCAGCCGGAATAAAAAAGGCTGGCCGCAGAGGAGAGATGGCCAGCCAAACTGGGTTGGGATGAACAACACTTACAGAAACAATAACCAGCTTACTTACTAAATCACGTTAACCTGGCAATGGCATCCTTGCCATTGCTCCCCTACTCGTTCCCTTAATTAGCGCTAAACGGCAATGACGAGTGATGCAGTACGATGCGAAGTGCGCCTTGCTCGTCTTTTTTGAAGCCCCAGGTTTTGTCCACGGTAGTGACGGCACCACTGGCATCGGTCAGCATCACATGGCCCATGGTCAGTGCCAGGTCGCCATTGATGTACACCGCCGCGTTGTTAAACTGATAACCGGTCCATCCTTTCAGCGCAAAGCCACTGTCATCGGGAAATGTGCTGTTGCCGCCAACAAAATAGGCCAAAGCCCCCTCATAACTGGTACGAAAGGTTTGTTCGCCACTGGCCAATGTAGGCTTAAACAATACAGCGCCATGGCCATAGCCATAAGCCGCGTCCAGCACCGAGCGAGCTTTTTGCTCCGCCTTATCACGGCCGCTTTCGCTGTAGGCGGAGCTGATGGCAATTAGTGCCTGTCCCCAGGCCTGTTGGGCAGCTTTGACCTCGGCTTCGGTGATGTTGTTATTGACCACCGGCGCTGCAGCCACTTGCAAAGCAGCCAGGCTGAGCACAGTGCCAGAAATGATGGATACAATTCGAATCGACATAGGTTTTCCTTTTCAGTGAAGGGTGCAGTCACACCGGACACGCACTACTTTACTGCTGAGGCATGAAGGGAAAACCTGCAACTGGATGAACAGAACACAGCGAATAGATTAAAACAAGATGAACAAAGCCAATACAGCGGTTAAGGGCGGCGTTTTAGCAACTTACGCTGCAAAGTACGGCGATGCATGCCCAGCACCCGGGCAGTTTGCGAGATATTGCCATCCTGTTCGGTCAGTACCCGTTGGATATGTTCCCATTCCAGCTGATCAGGGCTGAGCAGACTGGACGCTGTCTGGTTGTCGGGGGGGTCAGCTGCCTGCAGGCCTGCCTCCGCAGGCAAATTCCGGCCGCAAAGTACTTGGCGTAACTGCTGAAAATCGACCGGCTTGGTCAGGTAGTCGTCGGCACCTAATTTCACGGCCTGAACTGCATTGGCGATGCTGCCATAGCCGGTTAGCAGCACAATCCGGCAGTTGGGAAGCGCTGTACGCAGCGGCTCGACAAAACTCAGGCCAGACTGGCTGGCAAAACGCAAATCCAGCAGATAGCCATCGGCTTGCTCGGTAATCAGTTGGGCGCTGGTGCAGGGCTCGGCAAAAGTCACCACGCTGGCACCGGTTTGCTCAAAACGTCGTGCCAGGGTGCGCAGCAGCACCGCATCGTCATCGACCAGCACCAGCTTGATGCGCTGCGACTCATTCATACCGGATTCCTTGGCAGCTCAATGCAGGTGAGCCCGCCATCGGCCAGATTACTGCGGACGACCTTACCGCCTAATCGCTCGATGCTGGCATTGGCCAGAAACTGACCGATGCCAAGGCCCTGACTACTAAGCTGTGGCAAATGCCCCAGCTCCTGCAAGCGTTGCTCGGAAAAGCCCTCGCCATAATCGCGGATGCGGATGCTGCAGCCTTGTTCGCTGAGCTGGCAAGCAATTGAAAGCTTGGGTTGTTGCCGCGCCAGGCTAGCATCAGCGGCGTTATCCAGAATATTCAGCAAGGCCGCCGCCAGGCTTTGCGGCTCGGCCAGTAAAAAATCAGTGGCATCACTGTCAAACTGACAGTCGGCTTCAATATCGGGCCGGCTGGCCAGCCAACGCTGTACCGTTTGCTCGGTCAGTTGCAATACCGGTTCGGCTTGCTGCGGCTGACGTAAACTACCGGCATCCTGACGCAGCTGCTGCACCAGATGCTGACAACGCTGCAGTTGTTGTTGCAAGTCCTGCCACTGTTCAGCCTGAGTGGCGTCGACCTGAAGCTCGTCGGCAATCAATGCCATGGTTTGGATCGGCGTAGCTAAATCATGGGCGGCATTAGCAGCAAAGGTGGCCAGAGCCAACATCTGCTCCTGTCGCAGCTGTTGTTGCTGCAACTGGTTCAGCACTCTGGCTTGCTTGCGAATTTGCCGGGCCTGAGCACTGATAAACCAGCTGATCAAACCGGCAGAAAGTGCAAAGGCCCACCACATTTGCAGCAGATGCTGATCAAAACTACCATGTCCAACGCCATGTCCAGTGCCATGATGCGCATGCGCTGGGGTGGCTGCGTTTTCCGGCTGCAGCTCCAACCAGGGGCCGGCAGTTGACAGCGCACTGAGATCACCCAGCTGCAGCAACAAGGTATACGACAGAACTGCAATTAACGCCACCAGATAACACAAACGGCCAGGCAACAGCACCGAAGCCATTGCCACCGGCAACAGCAACAGTGCGACCAGGCCATTGCTGACCCCACCGCTTAACAGCAGCATACAGCACAACAACACAATATCTGCCAATGCATAGAGCGCATACAAGCGCATGCTGTAATGGCTGGCATTGGGTAGTACAGGCAGCAATAGATTGGAAGCAGCAAAAAGGGCCAGTAAGAGCAACAGCAAAGGCCAGGAGCTAACCGGGTAATGCAGCAACCAGGCAGCCAGCATCGCCAGTGCAATAAAGCCAATCACCCCCCAACGAAAGCGGGCCAACTGACGCAATTGGTGCTGCGGTTCAAGAACAGTCAGGGAAAGCATGACACACAGGTTCCACAAAAAAGACGGCTGCCAGGCAGCCGTTGCAAAATGTCATCACAGACTATCGCACTGCAGTGGAAAAGTCTGCAATAAGGATAACGGCTGCCGCCCAAAAGCACCATGCGACATAGTGTCGCAGCTGATCGCATCGCAATTAAGAGTTCGCAGTTAAGGGAATACCATGAGTCGTATCGCAGCCAGCATGAGTAACAGGACGTCAGGGCAACAAACTGTATGCAATCAGCAGTTGCTGAGCGCTTTGTTTTTGCCGTAAAAAAGCCATCACAAAAGCGGTATCCTTATCGGCATCGTAGCGATAGAGGATTTTGTATTTATCGACCGTGATTTGTCGGTAGTCGGTCACCCCCAACCGCTCCAGCTCATAGCAAAGTGGAAACTGCAACGGCCCAGGGCCCATTTGCCCTGGGTCTAACCGCTCTTTACAGTACCCAAGCAATTGCTCTGCCAATGACAGCGCTTGCTCGGCACCCAGAAACTCGGTCATATAGCGGGTTAGCATCAACAAGGTCTGGTGCGCCAGTCGGGTCACCACCAGTTGCGTCATTCTGACGCTCCGCTCAGCGCTTGGCGCAACTGCTGCAGGCTTTCATCCAGCGTTAAGGTATGACCATCACGGATATCGCGCTCGGCCAGGTTCATCAACTTTAGCAAGGCAATGCCTTCATCCCGCAGGCGGGCGCTGGCTTCAGACTCTATCCGATACACCGCTTTACCACCTTGCGTCACCACAATCGGCTCTTCGAGTTCCAGCTTGGCAGCATGCTGTTTGATGTAACTGATGGTTTCAATACGCATTGCAAATCCGGCCATAGGCTCTAAGTAGTCTTTTAATGGACTATTTATAGCCTATTACCTGGCTCTGAGCAAGATTAACGCCGTCTAAGCCGCATCGCAAAACCCATGCCGGCCAGCAGCAACACCAGTGCCATCATGCCAACCACCACCCTATCGCGGCCATCGCGCCCCAGCCAGGGCTGCAAAATGCCCCATTTGTGCACAAAGGAAAAGCTGTAACGCTCATAGCGGCTGCTGCGGCTTTGTTGCTCGACCAGTTGACCACTGGCACTGTCGACAAAAATCCGCCCCTTCGCATAATCAAGCTGCCAGACCGGCAGGCGCTTGTTGCGAAAATCGTAATCCGGCCCAAAACGCTGCACCAGCTGTTGTCCGGATATCGCTTCGGGGGTTAGCCCAATAAAGCGCTCCGCCAATAGCTGCGCATAGGAAGCATCGTCCAGCGCCGGTGCATCCGACAGCAGCGGAATAAAGAGCGCCCCGCGCTCTGATGCCTGACCGGCAAAGCGGCTGTGGCGATCGGCCTGCTGTGCGGCATTGTGCAGTGATAAGCGCCAGTACCAGTGCGAAGCGGGCCCCTGTACCAGACTGGCACTGTTTAGCACAGCATCGGTCGGCAACACGCCTGCCGGCAGCTGCCAATGCTCTGGTAATGGCTGAGCGCTGCTGGCCGTTAAGCCCAGTGTCTCGGGCTTTACGTACTTGTAGGCAAAATGGTAGATGCCAGTCAGCAAATACAGCGTCACCGGCAGCAATAATCCCCAGGACAACAGATAATGCCAGCGGCGCAGGCCGCGACGTTTTGCCTTAAACGGCAGTCGAAGCAACAGCCAGCCACCAGTCAGCACCAGCAACAAGGCACTGCCCAGCAACAGCGTCATCACCAGGGCTTTGATGATGGGCACCCCATCCAGCCATTGCCAGCTGTGAAACTGGCGAAACAGCGCCTGCAAGTTGGTTTTATAGCGATTGGTAATGCCCGCCAGGCTCAGAGTTTCGGTATGCACATACAGGCTAAGCCCGGAGTCAAAATCGACCTGCCACACCGGCAATAAGCGATTGACCGACGGGTAGGCGCTGTCAAACTCGGTTTGCAACCGGCTGCTGCGCACCTGGCTTTCATCCAAACCGCTGTAATGACTGGCCAGCCAAATAGCCATCTGCTGATCGCTGATGGCACTATCTTCATCATGCAAGCTCAGGTACTGGCGTGGGCTTTGCAAATCCGGGGTCAGCTGCAACAGCACCTGCTGCTGATAGGGCACCAGCTTCACCAGCGACTGAGCGGGCAGATTGGCTTGCTGCAACCGCTGCATGGCTTGGTTCAGCTCGGCTTCGCTCAAACTGAGTGTCGGCGGTCGCATAGTAACGGCCTGCGGGCCGGTCCAACTCATAATGGGATGCGACACCCCGGTTAGCGCAAACAGCAGCAAAGTGATGCCACCCAACCAGAGCAGTACACGGTGCCAGCGCACCAACTGACTGGTACGTATTGCGTTTGATGTGGTCATGGCTACATCCTCACTCTATACAGCCTAAAATTGCCAGGTCGCCGACACAAAAACGCTGCGCGGCATACCGGGCCGGTAGTCGATGTCGGTCGAGCCTACCTGGTTGCTGGTCAGGCTGGAATAGGTCTTATCAGTCAGGTTCATTAGCCGAATGGCCAGCTGCCAGTGTTCGCCAATTTGATAGCGCGCCCGCAGGTTGAACAGATCATGCCCAGGGTAGGTATTGGTGTTGGTCTCATCGGTGTAGTAGCGACCAACCTGCTGCCATTCCAGCTCCAGCCAGAGCCCCTCAATGCTGAGTGGCTGGTAACTCAGGCTGCTTTGCCAAAGCTGACGCGGCGCTTTGCCCACCTCAAAGCCAGCAAAGTTGCGGGTTTCGTTGATAGCAGGCACACAGGCCGGCGGAAAGCAGCTAAATAAATACTGAAAATCACGGTACTTTTGCCGGGTAAAGGTGCCACTGAGGTTCCACGTC
This sequence comes from Alkalimonas sp. NCh-2, assembly GCF_039631345.1. Classification (NCBI taxonomy): domain Bacteria; kingdom Pseudomonadati; phylum Pseudomonadota; class Gammaproteobacteria; genus Alkalimonas; species Alkalimonas sp. NCh-2. The sequence continues at coordinate 943,507 of NZ_JBDIUV010000001.1, forward strand.
CAGGCGTCGCTGAGTTGCCAGCTGGCCATCAGCTCCAGCCCCCGATGCGAGGTTTGGCCGGCATTGATCACCTTGCGGGTGTTGCCATCAATGTAACTGACCACATCGTCTTTGATTTGCAAATCGTAGACACTGGCATCCAGTCGCAGCCCATCCAGCTGCGCCCGCCAGCCTAATTCATGATTGATGGCAGTGACCGGTTTTAGCTCGGTGGTATCCTGACTGGAACCCGGGCGAAACACCTGCCCGACCGAAGGCACCCGAAAGGCATGCCGGCGATTGGCATAGAGCTGCTGATTCTGGGCCAGCTTGTAAACAACGCCGAATTTGGGACTCAGCTGCTGGTAGCGAATACGCTGCGACTCAGGCCGAAGCCAGGTAGTACGCCCTACTTGCTGTGGCACCGACGGATCCAGCCGATCGGTGTAATCGACTTCAAACCAATCGTACCGCGCGCCCAGACTCAGGATCCATTGCTCGGAGGCAAACCATTGCAACTGCGCATAGGGCGAGATGCTGGTTTGATCCGCATCGTAGTGGTAATTGGTTCGCCCGGTTTGCTGGTAATCAACAAAAATATCCTCCTGCATCACGATGCTGATTTGCTGCTCGCGGAAGGTGGCAGGTGTCACGTCCAGATCCAACCCGGCTGTCCAGTTGAAGTCCGCTGACGCCTGCTGCGAGAACTGTGTCAGTAGCCCATAGGAGGAAAAACGGGTGGATTGCAGCACCGGATCATAGGTCAGCATCCAACTGGGCATCAGATCCGAGCGGTTGTTGCGGTAAAAGGGTGTCAACATCCATTCGCTGCGATCGGACAGCTGATAACGCAGTTCCGTCGAGAACCGAAACGCCTGCACATCGCGCGCGCCCATATCGCCATGAAAGCGGTTTTTGCGCGGATTACTGGTAAAATCAGCCTGGTTTAAGCCCGAGGTGCCACTTTGGTCAATGCTGCCAAAACTGGCCAGGGTTTTAAGTTGCAGCTGCGGTGTGAGGTCACTGTCCAGCCGCAGGCTACTGGAAAAACGCTGATAATCGGCTTCTTCCCGAAAGCCATCGCTTTGGGTGCGATTCAGTTGCAGCCGGGCCCGGTGCTGTGCATTCAAAGCACCGCTCACGGCCATCAGGCCACGTTGCCAGCCGTCGCTGCCAAGCTCGGCTTGCAGCCGGCCACTGAGCTGATCGGTCGGCTCTGGGGTCAGAATATTAAAAATGCCGCCAATGGCATCGCTGCCATAGAGCGCAGAGCCCGGCCCCTTGGTCACTTCCACCCGGCCGGAATTTGGCATATCAATTTCATACAACCCATTGTGGTTAAAAAAGCCGGTTGGCCGGGTTGGCAGGCCATCTTCCAAAAACAGGTAATCCCCGCCGGTGGTGATAGGCTGGCGAATAGCGGTCATATGGCCTTCACCACCCAAGTCATTCACATGCACCCCGGATACCCGGTTTAACAGCTCAGCCGGGTGGCCGGGGCTGACATTCTGGATGCTGTCTTCACCCAACACAGCGACCGATTCCGCCAGGTTGGTTAGTGCCTGCGCCTGACGGCTGCTGGTCACTACCATCACTTCAACACCATCCGGTGCAGCCGCTCCCTTGGTAGGCGTGTCTGAGGCAGCTGTACTCATGGCCATAAGTGCCAAGCAAATATTAGAAATCATGAATAAACCTTTGAATTGATTTGATTTACTCTACCAGAGGCAAGCTGCTGCGGGGATGCGACATAATGTCGCAGTACTGCTCAGGTTAAATAGAGGTAAATCTGGTCAAAACAGTGTGGCCTGACTAGACTAAGCAAGATGCTTATCCCAAAGTAACCATGGAGATGGAACCGATGCGCTTTTCGCTGAATAAAAGCTTTTCGCTGAATAAAATAAGTAGCCTGCTGCTAGCCGCCAGTCTGACCTTCGCTATCACCAGCCAGCAGGCAGAGGCCTGCACCCGGGTGATGTACAAGGGTCCGGAACAGACCATTCTGACCGGGCGAAGCATGGATTTTTCCATGCCAATACCAGCCAATCTCTGGGTCTTTCCGCGCGGCATCGAGCGACAGGGCGAAGTGGGTGCTAACTCGGTGCGCTGGACTGCCAAATACGGTAGCCTGGCGGTCAGCTCCTGGGATATTGCCACTTCGGATGGCATGAACGAAAAAGGCCTGGTGGCCAATATGCTGTGGCTGGTGGAGTCCGAATACCCAACTTTTAGCCCACAAGGTGATAAGCCCGGTCTGGCCATTTCGCTGTGGGCACAGTATGCGCTGGATAACTTCGCTACCGTCGCCGAAGCGGTAGCCGCGCTTGGCCGGGAAGACTTTGTGGTGGTGACCGACGTGATCCCAGGCACCGATAGAATGACCACCATCCATTTATCGTTGTCGGATCCAAGCGGCGATAACGCCATTTTCGAGTACATCGAAGGCAAGCTGGTGATCCACCATGACCCATCCTACGTGGTGATGACCAATGATCCGCCGTATCAGCAGCAACTGGCCATTCAAAAGTACTGGGACAGCATTCCGGGTAATCAGTTTTTACCGGGTACGGTGAAAGCCCCGGATCGTTTTGTGCGGGCGCACTACTACATCCACAGCATTCCGCAAACCAGCGATCCTCACATCGCTACCGCCAGCGTCTTTAGCGTGATCCGCAATACCTCGGTACCCTATGGCTATCAGATTGAAGGCTACCCCAATTTATCCACCACCCAATGGCGGGTAGTGGCCGATCACAAGCATTTGCGTTATTTCTTTGAAACCGCGCTGACGCCCAATACCTTTTGGGTCGACCTGACGAAACTGGATTTTAGTGAAAATGCCCCGGTCAAAGTGCTGCGCGCCGATGCCAATCAGGTGTATGCCGGTGAAACTTCGGCCAAATTTTCAGAGGCCAAACCCTTTCAGTTTCATGGCCTGACCTTCTGATCTGCTCCAATCAAAGCCGGCTGTACAGGCTGCAGCCGGCTTTAATGCCCTTCCAACAGCACAAAGCCCAACATCAAACCAATACCCGTAAACAAGGCCAGATGCTGTGACAGCAGCCGTTGTTGCCACAAGCCTTTTAGCAGCGGATAGAGATCGATCAAGGCAATGTATAAGAAACCACCTGCTGTGATGGCCAATAGCGCCGCCAGTGGCAGTACCAGCCATTGGCCTGCAAGATAGAGCAACAAAGCGCCGGCAAACACCGGCAGGCTGCACAGCGCATTTAATGCGATGGCACGCTTAAAACTGGCACCGCCATGCAGCAGGATGGCCACATCCGACAATTCCTTCGGCAGTTCATGCCATACCACCGCCAGCGTGGTGGCCCAGCCCAGCGCCGGATCGACCAGAAAGCTGGCGCCTATCAGAATGCCATCGACCGCATTGTGCAGGCCATCGCCCAGCAGATTCATCCGGGCATAGGCCGGCAGTTTTTCTTCCTGCGTTGGCAGCTCATGGCGGTGCCAGTGCAATCCCTGCTCCAGCCCATGGAACAACAAGAAGCCAAACAGGACTGCCAGCATCACCGGCTGCGATGAGGCTGAGAGCTCTAACGCTTCCGGGATCAGATGCAAAAAAGCACTGCCCAGTAAGACACCAATAGCCAGGCACAACAACAAAGGCTGTAGCCACTTCAGCCAGGGGCGTGCCAGCAGCAACAATACTCCCCCAAACACTGCTACCAACACCACCAAGGATGCGGCCAACATCAATTGCCACAACATAGCAACTCCTAAAGTGTGATATTATCACAGTGAGTCTAGCGTACTTTAACCTTGCCGTGCTTTAAAACGCGGATTGCTTTTGCAAATAACAAAGACTTTGCCGCGCCGCTTGACGATCTGACAGTCCGGGTGGCGATTTTTAGCCGACTTCAACGACGACAACACTTTCATCAGGCATCTCCTTTAGTTGCCAAAAAACGACCAAACTTTTTGCCGAAGTTTGCCATCCGGCCTTCGCTGCTGATTTGCTTCTGCTTGCCGGTGTAAAAGGGGTGCGAGGCGCTGGACACATCCAGCGGCACATATGGATAGGTGTTGCCGTCACTCCAGGTTTTGGTGCGCTCGGTTTGAATGGTGGAGCCTACCAAAAAATAGGCATCGGCTGCCATATCGTGAAACAGTACCTGACGGTACTCAGGATGGATATTGGGTTTCATGCGATCTCCTAGCGTTCAACAATAGAGATCGCATTTTATTGCGAATGATTCCTAATTTCAATTAATTTGTGATAGTATCACAAATTAATTTATTATCCCAGTGCGGTATCCAGCACCAGCATCAACACAAAGCCCAACATCAAACCATTGGTGGCGGCCATTTCATGACCCTGACGGTGCGACTCCGGGATCATTTCATGGCTAATCACAAACAACATCGCACCTGCCGCCATCGCCAGGCCCCAGGGCAGCAGCATCGGGTTGGTCATCACAATGGCGCCGGTCACCGCCATGATGGGCTCCACCAGGCCAGATAACATACCAACGCTCAAGGCCACCAACCGGCTGTAACCTACAGCAAGTAACGCCATGGCCACCACAAAGCCTTCCGGTACATTTTGCAAAGAGATACCGGTCGCCAGCGCCGAAGCGCCTACTGCATCGCCACTGGCATAAGCGACACCAATGGCCAGTCCTTCCGGAATATTGTGCAGAATAATAGCGATTACGAACAACCAGCTACGCTTTAATGCCAATGCCTGATGGCCTTCGGCTCCTTTAATAAAGTGTTCATGCGGCACACTGCGTTCCAGTGCCAGCATCAGCAAAGCCCCCATCAGAATAGCTGCAGCCACTTGCAAGGGCCCTTGCCAGCTTTGAGTACTGCTTTCAAACAGCGCCAGTGCTGGCACAATCAGCGAAAAAATACTGGCTGCCAACATGACCCCGCCCCCAAAACCCAACATAGCTGCATGCAAACGGGCGGAGAGACGACGGGAGAACAAGGCTGGAATAGCACCTAAGGCGGTGGCTGCCGCCGCCGCCATACCGGCATAGAATGCATAACGAACATGTTCCTGCTGCTCCATAAGAACAGCCAGTTGCTGCAAGCCATAACCAGCACCTAACAATAAAATAGCCCAACCCAGCAGTTTCCTTGGGTTTAGTTTGCTAAATTTGGCCAGGCTGGCAGTGTTCATTGCTCTCTCCGAAAAGTCATTCACTTTATTATAGGATGAAAAAGCGGCTCAGGATCAAAATCAAATGAGAATTGTTCTCAATTTAAATCGATGATGGCGTTCGCTTTAATGGATTAAGATGAGCCATATAAATTGATTTAAACCTAGAACATTGCCTGGGCTGTTTACTCATGCGCGGTAAAGCGTCTGGCAACTTCCGACCAGTGGATTACCTGATAAAAGGCGTCAATGTACTCGGGTCTTTTATTCTGGTACTTCAAATAATAAGCATGCTCCCATACATCCAACCCCAGAATAGGGATCTGCCCATCCATCCAGGGGCTGTCCTGATTGGCAGTGCTGGTCACTTCCAACCGGCCAAGATCATTGATCACCAACCAGGCCCAGCCACTGCCAAAACGACTGAGTGCTGCCTGGGTAAACTGTTGTTTGAAAATATGAAAGCCATCAAAATCGCATTGAATCGCTTTGGCCAGATCCCCCGTTGGTTCGCCGCCGCCTTGCGGTGACATCACCTGCCAGAACAAGGAGTGATTGGCATGACCGCCACCATGATTACGAACTGCCGTTTGCAGCTCAGGCGGCAACTCCTGGATCCGTTGCAAAAGTTTGGTCAAAGGCCAATCCTGATAATCGGTGTCAGACAGCGCCTGGTTTAAGCCATTGACGTAGGTTTGATGATGGCGCTGATGATGAATTTGCATGGTAAGGGTATCAACGTAAGGCTCGAGTGCATCATAAGCGTAAGGTAAAGCAGGTAGTTCAAAGACCATAAGATTCTCCAAAGTAGAGCAACAGCAAACTGATAATCATTATCATTTGCATTAAATTGAATTGCAAGGCATGCTGGTTAGAAAATTTGTGGAGGTGGTTATGGATTTGATTCAAGACTGGAAAACATTACAACGCATGGGCAATCATGAATTTGCTCAGCAACGCTGGCAAAGTGCCAGCCACTTTTATCTGCACAGCATTCTACTGTTGCGTCATCACTTACCGATGTTGCTGCAACAACCCGCGCAGGGTGCTGCTCTTGGCATCATTTGTTTATCCATTGCAGTGCAGAATCTGGCCGATACCTACTACCGCCAGGGGCGCATAAAACGTTGCAGTACACTGCTGAACAGGGCTTTACGGGATTTTCAGCAGTTACAATCTCTGCTTTGTAGCAGCCATCCGGCAACCGTAGCTTTGCTGCGTGAGTCCTGCCGGCTGCGACAACTGCTGTATACCCATCAAGCCGCAAGTACCGAGTCAGTCACACCGCAGCGCGCCCAAAATTGGGTGAGTGCCGCCAGTACAAGCTTGCATTAGCAACTATTTACCATCGAGCAAACCATCGTAGCTCTCCCCTACGGCTGGTCTGCCATGCCCTAAAACTGCTATCCTAAGTGCGGTTGAACTCACTGTTTGTGATTGTCTTATGCGATTGATACCAGCAAGTTAGTTCCCGAATACTTAGCTGTATGCATATTCTGATTGCGCCTACACCTTTTTTCAGTAAGCTACCCACTTTACAAACATATGGATTTTTTAAACACGGATGATGAGAAATATGAAAATCGCCTTGATGTACGGGGTTGCCTTTATTCTGGGGAGTTTTGCCGCTTTGGTGTATGCAGAACCAGCGTCAGCACAATGTGCTGTACTTCCCTCAGAAGCAATCACTGCAGTTCGACATAGTGTCCTACAACGAAAGCTCTATTTAACCTGTAGTGAGTACGGGCACCGTCTGGAGCCTCGTTCTACATCCAGTTGGTTGAACATATTAAACGCTCCCTTTTACGCCTACGCAGCGCAACCAAAACATGCGACCACTAAGCTAGAGCAGCCAGTATACTTTACACGGCTCACAGGACGCAGACTAAAACAAGGCGAGCGTAAAGCACTGCATGCCCATTTTTTGCAAAACATTTTCCCTGATTACAGATTACCTAGCTCTGTGATCGAAGCTACAGCAACGACCAGTGAAGGATTGGATTGGCGATTATTCTTAATGCCGGATCGAGGTGTACTATGTTATGACCAATGTAGCATTCGTCAAGTCTTCATGATCAAACCCAATCCTTCGCATAAGCAGGACACAGCCTTAGACAGGCAGAAAATCGCTGAGGGTGACAACTCTTTATGGTCGAAACGGAAAATTGGATGGTTTATTGTGCTAGGCCTACTGCACTGGCCAGTACTGACGGTTTTTTTGTTTTTTATGTTGCTACCGCATATCTACAATAACTTGACTACCAACTCAGAGAGAATGGACTGGGTTATAGCAAAAGACATCCGCGGGATTTCTATGCTACCAGTATTATTCATGCTGCAATATTGGCTGTTAGTGGGAAAGTATACTGCAGATGCAAAAGCTGCAAACTGTGAAATCATGCTGCGTATTGGTCAAGGTCTTGTGATTACCAATATTCTGGTATTTATCAACTTTCTTCTTGCCTGATAAGTTTATCCGTCTCAAAAGCCATGAATTCATCCCACATCGCAATAAACCCGGCGCTGGTATTTTACACTACATAGCATCCGGGCTTCGATTAAATTTAACTTTGCGATTGCAGGTAATTGGGAAGGCCCAGCAGTTTGATCAGGCGCAGCTGTTGTTCCAGCCAGTAGGCGTGGTCGTTTTCGGTGTCATCCAGCAGCTGTTGCAAGATGCTGCGAGTGACGTAATCCTGCTCTTTCTCGCACAACGCCATGGTATCTTTGAGTAAGGCATCCACCCGGTATTCCACATCCAGATCGTTTTGCAGCATTTCGGGGACATCTTTGCCCACCTTGATGCCATCGCGTTTGCTCAGATCCGGTACCCCTTCCAAAAACAAAATACGCTCAATCAAAGCAGCGGCATGGCCTTTTTCATCGTCGAATTCATGGTCGATGCGCTGATACAGCTTCTGAAGGCCCCAGTCCTGGTACATGCGCGAATGGATAAAGTACTGATCCATCGCACTGAGTTCATTGGCCAGTAAGGTATTCAATGCGTCAATAATGACTTGCTTGCCCTGCATTAATCACCTCCTGTCTGCAGTTGCAGGTAGTTGGACAGCCCCATACTGCTGATTTGGTGCTGCTGGGTTTCCAGCCAGTCGATGTACTCTTCTTCATCTTCCAGCATCTCGGTCAGCAGGTCACGGCTGACATAATCCTGATGCTGCTCACACAGCGCTATGGCTTGCTTGAGTTGCGGCACTTGTTGCAACTGAAAGTCCATATCGCATTGCAGCATTTCCTCGGTCGCTTCACCAATATTCAGTTTGCCCAATGCTTGCAGGTTCGGCAGCCCTTCCAAAAACAGAATGCGCTCAATCAGGCTGTCGGATTGCTTCATATCCAGAATGGATTTTTTGTAGCACGCATCGTTCAGGCCTTTTAAGCCCCAGTTTTTGTACATGCGGGCATGCAAAAAGTACTGATTAATCGAGGTTAATTCGGTGGTAAGCAACTGATTCAGTTGCGCCAACACCTGCGGATGGCCTTGCATAGCAAACTCCGAAAATTTAAACGGGTACTAAGCATAGCCTAAAACGGAAATAAAAACAAAAAAATGCTTTACCATCAACAGGATAGCATTGATAATGATTCGTCTTTAGGATGTATTTTCAATCTGCAGGTACCGTCACAAAGCCAAGCTGCTCAATCCCTGCTTGTTGCACCAGCGCCATTAAACGCACCATATGCTGATAGGGCACATCTTTATCGCCTTGCAGATGCAGGACCGGCTGCTGAGCAGCCGCTTGCAGCAAGCGCTGTTGCATTTGCTGCTCGGTAACCAAATCCTGTTGCCAGTACCATAAGCCATCTTTATCCACCGACAACACCACTACCTCAGGATCTGTCTGCACAGGTTGTTCGCTGGCCGTTGGCAGATTCACCACTACCGCCTGGGTCAGTAACGGCATGGTGATCATGAATAGGATCAGCAGCACCAGCATCACATCCACCAAAGGGGTCATATTCAGCTCGGTCATCATGTCCTGTTGCGGCTCCAGGCCGCCTCCAAAAGCCATGTTAGCGCACCTCTCGTAACTGTGTTTGTTTGCGCTGCAGCGGGGCTGCGCCGGTCAGAAAATAGGCATGCAACTGATGAGCAAAGCGGTTCAACTTGCTGTGCACGCCACGATTTGCGCGGCTTAAAGCGTTGTACCCCAACAAGGCCGGAATAGCGACCACCAGGCCGGCTGCCGTGGTCAATAGTGCTTCCCCGACCGGGCCGGCAATTTTATCCAGTGCCACCTGACCGGATGCACTGATGCTGATCAAAGCCTGATAAATGCCCCAGACCGTGCCAAACAGCCCCAGAAAGGGTGCCGTGGCGGCCACCGAGGCAAGAATAGCTAGCCCCCGGTTCAACCCTTCCATCGAGTTCTCGATGCTGCCACGTAAGCAAGCGCTTAACCAATCGGTCAGCGGCAGGTGGCCGTGCAGATCAGAGGTATGCAACCGATGGTGTTCCACTGCATCGGCTCCTTCCAGCGCCAGGCGTTGGTATGGATTATCCGAACCCTGTTGCTGCAGCACCGTTAGCCCATCAACAAAACTCTGGCAATGCCAGAAGCGCTGCATCGCAGCCTGGCCCGGCTGATGCAGACGCCACAGATGATAGCCCCGGATCACCAGCACACTCCAACTTACCAGCGACATCAGCAACAGCAACAGCATCACTGCCCGGCTAAGGGGATCGCCATACAACCAAAGATTGGAAAAACTCATTGAGGTGCTGTCCATGGATGCTCCTGCTAGTGCAATTGAAAGGTTATGGGTTGCTGGTAACGATAGGCAATAGCGGTATCCCCTTGCCGGGCTGGTTCAAAGCGCCACTGCTTTACTGCCTCCAGTGCAGCCTGATCCAGCCTTGGAAAGCCGCTGCTTTGCAGCACGGCCAGCTCACTGATCTGGCCATCGGCTTCGATCAACAGCTCCAGCAATACGGTGCCTTGTTCCCTGAGCCGGCGTGACAGCATGGGATAAGCCGGCGCAGGATTGTTTAGATGGCTGGCATCGGCTCTGGGTGCCGTGACCGGGGCACTGGCGGGCGGTGCCGGCTCTTGCGGCTGAGCGACCGGTTCAGGAGGCTGTTCTGCATGCTCTTTGACAACGGGATCGAATGCTGGTTGCTCTGGTAGCGGCTTTGGAACAGACGCCAATTGCCCGTCTTTTACCGGCAACGGCTCTGATACAGGCTCTGGCTCTGGCGCAGGCTCTGCAGGCTTCGGCTCAGGCAAAGGGACCTGCTCCGCCACAGGTTCAGGTTGCACGGCCGCTGCGGCCTGAACCAAAGCCCCCTGCAGCACTGGAGCTTGCACTATCGGCTGCGCTGTACCCACCTGACCAACAGCCAGCAACACCAGCAGGTGCCCCAGCAGCACCAGCAGCACCAGGCCAACATCGCTCCTGCGGGTTGGACCTTGTGCCTGCATAACCATAGGTTTGCTATCCTCTGCCCAGACAGTAAACTCAGGCAGACAAGCAACAGCTGTCATGGATGACTCCAGGTAGAAATGAGAGTAAATTAGATGCGAATGATATCAATTATCATTAACACAAGCAAACCGATTCTACCAGCATGCTTATCCGTTCCCGCCGGGTGAACCGGAGCAAAACGCTAGGGCGATCGGTGACGCAGGTACCGTGCAACAACAAAGGATCTGCTGTGGCGGAACTTTTGCCGCAACATCGGGTAACAGCCAGCGCACCTGCCCTTGCTGCAGGCGCATGGCGCAAAGACCACAATCGCCAGCCCGGCAGTCCCCTTCAACGGGTAGATTCCATGCTTCCAGCGCATGCAATAAACTGGATTGTCCCGAAAACTCATAGGTATGACCCTGCACAGAAACCGGATACGGCTGCTGATCCAGATTGGCAGCCACAGCAAATGCTTCGCGATGCAAGCGCTCGCCCGGAATACCTGCCGCCGTCAATCCCTGGAAAATTTCGTCCATCATGGCATTGCTGGCACAGCAATAGTAGTGCGCCTGCTGCGCATCCTCACCCAGCCAGGCCAGCACCTGTGAGGCGGATAATCGGCCGGTCAGACCATGCCAGCAAGCGTCTGGCTGGCTTAGCAGCGGATAAAACTCAAACCAGTCTGTCGTTTTCGTTAGCAGCTCAAATTCCTGCCAATACAATAAGGACCGCTGGTTACGAGCGCCGTAACACAGCAAGGTTCGTGGCGGCCTGGTCAATCGTTGTAACCGGTGCAACATGGCACGCAGTGGCGTGATACCAATACCCCCTGCCAGCAGTACCACCGGCTGTTCGGCGTGCCGCAATACAAAGTGCCCCTGTGGCCGCTGTGCCAGCAAACGCACGCCTGGTTGAACCTCCGCATGCAACCAGCCAGAGCCGCGACCGCCCGGTTCACGCTTAATACCCAACTGGTAACTAAAAGGCCGTGCCTGCCATGCCGCCAGTGAGTAGGCGCGCTTCAGTTGCGCCTGTTGTGCTGCGGGCAACAGCAACGTCAGATATTGCCCAGGCCGAAAAGCTGGTAAGCTGCCGGTATAACGCCGCCAGCCTGCAGCTTTGAGTTGCAACAAAAAAAGATCATCACTGACATCCTGCCGGCTAACCACTTGCAGCCGTAAAGGTTGCTTTTGCAAGCCTTGCCAGATGCGTGGCAACCAACAGGCCAATCCATGCAGTGTCCAGTACAACAGCACCAACAGAGCCGCAACAGAAAACAACAGCAACAGCCACAGCAAAGCTTCAGTGATCATGCAGCGGCTGTTCCGTCCCTGTAAGGACTGGCTCGGTTATTCCGGTTTTTTCTGGTTTAGGTTCAGGTCGCGGCTGTTGCAGTTGCTGTTGCCGGCGTTGGTTTCGCCACCATAAAAACACTCCTGTCAAAGACAAGAATACCAACACAAAGCCCACCACATCGATAAACACCCACTCATAGCGCGCACCGGTAAAAGCTTTGCCGGTATGAATATCCTTCACCAGTTTTCCTAGAGTCACCTGCTCTACAGCCTGCACCGGTAAAGCTGCCATCCCCTGTTGCCAGGGGGTAGCGGCTTGCCAACCTCGAGAGTCCAACCGGTAGCCCTGGCCGTCTTTATCGCTGGCCAATACTTCCCCACCGTTAAGCGTTAAGGCATGAAAGTCCCCTTTAAGCTGTCGCTTCCATTGATCACCACCGGGCTCATAGCGCCAGATGCCATCTTTGGCCGCACCAAATAACTGGCCCTGCCATTCAGCAAACGCCCGCATTTCGCCCTGATAGTTGGCACCCAGTGGCTGCAACTGCTCCGACTTTAACCGGTACACGCCCTGTTTGGTGCCCAGCAGTAAGGCGCCATCCGCTTGCACATGCAAGGCACGCACAGACTGCTGCTCGTACCGGATCGCCAGCTCGCTGTAGCCGGGCAACCAACCGACGGAAACCGGACGATCTTTCAGCCCCAGGGACTTATCGTGGGCCAGTAATACGGCTGTGATGCCGACCAAAAACATCGGTACGGCCAAAATCAGACTGATCCAGCTGTGCCATTGTCTGGCATTAAAACGAAGCTTCATATGGCCTCCTTCGGCTTAAAATCGACCTTCGAAACTAAGTGCGACCAGGCGTTTTGGCATTTCATCACGCAGCTCAATGCGATCCAAGCTGCCATCCAGGTTAAATTGTTGCTCCGTTCTTGACTTAGTATCCTGCAGCAAGTTGCTACCGCTGAGCCTTAACCGGTAACCGCTACCAAAGTCATAAGCCAGGTAAGCATCCAGCAAGCGCTTTGCGCTTTCACGCTTTATTTTCAGCTTGCCATCCGGTACTTCGTCTTCCACGGTTGCCGCCAGATAATTGAAGGCCACACCAAAGCTCAGCTGTGGTGACCACTGATAATCCATACCTAGGTTTGCGGTAAATTTTGGCTGATCTTTCATGCGACGCTCTGGCTGATCATTTTTTAAATCAACCTTCGAATACAAACGGCTGTAGTTGGCGCTCAGTTGCAAGCCTGGTAAACCATGCGCATCCAGCGCATAGCGGCCTTCCAGCTCCAGTCCATACAAGCTGGCATTACCTACATTATCCGGTCGTTCAATATAGCGCCCTGTACTGCTGTCCAGGCGGGTGGTTTTTTCAATCAAATCAGTGATCCGTCGCTGAAAGGCATTGATCACCACCAAGCCCTGTTTAGCCGCCAGGTAATGCTCCAGCCCCAGCTCAAGTCCGGTTGCCCGCTCGGCCCGAAGTTCAGGGTTACCGGATTTATCCGGTTTAAAAATGTCACCGTCTTTTTCTTCAACCATTGAGCTGATATCGCCCAGCTTCGGCAACCGCACTGTGCGGGCGATACTGGAACGTACTATCGTCTGCTCGCCCAGCCACCACTGGTAATGAGCGCTTGGGCTAAATACGCTGGGTTTATTGGCGACCGGGTCAAAGTCCTGACGCCGTCTGGATTGCTCATAGCGCGCCCCCAAAGTGAGGATGTGCTGTTCATGCAACTGGATTTCATCATCCAGCCACAGGGCGTAATAACGCTCATCCAGAGTTTCACTTTTGTCTGGTTCAAAGTGAATACCATCACGCGCTTTTTCTTTGATGCCATCACGATCCAGCTCACGAACATCGGCACCAAACCGCCAACGATGCAGCCCTTGTTGTGCTCGTTCATGCACCAAGCGCAAGCTGTGCTCACGTTCACGTTTCTCTTCCCACTCAGCTTCATTTTTACTCAGCTGGCCCTGGCCATCAAACTCTTGCTTCCACTTGTCTTTATCTTCACGACCATACTGACTGCTGAGACGCAGCCGGGTACGATGCCCTGCCTCGTGCTGGTGCACTAAACCAAGGCGCAAGCGACTCAGCAGCCGATCCCGCTCTTCCTGTTCCTGTTCAGCTTTATGCAAAGCTCCATTTGCCCGATACTCCTGTTTGGCTTTTTCCTTGTCTTCACGGGTCCAGGAAAGATAAGGATCAACTTCCAGTTGCCACTGCTCAGTGATCTGCCAGTCAAAACGGGGCGCCAGACTGTACTCATCAATATCAGCCGGCTTTTGCTCGGTTTGTCGCTGACGTAAACTGCCATCCGCATTGAGCTGACGGCGTTCATCTTCCAGTCGCTCCAGCCGGCGCTGAGCCGATGCGTTTAGCAACCAGCCAAAATCCGAACTGCGATTGCCAAAGAGCAAACCCAGCTCACCGCTCCGGCCATCACCTTGCACGCCGGCACCAAGACGGTAGCTTGCCAAACGTTGCTCTGGAGCTTTACGTAGCACGATATTGATGGTGCCTCCCACACCGGCCAGCTCGACATCCGCCGTTGGGTTTCGCATGATTTCAATACGCTCTATCAGAGCGGCCGGTAACCGATCCACTTGCAGTTGTTCCTTACCAGCAGTGCCCAGCACCGGCTCGCCATCAATTAAAAGCTGGGTGTAGCCTTTATCCATCCCCCGCATCCGCACATCCTTTACCACTCCGGGTGGCCCCGAGTAGCTGATACCAACTACTCTTCGCAGAACCTGCCCAACGGTCTGATCATCGAACTTGTCCAGTTCGGTACGATCAATAATCTGTTTGGCAACAGGATTCAGTTGTCGCTCTTCCTCTTGACTTAATCCTTCAGCCAGTACCAACACCCGCCCTAACTCCACACTGGCGGCATGAGACCAACCTGCCCCGAGCAAAGCTCCAAGCCCTAAACTACACACCAAGTACGACAAACGCACAGTCACCCCAGACAAAACAAAATAAGAATGATTTGCATTATAATACGCATAAAACCAGAGGCAATAGCTAGCAGTAAAGATACCCATTTAAGGGAAGGTGATGAGGTTTATCGTACCCAACCGTTATTAGCCGCAGGACTCTGGTACTAGTTGTTTTTTTCCGCTTAAATGCAACAACCTATTGCTATTCGAATAAACAGTATGCTTCGTCCGCTTATCCTGCTCTGTCTGCTGGTTAGCAGCAGCTATAGTTACGCCAACAGCCGTCAGATCGAGATTGATCAGGCGGTGGAAACCAAACATCAAACCCGTATTAACGGCCAGCGGGTGCAGTACAGTGCTTTAACCGGTACCCAGCCAGTCTGGGATGAACAGGGCGAGCCGGTAGCCACCTTGTTTTACACCTACTACCGCCGTACCGATGTGTCCGATGTCGGCAGACGGCCTTTGATGATTTCATTCAATGGCGGCCCGGGCTCAGCCTCGGTCTGGATGCATGTGGCCTACACCGGACCAAAAGTGTTAAACATTGATACCGAAGGCTACCCGGTGCAGCCTTATGGCGTAACAACCAACCCCTACTCGGTGCTGGATGTGGCGGATATTGTATTTGTCAATCCAGTCAATACCGGCTATTCACGGGTGGTACCCAATAGCCAGGGCGAACTGTTATCCCGGGAGAAACAGCGTGAGATGTTCTTCGGCGTGAATGCCGATGTCAGCTACCTGGCCGAATGGATCAACACCTTTGTCACCCGTCACAATCGCTGGACGTCACCGAAATTTCTGATTGGTGAAAGCTATGGCACCACCCGGGTGGCGGGCCTGGCGCTGGAGTTGCAAAACCGTCAATGGATGTACTTAAATGGCGTCATTTTGGTGTCACCAACTGATATGGGCATCGACCGTCAGGGACCGGTGAAAGCCGCCAACCGCCTGCCTTACTTCGCGGCTACCGCTTGGTACCATGGCGTGCTGCCAGCGGATCTGCAGCAGCGCGACTTGTATGAGTTATTGCCAGAAGTGGAAGACTTCACCCTGAATCAGTACCTGCCGGCGCTGGCCAAGGGTGCCTTTATCGAGGATGCCGAAAAACAACGCATTGCCGAGCAGGTAGCCCGCTATTCTGGCTTGTCCTTGCAGTCGGTGCTCGGCAGCAACCTGGATATCGACACCGCCTTTTTCTGGAAAGATTTGCTACGCGAGCAGGGTAAAACCGTCGGCCGGCTGGACTCCCGCTACTTAGGCATTGATAAGAAAGAAGTTGGCGAGCGACCGGATTACTGGGCAGAGCTGACATCCTGGTTGCACTCGTTCACCCCGGCCATCAACCACTACATTCGCAACGATCTGAACTACGTCACCGACATCAAGTACAACATGTTCGGCCCGGTGCACCCTTGGGACAGAACCAACGACAACACCGGTGACAATCTGCGCCAGGCCATGGCGCAAAACCCGTATCTGCAAGTGTTGTTTCAAGCGGGTTACTACGATGGCGCCACCAACTACTTTGATGCCAAGTACAGCATGTGGCAACTGGATCCCAGCAGCAAAATGCGCGACCGGCTGCACTTTGCCGGCTACCGCAGCGGCCATATGATGTACCTGCGCTACGAGGATTTGAAAAAGTCCAACGATGATTTGCGCAACTTTATCCGCGCCGCACTGCCGGCGGAAGACCAGGCAGCGAGGTACTAGCAACTACCCAAAGCTCACCATTAGGTGAGCTTTGGGTCTATTTTAAACAAAGCCACGTGAACAAAAACTCCTTGCTGTAACCCCCTACTGTTCGGTTATAATACTTCTTTTTACATTGCAGCAACAAGGAAGCAGTCCTATGGAAAGCAGTACCTCCCCCATAATCGAACAAAGCCGTCATGCTCAGGTTGAGTTCTCCGGCAAAGCTGGCGAGTTTTTTGGTATTTGGATTGTGAACATTTTGCTGAGCATTCTCACACTTGGTATCTACAGCGCTTGGGCCAAAGTCAGAACCAATCAATACTTTTATGGCCATACCCGTATTGAAGACCAGCCATTCCGCTATCTGGCCAAACCCCTGCAAATCTTAAAAGGCAGATTGATTGCTGTCGCCCTGTTTGCCAGTTATTTCATTCTGTCTGCTGTTGCTCCTATTGCTGGCTTACTGATGGCACTAGGCTTAATGTTTCTTATGCCCTTTTTGATCGTACTTAGCATGCGCTTTTCCATGCGAATGACCAGTTACCGCAATGTTCGTTTTGATTTTCATGGCAGCTATGCCGATGCCTTTATTAACTTCCTGCTGTTGCCGATATTGTCGATCTTTACCCTTTATCTGTTGATGCCCTGGGTGCTGAAACGTATTGACCAGTATTTGCACAGCAATATCAGCTATGGTGGTAAACGGCTGCAAGTGAACAATGATGCCGGAACCTACTATGCCGCCGTTCTTATTATTATGGCAGTAGTCACTGGTGTGATCATGACCGCTGTTATACTGGGCTTTGTGATTGCCTTCCTGTTTCCTTTTAGTTTTGGAGCTGAATGGGCCATGGTGCTGGTGTTTGGTATTATTCTGTTGTATTGGCTGATCCTGATGCTAAGTGGCGCTATTTACAAATGCATGATTCGCAATCACTTGTTTAGCCGCACTGTATTGCCAGATACAGCAAGTTTTGCATCCAAGATGCAGGTCATGCCTTACCTCTGGCTCACTGTCAGTAACTTACTGGCAATCCTGTGCACCTTCGGTTTAGCCTATCCTTGGGCCCGAGTACGCAAAACGGCTTATCTGGCCAATGCTACCAGCCTAACGCTGCAACCTGGCATTGATCAATTGGTGGATACCGTACAACAACAGACGGCAGCATTCGGTGAAGAAGCTGCTGGTTTGTTCGATGTTGATATCTCGTTGGCCTGATGCGCGGTGATCAAGCTGTAGCTGGCCACTTCCAAAAGCCGGGACAAAGCACTTTGTTCCCGGCGACAGCCGTGCTGGCAGACGATGGCAGCTTAAAAGTCTTCCAGCAAAATACTGAGCACCTGTTGTATGAGTGTGCTGCTGAAGACTATCACTTTGCCTCCATTATTCCAGGCCTACCGGTGGAGCTTGAGCTGACTGATGGCGGTATTTTCCGGCCGGATGATGCCAGCTTTCGCTGGCCGCAGCAGGCGGCTCACTTTCGCCTTGCAGCCTGGCTGGAAAGCAACCGTCTGAGTATTCTCAGTGCCGTTATTCTGGCCCCTCTGGCGCTCTGGTTGCTGGTCACTGTAGCAATGCCAGCCATGGCCAGCGCCATGGTCCCCTTTGTGCCAGACCAAGTCCGTCAGCAAATGGGTCAGCAAACCTTCTATGCTTTACAAAAAACCATCTTACAACCAAGTACCTTGTCCGAAGAGCAACAGGAAGAGCTGCAAGCACTCTGGCAAGAAGCTCTGCACAGCCTGGAGCTGACATACGATGGGTACCAGCTGCATTTTTACCAGTCCACTTTCTTAGGTGCTAATGCGTTTGCACTACCAGATGGCACAGTGGTTATGACAGATGCTCTGGTGGAGTTACTCAAAAACAAGCCTGACGCCCTACTGGCCATTCTGTTGCATGAAATCGGTCATGTTGAAGAACAACACAGTATGCGCCTGGTGGCGCAATCACTTGGAGCTGCCTTGGTCTTTGGTGTATTTTTTGGTGATGCCGAGGCTCTGAGTGAGTTAATTCTCGGGGCAGGCTCAGGCATGCTGCAGAATGCTTTTTCCCGGGATATGGAGCGCGAAGCCGACCAATTTGCCTATACCAGCCTGGTGGCTATGGGGCGCTCCCCTGAAGCCTTCGCCGAAGCCATGGCTGTATTTGCTGAACAACACGGCGATAGCGGACAATCCGAGCAGTTGCTCAAGTACCTGAGTACCCACCCGGCAACAGCCGAGCGGATTGAGGAAGCTCGTAAGGCTGCGCAGCTTTATCAGCAAACGCAGCCTGTGAAGTGAAGAATCCCTGCCGTCACTGAGCAGCAGGGATTTTCAGCCAACGCTGAATGCTTTGGTAAGACTGCTTTGACGACAAGTTATCATGATAGTAGTTTAACTGGACCACAATGGATTGCTCATCTTCAGCAATTAACTGATAATTTCGGTATTGCAGCCAGGTTGCTATTCCATCAAGCTGCAACTGCTTCAGATACGACTCACAATCGGTAAAGCTCATCCACCATAGCGCACAGTTGGTGGCAAAAAGAGTGGTTACACTTCCATTGTCTTCTTTTCGCCACAGGTAGTTGGCAGAGCCCTGCGAATAACTTCCAAATAGCATGGCTTTGTAATCATCATAGAAAGTATGGTACATGCGCGAATGATCAAATTGAAAGTTTGTGGACTCCACTAAATAACTACCGGCTAAAGACACCGTTTGATTTGTCTCGCTGTGAACAAAGGGATAATACACCCCATTTTCTGCAACCAAACTAACACCATTCGTCGGCGTTCGAAGAAAGTAATAACTGTATTCACGGCCTGCCAATTCAATGAACAAGTGGTCTTGCTCGGTGCGCCAGCTAAAAGGAACTTCATTGGTCAGCTCAATACCGGGAATGTAAAAATGAGCGACACCTTGCTGATTGCTGTGAAAAATAACCTCATTACCACCAAATAAGAAGTTGTGCTCGGGCATTGCTTGTTCAAAACGAAATCCGGAAACATAAGGACTGCCGAACTGAAGAGCAGGAACCTCAGCTGGGCTCGCCTGCAACAACGTAATTGTATGGGTATTACCCCTACCCAATAACTCAGACAGACCGTCATAGTGTTCCGGCTCAATACTTGGATCTGCCAGTTCGACCTTCATCTGAAATTCAATCACCAACATGTTTTCTGCGGACGGCAGCAGCGTCACTGCTTCCAATGAAGAGAGCAATGTAACCTGATCAGAGGTATAAAACTGAAGATTATAGAAAGGAAGCTGAGAGGTGCTTTTTTCATGTTGCCTCACAGCAATACTAAAGTCATCATTGACCTCCAGCTCGAAACGCTGGAACCAGCTTCGGTTACTGCCAGCTGAACCGATGGTAACCGGCAGCTCCCATTCCACCACCTTACTATCTGTTGGAAAAGACAATACCTGGGCCACAGATTGAGTTGACGAAACATAGCTACCTTCATACTGGGGTAATTCTTGATAACGATGAGCCATCAGAGCCAGGAGTTCATCGTCTGACTCCAGCCCCCAGTATTGCAAATCATCTCTTTCTGCTATCACAAACAATTCAAGATAATCATAGCAGTCACTCGTGCAGTTCAGTTGGGTACTGGAAATCTCTACGTAACCTTGCTCACGATAGAACCACTGCAGATGAAAGCTCTCACCATCTTGATCGACCGCAAAGCCAGTCTGATTGGCATACAAATGCAACTGCAAGAAACCACCAAGATCCCACTGGCCGACGAAGTTTTCCTTATTTTTTGACACCATTTGCCACTGTGCAGGATTGTCGCTCACGGTAATATCAATGTTGTATTGTCGCTGTGCTTTACCATCCGACAGCGTCAGCAACAAACGAGTATCGCCAATATCAAAAAAATCCGGCTCAACGGTCACTATGAGCTGTTGGTTTTCCACACGGTGCGACACCCAGGCCGGTAACTGAGTAAAGTTGACAGTCACTGGATCATTCTCTGGATCGGTTAAAGTGTAGTTCATTACCAGCCGTTCTTGTGCATTGACCGAAAATGCCAAAGGCCCACCTAAGGTCGGGGCATTATTGGCTGTACCTGGGCTGTTATCACCACCCGAGCCTCCGCAGGCAACCAACACTATAGCGACCATCGAAATTGCTATTAAACGATTGAGCATATATTTTCCATTCCAAGGATATTTGCTTAGCAAGTTAATTCAGGCCGAGTGTATT
This sequence comes from Alkalimonas sp. NCh-2, assembly GCF_039631345.1. Classification (NCBI taxonomy): domain Bacteria; kingdom Pseudomonadati; phylum Pseudomonadota; class Gammaproteobacteria; genus Alkalimonas; species Alkalimonas sp. NCh-2. The sequence continues at coordinate 964,192 of NZ_JBDIUV010000001.1, forward strand.
TTCAACAGGAATTTACCAAAGTATAAAAAGTAAATTATTTGCTATTTCATTCATTAAAGCAGTCAACACAGCTCTGTCTTTCATTGCCAGGACATACGAATTAAGAACAGCTAGAACAAACGATAAATACCGCATGACCGACAGCCAGCAACACGGCATAGCGCAACCCTTTGCCAAGTGCCACCAGCAGCAGAAATAAAGTGAAGCGCACCCGCAATACACCAGCGATCAGAGTGAGCGGATCGCCAACCACCGGCAACCAGCTGAGCAGTAAACTCCAGCTGCCATAGCGCTGGAAGCGGCGACTGGCTGCTGTCATTTGTTCAGGGGTGAATGGAAACCAGCGCTTATGCTGAAAACGATTTAATTCTTTGCCGAGGTACCAATTGACACAGGAGCCAAGGGTGTTGCCCAGGGTGGCCGATAGCCAAAGCCAGAACAACAAGTAGCCCTGCTGCTGCAAAGCCAGTAGCAATACTTCAGAAGAACCGGGCAGCAAGGTGGCTGCGGTAAAAGCGCTGACAAACAGCGTCAGATAAGCCAGCATCAGAGTAGAACAGTTAGCTTAGCGCTTTTGTGCCAGCAGGGTTTCTTCATCCATCTGCTGGATCATAAAAGCAACCTTTTCAAAAAAGGCATCTCGGCCTTCATCCGGAATAGGTTGTGCCAGCGGTATGTTCGCTGTCATCGGGTTGACTGGTCTGTTGTTCACATGCAGCTCATAGTGTAAATGTGGCCCGGTAACCCGGCCAGTGGCACCGGAAAGAGCGATGCGTTGGCCGCGCTCAACCCGTTGCCCATTCCGAACCAGAGCCCTGTCCAGATGCAGATAGCGGGTTTTGTATTGGCCATGGTGCTGAATTTCAATGTAGCGGCCAGCAAAGGGGTGGTTTTCTACCCGGATCACGGTACCATCGGCCGCAGCCAACACAGGGGTGCCTGTGGGGGTAGCAAAGTCGGTGCCGTTATGCGGAGAAACTCGCCGTGTGACCGGATGCAGCCGACGCGGATTAAAAGCGGAACTGATACGGTATTCACGCTGCAAAGGAATCCGCATAAAAGCCCGTTGCAGGCTGTTGCCATCGGCATCGTAATATTGACCATTGTCGTGCAGAAAAGCCGTCAATTGTTGTCTGCGATTAAATATCCGGATCCCTTCGATCCGACTTTGGCCGGTGGCCTCTTCACCGACATAATTGTCGCTACGCACTACCTGAAAACGGGCACCAGCCTGAATATCACGCGAAAAATTTACCCTATCCCTAAACAACTGACTGACTGTCGCAATTTCAGCATCGTTCAAACCAGCCCGCTGCGCAGATACATAAAAGCTGCCGTGAATTTCCCCCACCAAGGTTTGGCTGTGCCACTCACCTTCGTCCAGCAACTCCTGATAACTGAACTCACCATCGCTCTCACGCTGGTATAACACTCGGTTACCAGCATGCACAAAGAGCTCCATCGACTGCAATTCACCTTGTTCATCCAGCCGAAAAGTAAAAGTATGGCCAGGTCGTAACACATCCAATGCCAGCAAGGATTGATCGGCCGCCATAATGTGATGCATCAGTTGCTGACTAAATCCATGACGGGAAAAAATTCGGCTTAAACTGTCCCCGGATTGAATGGCGTAATGAATGACACTGTCATCCACTTCCGGCTCTGGCTCTGATAACAATGCCTGCTGCCATTCTGACCAGCTTTCCTGCAATCTATCTTCCCACCCCAACTGAACCCAACTGGCGGTAAGTAAAGCTGGCATCAGTGTTACCAGAGGTTTTTCCGGCTTTGAACTGCCTGGCCAAAGCAAGATCAAGCCACTAACCAACACCAGTGACAACAGGATGCGCCGATGTGTCGTTGGAAGCCCATTTGTAAGAGTGTGCATAGGTTGCGGCATGCGAAAGCGCTTTTATCGTTCTAGGGTTTGACAACAGACAGTGGTGACCACTGCCTCAGCGATTTTAGGATACTATCACAAAAATAACCAATTCCGCTTCGATTACCAAGGGAAAAAATGGTTCCCATGAAAATAAAAAAACCACCTGTCTTCCCGGCAGGTGGTTGCGAAAGCCGCTAAACTCCAGAGGAACGCGGATTATTCCCCCTGAAAGCACCGCCTCCAGGGAGAAGCTTTAAAAGATATAACTTACACTGGCTTTGACATAGCGCCCAGGCTCGGCAAAACGCCGGTAACCATCAGTACCTGGTGACACATCACCACGAGGACCACCGCCGCCAGGGTGAATAAAACGCATCCGATCCCACAGGTAGTACTCGCGGTCAAACAGGTTAAAGATCCCAAGCTGTAACTGCAGTGCGGCCGTCAGATCCCAACTGGCATTCACATCTACCACAGTAGCAGAACCAGGCACTTGCAATACTGCCGAGGTCCTACTGCCGTCCGCCTGAGTTTGCAGGGTATCGGCCTCATTTTTTCCCGCCAGGTGCTGCACTGTGGTCAGCAATTGCCAGTTCTGTCCCGGTGCCTGATAGCGCAACGATGCCAACGCATTGGCCGGACTGACACTTAGCAGAGGCTCCCCCTGGCTGTCTTTGCCATATTGGCGACTGCCGGCCAGCCGCAAGCTAAAAGCCTGACTCAACTGCAGTAAAGACTCCAGCTCAATACCCTGCACCCTGGCCCGGCCAATATTTTGCGGTTGACTGTACCTGTTGCCCTCAATCAAGGTACATTCTCCACGTACACACTGCTGATACTGCAGATCAGGCAAACGTGTTTGCACCTGAGACTCGATCAGATTGCGGTAATCCTGGCGGAATACAGAGAGTTGTAGCTGTTGGCGTCTTGCCGGCTGCCAGCTCCAGGCCAACTCCAGATTCTGACTGGTTTCAGCTTTTAAATCCGGATTAGCTGCAGAACTCCAGATCACCACAGTGTCACCGTTAATGTCTGTCACCGTGGAGCTGCTGACGCCACCGTACATATCGTCGGCACTTGGCATACGGAAGCCCCGTCCCCACTGTGCTTTGAGCTGCTGAGAGTCAGTCAGTGGGTACTGGTAACTGATCTGGCCGCTAAGGTTACTAAAGCGACCTGAGGTAATGGTGCCGGACTGATCTTGCAGCAAATCAGACAACTCAGGTTTGTAATTAAAATCATCGTAACGCAGCCCCAAAGTCCACTGGCTGCCACCGGCCAAAGTAATCTGATCGCGCGCCAGCAGATACCATTGATCAATGTCAATATGAGGGATCACAAAGGCAAATGCTTCGCTGCGACCTACCTGGTCACTCTCCCCTAAAAAGTGCGTATTGGTACGCCAGCTGGAAATACGCTTGCGCTCCACCCCCACGCCATACAGCCACTGCTGATGCAAGGTGCCCTGCGACACTTCTTTATCAAATGCCAACGCCAGCCGCTGCTGCACCTGACGGAAGCCACGATCCTCGTGACGCATGCAGGGCCGAATCCCCTCCGGGCAGGTTGCATAGTCCATCAGCATTTTAGTCACGCCAAAGTTACGTGTATCCTGCCAATCGAATTTCAGACTAAGCGCATCAAACCAGGGCGAGCCGGCCAGCCATTGGTAATCCATCCCGACACGACGCCGGCGACTTTCATCATCCGTATCCCGGCTCAAATAAGTCCCGCCAATCTTAGCCCGCTCGTCGGCCTCCGCATTGGCTTTGAATTGCTCTACAGTCCAGCCCAGCCGATGTTCAGGCTGCAGTTGCCATTGCAATTTTGCCAGAACATTCAGGCTTTGATTATCCAGCGGCTCCGGGATGCTGCGCGCACCACCTGTCACATCATCGCCTTTATGGGGAACGCGTTGCTGCTCTCCATCCCGACGACTGACCAAGACCATGGATTCCACCGGACCACTGCGATTCGCCGCCGAGATACTAAACTGCCGTTCGTGATAAGCCCCGTCAAACCCCAACTTAATGCCAGCATGGCTTTCATCGCCCTGGGTTTGCAGAAAATCAGCAGGGTCTTTGGTTTGGAACAAGACAGCACCACCCAGTGAGCCACTGCCAGCCAGCAGCGCATCGGCCCCTTTTAAAATCTCAACTTGCTTTAAACTATCCAGTTCAATGCCGCCGCGACCAGAGCGGAAAAATGCATAGGGCGCCAGGTTTGATGGATCCAGCCGCTCAGCAAGGGCCAGACCATCCACGGTAATAGCGACCCTGTCGCCATCCATCCCTCGAATGTTAAAGCCTGTCGAGCCAAAACGCCCAATATTGGTCAGCGTCACACCAGGCGCATAGCGCACAACATCAGACAGTTGACTGGCCTGCTGTTCATTGAGTTCAGCAGCGCTGACGCGTTGCTGATTAATCTGAGCGGAACTCTCTGGCTCTGGCGCTTCGGCGGTTACCTGCACTTCAGGCAACTGTGCCTGCTGGGCCCAGAGTGAGCCAGACATGGCGGCAGCACAGGCCAGCCAAAGCAACCGCACAGACGATTTGTTTACTACAGTACGCAAGCTGTACTCCTTAACTGATCAAATAGTGAATGTGAAATATGGTTATCAAGGCTGGCGGACTGCCAATTGCAACTGAGGCTCTTGCTCCGGCAATGGCTGAGCTTCTGAGATCTGCTGCTCATTGGTGGTATCCCACAACTGGAACACCGCCAGCCCGTAGGCAACAAAATCTTTTTTGCTTAGCCAGCCCCGCTGTGCTTGATCCATCTGGCGAAACACATGCTGTGCCAGCTCTTTATGCGTCTGGCGAACTTCCTGCTCCCGCCGCGCTACTCTGGACATAAACTCATCGAGGTATTCACCGCGACTAACCAGACCATCGCCATTCACATCGGTACGGTCATACACACTGCGGCGCTGCTGTTCAAAATCCTGCCAGCTCACTTGTTGCTTATCATCCGTGGCAAACATGGTCAGAAACCCCTGATTATTGTGCGTGGTTGGCATCGCCAATAAAGAACGAACCCGGCGGCGTTCATTATCAGTTTGCGTATTACTTTGGGCACGGCGGCGAGGGGCCGGATCAGGATCACCCACAGCGACGACGCCATTTTGATTGGTGTCAAAGCGGTCAAAAATACGCTGACCTGAGGCCTGGTATTCTTCCCAACTGATGTTGCCGTCATTATCGCGATCCAACGCATTAAAACGGTTAAGCGTTTGTCGTATATGCGCTTCCCGCGCATTGAGCAGCTGCTGCTCCAACTCTGTCATTTCAAAGGCGACAAAAACTTCTTCGCTGATTTTGCCTGCAGCGAAGTCAGATAATGCCGTAAAACGTTGTTGCCAGGCATTCAGAAAGTCCTGACGACTGACCTGGTTTTGTTCATCGGCGGCAAAACGATCAATAAAGCGATAACGTTGCTCAGCCAAAGGCTCTTCCACACTGCTAAATGGCAATACAGAGGCCGCAGCCGATTGCAGGTATAAGGCACTGGTGGCCAGAAAAACCAACAGGGTGCGGGTTGAATAGGTCATGGTGCTGTTCCTTCTTACTTAGATTGATTAGTGGGTGACATCAATGACAACGCTGTAGCTATAGCTGTACTCAGGCACAGAGGCGGTCTCGGGTGCTGGGTGACGGTATCGGCTTAACAACAAATACCGGCCAGGCTGCTGCAGTTGGAAATGAAGGCTCCCCAGAGCATCGCTTTCCAGCTCTAGCTCGGCGGGAGAATCGTCATCGCTGCCAGCAGCAAAGACACGCACCACCTGCTCTGGTAATGGCTTGCCATCGAACAGCAACTGCAGCTGAATAGGCTCGGCAGCAAATAAACTGTTCGGGTGGGTTTGAAAAACCAGCTCAAGCCCCTGCCCATGCGGTTGCAGCGCCCTTTCATTCGGTTGCCCTAACGAAACATAGGCTTCCGCCAGAGTCACCGCCTGGAAATGTGCCAATGGTTCAGCCCCTTCCGGCAAGGGCTGATTTGGATCCCGCACGCTGCCCCGGCGGCCATTCAGCAGGTAGGTACGAAATTCTGCACCGTAACGCTGGCCAGTACTAAAACGCCAGGTCCCTTCCTGCTGCAGCTGATGTTCTACCAAAGTACGGACCCGGCCAGTAAACAAGGTATCAGGACTATGCGGTCGGCCATCTGGGGCAATTACCTGATAGCCATCATTGTTAAAAGCGACTTCCGGCACAAAAAACGTATCGGCAAAAGAGGCCTCCAGACTGACCCAGCCACTGCGCGGCACCTCAAAATCTGCGGGCAATAAATAAGGGGTGTGAGACATCGCTTGCATCGACAGCCCTAGCAAGCACACAGCAGCAAAGCAACGCATGGTTACTCCTTTGTTGGTATTGATTCTTATTTGCATTGGATCCTATTGCAAATCATTCTCATTTGCAATACTTTACTCTGTAACTTTTGTGCCATACAGTTGGAAAGCAAGATGGTTGATTTTCAGGCAAGCTGGATGAAGTGGTGTAGACTTGAGCAACAGCTGCAAATCGGATTGACACAAGATGAGCTCAATGCCTGCCTGATTGCCGATTATACTCGCCAAGGCTGTCGCCTGGCCGGCCAGTTAGCCAGTTCATCCAATCGCTTGCTGCAAGAATGGGTGCTCAAACGCAGTCTGTTCTTACTGGCCCAACTGACCGCAGCGTTAGCCAATGGCGTCTGCCGGCAACAGGCTGCCGATCAACTGTACCTGCCTTTACTGGCTTTACAGCGTTTGTATCAGGCCGAGCCTGATGCCTATCGCAAGATTTGCCGGTTACGCGCCGATCTGAACCAACGACTGTATACCGTAGCCCAGTCACCGAATAAAGGAGCTCTGAAATGACCACACGTACCGAACGCGATAGCATGGGAGAACTGCAGGTACCTGCCGATGCACTCTATCAGGCCCAAACTCAGCGTGCAGTGCAAAACTTTCAACTAAGCGGCTTAACCCTGCCGGTGCGCTTTATTCAGGCCTTGCTGCACATCAAAGCGGCAGCAGCCGGGGCCAATCAACAATTGGGATTACTGGCTGCGACCAAAGCGGATGCCATTATCACAGCGGCCAAATCCCAGTTGCAGCAAACCGACTTAAAGCACTACCCGGTTGATGTGTTTCAAACCGGCTCTGGCACCAGCAGCAATATGAATGTAAACGAGGTGCTGGCCACACTGGCCAGTCAGCAGCTTGGTGAACCCGTCAGCCCAAATGATGAGGTCAATCTTGGGCAGAGCAGCAACGATGTGATCCCAACCGCGATCCAACTAAGTGCCGTTCTGACGCTGGAACAGGCACTGCTGCCAAAGCTCGCGCATTTACTAACCATAGTACAACAGAAAGAACGCAGCATTGGTCATCTGGTAAAAACCGGCCGTACTCATTTGATGGATGCCATGCCGGTTACCTTTGGTCAGGTACTAAGTGGCTGGCAAAGCCAGCTACTGCATAACCGCGAGCAACTGCAGCACTTGCTGCACAGTTTGCGCCAGTTACCGCAAGGCGGGACGGCGGTCGGTACCGGCATCAATGCTCATCCAGACTTTGCCAGCCGTTTTTGTCAGCAGCTAAGCAATGAGCTCGGCTACCCGTTCAGCCCGGCGAATAATTTTTTCTTTGGCATCAGCAGCCAGGATCTCAGTGTGACTCTGTCGGGTCAGCTTAAGACCTTAGCTGTCTCCCTACTGAAAATCAGCAATGACCTGCGCTGGATGAACTCCGGCCCACTGGCTGGTTTGGCTGAAATCGAACTACCGGCCCTGCAACCGGGCTCATCCATTATGCCCGGCAAGGTCAACCCGGTGGTGCCGGAAGCTGTTGCCATGCTCTGTGCACAAGTGATTGGCAACGACAGCACCATTACGGTGGCCGGTCAGTCCGGCAATTTTGAACTCAATGTGATGCTGCCAGTGATAGCCTACAACCTGTTGCAGAGCATTGAACTCCTGGCCAATGGCTGCCAGGCACTGGCAGACCAGGCCATTGCTGGCTTTACCGTTAATGAAGCCCATATTCAGCAAGCACTGCATCGCAATCCCATTCTGATTACCGCCTTAAACCCGGTGATCGGCTACATGAAAGCGGCTGATATCGCTAAGAAAGCCTATCAGCAACAACGGCCGGTGCTGGACGTTGCGCTGGAGGAAACCGATTTAACGGAAAAAGAACTTAAAGCTTTGCTGGATCCGGCCAAGTTGTGTCAGGGCGGTATAGTGTAAGCCTGTTTGCTCAGGTAGCCTTGCTGCCCACGGCAAGATTCCATGCTAAAGTGAGTTATCCACTTTAAACCGGAAATACCTGATGCGTACCATGCTTAGCCTTACTTGCATTTTTTTTATGTTATCAGCGCAGGCAGATAGTTCATTGACAGAAACAATCGAAGAGCAACGACTGGAAGCCGCCTGGCAAACGATGCCGCAGGTGCTCAGTCGCTTTGAACCTTTGGTAAATAACCTGCGTTTGGAGCTCCAACTCACCGAACACAGCCAGGATCTGGCACCCCGCTTGCGCCAGCATGGTGAGCAATTGTGGCAACAAGCAGTCTATCAGGCCAGTACCACCCCCGACTACGATGATCGGGCTCTGTACTGGGCCCGGCTAATGATGACACAGGCCCTTGGTCAATGGTGTCAGCAACAACAAGCCTGTACCCACTTGCCGCTGCTGCTCGAAGCCTTAGAATTAAGTAGCCGTGGTCAGCTGAGCATTCGGTTTTCAAAAGACAGCGATGTCCGTATTTTGCTGACAGGATTCGATCCCTTCTTGCTGGATCGCAATTTGAACCAGTCCAACCCGTCCGGTGTCACCGCCCTGATGTTGGATGGCTGGGTATTTCAGCAAGATGGCCAGCAAATCGAAGTACAAAGTGCGATGATCCCAGTGCGCTTTGTCGATTTTGATCAGGGCATGATCGAACAGTTGCTAAGCCCACTTCTGCAACAGCAAAGCATCGATATGCTGCTAACAGTCAGTATGGGCCGCGAGCACTTTGATCTGGAGCACTTCCCAGGCCGACGCCGCAGTGCCGAAGCTCCGGATAACCTGAATGTGCTCACTGGCGGCAACGCCAACAACCCAGTGCTGCCACTGCTGGATGGTGTGCCTTTGGCAGGCCCGGAGTTTGTTGCCTACAGCCTGCCCTATCAGGCCATGATGCAGGCCGAGGGGCGTTTTCAAATCAATGACAATCGCACTGTCACCAGCTTAGAGCGTGGCGAGTTTGCCGCTCAGTCTCTGGCCGAATTAGCTGATCAAACCGCGGTGCAGGGCGGTGGTGGTGGCTATTTGTCGAATGAGATTTCCTACCGTAGCATTTTGCTGCGTGACCGCTACAACCCAGAGCTGCCGGCGGGTCATATCCACACACCACGCATCGCTGCTTTTGAGCCCGACACCACAGCCGCCATTGTCGAGCAAATTAAAGCTATGATCCGCCTGGCCGTTGCCAGCCCCCCAGTCATCGCAGAGCCTGACAACGGCAAATAACAGCTGCTATAGTCAATCCGACGGCTTGGCGCCGTCGGATGCAGCTTATAAAAATAATCAACACCATAACAATAACTTCAGGAACAGACCATGCGATCCATACTAGCGCTTACCTCTGCCCTGCTGCTTTGCAGCAGTGCTTTCGCCCAGCAACTGGGCTGGACCAATATCAAGGGTTATGGCTTTGATGCCGATGGCCAACTGGTACAATTTCAGCAACTGATTATCGATACCGACAGCGGCAAAGTACTGGCCCGCGGCGATGCCATTCAACAAGATTTTCCCGATGCCAACTGGCAGGATGGCAAGGGCAAAGCGATTCTGCCAGGCCTGATTGACGGCCACGGCCATATTCTGGGGCTGGGCCAGAACCTGATGCAGGTAGAACTACGCGGCACTCAAAGCGAGCAAGAGGCGGTGGAACGGGTCGCTGAATTTGCCGCTCGTCACCCGGAGCAACAATGGATCCAGGGCCGCGGCTGGAATCAGGTACTGTGGGACAACAACGAATTCCCAAGCACGGCCTTGCTGGATGAAGCCGTTTCAGACCGGCCCGTCTGGCTAAGCCGCATTGATGGGCATGCCGGTTGGGCCAACAGCAAGGCGCTGAAACTGGCTGGCATTACCAAAGATACGCTGGACCCACCCGGTGGCCGCATTCTGCGTGATGAACAGGGTAATCCGACAGGCGTATTGCTCAACAACGCCCGTCAGTATATCGGTGCTGTTTTGCCAGAACCGAATGAGGCCGAGGTGATTCAGGCACTGGAAGCTGCCTTTGCCGAGCTGTTGTCGCTGGGTATTACCAGTGTGCACGATGCTGGCATTGATAGCAGCCTGGCACAGCTGTACCAACGGCTGCGGGCAGAAAGCGCCTTACCACTGCGTATTTATGCCATGCTCTCGGCCCGTAACCCCGATCTACAGGACTGGCTGGATCAGGGTATTATCGACGACGAGCGGGATCTGCTGCTGATCCGGGCGGTAAAACTATACGGTGACGGCGCTTTGGGCAGTCGTGGGGCAGCCCTGTTAGCCGATTACAGTGATCAGCCTGACCATCGTGGTTTGCTGGTGACAGAGCCGGACCGGCTGACTGCCCAGATGCAGGCTACCATCAAGGCAGGCTTTCAGGCCAATGTGCATGCCATTGGCGATAGGGCCAACCGTATGGTATTGGATAGATTTGAGCAGATAGCAACCAAGGAGCAATTAGCGCAAGGTCGTCACCGGATGGAGCATGCTCAAATCGTCTCGCCGCAAGATATTCCGCGCTTTAAAACCTTGCATGTGTTGCCGTCGATGCAGGCGGTGCATGCCACCTCGGATATGAATATGGCCGGTGATCGACTGGGCGTAGCACGGCTGCGCGGTGCTTATGCCTGGCGTACTTTTGTCGATCAGGGCAGCCCCATTGTGGGTGGCTCAGACTTTCCGGTCGAGCTGGCCAACCCCTTTTATGGCTTGCACGCATCCGTCACCCGGCAGGACCAGCACAACCAGCCGGTCGGGGGCTGGCTGCCCGAGCAACGGCTTACGTTAACCGAAGCCCTGCGCAGCTTTACCCGCGATGCCGCCTACGGTGCCTTTCAGGAGGAGCGTTTGGGCTCGCTGACTCCTGGTATGTGGGCAGATTTTATTGTACTGGAGCAGGATCCTTTTGCCATGGAGCCAGAGCAGCTGTGGCAGTTGGAAGTGCTGCAAACCTGGCTGGCTGGCAACAAAGTGTTTCACCGCGAATAACGAACAACGGCGCCTATGGCGCCGTTTCCGTGTGTGAAGGTCTTACTGGGGTTTAGCCCTGCTCAGGCTCTGCTGGCTCTGGCTCAGAAAAATCAGGGCTGACCGAGCGGCTTTGCTTATCACGCAGCTTACCAATCACCGAACTTAACTTGCGCTGCAGCTTGTCAGCAGCACCGGTGACCGCCTGACCAACTACTGCAGCATGCTCGGTCACTGCCATAGGGTCCATCCCCTGCAGGCGGGCTTCCAGCAAACAGCGCTTGTCATTGCCATCCTGCTTTGCAGTGCTGTTTTCATCGCTTAAGTGCACTTCAATCCGGGTAATGTGATCAGAAAAGCGCTCTAACTTACTTTTTAACGTATCACGGACAAACTCAGCCAAACGCTCATCGGCCTGGATATTGCGATCACTGTTGATTTGGATCTGCATAGACAACTCCTTTGATAATCACTTGAAAGTGGGAAACTCTTTTCATGGACCATCCTGGCGCTGAAATGTTTCCCTTATCTACTATTTGGAGACGAGATCATCGACAAGCAAGGGGGGAGCAGCGAATTTAATCGGACAGAGTAGCAAAGTCTGGTTAAAATACGTGGCAAGAAACCTTAAATACGATGCGACCATGATCAGCCATAAATGGGTCAAGCAGATAAAGTCCCTGCACCTGAAAAAATACCGTAAGGCGGAGCAGCAGTTTATCGTCGAAGGCGAAAAAGCCGTACTGGAAGTGCTGGCTTCCGGCTGGCGGGTGCCCGCTTTGTTTGCCACTGAAGGCTTTTTGCAGCAGCACCCGGAAGCCATTCAGACAGCACTTCAGGTCCACACTTGCAGTAGTGAGGATTTAGTAAAGGTGGGCACTTTCACCAGCAATGATGCAGCCTTGGCGCTTGTCAGCATGCCACAATGGCCCTCGTTTCAGGCCACACCGGAACAATGGACCCTGGTGCTGGATAACATCAATGATCCGGGCAACCTGGGTACCATTATCCGGATTGCGGACTGGTATGGCATTCAGCACATTCTCTGCTCAGCCAATACCGCGGATTGCTACAATCCCAAAGTTGTGGCAGCAGCCAAAGGCTCCTTTTTACGGGTACAACTGCATTATCTGGCGCTGCCCGAGGTATTGGCCAACAGCCATCTACCGGTGTATGGCGCCTATTTGGGAGGTGAAAACATTCATCAGCTTAGCCTGACTAAGCCGGGTGGCTTTATTGTGCTGGGCAATGAAGCCAATGGCATCAGCAAGGAAGTGGGCCAATGCATCAGCCGTAAAATTACCATCCCGGCTTTTGGCGATGCGGAGTCGTTAAATGTTGGCATTGCCGCCGCCATTATTTGCGACAATCTGCAGCGCCTGACAGCAGCTGGTGAACTTGGGTATACTGAAGCAAATTGACCAACAGGTGATCAGCATGTTCCCTACCATCGAATCTTATGTCGGCCAGACCCCTTTGGTACGGCTGCAGCGTCTGGCCAGCCATACCAGCAGCACTGTGCTGCTGAAGCTGGAAGGCAATAACCCCGCAGGCTCAGTGAAAGACCGACCGGCGTTGAATATGATTTTGCAGGCAGAAGCCAGTGGCCGCATCAAGCCTGGTGATTGCATTATCGAGGCCACCAGCGGCAATACTGGCATTGCTCTGGCTATGGCAGCGGCCATTAAAGGCTACCGCATGACACTGATTATGCCGGCCAATGCTACCGAAGAGCGCAAATCCGGGATGCGCGCCTATGGTGCCGAGCTGATTGAAGTGAGCAAAGAACAAGGCATGGAAGGGGCGCGTGATCTGGCGCTTAGCATGCAAGCCGAAGGCAAAGGCATCGTGCTGGATCAGTTCAACAATCTGGATAACCCGGCAGCCCATTACGCCGGTACCGGCCCTGAAATCTGGCAGCAAAGCCAAGGCAAAATTACGCACTTCGTGTCCAGCATGGGCACAACCGGCACCATTATGGGCGTGTCACGCTACCTAAAAGAACAAAACCCGGCAATTGAAATTGTTGGCTTGCAGCCCTCAGAAGGCAGCCAAATCCCAGGTATCCGCCGCTGGCCAGAAGCCTATTTACCGGGGATCTTCGATAAAAGCCGGGTCGATCGGGTGATCGATATCGACCAGCAGGATGCGCTGACCGCTATGCGCCGGCTGGCCCGGGAGGAAGGTATTTTTGCCGGCGTAAGCTCAGGTGGTGCGGTTCATGCTGCCTTGCAATTGGCAGAACAGCTCGATAATGCAGTGATAGTCGCCATTATCTGCGATCGTGGCGATCGCTATCTCTCCTCCGGTATTTACTAGTCGCCAGCCAGAAGACTGCTTCGGGATGGCGACCTGATCAATATTTAAAGCGGCTAACCTGCGCATCAATATCCCGCGCAATAGCTGCAATCAACTGACTTTGCTCGGCCGCATCGGTTGCGGCCTGGCTTAAGCTTGCGACCGCTGTGCTGATTTCAACCACATTCTTGCTGATATCTTCACTCACCACGCTTTGCTCTTCAGCCGCACTGGCTATTTGGGTGGCGGCATCACTAATCCGGTGCGTGGCCTCTATCGCCAATTCCAGTTTTTGTTGTGCCGCTTTAGCTTGCTGCTGGGTTTGCCCGGTCATGTGCTGATTTTGCTGCATCGCATGCACTACCGCCTGAGTTTTGCCGGTCAGCTCGGTGATCAACTGTTGGATTTCTCCGGTAGAATCCTGAGTTCGGGATGCCAAACTACGGACTTCATCGGCGACCACCGCAAAACCCCGGCCCTGTTCCCCTGCCCGGGCTGCTTCAATAGCAGCATTGAGTGCCAACAAATTGGTTTGCTCAGAAATATTGCGTATCACCTCCACAATGCTGTTAATGCTGCTGCTGGCCTGCTCCAGTTCGCTCATCATGCTACCGGCCTGCTGCATGCTGTCGGCCAGCTCACTAATAACCTGAGCCGTAGTGACCACCGCCTGATCGCCTTGCTGCACAGAGCCCGCTGCCTCCTGGGCGGATTCAGCCGTTAAAGATGCCTGCGATGCCACTTCCGAGGCGGTACTCGACATTTCAGTCACAGCCGTAGCCACCTGCTCGATCGAGCGTTGCTGCTGGGCCACTTCCTGATGTGTACGCTGTGAAATATCAGCACTTGCAGCTGATGACTGTTGTAGGCTCTGTACCAGCAGGGCCGTATCCCGTACTATCTGATGGGTTTTATCCAGAAACAGATCCAATGCAACAGCAAGCTGGCCTATTTCATCCTGCCGTTTTAAACCGATACGCTGGGTTAAATCACCATCCGACTGAGCCAGGTTATCCACCATCAATGTTAATTGCTGCAAGGGTTTCGCCAGACGGCCAGCTACGACAAAGAGTAAGGCAGCCCCCGCCAGTGCCACGACAACTCCCAGCAACACTTGCCAGAATAAACTCTGGTTAAAACGACTGCTTAAGGTATCGCTCAGTTGCACCATCTCTGCCAAAGCAACCGCCATAGGCACTTTGTACTCCAATAACCAGGGCGTTTCAAAAGCACTGAGCGCAATGGGTACTGTCACCACAAAGTCGTCTCCCTGTTGTCGGAAGCTGGCATTGCCAGAACGCACCAAGGGCTGCAACTGCTGCCACTCCGCGGCCGCCAGAGGCTCCCCCACCCCTTGTTGGCTTTGGGTACTGCCCACCAAAAAACCACGGTAAGACACAATGCGTAAATCGCCAGCACTTTGGTACAACTCCGTATCCAACTCCGCCAACAACTGCCGTAAAAACGCCATAGAGATATCGACACCGGCCATCCCCACAAAGCGGTTGTTGCTTAACACCGGATGCACAATGGAGCTCATCAGGGTAGGCACGCCCTGCACATCCCACACTGCAGGATCAATCACACAGGAATTGCGGCGATCTCTGGAACACAGGTACCATTCGTTCAGGCGCATGCCCTGGGCATCCCGGGTTTCGCTGTACAGATCCGTGGTGGTCACTGGCCTTAGATCCAGTCGGTTACGCTGGTCGCGGGTCCAGTATGGGCCAAACTGTCCCTCATCGGTGGAGTGACGCCCTTCCCCACGGAATTCAGCATCACGCCCATCTACCGCATTCGGCTCCCAGACAATATAGGCCCCCAGAGCTTGAGCATTATTGCGCATGGCCGTATGCACCAGTTCACTGATGTGCTCTCTGCTTAGTTGCTCTATAGCACCGGAGTCCATCAGTGACTGCATGCTATCCGCCAGCCCCTTGGCTACCCCCAGTGATTGCACAATCAGGTGCTCAATTTCATCCGCCCGCACTTGCAACTGATTAGTTAGTGATCGTTCTACCTCTTGCTGAAACAAGGCGGTACTGCTGGCCCGGTTGAACTGGAACAATTGATGCGACAGTACAACACCGAGCCCGATACTGGCTGCAACCACGACAATTAAGCAACTGCCTGCGATAACAGAAATCTGATTGCGCATGGTTTTAAATGCAAACATGGCCATACTTTGCCGACCTTACAAAGTTAATTAAGAGATGGATTAAGTATGCCGTAAATTTGGGTTCCTGCCAGATTTAAGCTATGATCTTCCTTACAAATCTTTATTTATATCAAACAGGTAAACCCCATGCACTGTAAAAGTCGCCTGGCGCTTTGTCTCGCCCTGGTTTTTAGCCCCTTCACCCTGCACGCCTCCGATGTGGATGAGCTGCGCCAGCAGCTGGAACTGTTAAAGCAACAACTGCAACTGCTCGAGCAAAAAATTGAGCAGCAGGAACAACAACTGGCAGCCCAGCAGCAGAGCATTGAGAGCGTGGAGCAAAGCAGTACGGCAGTGGCCTCTACCCTGAAAAACCTGGAGCCGGCTAAAGCCAGCAGTGATGGTATTTCGCTGGGCGGCGCTATCCGCACCAACTACAGCCATACCTCGTATAGCGATGGCAATAAAAACCGTGGTGGTGATTTTGCTTTTGATATTTTCCGTTTGAATTTAAACGGCAGTATTGGTGATGTGTTGCTGAATGCCGAAATCCGCTTTTTCGATTACATGACGGCGGTAAAATACGCCTATGTTGGCTATCAGCTGAACGAAGACTGGCAGGTACAGGCCGGCATTACCCAGGTACCTTTCGGCAACTGGCCCTACAACTCCCACAATTACTTTTTCAGCACCAACTACTACCTTGGCCTGGAAGACGACCACGATTTAGGCATCCTGTTCAAGCGCCGCGTCAAAGACAACTGGCAGCTGGATCTGGCTTTTTTCAAAAATGATGAACTGGGTGGGGTCGATGGCTATGTCAGCAGCCGGGCCGATCGCTATTCGTACGATGTGGTTGGTTTTCGTTTGCCCGGCGATGGCATTTATGATGACCCGGCCCAGCCATTGGGGGAATACAACACCCTATCCGGCCGTTTTGCCTATCATTTTGAACACCGTGAAGGGGTCACCACCGAAGTCGGTATCTCGGCCCTGCATGGTGGCCTGCACGATGGCGTGAGCCGGGCTGGCAATTACAACGCCTGGGCGCTGCATCTAAACAGCCACTTTGATCGCTGGAATCTGCAGTTGCAACATGGTGAGTATCGCTACAATGTCGATGGTATGGATCGTATGGCGGTAGGTAGTTATGCTTTTTTTGACAGCATTGCCGCCAAGGCCACAACCAGCACCGTCAATCTGGCCTACAGCCTGCCGGTGCAATGGGGGCCGGTGACCGGGATGCAGTTCTACAACAACTATGGCCTGGTATACGACAAATCCGACAACACCGCCGACACCTGGATGAATGTCACTGGTTTCTCCGTTGCCGCCGGCGGCTTTTTTAGCTACTTCGATTTAGTGCATGCCCGCAACCAACCCTTCGTCGGTGGCTCCGCTTCCGGTGACAGCAACGATACCGAACGACGCTTTAACATCAATATTGGCTATTATTTCTAGCCTGCCCAACGAAGGCCTGTCTCAGGCCTTTGCTCTTTGACGCTGCAACAAACAACGACAACCAGGAGAAGCACTGATGGCAGATCCAAATGACCCTCTGAAGCCGGATGGCAAGGTCAATCCAATCGATACCGACTACCAGATAGGTCAGGACAATATCGTGGTACAAGTGGGCCCCTTTGGCCTGGATATTCACAACCGGGTATTTTTAATCTCTGGTCTGAGCGTGATCGCTTTTGTGATCCTGACCATCAGCTTCCATAGCCAGGCAGAACCTGTATTTGCCAGCTTACGCGGCTGGCTTACCTCGAATCTTGCTTGGTTTTTTATCTCCGCGGCCAATATTTTTGTAGTGCTGTGCCTGGTTCTGATCGTATCCCCCCTCGGCAAGGTCCGACTTGGCGGCACCGAGGCTACGCCGGATTTTGGCTACCTGGGCTGGTTTTCGATGCTATTTGCTGCCGGAATGGGCATAGGCCTGATGTTTTATGGTGTTTCTGAGCCCCTCACCCACTTCAGCAATGCCTATGCCGGTACCAGTTTTGAAGAGGGGGTCCGTGCCGACTCGGCGCCTTTAGGCGGAGCGGGTGGCGATGCTTCCGCAGCTGAACGGCTGGGTATGGCCGCCACCATCTACCATTGGGCGCTGCATCCGTGGGCCATTTATGCGGTACTGGCGCTTGGGCTGGCATTATTTTCGTTCAATAAGGGATTACCGTTAACCGTACGCTCGGTTTTTTACCCATTGCTTGGTGAGCGGGTCTGGGGCTGGCCTGGTCATATCATTGATATTCTCGCCGTATTCGCCACCTTATTTGGCCTGGCCACTTCGCTGGGTCTGGGCGCCGCCCAGGCCAGTGCCGGTTTGAATTACCTGTTTGGTTTGCCGCAGGACACCGCCATGCAGGTGCTGCTGGTGATTGGTATTACTTTAATCGCTCTGGTTTCAGTGCTGGCGGGCCTGGAAGCCGGGGTAAAACGCCTGTCGGAAATCAATATGACGCTGGCAGCACTGCTGATGCTTTTTGTCATCATTGTCGGGCCTACAGTAGCGATTCTGACTGGTTTTGTGGCAAACCTCACCGCTTACCTGCACCATTTGCCGGCACTGGCCAATCCGATTGGCCGCGAAGATGCCAATTTTGCACAAGGCTGGACTGCCTTCTACTGGGCCTGGTGGATATCCTGGTCTCCATTTGTCGGGATGTTTATCGCACGCGTCTCGCGTGGTCGTACCGTGCGTGAATTTCTTATTTCAGCCTTGCTGATCCCATCACTGGCCTGTGTACTCTGGATGTCGGTGTTTGGTGGGACTGCCATTCGTCAGGTGGTCGATCATGGCTACGAGGCTGCCGCTTCGGCGGAGTTGCCCTTGCAGCTGTTCAACATGCTGGACTTTATGCCCTGGGCCCAAGTCACATCCTTTATTGCCATTATTCTGGTGGTGGTGTTTTTCATTACTTCGTCTGATTCCGGCTCCCTGGTAATCGACACCATTGCCGCCGGCGGCAAGGTGAATGCCCCCACACCACAACGGGTTTTCTGGTGTACCTTTGAAGGCCTGGTTGCCATTGCATTGCTGGTGGGAGGTGGCTTAAAAGCTCTTGAGGCCATGGCCGTATCCACAGGTTTTCCCTTTACCATAGTATTACTGGTGGCTTGTATCGCAGTGGTGAAAGGATTAATGTCTGAACCACGGCCGGGAAAAGCCTGAGTCATCAGAGGTACATGGCAGCCGTATCCGGAAGGGGCGTCGCAATACGCCCCGACACACTCCATAGCCAGGCAGCTTTTACTATGCAGATTGAACAAATTGAAATTCTGGAGTTTCTGAAACGGCACTCACCTTTTCAAGAATTACCGGATGACTTGCAGCAGCAAGTCGCCAGCAACATCGATATCTGCTATTTCAAGGCTGGCACGCCCATTCTTCGCTTCGATCAACCACTGGATGCACTCTATGTGATTCGCAGTGGCGCCGTAGAAACCTTTCGTCGTACCGGTGAGCTGTACAACCGCCTCAGTGAAGGTGGCATTTTTGCCGAGCAGGGCTTGCTAAGAAACCGCAAAGTCCGTTTCCCTGCGACAGCGCTGGAAGACACCTTGTTGTATCTGATCCCGGCCGAGCAGTTTGATCAACTGTGTGAGCAAAGTGATTTTTTTGCCGATTATGTTGAGATCAGCGATGAGGAACGCCGTAAAAACACCCCCAATCGCCGGGCAGATGCCAATGAGCTGATGACCTCGAAAGTCAGCACCCTGATCAGCAGAGCTCCGGTGCTGCTGGACATCGACAGCAGTGCCCGTGACGCCGCCATGGCAATGCAAGAAGCCGGCGTTTCATCCTTGCTGGTGATGGCAGAGCAACAGATGGCAGGAATTCTGACCGACCGCGACCTGCGCAACCGCCTGGTTGCACCAGGGCTGCCGTTCGAAACCCCGGTACGCGACATCATGACCACCGAGCTGATTAGCATTTCGCATCATCAATTTGTGTTCGAGGCCATGCTGCTGATGCTGCGCCACAATGTGCATCACCTGCCGGTATTAAAGCAAGGTCAGCCGCTTGGGGTGATTGCCATAGCCGATATTATTCGTTACGAGTCGAAAAACAGCCTTTTTGTAGTCAGCAGTATTTTCCGTCAGCAATCGGTCAGCGAGCTGGCGGCTCTGGTGCCGGATGTACG
This sequence comes from Alkalimonas sp. NCh-2, assembly GCF_039631345.1. Classification (NCBI taxonomy): domain Bacteria; kingdom Pseudomonadati; phylum Pseudomonadota; class Gammaproteobacteria; genus Alkalimonas; species Alkalimonas sp. NCh-2. Next base: position 983,907 of record NZ_JBDIUV010000001.1, read on the forward strand.
TGCCTGCTTTGTGCGTATGGTGAACGAAGATGCCAACTCTCATATGATAGGCAGCGCTATGGCAGTGATTGGCCGCAGTTTTAAACAACGCTTGCTGGAACTGGCTGAAGCACAGTTAGGCCCGCCGCCTGTGCCCTATTGCTTTTTAGCATTAGGCTCGATGGCACGGGAAGAGCAATTGATTGTCACCGATCAGGACAATGCGCTTATTCTGCACAACGATTTTGTGCCGGAACAACACGATGCCTATTTCCAAGAACTGGCCCAATTTGTCTGCGATGGCCTGGACGCCTGTGGCTACACCTATTGCACCGGTGACATCATGGCCACCAATCCCAGGTGGCGGCAGCCCCTGCACGTTTGGCAGCAATATTTTCGGGATTGGATCACAGCTCCCAGTGCTGAGCGCTTACTGCATAGTTCTATTTTCTTTGATCTGGCTGGCGTCTGGGGCAGGCTGGAATGGGCGGAGCAATTAAACCGCAGTATTTGGCAACAGGCACCCAAGCACCCTCTTTTTCTCGCATCCATGGTACGTAATGCACTGCAGCGCACACCACCATTGGGTTTTTTCAAAGATTTCGTGATGGAAAAAGATGGCAGGCAGAACAACTCGCTGAATATCAAACGTCGGGGTACCGCGCCGATGGCAGATCTTATTCGGGTGCATGCGCTGGCGATTGGTTGCAGCGAGAATAACTCGTTCGCCCGGCTCAGAGCCATCATCAAAGCCGGCGTACTGCCACCAGGGCGCGGCGAGGATTTGCGCGATGCGCTGGAGGTGATAGCCATGGCCCGTATTCGCCATCAGGCACTGGCGCTGGAAGCCGGTGACGAGCCGGATAATCAACTGGCACCGGAGCAGCTGTCTGATTTTGAGCGCCGTAACTTAAAAGAAGCCTTTCAGGTGCTCAGTAACGCCCAGAAGTACCTGAAGTTTCGCTATCAGGGCAACCGGAGCTGATATGCTGTATCTGGGGCCAGCCAAACAGAAGCAACGCCGCCTGCCTGGTGATCCGGCCGTGGCTGACTGGCCGCAACACTTTGCCAATCGGGCTAAGCAAAGCAGGCATTGGGCACTGCAGCAGTATTACCAGGCAGGAATTCCTGCTGCCGATAGCATCCTGTCTGAGGTACCACTGCTGGCTATGGACTTTGAAACCACCGGTTTTGATGCCAAACGCGATGGCATTTTAAGCATAGGAACAGTGCCGATGAGCCTTGGCCGGATCCACAGCAGTCAGGCCCGGCACTGGTTGCTCAAACCCAAGTTTGCTTTAACTGAACAATCGGTGGTGGTGCATGGCATTACCCATAGCGCCATCGAAAGCGCGCCGGATATCACCGAGATCTTACCCGAACTGCTGCAGCAAATGGCCGGCAAGGTAGTGGTGGTGCATTTTCGTGGCATTGAACGCCCTTTCTTAGCCGCAACCTTGCGGGACAGGCTTGGTGAAGGCATTGATTTCCCAGTGATCGATACCATGGAGCTGGAAGCACGGCTGCATCGGGCCAGACCACCCAGCCTGCTGGATAAATTGCTGGGCCGCCAACCGGTCTCCATTCGGCTGGCAGATAGTCGCCGCCGCTATGGTTTGCCAGATTACCGGCCGCACCATGCGCTAACCGATGCGCTGGCCTGTGCCGAGTTACTGCAAGCCCAAATTGCTGATCGCTTTAGCCCGGACACTCCCTTGTCGGAGCTTTGGCGCTGAGCGAAGCACAAAGCAGCCTTTTGCTCACACCCACTTTGCCAGTTCTGGTATAGTAAAACGGTATGAATAATCTGCAAGGAGCCAAACTGCATGCAATGGCAGGTGCTGACTTTTGAGCAACTGGATACCTATACGCTGTATGCCCTGTTGCAACTGCGTGTCGATGTCTTTGTGGTAGAACAAAACTGTCCTTACCCGGAACTGGATGATCGGGACCTGCATCCGCAAACCCGGCATGTGTTGCTGAAAAAAGGCGACAAAGTGATTGCCTATTCGCGGGTACTGGCGCCTGGAGTGGCCTTTGATCATTACCCTGGCGTGGGCCGGGTCTGCGTCTCGCAAACGGCCAGGCGTTTAGGGCTGGGCCAGGTGTTGGTGGAGAAAACCATCGCCGTGGCCAAAGAACACTGGCCACGTATGGATATTCATATTTCTGCCCAGTGTTATCTGCAGCAGTTTTATGAACAACACGGCTTCCAGGCAGCCAGTGAACCCTACCTGGAAGACGATATTCCTCATCTGAAGATGATCTTACCCTATCGCTAAACGATTAAGGCAAGGCGGCTTCAAACGTCAGGGTCAAACTTTCGCGCACCTGATCTGCCAGCGCATTGCTGCTGTCCAGTTGCACGCTGGCTTCAATCACATAACGGCCTGGCACCTGCGGGGTAAAGGTCAGATAACCATTGGCATCTGAGCTTAGCACCTCACGGCCGGCATCGTCCCGGTACAACTCGCCTTCGCGCGACAATTCTACCTGCACATCAGCCACCGGCTTGCCATCCAGCACAAACTGCCAGCGCACCGGCTCGGTCGCCACCACATCGGCCGGATGAGTCAACAGCTTTAACTCCAGCCCATCATTACTGAGTGCCAGTGCCGTCTGATTGGGGGCATTGACACTCACATAGCTCAGTGCCCGGCCACGGCTACGGGTGGTAACAACATTGGTGGCATTGGCTGGTAACTGAGCTGCCCGCTCTTGTTTATTGGCCATAATACGACGGCGCTGACCATCTTCCTGGAAAAAGGTGAAGTAACGTGCCGGCCCACCCAATTCAATGCGGTAGGTACCATCCATGGTCAACTGGTGATCTGCTTGCGACTTACGCTTGCCCTGGTAACTCTGAGCAAAAGCCTGGCGCTGACCATCCGGAAAAACAATCGACAGATTGGCCGGGCTCACCCCTTTGTCTGCCACAAAAGTCATATTGGCTGCTGATACATCCACCGAAATCCAGCTGTCCTCCGATGACAGCACAAAGTGACTGGGTAACACCCACAAGGTATGGGCTGCAGCACTGGCACTGCACAGCGTTAACAGGGTTGCTAAAATCATTTTTTTCATGCGTGATGGTCCTTTTAGTTTAGAGTAATTTTCAGTTCGCCCAGCTCCGGCATCGCTTCCTGGGTATAGTGCTGAGCCGCGCCGCCCCATTGAAAGCTCTGACGTTGCAAACTGCGTCCACCTTGCTCACGCGAGGCTTCAACAAAAACAGTGTATTCACCGGCTGGCAATGGCTGGCCGGCATCATCCAGTCCATCCCAACTCAGTTGGTAACGGCCTGGGGTGCGGGTAGCACCGGTACGGGCATCGACCAGTTCAGTCTCACTGCGGCCAATTTTGCGCCAGAAGCGACGAATATCCTTCAGCCAGTCTGGCTCTTTACGCCAAAGCGCAATCAGACGTACCGGTTGCTGCGCTTCATCCTCCACCCAGACAGCCACATAAGGTCGATAGTATTGAGCGGTTTCTATCACCGGCAATTCCAGTGAGATAGTAAGTTCCTGCGCTTTACTGGCCGGAGCAATCAAGCCGAGGCCAAGCAATAACGCAGCAGTAAACAACAGTGATCGCATACAAACTCCCTTCATTAAATTGCAAATTCAGATGTGCAAAGACATCAGGTAAATCAGAATGGCGGCCATGCCACCCAGCAATGCCAAGGTATTGCCGATGGCTCGCATCGATTGCGATTTCAGCAGCAAATAAAAACCAGTCAGCGCAAACACCAGGCAGCTGATAGCCGTGATATCAATCAACCAGGCCCAAAGACCACCGGCATCACGTCCTTTGTGCAAATCATTGGCCAGCGCCAGATAACCGGCAAACACCTGCTCCAATTCCAGCTCAGCCGCGTCAAAGTCCAGCAGCGCCGTGACATAACCAGCAGGGCGCTTAAACTCCAGCTCCAGCAGTTCATCATCATTATCAAACTGATAGCGCCACTCAGTAGCCCGCACACCATGCTGTTGCTGCAGCCACTGCTGCACTTCCTGCGCATACCAGTGTTGCTGATCCGGTGCCTCGGGCATCGCATCACGCTGCAACTCAGCCGGTACAGGCAGCAATTCCAGGCGCTGATAACTGCCCCACTGACTCTGCCAGTTCGGGTGATTAAGGGTGATGCCGGTGATAGAAAAAAACAGCAACAACAACAGCACCCACATCGCGCTGTAGGTATGCAGCGCCCGCATCAGGCGCTGCAGATTGAACGGACTAGGCTTCATCCGCCACCTTAGAAGTTGTAGGTCGCAGACAGCCAGAAGCTACGTGCTTTCATCGAGGTGTTGTAATCCGATGTACAGCTGTAAGCATCCTGCGCTTCGGTCAGTCGACAAGTACGACTGGATAAATCATCATCCAGCAGGTTGTTGATGCGAGCACTGACCACCCAGGCATCCGATACCCGATACATGGCTGATAGATGGAACAACTGGTACGATTTATAGTAGAGTTTATTGGTTTCAGGGCCATCCGGGCCTTGATCAATCTGAGTACCACGGAAGCGCTTACTGCGAATTTCTGAGATCAGCGATAAAGAGAATGGCTCAGTCAGTTGCCAGCTCAGATTGGCATTGATCATATGCCGTGGCGTGCTAACCAGAGGTAAGCCCTGATTGTTGCCACTTTTAACTTCACTGTCGGTAAAGGTGTAGTTCGCTGTCATGGACCAGTTGTCGCTCAGTTTCACCTTACCTGCCAGTTCAACCCCACGGGTCTCGGATTTATCGACATTGGCTGCCTGGCTAAAACTAACGTAGCCTAAATCAGCCCATCCAGCCCCCACATCGACACAGCTTTCACCAGCCGCCGCCACCTCACAATTGGGCAAGCTATCCTGAGTAATAATTTTGTCTTTAAAATCATTGTAAAACAGCGTGATGTTGCCGCTGAAGCGATCGCTGCCGGTGTAATAGGCCGCGACTTCGTAGTTGATACTGGTTTCCGGCTGCAGATCAGGCGTGCCGACAAAAGGACTGGTACCCTGACCACCAAAGCCGGTAATACCGGAGAACAATTGCTCTGGACGCGGTGTTTTGTAGCCGGTACTGATGCCGCCTTTCAGCGTCCAGTTGCTTAAACCACGCCAGTTCAGGTAAGCACGCGGGCTGACCTGGCTACCAAAAATATTATGATGGTCGTAGCGGGCACCCAGAGTTGCCGTTAAATCAGTGGTCAGATCCATGCTGTCTTCAGCAAAAATAGCCCATTGACGGTGTTTGGCTTCGGTACCTGCGCGGTAGCCATCACCATACATGCCAAAAACACCGTCTTCCATATCGGCATTAAAGTATTGCGCACCCACCACAAAGAAATGGTTCTGCCACTGCGATTCCAGCTTGGTATCGATGATCAGATTATCAATTTTGAGAGTACGTAGCGGCCGTGGTAAAAACTCATCTTCCAATTGCGACCGAATGGCATCAGTCAGCACCGGAGCTGTCACGCCCTGATCAGCAATGGCCTGGTCCCAAATGGCTTGCACCTGCAAACGTTCCTGCACCGTCAGCGGTAAAGAGCGGCCAAAGTTCTCACTGCGGCTCTTGGTTAATGCGCTTTGCCAATTGCCAAAATCAAAGCGCCCCTGATGGCTAAGCACAAACTGTTCCCGCTCTACCCGCTGGTATGGCGTATAACCGACTCTGGGCATCACAATGCCGCGACTGGCCCGCCACAGGCTTTCTGGCGAATCCAGTGTGCCGGTTTGCCCCAGACGGTTGTCGTAACGCTGCTTAGATATATCGTATTCAACCGCCACATCCTGTTGCTCGGTCAAGGCATAGTTCAATGAAAAACCAGCATTCCAATTCTTTGCTGCCACAATTTTGCGATCACCGAAATTGCCTTGCTCCGACCAGATGCTACCATCCGGCAAGGGCAATGCCGTCTGATAGCTTGGATCGCTATCATCCCGGTCATAAATACCAGCCCGCAGTTGATACACCAACCCATTTAAACCGGCTGGTCCGCTTAAAAATAAGTCCAGTTTTTTATCATCACCATACTGGCTGTCTTGCTGCCAGTTGTAGCTGGCTGTCACACTGCCATGCGTGCTGTCCATATGGCGCCGGGTAATGATGTTAATAACCCCGCCAATGGCATCAGCACCATATAAGGTAGACATAGGGCCACGCACTACTTCAATGCGCTCTATCGCAGCCAGTGGCGGCATGTACATAAACTGGCTGTTACCAAAGTTATTGGGGCCTATGTTGCCAATGTCGCTTTGACGACGCCCATTAAACAACACCAGCGTATAATCGGATGGCAAGCCCCGCATGGTAATGCTGATATTGCCGTTTTTATCCTGGCCACTACCAACATCAATCCCTTCAATATCGCGTAGCGCATCTGCCAGGCTGGTAAAAGGCTTGGCCGCTAATTCCTCCCGTGTAACCACAGTGACGCTGGCAGGTGCATCAATCAGCTTTTGTTCAAAGCCTGCAGCGGTGACAACGATGACTTCGCCATCGTACTCCGGCAAATCCATCTTGACTCCGGCCAAGGCTGGTAGGTGTATAGCAGACACGACAAGGGCAGCGACAGCACTGCGACGGAAGGTTTTCATTCGTTTCTCCTGTTGTTATAACGGTGCCAGATTGGGGACACTCGATAGCGCGGTGCAAATGATAATGATTCTCACCATTAAGATCAATAGCAAATGTAAACAATTATCATCTAGCATAGGGGCTAGTTGCCGAGCATCAGCAGCAGAGCAATAACAGGAAGGAGTAAAACCCGAAGACTGGGAAAATATGGGGGATAGGTAGGTCCTGGTCACTGCCATGGACTGGCAGTGACCAGCTAGTACAGAGCGGTTAGAAGCGGTAACGGAAGCCCAGCTCGAAAGAGCGCTCCGGGCCAACATAGATACCCTGACGCAAACCAGCGATGTATTGCTTGTCGGTCAGGTTTTTCACAGCACCAAACAGGGTAAACTCATTGCTTACACTGTACTGTGCAGTCAGATCCAACACGGTATACGAAGGCAGCAAGCCACCCCAGATGCCACCACCGGCACCGGTTGGCAACTCAACCTGATTGCTCGGATCACCGTACTGCTCACCACGGTGGTGTGCTGTCAGCGCCGCTTTCAGGTTATCTGCACTGTAGTTCAAGCCAATATTGGCCATAAACTTAGGGGCATACGGCAAACGATTGTCTTTGTGATCACCGGTCTTGAACTTAGAGGTTGGGATCCAGGTGGCATTGGTATCCAGGCTAAAACCGGCACCAAAATCATAAGCCAGTGCCAACTCCATACCGCTGTGCTCGGTTTTACCTGCATTGGACTGAGACAAGTTTGGATCGCTGTTGCCCGTTACCACCTGATTGCTGAAGTCCATATAGAAAGCAGCCACTTCAAAACTCAGCGCGCCTTCGCTGCCACGGATACCAATCTCATAGTTGGTAGCCCGCTCACCATCCAGCTTCTGATCGGTCAGGCCATCCAGGGCCACGCCATTGGATGCCGGAGAAAACGCACGGTATACACCACCGTACAGTTGCACAGCAGGAGTCAGCTCATACGTCGCTCCCAGACCTGGCAATACTTCCGTGTTGCTGGTTTTGGCTGAAGCATTGTTCTGAGTCAGGATTTCCCGCTCTTGCTCATACGACTCAATCCGCACCCCTGGTGTTACCGCCAGGCGTTCAGTCAGTTCAATACGGCTTTGCACATAGGCGGCGATGCTATCGGCCGAGTCAACAATATGGCGGTCATTCACACCAGTGCGATCCGATGCGCGGGTAGCGCGAATACGCATATCGTTGGACTCTTCGCGCATCAGCCGTAAACCAAACTCAGTGTCAGCAGCCAGGTCACCCAACTGATGTGAAAGACTCAGACGGGTCTCGACACCAAAACGCTCGAAGCTACGGTTATTGCCGGTTAAATCATCAGTATAAACCCAACGCCCGGCAGCATTGGATGCAGCCGTATCCACATTGTAACGCCAGTAATCGCGGCTGACATCACTCCAGTACACCAGGGTTTTCAGGGTGGTGGTGTCGTTGATAGTCCATTCGTGGTTTACGTCAAAAGCTTTGCGATCTTGCAGATACCAGTCGTCCGGTGCCGGATTGTAACGCTCACCGGCCAGGTAATCGTTCAACAGCAAACCACGGTAAGAAATATTGGCATCGTTTTCATGGTAAGAGAATTTCACACCAATGCGCTGGTTGTCACCAATGGCGGTGCCGGCTTTTACCATCACATCGCTCATCTCGTAGCCTTTGTCCATAAAGCCATCGCTCTTGGCATGGGTGGCGACCACACCGGCATACGCATCGCCCGAAGCATTTTTACCACCGGCTTCGATGCTGGCTTCACGCATATTGAAAGAACCAATACGGCCAGAGAGCTCTACACCGTTATCCGGTGTTTTGGTGATGTAGTTGACAACACCGCCAATGGTGGATGGGCCATAACGCAACGACGCCGAGCCTTTTAAGATCTCTGCACCGTCCATACGTTGAATACGCGGGTTGAAATAACGATCATTGCCAATAAAAAGCCCCGGAGCTACCGGTACGCCATCTTCCAGCACCAGTGATTTGGATTCGCTGGCCGACAAACCACGTAAACCAAAGTTGGCAACAATGGAAGTTTCTTCTTCGCCCTTGATATTGATACCCGGGACACGGCGCAATACGTCTTCGGTCGACAAAGGCTGAATAGCATCAATCTGATCACGACTGATCAAAATCACCGTACCGGTTTCAATATGGGCATGACTCAGTTGATCGCCTTTCACACGGATCACTTCAATGCGCGGAGCTGATGAGCGCTGTGCGCCATCGTCGTCGCCAACAACTTCGCCAGCCAGAGTAGTCAGTGGCATAGCACCAAGTGCCAGTGCCAACGCTAATTTATTGGGTGTAAATGTTCTTCCTACAGCCATGATGATACCCCTTAACTTAAGAATGAATCGTCAATCAGCAGTGTGCGTAACCACTGCTCTTGTTGTTCTGTTTGGGGCAGGATCCTAAGCGCTAATGATAATGATTGTCAATTGAATTGTGATATTGTTTTACTTAATAAGGGCGCACTTCCTCTGCGCCCTCGCGACTGAACCGGTCTCTTTGCATGCCCCTTAGCCAGCACTGCCGTATAGATACTCCGCACGCTGAAACAAAATCCAACTGGTTAGAATGTACTTATCGTTGGATACCGGAATACAGCCTCTGTGGGTATGGGTAAAGTAGGCCGGTGCTATCACCATGCGACCGGTTTTAGGCTGGATGGCTTTGTTCTGGTAATAAAACTCGGTCTGACCGCCGTCCTCAACATCGTTCAGGTAGAACATAAACAACAGCGCCCGGTGCAAAGCCTCGTTGTGTGGCTGCTGCGGATATACTTCGGAATGCCAGTAATTGTAGTTGCCTTTGCCGGCGTCGTACTTTTGCATTTGCACCGCACCAATCCGAAACAAGGCCCGCATATAGTCAGCCACTTTATCACTACCGAACTCGGTAAAATTATCGTGGGTCAATGCCACCGGCTGGCCGGTTTGTGGATGGCGGATGGTCAATGCAATAGGGCCAATCAAAGCAAAGTGATGCTTCCGAAAATACTGCTCGGCATAGTTGGACGTTGCTTCAATAATGGTGTGCAGGTGCTGCTGGTATGCGGCATGCTCGTTTAAGTACAGATCAGTACTTATTTTTTTGCTGGGATCTACCCCACCACCGGTGCGGCCAGGAGCTTTGTGTGCGCTTTGCTCAAAATCAGCGATCAGCTGTTGGCAAAAAGCCGGGCTTAGCGCATCATCGTACACCTCAATAAAATCAGTCATGGGTCTCTCTTGCAATGTTCACAGAAGTTATACAACCGCGTTTTTCAGAAACGGATGCGTTAGGTCACATTAACAATACCGTGGTCGCGGTCTGGTTTGAAGCCTGCCGCACGCCTATTTTTCAGATTTTCACCCCAGAGCTGGATCTAAAGCGCTGGCCATTGATCGTTGCCAGCATAGCAGTGGATTTTAAAGCCCAGCTGCATTATGGCAGTGAGGTAGAAGTGCGCAGCTGGATCAGTCGGATTGGTAACAGCTCTTTTGAGGTCACCCAGCAAGCCTGGCAGCACGGCCACTGCTGCGCCGAAGGCAAAGCGGCTTTGGTGCATTTTGACTACCAACTGCAAAAAGCCAAAGCGCTCAGCCCGGCGCTGAAAGCTGCCCTGGAGCAGCATACGCTCTAGCGCTTAGCCAGGGCAACGCCCCTCAAAGCGCACCGTCATGCTGGCCTGCCGGATCGGCGGAAACACCGAGACCGTGCCGGAGGCTTTCAATATTCCATCGTCCACCCAGCGCTTGAGTTCAGGGGCCTCTGCACTGTCTTCAGGGCCGCGATGCACCCACTGGGCGTTGTCGTAAGTGACCGACAATGCGTGCATACCCGGCCAGCGTTGCAACATCAGCGTGACGCTTTGCCCATCGGCCAGCGTGCCCCGTGCACCAGCTGTTTCCGGATCTTCAGCACAACTGGTCACTTCCACCGGGAAGGCTTCACCGTCCAGCCACAGTGTGCCGGTACCAGCTGACATGGCAGAAGTGCTTAGTAGTAAGGCCATCGCGGGAAAAAACATAAAACCTCCTTGTGGTGAGTTTGGGTACTTCCTGATACGTTTGCAGCCATAACCATAGCACAAGGGGGAGTTTTGGAGGTAGAAAGAGCTTGGTTGCTAGAGGTTCCATCGATGGCCGCAACCGTGGCAACGATGCCTGGCTTTACGCACCGGAAAAATAACCCCGACGACCCCCAGCGTTAAGATAAGCAACAGCAGCATGGCTGGTGGTATGCTGTGCTGGATGGCTTTCGCGCCGCAATGGGGGCATCCCTCCGGCTCTGTATCCGGAAATTCCTGCTGCAAGGAGGCCTCATACTCCCCAGCCAGATGCTGCTGCAAAATAGTCCGGCCTTGTACTTCCTGCTCTGCCTGAACCTGCACTCTGACCCCACCGAGGGCCTGAGACAGACTCCAGTTCGCCCAGATATGATGCTCATGCGCGATCCAGGCAGGGATCCCTTCAGCTTCCAGCCGCCCTTTGGCAAGATGGGCCTCAACAGGGTTGGTAAAAACCTCAATGGTTACAAGTGTTGGCATGCTGCTGTCAATTCAGGGGGCTAGACTGTCGAGCATACAACTGCTCCAGCGCTTCACGCAAGGTCGGATAAAAGGTAAGGATGCCTGGCTCAGGCTGCACACCCGCTTTAGCCAGGGTTTTAAGAGGCTGGAACTGCAGATCGGCGATTAGCAGTTCGACCTGCTGTTTGCGGCACTGTGCTCTGAGTTTTTCCAGGGCTGCCAGGCCGCCGGCATCCAGCAGCGGCACCCCATCCATATACAACAGCAAGCCGCGCTGCTGCGCGCTCAGTAAACCAATTTCAGCAAAAATACGATCGGCGGCGGCAAAAAACAGCGGGCCACTGATTTTCAGTACCTTCCAGCCTGCTGGTAATGGCTGTTCCACCTGCTTGCGGTTTTTGGAGATATCGGTCACTTTGGTCATGGCAGCGATATCTTTCATAAACAGCAAGGTCGCCAGCAAAATGCCAGCGGTAATGGCGATGACCATATCCAGAATCACCGTCAGCAGCAGGCACACCATAAACACCAGCACATCGCTGCGTGGCGCGGTTTTTAACAAATGCACTGCTTTCGGCGCTTCGCTCATGCCCCAGGCCACCATCACCAGCAAGGCTGCCAGCGCCGCCATCGGGATATAGGCCAATAAAGGGGTGAGCAGCAAAAGTGCCAGCAACACCACCAGGGCGTGCACCATGCCGGCAACGGGCGACTGTGCCCCGGCATTGAAATTGGCGGAAGAACGAGCCAGCGCTGCCGTTGCGGTAATACCGCCAAAGAATGGCGTAATGATGTTGCCAAGCCCCTGCCCAAGCAATTCACTGTTGGCACTGTGCCGCCGGCCACTGGCATTGTCCAGCACCACGGCGCACAGCAGCGATTCAATGGCTCCCAGCATGGCAATGGCAAAAGCGGCCGCCAGCAAATCCTTCGCCAGTTGCCAGCTAAAACTAAGCGCCACCCCATCCGGGCCGGGGCGGTTCCAGGGCCAGTCAAAGTAAGGCAAGTACGGCGGTACACCGGCGGCCAGGCTGCCATCGCTGGTCAGATAACTAAAACGGGAAGAGACTGTCGCCAGATCAGCGCCAAAATGCAGCAACAACATGCCCAGCAAGGTGCCCACCAACAGCGCCGGTAAATGCGGTGGAACCGGCGTTTTCAAGCGCCGCCAGCCAATCATCACCAGTAAGGTGGTGCTGGCCACCAGCACACTGGCCCAGCCGGCTTGCGGCATGGTCTGCACCAGCAGCCAGATCTTATCGGCGAAATGTTCTGGCAGGGCCTCGAGCGGCAAACCAAAGAAGTCTTTGAGCTGCAAAATGACGATCACGATGGCAATGCCGGAAGTAAAACCCAGGGTGACGGATTCAGGAATGTACTCAATCAACCGGCCAAGCCGAAACAATGCCATAGCCACCAGCATCACTCCGGCCAGCACCGAGGCCAGCAACAAGCCGCTGAGGCCATACTTCAAAGCAATCGGATAGAGGATCACCACAAAGGCCGCGGTTGGGCCCGAGATGCTAAAGCGCGAACCACCGGTCAGCGCAATCACAAAACCAGCAATGATGGCGGTGTACAGGCCATACTGCGGCGGCACCCCCGAGGCAATGGCCAGCGCCATCGCCAGTGGGATGGCAATAATGCCCACCGTCACACCGGCCAGCAGATCTTTCATCAGCTTGCGCCGATTGTAGCCCTCGGCCAGGCTTTCACGCAGAGCATGGCAAATGCGCAAGGAAAATAAATGGGCCCGGTGCGACATCTCACCATCCCTATGCTAACCAGAGGATTTTACTCAGTATAACGCCATTGCAGGCCAGAACCTATTGGCTATTAGTCGAAAAAATAAGCTGGCTCTGAAGGTAGAACAAGACTGGGCTCATTAGTACAAGTTTGTCAGTAATTATCTTATTTGTAGCATGACTCGTGTGATTAAATACCCAACCAGCATCCAGCTCCCCAACCAGAACAGCACAAGAAGCACATAACCAAGCAAAGTGGGTGCAGGCCAGCCCCAGGATTCTGCCGCACCGAGGACAGGTACACCAAGTTGCTGCAGCAGCATCAGAGGAAGATAGATGGACGCCAGCAGGATTTCCGACCAAACGCCTAAATCCCGCCCCATAGTGGCATACAATAAGACGCAATGCGTAAGGAACAGAACCAATCCAGTTTTAAATGCCATTCTCATTGCGTCAGTTCACCTATATGGGGTTAGGATGCTCAGGTGTAATTCAGGCAGTCATCCATTCAATGCTGACCATCAAACTAACCCGGCACACTGGCAGCAATCACATAATCATGGCCGCTGGCGAGTACGCCGTGCTCTGCCAGTAGGGCTTCACCGCGCTGTTGCAGCGCATCGGCGTGGCGCAGCATGGCATCGGTCAGCGCCTGGTTGCCAAAACGCTGGGCGCGCTGGCGGCACATGCCCAGCTGGCTTAGCAAGAAACGCTCGCCGTAACGGATGCCAAAATGCTTGCAGCTATGCACCTGATAGCCGCTGCGCTCCAACTGGCGTAAGGTCCAGTCGGCTGGGTATTCGCGGTAAGGGCGCTCCTGCGCAAGTAACAGGCAGGCATCGCGCAGCCGGCCAAGTTCGGTGACAAATTGATCGACCTCGTTGTTGCGGTAAAGTGGCACATAAGGCTCCAGTGCGGTGATGTACAAGCGCCCGCCTGGTTTTAAGTGCTGGCGAATACGTGGCAGTACCTGATCCTGCCAATAAGGCGCAAAGCCATCGATGGCGCCAATAAAGTAATCCAATAAAATGGTATCGAACTGCTCACCGGCCAGCAGCTGTTCGTCCATCCAGTTGCCAACCACCAGCCGATCGTCTGGCCGCATGGCGGTCGGGTAATGTTGCGCACTTTGCCGGGCCATGGCTTCGGAGGCAGTAATGGCGGTCCAGCGCTCAGTTTTTAACGTGCTGATCCATTGCAGAGAATTGACGCCGGTACCAGCATCCAGCAGATGGCCCCAGGGCGCATCGCCTTGCAGTTGCTCTATGTAACGAAATAATGCAGAAATTTTCGGGGCTGTGGGGCTGATAACCGGCATAACGGACTCGCAATGATGACAAATAACCTGGGCAATAAAGTGATAATATCACACTCCTTAAGCATTGCCATGGCCGTTTGCCAACCAGACGTATCGGATGAATTATTTTTGCAAATCGTTGCAGATGGGTACAGCAATACGGGTAGAATGCAGTAAAGGCAAGCCCCTTATAGCCCGAGCAAAAAACACACGGAACGGTCTTGCAGAACGTCAAGCCGGAGCGTTTGATAAAGGCCCGGCAAACAACCGCTTACAACGAAGGATGAACCGATGAAATTCCGTTTTCCAGTTATTGTTATCGATGAAGATTTTCGCTCCGAGAATATCTCTGGCTCAGGCATCCGTGATTTAGCCGAGGCCATCGGCAGCCACGGTTTTGAAGTGGTGGGGTACACCAGCTACGTGGATTTAACGGCCTTTGCCCAGCAAGCCAGCCGTGCCTCCTGTTTTATTTTGTCGATTGACGATGAAGAGTTTGGCAGCGGCACCGATGCCGAAGTCAGTGCCGCTTTGACCGAGCTTAGGGCCTTTGTGCAAGAAGTGCGCAAGCGCAATGCCGATATCCCGATTTTTTTATATGGCGAAACCCGCACCAGCCGGCATATTTCGAACGATATTCTGCGCGAGCTGCACGGCTTTATTCATATGTTTGAAGACACGCCAGAGTTTGTCGCCCGCCATATTATCCGCGAAGCGAAAAAGTACCTGGATGCATTGGCACCGCCGTTTTTTAATGCGCTGATGGATTATGCCGAGGACTCGTCCTACTCCTGGCATTGCCCGGGGCACTCGGGCGGCGTCGCCTTTTTGAAAAGCCCGGTCGGCCAGATGTTTCATCAGTTCTTTGGCGAGAACATGCTACGGGCCGATGTCTGCAACTCGGTCGATGAGTTAGGCCAGCTGCTGGATCACACCGGGCCGGTGGCGCAAAGTGAGCAAAATGCTGCCCGTATTTTCAACGCCGATCATTTGTTTTTTGTCACCAACGGCACCTCGACCTCGAATAAAATGGTCTGGCACTCGGTGGTGGCACCGGGTGACATCGTGGTGGTGGATCGCAACTGCCATAAATCTATTTTGCACTCGATCATTATGACCGGCGCCATCCCGGTATTTTTAATGCCAACCCGCAACCATTACGGCATTATTGGTCCCATTCCGAAAAGCGAGTTTTCGCCTGAGTCCATCGCGAAAAAGATTGAAGCCAACCCTTTTGCCCGCAACGCCAAAAACAAAAAACCGCGTATTTTAACCATTACCCAAAGTACCTATGACGGTATTTTGTACAATGTGGAAGAAATTAAGCAGCAGCTGGGCTCCACCATCGATACGCTGCATTTTGATGAAGCCTGGTTGCCGCATGCCAGCTTCCATGGCTTTTACCACAATATGCATGCCATTGGGAAAGACCGGCCGCGCTCTGAAGAAACCCTGGTCTTCGCCACCCAGTCGACCCATAAATTGCTGGCCGGCTTATCGCAGGCGTCGCAAATTCTGGTACAAAATGCCCAGCACCGCAGCCTCGATACCCACCGTTTTAACGAGTCCTATTTAATGCACAGCTCGACCAGCCCGCAATACGCCATTATTGCCAGCTGTGATGTGGCAGCGGCGATGATGGAAGCACCAGGCGGCACCGCACTGGTGGAAGAAAGCTTGCTCGAAGCGATTGATTTCAGACGGGCCATGCGCAAGGTGGATGCAGAGTTTGGTGATGATGACTGGTGGTTTACCGTCTGGGGCCCGGAGCATTTGCCGGAAGAAGGCATTGGCGAACGTGATAACTGGATGCTGCATGCCACGGATAGCTGGCATGGCTTTGGTGATATTGTTTCTGGCTTTAATATGCTGGACCCAATCAAAGCCACCATTATTACCCCGGGCCTGACGCTGCAGGGCCAGTTTGACGAGCATGGCATACCGGCCACGATTGTTAGTAAGTATCTGGCTGAGCACGGTATTATCATTGAGAAAACCGGCCTCTATTCGTTCTTTATTATGTTTACCATTGGCATTACCAAGGGCCGCTGGAACTCGATGGTGACCGAGTTGCAGCAGTTTAAAGACGATTACGATCAAAACCTGCCGATGTGGCGGGTAATGCCAGAGTTTGTGGCGAAAAACCCGCAGTATGAGCGCGTTGGCCTGCGTGATCTCTGTCAGCAAATTCATAATATTTACCGGCAGTTTGATGTAGCCAAAGTCACCACCGAGATGTATCTGTCGAATATTGAAACGGCGATGACTCCGGCGGATGCCTGGGCCAAGATGGCGCACCGGGAAATTGAGCGGGTGTCTATTGATGCTATCGAAGGCCGTGTCACCGCGATGCTGGTCACCCCTTACCCGCCGGGTATTCCGCTGATGGTGCCAGGCGAGCGCTTTAATAAAACCATTCTTAAGTACCTTCAGTTTACCCGCGCCTTTAACGACCAGTTCCCGGGCTTTGAGACCGATGTGCATGGTCTGGTCCGGGAGACGGTAGAAGGCGAAGTGAAGTACTTTATTGATGTG
The DNA here is from genome assembly GCF_039631345.1 of Alkalimonas sp. NCh-2. Lineage (NCBI taxonomy): Bacteria > Pseudomonadati > Pseudomonadota > Gammaproteobacteria > Alkalimonas > Alkalimonas sp. NCh-2. The sequence continues at coordinate 1,000,573 of NZ_JBDIUV010000001.1, forward strand.
GTCAAAGAGTCCTAGTGACAAGGCAGCGCTGCCATCATTGCAGCGCTGCCGGGTGTTCGCGAATTGGAGAAAGGGAAGCGTATGCGTATCGCACTACTTGGGTTAGGGGATATAGCGCAAAAAGCCTATTTGCCTTTAGTGACCGGACATGCAGAGATAGTGCCGCTACTCTGCACCCGTAACGCTCAGGTATTGGCTCAGTTCGCGCAACAATACCGCATTGAGGAAACGTATTCAGATCTTGCTGAGTTGATAGCAGCGAAACCGGATGCGGTCATGATCCACAGTGCCACCAGCAGCCATTTCGCTATTGCAACGCGACTGCTGCAAGCGGGTATCGCTGTTTTTGTGGATAAGCCGATCAGCGATAGGCTCCCGGAGTGCGAACAGCTGATTAATTTGGCCGAGCAGAAAAATCTGCCATTTTTTGTTGGTTTTAACCGGCGCTATGCGCCGTTGTATCAGCCGGCACTGGCGACGAAACCACTGCAAGTTCATTATCAAAAGCACCGACATAACCAGTGCGCCCCAGCCCGTACTTTTATCTACGATGACTTTATTCACGTGGTGGATTTTGTCCGTCATGTCAGTGGGGTATCGAGCCTACAGCAGTGTGACTTTCAGTTGTTTCAACACAGCACTGCTACAGCATTATGCAGTGTACAGCTGCAGTGGCACTACAAGGATGCCTTGTTCAGTGCGGCCATGAATAGAATGGCCGGTAGCAGCTTTGAGCGGCTGGAGTATTTTAGCCAGGATCAGCACTGGCAAATCGATAATTTAAGGCAGGGTGAATACAGCTGCCACAATCAACGCCAGATATTGGGCTTTGATGACTGGCAAAGTACGCTGTATAAGCGTGGTTTTGTTGCTATGCTGGACCAGTTTATCCAGTTACTGAAAACGGGTAAAACGGACTCAGCAGCCAACCATGCTGCGTTGTTAACCCATCAACTCTGCGAAAAGATACTCGAGAAACTGCCGCAGCACTTAGATAGGTAAGCCATCCATTTCAAGACTTTAGTGGTTATGCGCCTTGCGCTTAAAGTCATCAGATACCATAATTAGGTACTTTTTGGTATTTGGGGCTATTCATGGCTAAAAACACCAGCATCACGCTTGGCGATCACTTCGAAAGCTTTATTAGAAGCCAGATTGAAAATGGGCGTTACGGCTCCGCCAGTGAAGTGATTCGCTCGGCACTGCGCTTACTCGAAAATCAGGAAGCCAAACTGCAGTCACTGCGACAACTCCTGCTCGAAGGGGAACAAAGTGGTGATGCCGATTATGATCTCAATAGCTTGATCAGTGAACTCGATAGTGAAGACGCTTGATGAAGCCATTTGTGCTCACTGCTGCGGCGAAACAGACCATGATGCGCTAACAAGCGCTAACGAAGAAAATCACTAAAAAACTAAAACAAACAACAGGATAAATAAATAAATCCAACCAAAAATGCCAATTGCCCTCTGCATTCCTGTTGCAGCCAACCCTGAATAATTATCAGAAAACTCTGCCGCAATCCTTGGAAACATTGCAATTGCAAATGCAACAGAAGGAAACACAAAAAATGTGCCAAATTTTCTGTTTTCCGTTCCAAATTCACGTAAAGAATACAAGTACTCCTTACCAACTAGCAAAAAAAAGCCAATGTAAATAATGAAGAATAAAGCGGCAAGCTTTTCCGAAAACCCCCACAAAGTACGATTAAAAGATTCATACTCATAGTAATGCCTTACACCAAAGTAAGTTGGCAAAGAAACCAGTACCGCGAGTTGAAATAGAGTTTCTATCATATCTACTAACGCTCGAGTTTAACGCGGAAAGCCGCGCAGCGGGTTGGTCCATTCCTGCTTCATGTACGCCACCGTTTTAAAATCATTGCTTTCGCCTCGGCATGAGGCACCCCCTCACCCTTCTTTATTTGCGCTTCAGCAGCGTAAATAGCTTCCAGCAGCTCTAACCGTTCTTGCATGCGTTGGTATTCATCTATGCCGATCAGCACCGCAACCTTACGGCCATGTTGAGTTAGCACTATCGGGCGCTGCGTCTCGTTAACCTGCTTCACGAAGGATGCTATTCCCGCCCCGAAGCCGGATAACGGACGGCTATCTTCATCTACTCTGAGCTTTGTCATGGCAACATAACCCTGTGTGCGAATGTACTACTAACTGTGCTTTATGAGGGGGAAAAGCGCAATTGATCTTTACCAATTCGATTGCTGCCACACTGGATAAAATGCACTGGTATACCGATCTGATGCACTTGCGGAAATCGAAGCAGGCGATATCTTTCTTATGACCAATTTCCATCTACGGATAAGCTCGAGAATTTTGAGCTAATCCTAAAGTTACTGGCTCTAATCAGGTCCTGGACGCTTCGGGGAGCACCCTTTCCTTAAGCAGACTTGGTTCGCTTCTTCAACAGCTCCTGCTTTATATGCAACACTCGTTGCTGATAGCACACCATTTTTTTGAACCCTTTAGTACTGAAGAGGAAAGCTGCAATCGCAGCTGCAACGATTGCTGATAAGGCTAGTGCAGTCAGCAATGGCGGATGAACGCTTTGTTGGCTCAGCAGCAACCACACACAGCCTAAAAGGATACAAAGCACTGAATACAGTTGCGCCAGCTTAAATAATGCCACCATACCAAGAGCGAAATGAGGCGGCAGCAAGCCATGATAATCCTGCCCCATCTTTTCTTTAATAGCATGTGCAAGTGAAACTCCAGCTAAAATTTTTGGCTGACCACTGCTGTTGGATGATTTCAAACGCCCCTCCCAAAGCATGCCATTTCGGCGGTATTGCTGTGCATTGAGCGGCCGCTGCGGGCGACATTAACACCGCGATCCACATTGGCCAGCGTGGAGCGGTTGGCTTGCGTGCCCAGATTGGCTTTGTAGCGCGCCAGCTGTGATTGAAAGCGTTGCTGCATGTCGGCATGCAAGCGGCGGACCTGAGCTTCTTTTGCCGCTAACTGCGGGTTGTAAGCACCCCGGCCGCGAGCACCACGCGCCTGTGTCTTGGCCTGGCTGACGTCATGCAAATCCATCAGCGCTTGCTGATAACGGACAATGGACTGCTGAAATGCATTGTATTGATGTTTGCTGGCTCCAATCAGGGCGCTGGCGGCAATGGCCAGTAAATGCTCGTCGTAAAGCGCCGAAGCATGCTGCAGGCGCTGCATTTCAGTGGAAGAAAACTGATTCATCACCGCAAGTACCCGCTCATCGCCAGGCTGGCAGATCAACATAGAAATTAACAATAAAATTACCAAACGCTAATTCATCGTAGCAAAGATCAGTTTGTGACTTCTCACCATGCACTGAGATAGCAGCTACGAAGTCATCAACGTTCTGTATTAAATCCTTTTTCGATGTAATACCACTAGATCGTAAATTTTGCCCCGAATTTTTGGAATTATGTGAACACTGATTCTGGAAATCGGGCAAAAGTGTTCACTTTGCGCCAGAATAGGTGTTCACATTAAATCAGAACGGGTGTTCACTTTGGACCAGAATACGCAGTGAGGTACTTGGCGGCAGCCTCGGAACCGGATACCCTATTGCAGTTTCTCGAAAATCGTTATAGCCTATAACTTTAGTTAATGGCTATACGAAACTAACAGGATACCTAAATGGCCCCCCCTACTCGACGCCAACCCGCCACGCATTCCACGATCAACCCGTTGCCTCGCTTCTTCGCCAAGCACTTCGCCGATGGTGTCGTTATCCAGGCAGAAACGTTGGGGTGTTGGCGCGCGGTCCGCATTCATTGCCCGGCTATGCACAGGCTCAACTACGCGCCAGGGCAGCATGTACGCATCGAAATCCGGGACCCGTTCTCGCTTTACGGCATCCTGCGGCCGGTGGAAACCATGCGCACCTACACGATCTGGGACTGGGACAGGCAGGCACTGGCGTTCGAGCTGCGGGCACATCTGTATCGAAGTGACGGTGACGGCATCGGCCTGAACTGGATGCGCGAGGTCCGCGGCGGCGACAGAGTCCGGTTCTGGGGACCACAGGGCAACTTCCTGGTCGGCAGCGCACCGCGTCATCTGTTTGTCGGCGACGAGACCGCATCAGTGGCGTTCGGGCCGATGCTTCGTGCCGTCGGCGCGGACGAAGAGTCGATCGCCATCGTCGAGGCCGAGAATCCGGACGCAATGCTACCACTCACCGTCACTAACGGTGAACTACGTCGGGTGTACCGGCTCGGTGCCTCACCGGTGGCCTCGACTCGCCTGCTGGAGGCAGTCGCGAACGCTGGTGTTGCGGCGCACAACACTCTGGCCTACGTTGCCGGCGAAGCCAAGACGTGCCAGATAGTGCGCAGGCACCTGATTGCGGAGGGCTGGGAACCGACGCGGATTCAGGTCAAACCCTTTTGGGCGCCCGGCAAGCGCGGTCTGCATTAGGCTCGTCTCATGATCCCTTCAAACCCTGGCCGCCGAGAGCGGTTGCGCAAAGCGGTGTTCGCCGAAATCCACGGGCTCGCACGCCACCTGCTGGTCGAGGGAGGTCCGGATGCCGTTACTATCAGCGCTATCGCGCGCGCGATGGGCATGAGCGCGCCGGCACTCTACCGTTATTACCGCAGTCACCGCGACCTGCTTGCCGCGCTAGCCTCGCAGTTGTACGACGAACTTGCCGGGCGGATTGCATTGGCGGGCGAAAAGTCTGGCACCGCCACTGTGCCTCTGCTCGCAATGTGCCGGGCCATGCGTACCTGGGCGACTGCCCATCCCGCGGAGTTCCGGTTCCTGTTCGCCAGCCCTTTCCTGGCCGAAGCCAGCGACGCCGGAAGCGCCTTCGGCGAACTATTCCTGGAGGAAGTCGCTCGCATCTGGCGGCACAAATCATTCCCGGTACCCGCAACTAACACACTGTCTCCTGCACTGAGCGAACAACTATGTGCCTACTCGCAGCGCACCGGCGGACGCCTGCCGCCGGTGGCGATGCATGTGTTCCTCAACGGCTGGGTCCGGGTGTGCGGCGTGTTGAACATGGAGGTACTAAAGCAGTTGGACTTCGCGCTGGCAGACGCTGAACCGTTCTACGAGCAGACACTGAAAGAACTGTGCGCCGCGCTATCAGTTCAGTACCTGCCTGTAAACCGATGACTTCTCGTCAGACAGAACAACTGGCTGCGGCTTGGCACGCCACTTGTAGAAGGTGGCTGAGCTCATGCCATGCTCACGGCATAGTTGAGGAACAGGTGCGCCTGCCTCGGCTTGTTTTAAAATTGCCAGGATCTGGCTGTCGCTAAATTTTGATGTTTTCATGCAGAATCTCCTGCGTTTATGTTACGAGAAAATTCTACTTTTGACGTCAGTTATTTTCTGGGATGATTACCACCTGAGCCGAACGGGCCAGAGAACGTTCCTCGGTAACTGACACCTATAATTCTGTAGTCAGGGAGTTCTGCGTCTTTAGGGTAGCCTTCAGATTCATGCTTAACCCACACTTCTAGAATCTCACTACCAAGCCTTGCAGCAAGAAGCCTAAGCTTTAACAAAACTGAGCCCAAATCGGTTCCCTCTTGGACTACTGACTCCTGAATTTGATGTAATAGCGACAATTCATTTCTCCATAGGTAGTTTGGATGTTACTGGAGTGTATGACGTAAAGCACTCGCGTAACGACTGAGCAGTGGGTGGTATCCCAGCGGTCGCAGGCCGCGAGTACTGCGCTTTGTTAAGGCTCATTTACTTTTTGCTAAGCTCATCAAGTTTCCGATGAATGATATTTAGCTGCAACTCAACCTGCTGATTATTAATATGCTTTGTGTGCATTGAGCTCTCTAATATATAAATAATGTAACCAATGACAACATATAAACCGTACTCAAAATACATAATCAAAAAAACTGCAACTGCGACTTTTATCACAGACCAAAGTGCTATGGAAAAAAACTTTGCATCCAATAGCTTTTTTATCTGCTGTTCTTGTTCACTAAACATAATTGACCACCAGCCTATTTTTTATACCTTGTTAAAAGTTAATCAGCAGCTGGAACCCTAGCTGGAAACTCGTATATAAATTTGAGCAGCATCTCTATGAATGCGATAAGTTCCTCTGCGACATCTTGGGACATGATTGCTATTTCATGCGTTGCTTCGTTACCGCGCTTTCTGATGTGATCTACCCAGCCTCTGCCGTTAGGTGGAACAAAGCCGTTGTTAGCTAGAAACTCTACATAGTGGAAAAAGCTTTTTCCTTCTTCTGCCCCTTGCGTCACAGCTATATTCATAAGTAATTTTCTGCTAGCAAGAACAGATGAGGTGTACGCATTAACTGAAACACAGTTTCTCGCTTCTTTATATAAAGCATCAACATCTCCTGGAAGGTGATGCACCTCATTACCAGGAGCAACTTGCGGAATTTGAACCCCATTCCCGAAATAAGTTGGATTAGTACAATGTGGACAAATCATTATGCGAAGAAAACTAGTACGACGATCAGCATATCCATGAGCAGATGCAACAACATTCCCACAGAACCCACATTTATAGGACTTTGATTCTATTTCAATTGCATTGAGCCAATCGGCCATACGCTCTCCTTACTTTTAATTCTTATTCGATCTAATAATCCATGTTTAGGCACAGACCAGACCGGATTTGTGAAATTTATGCACCCAACAAAATCCAGTTTTTTAATGATGACAATCATTTACAGAAGAAAACAGCTAGTGCCACCAGCAAACACCGATGCATCCATCTAAGCCTATACAACCCTAACTAAGCTCAGAATCAGCCAGTTCAATTTTCGCATCAAAATGCTGGCGGATTTCGGTCAGTGCGGCCTGCAGGGCGCCGCCGCAGGGTAGTGTCATCGCCTGGCGGGCTTTGCGTTGGCGGATACGTTCGGCGCTTTGCAGGTAGCGCATCACTTCCAGCTCACTGGTTAAAATAAGCCGTGGCACCGGTACGCTTTGGCCCTGCTCGTCTTTGGCAATCATGGTGAAGTAGGAAGAGTTGCAGTGCTTCACTGCATCGGTCTGGATGTTTTGCGCATCGACCCGGATGCCGATCACCATGGAGCTGCTGCCGACAAAATTGACCGAGGCTTTTAAGGTGACCAGCTCGCCGACTTCGATCGGGTTAAGAAAATCCACCCGGTCGACCGAAGCGGTGACGCAATAGCGGCCGCTGAACTTGGAGCCGCAGGCAAACGCCACCTGATCCATTAAGGATAACAGGTAACCGCCGTGGATTTTACCGCTGAAATTGGAATGCGATGGCAGCATCAGCTGCGATAAGGTGACCTTGGAACTGGCAACGGTTTTGTAGTCTGCGCCCATAAAAGCTCCGGCTGGTGTTTTAAACACTCTAGCCGAAGCCTGCAGGATGGTAAAGCGCACAGGTCTTCGCCCTGCCGTAAGACTGACTGGTGCCATTGCCATGCAGCCTTGCTTTCCATACCCTATACGCATATGATATGCACATACCTTGTATGGAGTAACAGCTATGAACCATGCCTACGACACCCGAGCCGCTAAAAAGCCGACTAATGTCAGCATCAATAGCGATTTACTCGAAAAAGCCCGGGGGCTGAACATCAACCTGTCCGCGACACTGGAGCAAGCCTTGGCCGAGCAAGTACGAAACGAGCAACGGGCACAATGGTTGCGCGAGAACGCCGATGCCATTCAGGCCTACAATCAATTTGTTGAAGCCAACGGCACCTTCAGTGACAGTGTAAGGAAGTTCTGATGGCGCAGTTTTTTGCGTACAAAAACGCCAACCCGAGGACACGACAGCAATACCCCTACTTGCTGGATATTCAAAGCGACTTATTGAGCGAGTTGAAAACAACGGTCGTGATTCCGCTCTCGCCGGCTGAAATCGCAGCGCCGATGAGCCTGACCAGACTAAATCCATCTTGCGCGCTTGATGGTGAGGTGTTTATTGTAAGAACTCAGGACATTGCCGGGATTGATCGCAGTCAGCTTAGGGGTCAGGCTTATGATCTGACCGCGTACCGCTCTGAGGTGATGGCCGCGGTCGATTTTATTCTGTCTGGGATATAAGGTCCGCCACCAACCTGTGGCGGACAGCTTAGTTCAGCTGGCTGGCGGTGGGTTTGTCCTGCACCAGCACCCAGGGCGCGATCACCACAGCCCAAAGCTCTTGCTCGGCATCAAACCACTGTTTGGCTTGTGCTTCCTCGACCCGCTTCACCTGCCCCTGCGTCAACCAGCTTTGCACCTGCTGGCTGTGGTCCTGACTAAAGGCATAAGCCACATCCACCAAATCCAGGCTGAGATCCACCGCCACCACCGAACCGGCGGCGTAGAATTTTTGCAGTTCCAGCCAGTTGATGCGGGCGGTTTCGCTGGTGATTTTGGCTTTGATCAATTCCGGGGTTTCAACCTCCGGTGGGGTGATGGCAGTCATGGGGTTTCCTTAAACACGGTTACTGCCCGCAGTATACCATGGCCCAGCGCTGGGTTTTAACCCAGCCTGGACTGGCCGGGCGCTTTACTCGCTGGCTTCTTTGTCTTCCGTCACCTGCTGGGCGCTCAGATCGTGTTTTTTCAGCAACTTGTAAAAATCAGTGCGGTTACGCCCGGCCAGCTCAGCCGCCCGGGTGACATGGCCGTCGGTCATTTGCAGCACCCGCACCAGGTACTGGCGCTCAAACTGATCGCGCGCTTCGGTTAAGGTGGGCCAGTAGCTGCTGTCCTGCGCTAAGGCCTGCTCGACCAAACTGGCACTGATCACCGGGCCATGGGTTAAAGCCACGCACTGCTCCACCACATTAACCAGTTGGCGGACATTGCCCGGCCATTTGGCGGTGGTGAGCAGCTGCATCGCATCGTCGGTAAAGCGGGTGGCGTTGACCTGATGACGCTCGGCGCTTTGCTGCAGCGCATGGCGCGCCAGCAATGGAATATCTTCCGGCCGCTGCTCCAGCGGCGGCAACTGCAAATTGACCACATTCAACCGGTAGTACAAATCTTCGCGAAAGCTGCCCTCGCCCATCGCCTGCTGCAAATCCTGGTGGGTGGCCGACAGCACCCGCACATTGATCGGGATGGTTTTGCTGCTGCCAACCGGCCGGATTTGCCGCTCCTGCAAGGCGCGCAATAATTTGACCTGCAGCGGCAACGGCATATCGCCGATTTCATCCAAAAATAAGGTGCCGCCATCAGCTTCACGGAACAGGCCATTGTGCTCATTGACTGCGCCGGTAAAGGCGCCTTTGGTGTGACCAAACAGCTCGGACTCCAGCAGGTGCTCGGGCAAAGCGCCGCAGTTAATCGCCACAAAGGGTTTTTCTGCCCGCGGGCTGGCACAGTGAATGGCCCGCGCCAGCAGCTCCTTGCCGGTGCCACTGGCGCCGGTGATCAGCACACTGACATCGCGCTGCGCCACCCGCTGCGCTTGCTGCAACACGGTTTCCATCTGCTCGGAGCGGCTGATAATGGCCGCGCGCCAATCCGACTGCTCCGGCACGCTTTGGTGCAGCGCCTGCTGCAGAATATCGCGCAGCTCGCTGTGATCGAGCGGCTTGGTTAAAAAACCAAACACACCGCGCTGGGTAGCGGCTACCGCTTCGGGGATGGAGCCATGGGCCGTCATTAAAATCACCGGCAAGCCGGGATTGCGGCGGGCGATTTCATCGAACAAGGCCATGCCATCCAGCCCCGGCATCCGCAGATCGCTCAGCACCACCTCCACATCCTGCCTGGCCAGCACATCCAGCGCCGCTTCGGCACAATCGGCGGTCAGCACCACAAAGCCTTCGCCTTCCAGTCGCAGCGTCAGCAAACGCAGCAAACTGGGATCATCATCCACCAATAAGACGCGGCCCTCAGGGTTGCTCATTGTTCACTCCGTTATCCGGCTGATTCAATCGGGCTTCAATCTGGGTCAGGGCTTCGATTTGTTGCTCCAGCTCCAGATTGCGGGCCCGCAGCTGTTCGTGTTCATGCTGCACATCGGCCAGGGTGCGCGACAGCGCACTGATGGCCGACTCGGCTTCCAGCAGCTTCTGGTTAAAGGCCAGGTCCCAGCCAAACAAAGCAGCCAGATCCGGCGCCGCCAGCATCAGGTGCTCGGCCAGCTGCATCTGGGCCCGAAAACGGGTTAAGTAGTTGTTCTCCGGGTGCAGCTGCATCAGGCTGGTCTGGATGGCGGCCAGTTCAGGCTGCTCCTCCAACTCCCACTGCTCCCGTTGCAGCGAGCTGCTGCTGAGCACCTGCTGGCGAAACTGCAACCAGGCCAGCAGGCTGTCGCTGTCGTCGGCAAGGGTCAGTTGTCGCTGTGGCTCCGCAGTCGGCTCCGGCTCGGGTTCTAGCTCTACCTGATCGGGCACAACCTCAGGTTCGGGTGCAGCCTGCTGCGAACCAAGCAACTGGCACCCCACCAGGCTCAGTAGCACCAGACCAACCAAGATCACTTTCATACCAATTCCTCGGGCAAAGGCAGGCGGATACGGACACAAAAATCCGCCTGAGGTGAATCGACAATGTCGGCTTTTCCACCCAGCAAGCGGGCGCAATCTGCGACAATGGACAGGCCAAGACCGGAGCCCTGCACCTGATCGTGGCGCGGGCTTTGGCCGCGCTGGAAAGGCTCAAACAAACGTTCGCGCTGCTCGGGCGCTATGCTGTGGCCTTTGTTGGCGACATCCAGCCACCACTGCTGCTCATGCTGCTGCAATTCAATCCGTACTTCGCTGTTCTCAGCACCATAGGCTTGGGCATTGTTGATCAGATTATCCAAAATACGCCGGAACAACATGCCATCGGTGTACAGCTGTTCCACCTGGCAATTAAGCCGAATGGCCTGGCCGCGCTGCTGCAGCGCCAGGGTATGGTCCTGCACACAGGCTTCTATCATGGCGCGAGCCGGATGCCATTTTAACTCAGGTTTGGCTTGTTGCAGTAAGCGGTTGTAATCCAGCAACTGCTCGGTCAGTTGGCTGAGCCGGTCGGCACTGCCGTTCAGCAAGGCCACCACTTCCTGCTGCTGGGGCGTTAAAGGCCCGACCAACTCCTCGGTCAGTAAGGAGCAGCCTTCCCGGATACTGGATAACGGCGTTTTCAGTTCATGCGAGGCATGGCGCAGTAAAATCAGCCGCAAGGACTCCAGTTGCTGCAAGCGACCAGCCAGTACCCGCAGCTGCTCGCCCAGCTCGGTCAGCTCTTTCGGGCCCTGCACTCTGGCTTCCGGAAACGGCTGCTGCCGGCCAATGGCGCGGATCATCCGCTCCAGCATGGTGACCGGGCTGGTAATACGGCGCGAACCCCAAATTACCAACAGCAGAGTTAAAAACACCAACAGAATGGTTTGCCAGGTCAGTTGTTGCTGAGCGGAGGCGACATCGCGCTGCTGCGCCGCCAGTTGCAGCTCCAGTTGTTGCCAGATCTGCTGCGACAAGCGGCCTTGCTGCTGTCGTAGTTGCTGCAACAAGGGTTCGAGCTGGTCGGCACTTTGCTGGGTAAAAGATTGATTGAGCTGCTGCAGGGTGAGTTCTTGTTGCTGGCATAAGGTACTTTCGCTGAGTGACTGACAGACCTGAGGCAACAGTTGCTGGTAGCTGGCCAGATGGTTTTGCGCCACCCGGGCCAGTGCTTCGGTTTTCAGCACGGCAAACTGGCGGATGGCGCGCTCGATGTCCACCACCTGGTTTTGCATTTGCTCCATCCGCCGCACACTGGCAGCCGAGTTGCTGGCCTGCTCCACCGCTTGCTGGCTGATGCCGGTTAGCGCACGGTGACTTTGCCACATCAACACCGCCACTGGGATCAGCGCCAGCACAAAGCTGGACAACACCAGTTGTCGCAGGGAAGCGGTTTGCAGCAGTTGAAGTTTCATCGATTGGATACGGTCGTCCGATTTAGCTCAAGCATACCGTGTTTTAAGGGCAAGCAACAGTCTGAGAGCGGAGTGACAACATCCCCAGACTGTCGCTGCCAAGGGGACTTAGTTGCCCGTGACAGGCTCAACCTCTGGCGACAGGGCTGTTGCAGCAGCGTCTGCCAATGCCTGCTCACGTTCCCAGGCGATTACGCTTTCATTGTTCAGGTCGATACGACGCAGCATGGCCGTAACCAGCATCAGATTCAGAATCAAAAAAGTGACCAACGTAGCAATGACAGGGTCCATCGTATTCTCCTCAGGCGCTGTGATACAAAATTCATGGTGAAATTCCAGCGCGTTCTGAGGTGATTAATACAACTGTTGTGCCAAGTTTATTATCTGTTAACTATCAATCACTTAGATAAAAACCAGTGAAAGAGGACTGCGAAAGTGTCTCCGATTGGCGACAGCAAAAACGACATGAAAACAAAATCATTTAAAAACAAGTGGTTATACTGTCTTTTTTTTGCGACACCGGCTGCAAAGCCGCGAAAATACGGGGTTTGGCCGTGACTTACCGGCTGCACCGACCACTGAAAAAGATCGACGTTTAGCCATCTATACTGTTGCAACACAAAATAAATGGTGGTACTAATAGAGCCAGTACAAAAATAAGGCGAACCACAATGCCACTGAATGCTTGCCAACACAGCATTATTATCAACCTCCTCCTCCGTCGTATACCACACGGGGCAGTTGGTGCTGTGCGCAAGTAACGCAGCCAAATTCTGAAAAAACCCCGTGCCTAAGGCCGGGGTTTTTTGCTTTTAGGCAGCACCATCCCAGCCGGGGCCTACCACTGACAAGTACGATGAAAGGAAAAGCAGCATGAGTGCGGACAATAAAATCTGGATCTTCGACACCACCCTGCGTGACGGCGAACAGGCGCTACGGGCCAGTTTAAGCCAGAAGCAAAAGATCCAACTGGCCCATGCCATCGCCCGGCTGAATGTCGATGTGATGGAGGTCGGCTTCCCGGTGTCGTCCCCCGGTGATTTTGACTCGGTGCAGCGCATTGCCCGCGAAGTCAAAGGCCCGGTTATCTGTGGCCTGGCCCGGGCCGTGGCCGGCGATATTGAAGCTTGCGGCGAAGCGTTAAAAGACGCCGAGCGCAAGCGGATCCATACCTTTATCGCCACCTCGCCGCTGCACCTGGAGTACAAGCTGCGTAAAACCCTGCAGCAGGCGACCGAGCAAGCGGTGGCGGCCATCCGCCAGGCCAGCCGTTACACCGACGATATCGAGTTCTCCTGCGAAGATGCCGGTCGCACTCCAATAGACGATCTGTGTTACATCATTGAGCGGGCCATTGCCGCCGGTGCCACCACCATCAATATCCCGGACACCGTGGGCTACACCATTCCAACCGAATTTGCCGCCATTATTCATGCGCTGAAAAACAAGGTACCGAACATCGACAAAGCCCGTTTGAGCGTGCATTGCCACAACGATTTAGGGCTGGCCGTGGCCAACAGCATCAGCGCAGTGCAGGCCGGGGCGCGCCAGATTGAGTGTACCGTCAATGGCATTGGCGAGCGTGCCGGCAACTGCTCGTTGGAAGAAGTGGCGATGATCGTACGAACCCGCCAGGATGTGTTCGCGCCGCTGTACACCGATATTAAAACCACCGAGATTTACCGCAGCTCGCATCTGGTCAGCCAGATCTGCAATATGCCCATTCAGCCGAACAAAGCGGTGGTCGGCGAAAATGCTTTTGCCCACTCATCCGGCATTCATCAGGACGGGGTGTTAAAAGCACAGAATACCTACGAAATCATGGCCCCGGAGCAAGTGGGTATTCGTCAGAACGAACTGAACCTGACCTCGCGCTCCGGCCGCCATGTGATCCAGCACCGGTTAAGCGATCTGGGCTACAGCCAAAACGACTACAACCTGGAAGAGCTGTACCAGAGCTTTTTAGCACTGGCCGATCAGAAAGGCCGGGTGTTTGATTACGATTTGGAAGCCCTGGTGTTTTTCCAGAACCTGCAGGAGCAGGATGAATTTTACCGGTTGGAGTTTTTAAGCTCCTCCACCCATACCGGCCATGTGGCAAGTGCTACCGTCGGCCTGCGCTGCGGCGACGACCTGCTGACCGAAGCGGCCACCGGCAATGGCCCGGTCGAAGCCGCTTTTTTGGCCATACAGCGCATCAGCAAGCTGCCCATCCGGATGGTGGATTTTAACTTATCCGCCAAAGGCAGCGGCGAAGATGCGCTGGGCCAGGTCGATATTATTACCGAATTTGAAGGCCGCCGTTTTCATGGTGCCGGCCTTGCCACCGACATTGTCCGCGCTTCGGTGCTGGCCTATGTCCATGTGTTGAATATGATCCAACGCGCCCAGCAGGTCGATGCCTGCAAGCAAGCGCGTCAACGAACCGCAGGAGCAGAAACAGAATGAGTCAGACACGTTTTAAGGTTGCCGTCCTGGCAGGCGATGGTATTGGGCCGGAAGTGATGGCCGAAGCCCACAAGGTACTGAATGCGGTGGAAGCGCGTTTTGGCGTGACTTTCGAGCGCACCGAGGCGCTGGTCGGCGGCGCTGCCATTGATGCCGTTGGTCAGCCACTGCCGCCACAGACCTTATCCATCTGCCAGCAAAGCGATGCCATTTTGTTTGGCTCGGTCGGCGGCCCGAAGTGGACCGGGCTGGCACCGGATCAACAGCCCGAGCGCGGCTCTTTGCTGCCGCTGCGTAAAACCTTCGATTTATTCTGCAATCTGCGTCCTGGCCAGATTTACCCGGCCTTTGCCGAGTTATCGCCACTGCACCCGCGGGTCAGCAGTCAGGGCATGGATGTGCTGTGCGTACGCGAGCTGACCGGTGGCATTTACTTTGGTGAAAAAGGCCGTGGCGAGAACAGCGCCTTCGATACCCAGACCTACAGCACTGCCGAAATCAGCCGCATTGCCCGGGTCGCTTTTGAAGCGGCGCAAAAACGCAGCCACAAAGTGACCTCCATCGACAAAGCTAATGTGCTGCAAACCAGTATTTTGTGGCGCGAAGTGGTGACCGAAGTAGCGAAAGATTTCCCGGATGTTGCGCTGGAGCATATGTACATCGACAACGCCGCCATGCAGCTGATCCGCAGCCCGCAGCAATTTGATGTGCTGCTGTGCGACAACCTGTTCGGCGATATTTTATCCGATGAGCTGGCCGCCATTGCCGGCTCGATGGGCTTATTGCCTTCGGCCAGTCTGAATGGCAGTGGTTTTGGCCTGTACGAGCCGGCCGGTGGCAGCGCGCCGGATATCGCAGGCCAGGGCATTGCCAACCCCATCGCCCAAATTTTAAGTGCCGCCCTGATGCTGCGCTACAGCTTTGGGCTGGAAGACGCCGCCAAAGCCATTGAGCAGGCGGTGCAGCAGTGCCTGCAGCAGGGCATTGTCACCCGCGATATTCAACCCGATTCGTCCTATGGTACCGCCGATGTCGGCAGTGCCATCGCCAACGCCATTGCAGGAGCCTGAGCATGGGCCAGACCTTATACCAGAAAATTTACCAGAGCCATGTTGTCGGTCAGTTAAATGCCAGCACCGATTTGCTGTACGTCGATCGCCACCTGATCCACGAAGTCACCTCGCCACAGGCCTTTGCCGGTTTAAAGCAGGCCGGGCGGCCGGTGCGCCGGCCGGATCTGACCTTTGCCACCATGGATCACAATGTATCGACCCAGCGCCGCAGCATGGACGCCGCAGGCGAAACCTCACGCAAGCAACTGGAAGCCCTGGCAGAGAACTGCGATGAGCACCGCATTCCACTGCTGGATTTAACCCACCCGGATCAGGGCATTGTGCATGTCATTGGCCCGGAGCTGGGCTTAACCCAGCCTGGCATGATCATTGTCTGCGGCGACTCACACACTTCGACCCATGGCGCTTTTGGTGCCCTGGCCTTTGGCATCGGCACCTCCGAAGTCGAGCATGTGCTGGCCACCCAAACCCTGCCGCAGCAGCGCGCCAAAACGCTGAAGATTGAAATTAACGGCAAGCTGTCGGCGCATGTGACGCCAAAAGACGTGATCCTGGCGGTGATTGGCCAGCTGGGCACCGCCGGTGGCAATGGCTATGTCGCCGAGTTTTGCGGCAGCGCCATCCGCGCCATGAGCATGGAAGGCCGGATGACGCTGTGCAATATGAGCATTGAAATGGGCGCCAAAGCCGGTTTGATTGCGCCGGACGACACCACCATCGCCTATTTGCAAGGCAAAGAGCATGCGCCCAAAGCCGAGCACTGGGAGGCGGCGGTCAGCTACTGGCAAAGCCTGTATTCAGACGCGGACGCTGTGTTTGATCAAGTGGTCACGCTGGATGCCAGCCAAATCAAGCCACAAGTCAGCTGGGGCACCAGCCCGGAGCAGGTGATCGCGGTCGATCAACCCATTCCATCTGCCGAGTCCTTCAGCGAAAGCAGCAAGCAGGATGCCGCCCGCCGTGCTTACGAGTACATGGGGCTACAGCCTGGTCAGAAGCTGACCGACCTAGCGGTGGATGTGGTCTTTATCGGCTCGTGCACCAACAGCCGGATTGAAGATTTACGCGCTGCCGCCAGCCTGGTGAAGGATAAAAAGGTGGCTGCCGGCGTGCGCGCCCTGATAGTGCCTGGCTCTGGCCAGGTGAAGCGTCAGGCCGAAAGCGAAGGTCTGGCCACCATTTTCAAAGATGCCGGTTTTGAATGGCGTGAGCCGGGCTGCTCGATGTGCCTGGGCATGAACGACGACCGGGTTGATGCCGGTCAGCGCTGCGCTTCGACCAGCAACCGCAACTTTGAAGGCCGTCAGGGCCGCGGCAGCCGTACCCATCTGGTCAGCCCGACCATGGCTGCCGCCGCTGCCATTGCCGGCCGTTTTGTAGACATCACCACAGGAGACTGGGCATGAATCCAAGCATCCACCCGGTATTTGCCAGCGGCCTGGTTTGCCCGCTGGATAAAAACAACGTTGATACCGATCAGATCATTCCAAAGCAGTTCTTGACCTCGGTCAGCCGCGATGGCTTTGCCGAAGCGCTGTTTTACGACTGGCGCTATCTGGCCGATGGCAGCCCAAACCCGGATTTTGTGCTGAACTTCCCGCAGTATCAGGGGGCTAATATCCTGCTAAGCCGGGCCAACTTCGGCTGCGGCTCCAGCCGGGAGCATGCGCCCTGGGCCCTGCAGCAGTATGGTTTTCAGGTGATTATTGCCGAGAGCTTCGCCGATATTTTCTACAACAACTGCGCCAACAACGGCATGCTGCTGATTGCGCTGAGCAAGGGCAATATCGACAGCCTGTTCACCCGCTGCAGCGAAGGGCCGCAGCAGTGGCAAATCGATTTAAAAAATCAGGAAATCCGCTTTGGCAACAATGCCGCGCTGGGCTTTGAGATTGATCCAGATATCAAACAGCGCTTGTTAAGCGGGCTGGATTTTATCGGCAGCAGCGAGCAGTTCGCGCCGCAAATTAGCGATTTTGAGCAAAGCCGCAAAACCAGCCAGCCCTGGCTGGGGTAAGCGCCTGGCATCAGTCCCGGTTTCGGGGCTGATGCCATCCACTCTTCCAGCTCCCCCAGACAGGCAGCAGGCTTAATTTAACAGCTCGATTTGTGCAGGATTGGTCACTTCGATATGCGTTTGATAATAGTAGGTATCCATTAACCTGCCTTGGCAGAATAAATCTATGGTTACGCGTCTGGCCGTGCCCTTAACCCGGATATCTTTGTTGATGAAAAACTCAGCTGGCGATTGACCGTGTTGCTCGGCAAGCTTTGCTGCAACTTCTGGCGAGATAGCAACAGTAATCGACCGTTGATCCCGGTAGTCCAGCTGCGTATTTAAAAAAACTTTCCCACGTCGTACACCTGATGCTTTGATAGGCAGAATAAATTCACCTGTAACTCCGTCTGGTGCAACCTCCGCTGCCGCCGCAATGACTGTGCTGGTGTTGGTGTACTGGGCCGTTGGCAGGGTTGAGGCGCAGCCGCCAAGAAACAAGAATAATGCCGGTAACAGGTACTTCATCGAAAAAGCTCTCCTTTGCTTAATTAGGCGGTTCTGGAATGCTTAAGAAACCTTCATGTCTTTGAAGAGTCTCCACCAGATCCATGTTGTTTTTGGTTGGCGCATCATAATGGAAATGTGATGCACCAACAATCAGGCAACTCACAAAAATTGAATTTGTCACATAACATTAATCAAGAGCCCGGCTTTAAGCATGAATCACAAGCCCATTCATCCTTCGTTACAAATTAGAGCAAGCAAGCTCCTTTAGTTTTACCCGCAGGTTCGCTACTTTAAATGCTCACTGTGCTAGCGGAGCCCTGCCATGTTATTTACCACCACCGATACCCTGCCCGGCTATCAGATCCAAGCGGTGCTTGGTGTTGTCACCGGCAATGTAGTGCAATCCAAGCATGTTGGCCGCGATATTATGGCTGGCCTGAAAGGCATTGTTGGCGGCGAACTGAAAGGCTACACCGAGATGATGAGCGAAGCGCGGGATAAAGCCATTCAGCGACTGGTGGAAGAAGCCAGCAAACTGGGCGCCGATGCTGTGGTGGGTATTCGTTTTACCACCAGCGCAATTTTGGCCGGTTCCAGCGAGCTGCTGGCCTATGGTACTGCCGTCAAATTGCAGCAGACCTGATTGATGCTCTCAGTGGAGGCGACTACAGCATCGAAACACGGCAAGACTTGTTACAGCCATTATTATTGCTTTGGATGACCAACTATTCGGATCAACACTTCAGCCAGAATAGGGATGCTTTGCTACACGCCGTGCAGTCAGACCGCCAAAAACATCACAAATAAAAACCTTTTATTTCACAAAATAGTTTTTTATTATGGTAAGCAAGCGGCGAAACAGTCCCGCCCTTTTCAGCAAAGGAGCCTGATCCGTTATGAGACATTACCTTATTGCCAGCTGCTGCCTGCTGTTTAGCAGTTTTTGTTTTGCCGCCGCGGATGGCAAGAACACAGCCTTAAACTGGCTGCAGTTGATTGATCAAGGCCAGTATGAAACCAGTTGGCAGCAGGCCGGCACTATAGTGCAGCAGCAACTGACTGAAACCCAGTGGCAGCAGATGGTGCAAAAGGCACGGCAACCTTTTGGGGCCTTGCAAAGCCGCACAATACTTAGCCAACAAGAGCACAGCTCTTTGCCCGGCGCACCGGATGGCCGTTACCTGATCCTGACCTTACAAAGCCAGTTTGAACACAAAGCTGCAGCCATTGAAACTCTGACATTAAGCTTCGAACAGGATGAGTGGCGCACAGTTGGCTATTTTATCCGTTGAGATTGCGTTAGCACCGTTACCGCTGTGACGGTGCAGTCTTCGGCCACAGATACTGCCGGCTCAAATATAAAAAGTGAGCAGAAACCACAATGGGTGGAGCAAGCATCAAAACCAGGCTCATGGGTGGCGGGCCAATAAAAACTGACGCCAGCAGCAGCGCGACCAGACCACAGGCAATGTATCTTAGTAAGATCCCAGGTGCTGCCACCCGGGCATCGGGCCTAAGCACTTTAATCATCAACTGCAATACTCCCCAGACACCAAAAGCCCCTAACACAAGTGCAATCAAAGGCAACACCAGCTCAAAGGCTCCCTCAGCTACCAAAGCTAACAATAGCAAGGGGCTCAACATTACCCCAAAAACCCACAAGTACAAGGGCAGACAGAACCCGATAAAGGTTTCAAATAGTAGTAAAAAAGCGCGAAGCTCTTTCATAGCGAGTTGTAAACCTGGCTTTTACGCATAGCGATGCCGTTGTTATCCAAAAACATACGGCGCATTCCTACATCCACAGCACACTGAGCACAATCAGTGTCAGAAAAGCGCTGATGAAAGTCAGATTGTAGATGGAACTGGTTAGCCAGAATTTCAGCAGGGTTTTACCCCACCCTTGTTGGTAGTAAAACTTTTGGCACAGCAGCAAATACAGAGGGATCCACCACAGTAAAGCAGTTTTCAGCCAACCGACCGGGCTGGCAAGCCAGCCCCAGGGGATGCTGCTTTGCAACATACCAAGCAGCAACACAAAAACGCCCATTTGCAAAATAAAACTGTGACTGTGCAACGCCAGGATCAGGTGTTCCATGTAAAAGCGGTTGGAGCGGATGTACATCAGCTTCAGCAATAAGGCAAACAGCGGCAGCAGCAAGAACATCATTTGCGGTGCCAGCGAAAAAAACTTATTGATCGCTAGCTTGGGGCTGGCAATCAAGGCATTAAAACGCTCATCAACCCGCTGCTGGGTTGCATCGGAAATAAAAGGCAGTGGCAACTCATAGGGCAGCTTTTCCGCTCCAAGCAACTGAGGCAGCTCATTGCCAGGTTCTGTTGTTGCGTCACCACGGGCCTCAGCTTCAATTTTCCGCATCAGCTCGCTAAGAGTGAGCTTACTGCCATCTTCAATTTCGATCAGAATGCTGTCTGGATCGGTGTGAGAACTTTCCCCAATCGCCTGATGCGGGACCAACTGGGCCAGAATAAGAAAAGTAAGCACAGAGGTAAAAATATACAGCCGCAGCGGCGGCACATAAGGCACCCGGTGTCCCTGCACATAACGGCGGGTTAAAAACCCCGGTCGAAACCATAGCGGCCATAAGGTTCGCCATAAACGGCTGTCCCAGTTGCTAAACTCGCCGAAAAACTCACTCAGCACCCCGGTCAAGTTGCGAATGTAGCTCTTTTTCTCTTGACCGCATTCATGGCAGAAGGCCCCTTCCAGAGCAGTGCCGCAGTTATCGCAGCGTTGAGGCAAGGTTTCCATGCTGGTTATTCTTGTTATGTAAAAGTCCTGCACCGATTCTACGTGATCAGGCAACTTTGGCAATAGCCCCCGCGGACAGCCTAAAGTGTCCGCGGACACAAAACGCGGGGAAAGCAAACTACAAATACACCTATAAATCAACAAGATAAATATTGGCATTAAAACTGCTGTTCCCTTGCAGTTATCACGCAAGGACCAGATCAATGATTCAGGGCACCAGCCAACAAGATCACATCATTCAACGACCAGCCAAAAGTGCGCTGCGTCGATTTTTCCCAGCCGTTGCCATCACCGGTACCGCTTTGCTGCTGGTGGTGGCTTTTTTCCAGTCACTGGGGCAAAGCGCCAGTCTGGTAGTACCGCGCAACCAGCTGCAATTGGCTACGGTGCAGCGGGGGGATTTGGTACGCGATATTGCGGTGCAAGGGCGCATCGTCGCAGCCAATGCCCCCACCCTGTACAGCCAGGAGACTGGCCAGGTGCAACTGTTTAAACAGCCTGGCGAGGCGGTGATGCAGGGTGAGCTGCTGGCCACCATTACCAGCCCGGCCTTGCAGAATGATTTGCAGCAACAAGAAGCCGTGCTGTCAGGCATGCAAAGTGAAGCCGAGCGCGCTGAGCTGGCCGCGCGGGAGCAACAACTGGATATGGAGCAGGTGATGAATGCCGCTCAGGTCAATTTACTGGCCGCCCGACGCGAGCTGCAGCGTGCCAGCCAATCGATAGAGCTGGGCGTGATCCGTCAGTTGGATTTTGATATCGCCGGCGACAATCTGACCAAAGCCGAACTGGAGTTTGACCACGCCAAACGCAAAGTGGAGCTGGCCAGAGATAAGCTTAGGTTTGAACAAAGCTCCCGTGCTCAGGATATTCATCGCCAGCACCTGGTAGTAAACGAGCTGGAACGCAAAGTCGCCGCTTTACATATTACCGCCCCGGTCACCGGCCAGTTAGGCAACTGGTTAACCGAACAACACAGCCATGTATTGCCGGGTCAACCACTGGTCACGGTGATTGATTTAAGCCAATACGAAGCAGAACTCGCAGTACCAGAAAGTTATGGCCGCGAGCTGGCCCCCGGCCAGCAGGTGGAGGTGCAACTAGGCCACCAGCACCTGAACGGCTCCATCAGTCACATAGCGGCAGAAGTGCGTAACAACCAGGTCAGTGCCCGGGTGCGGTTTGACGCCATTGACAACCAAAGCCTGCGCCAAAGCCAACGCTTATCAGCCCGGGTGATTCTGGAATACAAACCCGATGTGTTGAAAATTGCCCGCGGCGACTTTGTCAGCTCTGGGGGTGGCCGTCAGGCCTATCAGGTGCTGAACAACCAGGCAGTGCGTAAGCAAGTGGAATTAGGTGCCTTATCGGTGCAGTGGGTAGAAATACTCAGCGGTGCCAGCGAGGGGGAGCAGTGGGTGGTCTCCAATCTGAGTGATTTTAAAAATTCAGAGCGGGTCAACCTGAACTAACGATTTTCCAGATAATGAATAGGGATAACTGATGATAACACTCAGCAATTTAAGCAAAATTTTTCGTACCGAACTGATTGAAACCCATGCGCTGCGCGATGTGAGCCTGCAGGTGAACGAAGGCGAGTTTGCGGCCCTGACCGGCCCTTCTGGTTCCGGCAAATCCACACTGCTGAATATCCTTGGTACGCTGGAGAACTTTGACAGCGGCGACTATCTGCTGGATGGCACCTCAGTCCAAGGCTTGTCGGATGCGGCGCTCTCCAGATTGCGCAATGAAAAAATCGGCTTTATCTTCCAGAGCTTTAACTTAATCAAAGACTTCAGCATTTACGACAACATCGAGCTGCCGCTGCGCTACCGGGGCTTGAAAGCCAGCGAGCGCAAACAGCGGATTGAACAGGCACTGGAACTGGTCGGGCTGCATGCCCGGCGTGATTACCTGCCGGGCCAGCTGTCCGGTGGCCAGCAACAGCGGGTAGCCATAGCGCGGGCTATTGCCGGTGAGCCACGTATTTTACTGGCCGATGAGCCAACCGGGAACCTCGACTCGTTAATGGCCCGTCAGGTGATGGAGCTGCTGGAAAAAATTAACCAGCAGGGCTGCACCATTTTGATGGTGACGCACGATCCGGATCAGGCGCGCCGCGCTGGTCGGAATATTCAGATTGTCGATGGCCAGCTGCACGACAGTACTTTGTATGAGCCTCTATCAGCGCAAAGCGCCTAAGGAGTAGAGCGTGGAGCAATTCATCTACTACATTCGGATCAGCCTGCTTAGCATTAAGCGAGCACCGCTGCCCTATGCCCTCACCATCTTTATTTTAAGCGTCGGCCTAGGGGTTTTCTTTGCCAATGCTACGTTTTATTACCAGTTGAACTCCGATCCGCTGCCACACAAAAGCGACAAGTTATTTTTCCCGATGACCTTAATAGTGCCGCACGATTGCAATGACTGTCTGCCCCCCAGGATCCTTAGTTACAGCAATGTGCAAAAGCTATCCAGTAGTGATATTCCATCCGCCAAAGCAGCTATGTACAGTGCTAATGGCTATGCCAGGCTTCATGCCGAGCAACCGCCGGTGCCAGTGACGCTTCGAATTACCCAGCGCGATTTTTTTTCCATGTTTGATGTACCCCTACGCCATGGCTCGGTCTGGCCTGACGACAACGCCCGCGATGAAGTGCTGCTTAGTCGCGCTATGGCGCTAAAACTATTTGGACGTATTAATGTGATCGGCGAGCAGTTGCTACTGGATGACCGCTACTTCAGCGTGATTGGCGTGCTGGATCATTGGCAGATGTTGCCACGCTTGTACGATGCCAATGGCCGTAATCACTTAAGTCCGGGTGAAGATATTTTTCTGCCGCTGGAAACAGGGTACGACTTGAATTACCAGTCAAGAACGAACTCGAGGACATTCGACCAGACCGATTACCGCAAGTTAAGTACCGAGGGCCGAACCGGTGCACGGCACATGCTGCAATATTGGGTACAACTGGATACCCCTGCACAGCAGCAGGCGTATCGACAGTTTATGTTGAATTTGGCCAACGCAGAAAAAGCCGCCGGTCGTCACCCTTCCCCCATCAACAACCAGCTGATTGCCATGGCTGACATTGTCGATTACTTCGGTGATGATCCAGGTGATATCAAGGCTTTTGCGCTGGTCACACTGCTTTTTTTACTGGTATGCCTGTTTAACGCCAGCCATTTATCGTTGAACCGCTATCTCAGTAACCAGTACGAATTTAGCCTGCGCCGTGCTCTGGGTGCCAGCCGCAGTCAGCTACAGCAGCAAATGCTGGCCGACGTCCTGATAATGGCAGCCTTTACTCTGGTTGGTGCACTGCTGACAGGCTATGCCTGTATTCAGCTGATGAACCAACTCTTGCCGAATAACAGCTTGTTTTCTCATTGGAATCTGACCCTGTTACTAAGTTTACTGACGATCACCTTCGCCTGCAGCTACCTGGTTACGCTTTATCCGTCGCTTCGAGCTTCTTTTGGCAATTTAAATCAGCAGCTTAAGGAGTAATTACCATGTCTTTCTATTTACTTTGTAAAGTGTTGTTCAGCCGGAAAGTGGTCACCACATTGCTGCTCCTGCAATTAGCCATGGCATTAGCACTGCTGCTAAACAGTATCTTGCTGGCGCAACAAACCCAGCAACAACTTACCCAGCCCACAGGGCTTGATCTGGAACACACTCTGCAGGTGCAGCTGAAACCCGCTACCGCCTCGTTACGTGTCTATCCGGCATTGCAGGACTTATTGGATCGACAACTTCAGGCGGTACAGGCGATTCCTGGCGTTATCGCTGCCGCCTATGCCAATCAATCTGTCCTGGTGCAAGGCGGTAACGGAGGTAATCTGTATGACATTGAGCAGGAAGAGCGAACCAATGTGCCTTACGTACCGCTGTACTTTGTGTCCAAGGATTTTTTCACGGTGCTCAATGTGAACGTATTGCAGGGCGAGCTGCCGCACTATACCACCCCCTTTGGTGACACGGCACAGCCAGAAGTGATCTTGACCCAAAGTATAGCCGAGCAACTGTTTGCCGGGCAGCCAGCTGTCGGACGCGAGGTGAACCTTGGCCGAGTTGCCGCAGTGATCAGTGATTTCTATGGCCAGCGCCGCAGTGACAATGTGATGTTCAACAGCTTACAGGTAACGCCCCCCTACAGTGTTGACTGGGGTTACAGTATTTTGCTTCGCACGGAGCCTGCACAAACTGCAGCCGTGCGGCAGCAACTGGCCAATGTTTTACGCGCTGTTGAACCCAATATTGAGCTATTCCATATCAGTAACCTGGCCGAGCAACATCAGCGGGTGTATAGCAATGAATATGGTCTGGCGATGCTACTCGCTATTTTAACGGCACTGATGTTACTGGTGACGATGATATCAAGCTACAGCAGTACGCATTTTCACGCATTGAAACGACAGCAAGAAATAGGGATCAAGCGCGCCTTAGGTGCCACTAAAATTACGATTGCATTGGAGCTGCTCGCTGAAAACTGGCTTTGCACCGCTCTTGGTGCCCTGTTTGGTCTGGGCTTAGCGCTGTTTTTGAATCAGGCGCTAGCACAAGTGATCTCAATTCCACCGCTCAACTGGTGGCTGCCACTTCTCACCAGCGCTATCTTGCTACTTTGTGTCACCCTGGCCACATGGTATCCTGCCAGCATTGCCACCCGGGTCTCCCCGGCCAGCGCCACCAAAGCCTTATAAATGATGCTGAACCTTTTAGTAATTGACGACAATCCGGCAATTGGCCAGGCCCTGCAGACACTGTTTTCACTGCAGGGCTATCAGGTGCATGCAGCCACAACGGCAGAGCAAGCCTGGCAACTGCTGGCACAGCACAGCATGGATCTGGTGCTGCAGGATATGAACTTTGCCGCCGGCGAAATGCAGGGCGTTCAGGGCAAAGCACTGTTTTACCAATTGCAGCAAGACTACCCAACGATTCCCGTGATCCTGATGACGGCCTGGACCCAACTGGAAATGGCCGTCGAGTTGGTAAAAGCCGGTGCCACCGACTACATTGCCAAACCCTGGGATGATCAGCGCCTGCTGCTGACGGTCGCCAATGCCCTGAAGCTGAAGGTCTTAACCGCCCAGCAGCAACGGCGCGAGCGTGAGCAGCAAGCCGTTTTTGCCGGTAAAGATCTCTGCGGCCTGGTGTTTGCCAGCAGCACGATGCAGCAACTGGTGCAGATGGCGCTGCAGCTGGCTCCCGCCAATGCTGCTGTGTTGATCACCGGCCCCAATGGTGCTGGCAAAGAAGGCATTGCCAATCTGCTGCATGCCAATTCGCCGCGCAAACAAAAACCTTTTATCAAAGTAAATATGGGTGCCCTGCCCGCCGACCTGATGGAAGCTGAGCTGTTTGGCGCTGAAGCCGGCGCATACAGCGGTGCCCATAAAACCCGTATCGGCCGTTTTGAAGCCGCCGATGGTGGCAGTTTATTTTTGGATGAAATTGGCAATTTGTCGTTATCCGGCCAGGCCAAACTACTGAGGGTGCTGCAAAGCGGTGAGTTTGAACGGTTGGGCTCCAGTGTCACCCGTACCGTCGATGTGCGGCTTATCAGCGCCACCAACACCGATTTAACCGCCGCCATTGCCGAGGGTCGCTTCCGGCAGGACTTGTACTACCGGGTCAATGTGGTGCAACTGGCCCTGCCTGCTTTGGCCGAGCGGTCAGAGGATATCCTGCCGCTGGCCCGTCATTTTCTGGCCGGCCAAAAAGCACTTAGCCAGGCCGCCGAACAGCGATTGCTGCGCTACCCCTGGCCTGGCAATGTGCGCGAGCTGCAAAATGTCTGTCAGCGCGCCCTGTTGCTAAGCAGCAGCCAGGAAATCCAGGCCGAAGCACTGGGTCTGCCGGAAACGCCCCAGAACAAACGGGCGCTGGATGATATCAGCCGCGAACAGCTGCAGCAGGCGCTGCGACAAGCCGAGGGCGTGATCTCGCGCGCCGCCAGTCAGTTGGGGATCAGCCGCCAGGCCCTGTACCGGCGGATGGAGTTTTATGGCATTGACGCTCCTTAACCGCCCGCTCAGCACCCAGAGCCGCTTTAATCTGCTCTGCCTGCTGCTGATTGCACTGGCTTTAGGGCTGCAGTGGTTGTTTATCGGCAGCGCCCCCTGGCTCAGTGCGGCCATTTGCCTGGCAGGCCTGGGGCTAGCTTTGCTGCTGCACTGGACACTGCAGCCCTTGATGCAGGAGATAGCAGCACTGAACCTGCATGCGCAAAACCTGCAGGATGGCAGTTTTAATACCAGCGCCAATCAGGCGTGCATCCGACAACTTGGCGGTCTGGCGAATAGCCTGCAACAGATGTCGGCGCAACTGCGAACCGAGCGCGCCACCTTGTATCAGCGCGAACTGCTGCTCGATAGCGTGCTGCAAAGCAGCCCCTCCGCCTTTTTGCTGACCGATACCAGCGATACCGTGCTGATGTACAACCCGGCTGCGCAGCAACTGCTGCAAACCAGCCAATCCTTTGCCGGCAGCAAGCTGGCCAGCGTCACAGAAGCCATCCCCGCCCTGGCTGAAGCCATAGCGCAAAAGCAGCCGGGCATGCTGCGCCTGGCGGATCAGAGCGTCTGGCACCTTGCCATCAATCAGTTTCAACTTAATCACAAACAGCATTGGCTGTATTTGCTAAAACCACTGACCCGTGAAATACAACGGGAAGAGCTGACCGCCTGGAAAAAATTGTTGCGGGTGATTGGCCACGAGCTGAACAACACCCTGGCCCCGCTTTCCTCCCTGGCTTTTTCTGGCCAGCAACGCGCCAAGCAGCTGCAGCAAACAGAGCTGGCTGACTTGTTTGGCACCATGCAGGCGCGGGCCACCGATCTGAACCAGTTTGTGCAGGCTTATATCCACTTTGCCAAACTGCCTCCGCCGCAACGACACCCCGTCAACTGGAGCCGGCTGGTCAATCAACTGCAGGACTTGTACGATTTTGAGCTCATCGGCCCCTTGCCGCAAAGCAGCTGGCAGGCCGACCCGCAGCAAGTGCAGCAACTGCTGCTGAATCTGCTAAAAAATGCCGTTGAAAGCGGCTCCCCACCCGAGCAAATCAAGCTGCAATTCCGTGAATCCGACCAGCAACTAGAGATCCGGCTGCAAGATGGCGGCTGCGGCATGACGGAGCAACAACTACAGCATGCGCTGGTGCCGTTTTACAGCACCAAGCAACAAGGCTCCGGCATTGGCCTGACGCTGTGCCGCGATATTATCGAAGCCCATAACGGCAGCATCAGTTTGCACAATACCCAAGCCAATACCCAAGCTGGGCTGGAAGTGCGGCTGGTCCTGCCCAGGTATCCTGAGCAAGCAGCCAGCTAAATCTCCGTCGTACCGACCTTCGTCGGCTTTTTTTCAGTGTCAAATCAGGCTATTGTTATACTAATTTTGAAACTCGCTAAGATGGAGCCGCCTGTGGCGACAAAAAACAAGCAAAAAACCCCTGCCTACGACTTTGACAGCATTATTATCGGCACCGGCCCGGGCGGTGAAGGGGCGGCGATGAGCCTGGCCAAAAGTGGCCAACGGGTCGCCGTGATTGAACGCTATCAGTCGGTCGGTGGCGGCTGCACCCATTGGGGCACCATCCCCTCCAAAGCGCTGCGCCACTCCGTCAGCCGCTACATTGAATACAAAGAAAACCCATTGTTTCAGCTGGATGAAAACAAAACACACCTGACCTTTGATGAAATTTTAAAGCACGCCGCCGGCGTTATTCGCAAACAAGTACGACTCAGAAGCAGCTTTTACGATCGCAACCGGGTGACGATTTTTCATGCGGATGCCACCTTTGTTGGCCCGCACCAACTGGAGATCACCGAAGCCGACGGCTCCAAGCAGGTGCTTAGCGCCGCCAATATTGTCATTGCCAGCGGCTCACGCCCTTACCGGCCAGCCTCTGTCGACTTTAATCACCCGCGCATTTACGACAGCGATACCATTTTGTCGCTGCGTGACGATCCACGCCATGTCATTATTTATGGTGCCGGCGTGATTGGCTGTGAGTACGCTTCGATATTCCGCGGCCTTGGGGTACGGGTCGATTTGGTCAATAATCGCGATCGCCTGCTGGCCTTTATGGACAGCGAGATTTCCGATTCGCTCAGCTACCACTTCTGGAATTCCGGTATCAATATCCGTCATGGTGAGGAATTCGACAGCATCGAAGGCCGCGACGATGGGGTGGTACTACATTTAAAATCCGGCAAAAAAATGAAAGCCGACTGCATTTTGTTTGCCAATGGCCGCACCGGCAATACCGACAGCCTGAACCTGGCTGCAGTGGGGCTGAAAGCCGATGGTCGTGGCCAGTTGAAGGTCGACGACAACTACCAGACCGAAGTGCCGCACATTTATGCGGTGGGCGATGTGATTGGTTACCCTAGCCTGGCAAGCGCTGCCTACGATCAGGGCCGCATTGTCGGTACCGCTATTGTGAAGGGCCAGTGTGAAAGCCAGCTGATTACCGATATCCCGGTGGGCATTTACACCATTCCGGAAATCAGCTCGGTTGGTAAAACCGAGCAGGAACTCACCGCTGCCCGCATTCCCTACGAAGTAGGCCGGGCCCAATTCAAACACCTGGCCCGGGCACAAATTGCCAACACCAATGCCGGCAGTTTGAAACTGCTGTTTCACCGCGAGACCAAAGAAATTTTAGGCATCCATTGCTTTGGCGAGCGGGCGGCAGAAATCGTCCATATCGGTCAGGCCATTATGATGCAAAAGAATGGCGGCAATACCATCGAGTACTTTGTGCACACCACCTTCAACTACCCCACCATGGCCGAAGCCTACCGGGTGGCGGCATTGAATGGCTTAAACCGGTTGTTCTGAATAACTAAGGGGCAAGTCTGAGAGTCAGGCTTGCCCTAAATCAGGCTTTCACAGCCGGCTTAATACCGCTTATCCGCTGCTACTGCCGCCCATGTAATTGTTAAGACTCAGGCTCTCCAGCGCCTTACAGTAGGGCTGTATCAATACGATGCCTGGAGAACACCCTATGCTAAAACACGCCTTACTCAGCCTCTGCGTCCTACTCTACGCACACAGCGGCCCCCTGTTTGCTACTTCCAGTCCACTGGATTTTGCGCAGTTACACTCTCAACTGGACAGCATACTGCAAGAACAGCAAGTACCAGGCGCTCAAGTTGCTGTCTTTAACAGCAAGCAACTGCTGTGGCAGGCCAGCTTCGGCTTTACAGATTCAGAGCAACAAATACCAGTCAGTGACAACACCTTATTCCGGGCCGGTTCGACCACCAAAACCCTGGTAGCACTGGCCATTATGCAACTGGTGCAGCAAGACAAGTTCTCACTGCAAGATGAGGTACTGCAGCTGGAGCCGGCGCTGCTGCTGCAAAACCCATGGCAAAGCAGCCACCCTGTGCGTGTGATTCACTTGCTAGAGCACACAGCAGGGCTCGATGATATGCACTTTCGCAATATTTATAATCGTCATGAGCCTGGGATCCAACTACTGGATGCTGTGAATCGCGATGCTGCATCGTTAAAAGTTCGCTGGCAGCCAGGCACCAGACACGCCTACAGCAACCCAGGTTACGGCATTCTCGGACATTTAATCGAAAAATACAGTACACAGCGTTTTGAAGACTATATTGAGCAGCAAGTCCTGCAACCTCTTGGGATGTCATCCTGTCAGCTCAGCACATCCCTTAAGCCGGATCCCAGGCTAAGCCATGGTTTTGGCCATGCGAAGACGGTTCCCTTTCAACAAATTTATCTGCGCTCAGCCGGTAACTTAGAGTGCAACGCAGCCGCTATGGCGCAGCTGGGCCTTTGGTTGTTAAGTCAGGCGCAAACAGCGCAACTGCCCCACCTGGACACAAGCAGCATCCGTCAGCTGGAGCGGCCTGAATCAACCCTGGCCGCACAGCAAGGTCTCACCTATGGTTATGCCAAAGCCATTTATGCCAGTACCCGCAGTGGCCGGGAATGGCTTGGCCATGATGGCGGCATTGATGGCTTTTTAACGTCGTATGGCTACAACCGCGAGCTGGATCTGGGCTATGTGGTGATGCTCAACAGCAGCAATGTCCGCTTGCGACGGCTAACAGACATCATCACACAAAATCTCCAGACGGATGCGACCATAGCCACCCCCACGCTGGTTGCTATCGATCGCCCTGAAATCGATGGCTATTATCGGGCAAGCAATATCCGCAACCAACTCTTTGCCGGTATTGCTTTTATCACAGCCGTAGGGAAAGTTACCACAAAAGGCAGCGACCTATTAGCAGCCCCTATCCTGGGTGCCGCCAATCACTACCAACACCTGGGGCATGGCCAGTTTGCCAAAGCCGGTGAAAGCCACGCTACTCTGAAGGTGATTGGTCACACGCCCGAAGGATTTGCCATTGAAGTACATGGCGACTATTTGCTGAAAGTATCTGCCCTCAGCGCCTGGTTGCCCATGTTGCTGCTGGGCTTTTGCTGCAGTATCTTTGTGCTGACGCTGGGCTATGCTCCCATCTGGCTTATTAACGCCATCCGGGGGAAATTTAGTTCGCCTGCACAGCTCTGGCTGAGAGCACTGCCTTTAGTCAACGTCACCTTATTGGCTGCAGTGCTGGTCGCATTATTTAATTTGTCACTGCCTGAAGCTGCCAAGGTAAATTGGCAAACACTGACCATCTATTGGGGGACCCTTGCTTTTGCGTTGCATGGTGCCATCGCGACAGCGGCTGTACTCTATAGGTATCGCCTGGAGCCTTCCGGCCCTGCGCGCTACTTTGCGGTACTCAGTGTCTTAGCCGCCAACGCTTTTGCAGTCTACTGTTTCAGGTTTGATTATCTCGGCTTAGCGTTGTGGCAATGGTAAGCTAGTGTCAGAAGACTACCAATCCATCTCACTCTGTCAGGCTAACTCAATGACAAAACCACTGAGTCGTTACTGGAAGTGCCAACTGGCTGGCTGGTTCATAGCAGCCAGCGTCAACTTTCTGTTGCAGATGCTGCAACCGGACGTCAGAGTGTTGGAGCAGTTGTTTGCCAATCTGGCCTTTATCACCTTCGGTGTTGCGAGTTCTCATGGCTTACGCTTAAGTTATCGCAAACTGCAGCTCATTGAGCTGCCAATTCTGCGCATGATAGTTCCAGTATTGTTGCTGTCACTGCTGGCAACTGCGGCAGTTATTCTGTGTATCTTAACCTTGCTCAGTCTGACCTTCACCGCCCCTGCCACGCTGTTTAATGCCCGGGTGATATTGGCCAACCTGGTAGGTATTTATCCCATCATGCTGATGTGGAGCAGTCTCTACTTAGCCAGTCAGTATCTGCGGCGCTGGCGTAAGTCTGAACTGGATAAGCTTGAATTGGCCAATGCGTTAAAGGATGCTCAACTAAACACGCTGATAGGGCAAATTAACCCTCACTTTATGTTTAACGCTTTAAACAATATTCGCGCTTTAATGCTGGAAAGTGTCCCGCAGGCCCGCGATAGCTTAACCTTGTTGGCAAACGTCTTGCGTTACGGCTTAACTGCACCGAACCAAAGCCTGGTGCCGCTGCAAAGTGAGCTTGATACGGTGCAGGACTTTGTAGCACTGGCTGGCATTCAGTATGAACAGCGACTGCAATGGCAAACCCGCATTGACGTCATCCCAGCGCACTTTCATATTCCGCCGATGATGATCCAAATGCTGATAGAAAATGCTATCAAACATGGCATAGCGCAACGTAAAGATGGCGGCAGGCTTAAGTTGCGTATCTATCATCAACAGCAACAGCTGTGCATTCAAGTGACCAATGACGGCAGCCTGAAGCCAGGTGCAAGCGCTGCTGAGTCGACACAGCTCGGGCTAAAAAATATTGCGCAGCGACTTCAGCTGTTGTTCCAGCACCAGGCCAGCTTCCACTTGTACGAACAAAGCGGTACTGTGATCGCTGATTTACGCATTCCCACTGCAACCGAAGAGCTGACATGACGACGGCCATTATTGTTGAAGACTCCCGCCTGGCACGCCTTGAGTTACATAACCTGCTAGGCCAATACCATGATATTCAGATACTTGGCGAATTTTCAGAGCCAGACAGTGCTATCCCTGCCATTCAAGAGTTACAACCTGATGTTGTATTTTTAGACATTCAAATGCCGGGCAAAAACGGTTTCGAATTACTGGATGCTTTACCCCAACAGCCGGCAGTTATCTTTACCACCGCCTACGATCATTATGCAGTGCGATCCTTTGAATACGATGCTGTCGATTATCTGCTAAAACCGATAGAGCCTGTGCGGTTAAAGCAGGCACTGCAACGCTTGGATCAGAAGTTAACCAACCAGACTGAGCTCTTCTCAAAACTTGAAACCAACAGCTCGGTGTTTGTGAAAGATGGTGAACAATGCTGGATGATAGAGCTGAGCAAGATTATCTCTTTTAATAGTGCCGGCAACTACACCGAGGTGCATTTTGATGGGCACAGGCCACTGGTCCACAAGACATTAAATCAGCTCGAAACACGCTTGCCGGCCCAGCTTTTTTTCCGTGCCAACCGCCAGTGCATCATCAATATCAAGCAGATCCGGGCGATTGAACTGACCGTTGCAGGAAGCCTGCAACTTTGCATGAGCAATGGCAGTGTGGTAGAAGTATCACGCCGGCACAGCAGCCGTTTCAAACAATTTCTAAGTTTATAAACCCAGGGATACCCACGAAAGCCTGGCTAAAGACCAGGCTTTCGTGGGCCAAAAGAATATTTAATCGTCGGTATTCATATGGTAAGTCGGGCTAAACGACTGCACGGCCTCGACAAAGACACTGACCCGCTCCGGGTCTACATCAGGCGTAATGCCATGGCCGAGGTTAAAGACATGGCCTGTGCCCTGGCCGTAGCCATCCAGGATGGTTTGCACTTCCTGGCGAATACGCTCTGGTGTACCGAGCAAAATATTCGGGTCCATATTGCCTTGCAGCGCAACTTTATCGCCGATGCGCTTGCGCGCCTGGCCGATATCCATGGTCCAATCCAGGCCCACACCATCACAGCCGGTAGCGGCGATTTGCTCCAACCAAAGACCACCATTTTTGGTGAACAGGGTCACCGGTACCTTGCGGCCATCGGCCTCACGGGTCAGGCCATCGACAATCTGCTGCATGTAACTGAGCGAATACTCTTTGTAATCGCGCGGCGTGAGCACCCCACCCCAGGTATCGAAAATCATAATGGACTGAGCGCCAGCAGCGATCTGAGCATTCAGGTAGGAGGTGACGCTCTGCGCCAGCTTATCCAGCAGCATATGCAACACTTCCGGCTCGCTGTACATCATCTTTTTAATGATGCTAAAGGTTTTACTGCTGCCACCTTCGACCATATAGGTCGCTAAGGTCCAGGGACTGCCGGAGAAGCCAATCAGTGGTACTTCGCCATTCAGCTCGCGGCGAATGGTACGCACCGCATCCATCACGTAACGCAGCTCCTGCTCAGGATCCGGGATAGGCAAATTCACCACATCCATAAAATCACGGATTGGCCGCTCAAACTTTGGCCCTTCACCTGCACCAAAATAAAGGCCTAAGCCCATGGCATCCGGGATGGTCAGAATATCACTGAACAAAATCGCCGCATCCATCGGGTAACGGCGCAGCGGCTGCAAGGTGACCTCGCAAGCCAGCTCAGGGTTTTTGCACAATGACATAAAATCACCGGCTTGAGCCCGGGTCGCACGGTACTCCGGCAAATAACGGCCAGCCTGGCGCATCATCCAGATAGGGGTACGGTCTACAGGTTCTTTGCACAGTGCGCGCAGGTAACGATCGTTTTTTAATTGCATGATGTCATCAATCCAAATAAGAATGCTGTTATCTTAGCATTGCTAGCCAGTGGGCTCTAGCTCGAATACTGATCCGAATCAAACTGACTGCAGACTGAATATCACAAAAAAAGTTCAAAAAGATGCTTGTATGCTGAAAATACATCTGCTATAAAATGAGGGCGCTAGTGAAGAATAAGAATAAAGAAGCCCGTTCACGGGACCTGTTAATCACCTTGTGTTTTCAAGCACTTAGTGATTTAAGCCACGTTAAGTGGCTTTTTTATTGCCTGCGATTCGCTGCTTCACTTGTTCAATCATTTGCCCGGATAGCGTTTGCAGCGGTGGTACCTCTGGCAAAGCAGCTAAATCAAACCAATGCGCTTCTTCAATTTCATTCGGCTGACACCGAATCGCACCGCCGACATAACGAGCAATAAAACCAGTCATCAGTGAATGGGGGAAGGGCCAGGGCTGGCTGCCGACATACTCTAGCTGGTCAATATCAATGCCCACTTCTTCTTTTACTTCACGCACCGCGGCTTGTTCCAGCGTTTCGGCCGACTCGACAAAACCGGCCAGAATAGAGAAAAAGCCCGCTTTGTGCCGGCTGGATCGCGCCAGCAACAACTGATCGTCTTTCACCACAGCCACCAGTACGCAAGGGGCAATACGCGGGTAACAGCGATGACCACAACGGTGGCACAAAGCCGCCAGTTCCCAGCTTACCAGTTGCATGGCCGAGCCGCATTGGCCACAGTAACGATGTGTTTGTAAAAACAGCGCTACCTGCACAGCCCGGGCCGCCAGCTCAAACACCGCTTCACCCTGTTGCAGTAATTGCCGGGGATTCAGCCAGTTTTCTTCATCCTGTCGCTGGTCATTGAGCACCCAATAATACACCGGCTTACCATTAAACAGGCCTAGCGTGCCGCTTTGCTCTGGTTCACCAAAGAATGGCACCAGCTCCGCCATGCTGCTGTAGTGCAAACCATGCTGTGTTGGTGGCCAGTAAATTTTCTGCTGATTTACTACCAGCCAGTAGCCATGAGTCTCTGCCTTGAGCGGTAAGCTGTGACTGATCATACTCCATCCTCATTTTAGGAACATTTGGCAACAATGGTTGGCCTGTTGCCTGACTGGGGGTATGATAAATGGTCAAAGAGTTCAGACCAATGAAAAAACCATTGATTTTAGCAGCTGAATTCTTTTAAGTAGACCAAAGACCAGACAGGGTAAGGAGCAAGTCATGTACAGGCGGGTTCAGGCAGCACAACAAAAGTGGGGCGGCGCTTTAACCGCAATCGATCATTGGCTGACAGAACGCCAGCAGTTGATTATCAGTTACTGCAAACTGGCAGGCTTACCGCCCTTTGATGACAAACAGCGCGCCAAACCAAGTCAGGAAGCAGTGCAAGAGTTCTGTCAACTGCTGATGGATTACCTCTCTGCCGGTCATTTTGAGGTGTATGAGCAGATCGTATCTGAATGTGCTGTCAACGGCACCGACAGCCGCCAACTGGCCAATCGCTTGTATCCTAAAATTGCCGTATCAACCGACTTGGCGCTCGAGTTTAACGATAAGTACGCCGAGCATTTCAGCACCCGGCAAAGTGGCGCCTTTGATCTGGAACTATCCGATCTGGGACAAGCGCTGGAAGGGCGCTTTGAGCTGGAAGACGAGTTGATCCATACCCTGCATCATAAACACAGCGATCAGCAAACCACAGCCTGATAAGTTTCCAGGCCAAAATAGCAAGGGCAGCTGTAAAGCTGCCCTTTTTGTAGACAAATACCGCTTTATTCAGTGGCGGTCTTGATATCCAGCAATTCCACTTCAAACACCAGTACGCTGTTCGGTGGGATCACGCCCATATCGCGGGTACCGTAAGCCAGTTCAGACGGAATGGTAAAGCGGAACTTAGAACCAACATTCATCAATTGCACACCTTCAGTCCAACCTGGAATAACCCGGTTTAATGGGAATTCAATCGGTTCACCACGCTCGTAGGAACTGTCAAAGGTCGTGCCATCCAGCAAGGATCCCTGATAATGCACCTTTACGGTATCCGTAGCAGCAGGCTTAGCACCATCGCCTTGCTCCAGTACTTCGTACTGCAGGCCGGACTCCGTCACTTGCACCCCTTCCTTGCTGGCATTTTCGTTCAGATACGCCTGACCTGCCGCCAAAACTTCAGCAGCTGCGGCTTCCGCTTGCTGCTCTTGCTTTTCCCGGAAGCTTTTATCCAGCGCAGTCAGGTGCTGCTGGATCTCTTCCTCTGTTACGATGGCTTTGCCAGCAATCGCATCCTTCATGCCACGTACAATCAGATCGGCATCCAGATCAATGCCCATAGCCTGATGCTCAGCCACTGCATTCTCAATATAGTAACCGGCAGAGACACCAAAGCTGTAGGATTGCTGCTGAGTGTCCGTCTCCAGTGTCACCGGACCTTCCGTTGGAGCGGGTTGACAGGCAGACAAAGCAAGGATGGATGCAGCCACCAGGCTGAGTTTGGTTGTTACGCGCATTATTTTCTCCAAATCGGGCAGCCTAAGCTGCACACTGTGTTATGATTTTAATCGTCATCCTATACTAACGGTTTGTGGAGATGAGGTTAAGCCATCACAGCAAATATCTGCCAATTTTCCTGTTTTTGCTGATAACAGCCGCCTGTAGCCGGGTGGAAACCACCCCGATACAGCAGTGGAAGCATGCAGCTCAAGCAACCTATGCAGCAGCCATCTCCAGCGATGGCCGCTATGCGGTGCAATCGTCGGTGCAGCATGGCATTACCATTTGGGATACTGAGCGCGAAGGCTTAATGTATCAATGGAACCATCGTGATGCCGATGCAAACATTGTGTTCGCATTGGCGATTAGCCCGAACAACAGCCATGTGCTCAGTGCCGACCGCACCAACTTTGCCTTATGGCGTATTGCCGATGGCGAGAATGTTGGCTACTGGCAACTGGATGAATCCTCGGTGCGTGATATTGCCGTTTCGCACAATGCCGAGCATCTGTTAATTGGCAAAGGCAATGGCGGTGTGCAACACATAACCTTTGCAAGTGGCCGCCGGCTGGAGTTTCTCGGCCACAGTGAGCGCATCAACAGCGTCGATTTATCGCCCAATGGTCGCTTTGCCCTGACCGGTGGCAACGATTACATGGCCTATTTGTGGAATACCGAGACTGCCCAGATCATTCACAGCTTTCCGCACCCAAGCCGGGTCACCAAGGTAGCGCTGGACCCGCAAGGCCGTTTTGCCTTTACTGCCGATAGCCAAAGCACCGCTCAAATCTGGGATATTCAAACCGGCCAACTGGTGAGCCGCCTGCAATTTACCGCCCGCCAGCAAATTTTCAGTGCCGTGCGCTTTAGCGACGATGGCCGCTGGCTGGCCACTGGTGCCCCCAGCCGCAACTTAGCCTTGTGGGATGTACAAACGGGCCGGGAATTGCAGCGCTGGCGGGTCTCGCCCCGCGTCGGCAGCCGGCCACCCAGCGCGGCCGTGCATGCAGTCGCCTTTTTTGGCCCCAATCAACTGATTAGTGAAAGCTCCAGTGGTTTGGCTGAAGTGTGGCAAATCCAACTGGACAACGACTAAGCGGGTTGCGTAGACTTCAGCACCGCGAACAAAGCGAATCACATTATGAGCACCTCAGAACACGACAAAGTCGAACTTCATATTATTGAATTGGAAAGTAAGATTGCTTTTCAGGATGATGCCATGCAGCACCTGAGCAAAGAGTTGCTGGAGCACCAGAAGCAAATTAAGGTACTGCAGCAGCAGGTACTGCTGCTGGCGAAGCAATTGCAGCGGCAGGAGCAGGATGAAATGATGCCGCAGGATCAGGAGCCACCGCCGCCGCATTACTAACAGGTTAATCCGGCTTAAAAACCCCAATCAATTGCTCACTGCTGCCTGCTGCCTTGCTCACCTTCGCATCCGGCTGGGTCATCTGGTAGCCGCAGTGTACGCACTCCACCTTTTCTACATTGTGCTCTAAAAACAGCATCATGCTGTCCATGGCATGGCATTTGGGGCAGGTTGCGCCGGCGATAAAGCGCTTTTTCTTGCGGGTATCCATAAAACTCTCGATCAGTGAACTCTGGCCATTATACATCAGTAGCCACAGAAATGATCAGCACGGTCACCCACTGTACTCGCTGAGCAGCCCCCTCTTCAGGTATACTGCCTGCTTTGTGCCAGCCCGCAACCGAGATGCTTTCATGATCCAACTGCAACAACTTGAACTACGCCGCGGCAGCAAAGCCCTGTTCAGCGATGCCAACCTGACCATCTTCCCCGGCCAGAAAATTGGCATTATTGGTGCCAATGGCTGCGGCAAGTCGTCCTTATTTGCCTGTTTTTTGGGCCAATTGGCCCCCGATGCCGGAGAGCTGAGCATCCCGGCCAGTTGGGAAATCTCGACAGTAGCGCAGGAAACACCAGCACTGGACTGCCCGGCAATGGAGTATGTATTGCAGGGTGATGAAGCCCTCTACCCTTTACTGCAGTTATTGAAACAAGGCGGCGATGGCGAGCTGCTGGCCACAGCGCACCAACAGATTGAACAGCTAAACGGCTACAGCGCTGAGGCCAAAGCCGGCATTTTGTTGGCGGGACTGGGGTTTGATGGCGCCATGCAACAGCAGGCAGTGAAATCCTTCTCCGGTGGTTGGCGTATGCGATTGAACCTTGCGCGGGCGCTGATGAAGCCCTCGCAACTCTTGCTGCTGGATGAGCCGACCAACCACCTGGATTTGGATGCCGTGCTCTGGCTGGAAAAGTACCTGCAAAGCTACGATGGCACCTTATTGCTGATCAGTCACGACCGCGACTTTCTGGATGCCGTCACTGACAGCATTATTCACATTGAACGCCAACAAGTGCAACTGTACAAGGGCAATTACAGCCAGTTTGAGCGCCAACGCGCCGAGCGGCTGGCTCAGCAGCAATCCATGTTCGAGAAACAGCAGCAGCAAGTGGCGCATTTGCAGCAGTTTATCGACCGCTTCAAAGCCAAAGCTTCCAAAGCCAAGCAAGCGCAAAGCCGGGTGAAAGCCTTAGAGCGCATGACGATGCTGGCGCCAGCCCATGTCGACTCGCCCTTTAGTTTTTCGTTTCGCCCCCCCAAAGCCTTACCAAACCCGCTACTGAAGCTGGAAAAAGTGCAACTGGGCTATGGCGATCACACCATTTTGCACAACATCAATTTTCAGCTGCTGCCGGGCAGCCGCATTGGCTTACTGGGCCGTAACGGTGCCGGTAAATCAACGCTGATCAAACACCTGGCAGGCAATCTTCCAGCCCAGGCCGGTGAGCTTTGGACCGCCAGCGGCATCAGTCTGGGTTATTTTGCCCAGCACCAGTTGGAAACGCTGCGCCCAAGCGACTCAGCCTTGCTGCAATTGCAACGGCTGGACCCGGCCGCCAGCGAGCAAAGCCTGCGTGATTTTCTCGGTGGCTTTGGTTTTCATGGTGATAAAGCGCTGGAGCCCTGTGCACCTTTTTCCGGTGGTGAAAAAGCCCGGCTGGTGTTGGCCTTGCTGGTGTACCAACGCCCAAATTTACTGCTGCTGGATGAACCAACCAACCACCTGGATCTGGATATGCGCGAAGCCATCGTGATGGCGCTGCAGGACTTTGAAGGCGCCATTGTGGTGGTGTCGCACGATCGCCACTTACTAACCAGCACCACCGATGAGTTTTATCTGGTGGCCGATGGCAAGGTCGCCCCTTTTGCCGGTGATTTGCAGGATTACTACCAATGGTTGCAACAAGACAGCCGCAAGCAAAACAACCAGGTAGAGCCCAAAGCGGACGGTGCCAGCCAGCGCAAAGATCAAAAACGCCTCGAAGCCGAGCTGCGTAATCTGCTTAGGCCACTGAAAAAAAAGCTGGAGCAGGCGGAAGCCCAACAAGAGCAGTTAACGGCCCGGCTAACTGAGCTGGAGCAGCTACTGGCCGAGCCAGAGCTGTACGAAGCAGTGCGCAAGGCGGAACTGACCGAGCGACTGGCCGAACAGGCCAATGCCAGCAAAACCCTGGCTCAGGTGGAAGAAGACTGGTTCTTGTTGCAGGATGAACTAGAGCAAACCGAGCAAGCCTTCTGGCAGCAACATGGCTAAGTTACCAACTACTGAGCAATTCTGGCAATTTTGTCTTGAGTGCTATCCAGCCATACAGCAGCCTTTGCTCCGGTTAC
Source organism: Alkalimonas sp. NCh-2 (assembly GCF_039631345.1). Taxonomy (NCBI): domain Bacteria; kingdom Pseudomonadati; phylum Pseudomonadota; class Gammaproteobacteria; genus Alkalimonas; species Alkalimonas sp. NCh-2. Next base: position 1,041,216 of record NZ_JBDIUV010000001.1, read on the forward strand.
AGGATAACTGGGGTGCCAATGTCAATCTGCTGCTGTTATTGCTTTATGCAGAGCAACAACACTGGCACTGGTCTGCAGCAGAGATAGCCCGACTGCATCAGGCGGTGCTGCCTGTCAATCAGCAGGTCACCCTGCCGATTCGCCAATTACGCCGCCAGTTAAGTGAGCAGCCAACCATCAAAGCCGCCCTGCTGCAAGCCGAGCTGGCCGCAGAGCAATTGGAGCAGCAAGCTCTACTCGCGGCCTTGCCAGAACACACAGCCGGTAAAGCTGCCGATTTGATCCGTGACTATCTAACGCAGCTGGCCCCGTCAACTGAGCGCTGGCAGCAGACATTATTTGATCTGCGTCAAAGCCAGGCTCGCTAACCACAGCTTGGCTGTCACAGCCACCGCAAAGCTTGATCCAGGTCAGTTTTCATCCAACCACTTGCTTCTACACTGAATGCAGTTATCAGACAGGAGGAGCATCCCATGAACCTGTGGCAAGAATTTATATCGGATCCGGTGATCTTTATTTCTTTTACTGGTCTCGCCATTGTGATTGGCCTGTGCATTTTTTATGCAGTGTACTTTTTGTATAAAATTGGCCATGACGAGCAGCAAGCCAAGTAAGCATGAAGAAGCTGCACAGCCGTAAGCTCTCGCTTGCGGCCTGTCGCTTTTAACAAAGTAGCGCCAACCGCCAACTACCGCATCGCGCAGTTTTTTTGACGTGCCCCCCTTGCCTTTTTTCGGCACAACCGCCATCTTAGGATCTACCCTTAGCTATTTTGCGAAGCATTGATGCAGTTGATCCGTTCGCTTTGGTTGTTGTTGCTGGTCACTGGCTTTAGCCAGTCGCAACCTTATGCCAGCAGCGAAGCCTCTCTGCTGCCACTGCAGGACTGCAGCGCTGCATTATTGCAGCACAGCAGCGACTGGCTGCAGCACTCCGACTCGCACGATGACCATGACGCTGCAACCCTAAACGTCACGCCATCGTTGTTGGCATTCTTGCAACAAACGGCGAGCCATACCAATACTGTTGAACTGGCTGCGACACGCAATCCTAACCCTGCCAGAGCCCCACCGGTTTTATCCTTCTGACACAACAGCGATATTTTTGCTCCAGCCAAGGAGCCTAACTGCTTTGTTGCATCAGCCAAAACGGCTGCTGCGGAGGATTGACCATGAAACACCTGACCCTTTACCCGCTGGATGCCAACGATCATCTGGTACAACCCAATGAATGTAATTCGCACGAACTGAATACACCGGCCATCAGCTGGCTCACCGATTTTCAGCAGCACCAGCCTAGTTTGCTGGAAGCCGATACCCTGGCCACCGATGCGCTAATGATGCTGGAACGCGAGCACAGCCATCTGAAACTGGTGGTAGATGCAGATGAGGAGTTGGTTGGACTGATTAGCCCACAGCAATTATCGGCACAAAGCATTATGCGCCGGGTGGTGATGGGCGATGCCCGGGATGAGATCACCGTGCGTGATCTGATGCTGCCACGCACCAAATTAAAAGCCCTGGCCTATCAGGATGTAGCACACAGTAAGATAGGGGATGTACTGCATACCTTGCAACGGGAGGGGGAAGCATTTTGTTTGGTGTTGGAGCGCGATAGTCATCAGATCCGCGGCGTACTGAGCAGTGAGGTGATTGCAAAGCGCCTGCAGCTACCACTTGAAGTCACCCCTGCGCCCACTTTTTTGCAATTGTTCGATTCGGTGCTGGCCTGAAGGCCTGCCTATCCGTTGCCTGCTGCAGGCCCGCTCACGCGGGCCTGCGTTTGGCACTGTACCCGTTAATTGCCAGCCAGCTGCATCGACTCTATCAACACCGAGCCGGTTTGCACGCCGCCGCGCACATCCACATCCTTGCCGATGGCGACAATGCGCTGGAACATCTCGGTCAGGTTACCGGCAATGGTCACTTCAGCCACCGGGAACTGGATTTCACCGTTTTCGACCCAGAAACCTGCGGCACCGCGCGAGTAATCACCGGTAACGGTGTTCACTCCCTGGCCCATCAGTTCGGTCACCAACAGGCCCCGGCCCATTTGCTGACAAAGGGCCGCTAAATCCTGCTCGCCATGCTGTACCAGCCAGTTGTGAATACCGCCGGCATGGCCGGTACTGGCCAAGCCCAGTTTGCGGGCCGAGTAACTGGTCAGCAACCAACTGGTCAGTACGCCCTGCTCAATCACGGCTAAGTCGCGGGTTTTCACCCCTTCCGCATCAAAAGGACTGGAGGCCAGCCCCTGCCGCAGATGAGGCCGCTCGATGATGTTCAAATGTTCAGGGAAAATACGCTGGCCTAACTTATCCAGCAAAAAACTGGACTGGCGGTAGATGCTGCCACCGCTGATGGCACTGACCAGATGGCCAAACAAGCTGCTGGCGATATCCGCGCGGAAAATCACCGGTACCTTCTCGGTAGGCACCTGGCGCGCATCCAACCGCGCAATGGTCTCTGCTGCCGCCTCACGGCCCACCTGCTCCGGACTGAGCAATTGGGTAAAGTCGCGGTGCACGCTGTAGCTGTAATCGCGCTGCATGTCCTGCTCGGTTTTGCCGATCATCACACAGCTGATGCTGTGCCGGCTGCTGGGATACCCCACCAACTGGCCATGGCTGTTGCCATAGACTTTGATGCCCTGATGCGATGAAAACGACGCCCCTTCGGAATTAACAATACGGCTATCGTAATCAAATGCCGCTTGCTCAGCGCGGGCACAGCTGGCAATGGCGTCGCTGGTATCCACCTGGTGCGGGTGAAACAAATCCAGCTCTGGCGGGTTAAACTCCAGCCAGGCAGCTTCGGCGACACCGGCGCAGGGATCTTCCGAGGTATAGCGGGCAATATCGACCGCGGCTTCAACCGCACGCTTCAGCGCTTGCGGGCTGAGATCAGCGGTAGACGCCGAGCCTTTGCGCTGACCAAAGTACAAGCTGATACCAAGGCCGCCATCCTGATTAAACTCCAGTGTTTCCACCTCGCCATGGCGCGTTTCGACACTCAGGCCGCGGGTACGGCTCATCGACGCCTCAGCGCTGCTGGCGCCCAGCTGTTTGGCATGCGCCAGAACCTGGCTGACCGCTTCTTTAACTTCCGCAATTTCCTGCTGGATATCTTGCTGTATGTGCTGCTGTGATGCTTGCATAGCCCCTCGTTATTGCAATAAAGAGCAGGCTCGTTGCAAGGCGCTGCTCTTTCCCACCGCGATACGTTATAATGATGGCATATAGTGTACTCAGATAAGTGACAAGATGACAGAATTTCTCCACGGCGACTGGGATGAAGACGAAGAGCTAAAGAGCAAGAGCCAGGTAAAGCGCGAAATGGAAGCCTTGCAAAAACTGGGCGAAGAGCTGCTGGCACTGGCACCGGCCTCCCGTGCCAAAGTTCCGATGGACGACGAATTGAAAGATGCTTTGCTGCTGGCCGACAAGCTATCCAGCAAGCGCGAAGCGCTGCGTCGCCATATCCAGTTTATTGGCCGTTTAATGCGCAGCCGGGATATCGAACCGATTGAGCAGGCGCTGGCGCTGATCCGCAATACCAACCAGGCGGCTACCCGCAAGTTTCATCTGGTGGAACAATGGCGCGATCGCCTGCTGGCAGAAAAAGATGCCGTCACCGCCTTTGTTGCCGAGTACCCGGAGGTAGACGTGCAGCAGCTGCGTCAGCTGATCCGTCAGGCGCAAAAAGAGCAACAGAAACAGCAGCCACCGAAAGCCTTTCGTGAACTGTTTCAATTGATCCGGCCCTGGGTGGTGGAGGCGGAGTAACCCAACCTTCGCCCTTTGAAAAGCCATAGTCGGCAGCACTAAATTCAGTTACCATTCGGCGTACTTATGGTAAATGGAACACTGCCGTATGGCTAGCAGCTCATCCGACGCAACGCCTTTTCAGAATGCACCGCTGCCACCCAGCCTGTTGCCAGAGCTGCAACAACTGACATGGCAGCCGCTGTCGCCCCGTTACAACCGATTGGCCTTTTGGCTCAATAGCTGCGTAACATTCCTGCTGGTGCTATTGTCGCTGACCTACTGGCTGCAACCGTTCTGGCAACCGGATGAGTCGAATCATAAGCTGCTGCTGGGTTTTGCCGGTCTGTTGGTTGCCGCCAGTCTATGGAAAACTCTGTACTGTCTGCTGGCCTATCCGCGTAAGCGCTATGCTCTACGCGAACACGATATCAGTTTTCACAGTGGCTTGCTGTTTGAGAAAAGCGTCACCCAGCCGATTTTGCGTATTCAGCACATCGAACTCAAGCGCGGTCCGATTGAACGACGGGCTGGCCTTGCCACCTTGCAGGTATTTAGTGCCGGTGGCGCCATGCATACCTTCGAAATCCCCGGCTTGCCGCTGATTGAAGCCAAGAAGATCCGTCAATTTATCCTGCAGCATAAGGATAACCGCCAGCATGACTGAACCACACGCCAGTGCGACCACCACCCCGGTTTTACGGTCGCTGACTCACTGGCAACGAGTATCACCCATTGCCCTGCTGTACTTTGCGCTGCGGCTGATCAAAGCTGTCTTTGGCAACCTTGCTTATTTAGCACCAACCTTGCTGGTGTTTTATCAGGGCATCAAGCGCCAGCCCGGCTATTTTGCCCTCGGCCTTCTGGCACTGATTGGCCTGTTGCTGTTGATTGCTTTGCTGCGCTACCTGGCCTTTCGTTTTCGGGTGCATGCTGATACGGTGGAGATCCGCTCTGGTGTACTCAGAAAAACCCAGCTCAATTTGCCCTTTAGCCGCATTCAGAATGTGCGCTTGCTGCAACCTCTGTACTACCGCCCAACCGGGCATCTGTGCCTGCAACTCGATACCGCCGGCTCCAGGCAACAGGAAGCTCAATTGGCGGCTTTACCCAAAGCACTGGCTACTGAGTTGCAACAAGCGATTTATACCAGCCAGCGTCAGCAAGCAGTTCACCAGGCGCAAGCACCAGCAGAGCCAGCCCCGGCCGCCGAAACCAGCATGGTCACAAAGAGTCCGGCAGCGGCCCCCAGTCAGGACGAACAGCTGCTATGTCAGCGTTCGGTCGGCGATCTGGTGCTGTACGGTATCAGCAATAACCGGGTACTGCTGGCACTTGGCCTGGCGGCCCCTTTTTACAACCGACTTAGCAACCTGGCAGGCGACTTGATGCAACGGTTCGGGCTGGATATCGCCCACTGGTTTAATCCGGAGCAGCAATCCTGGTTTTGGCTGGGACTGGCAGTGCTCACCTTAACCCTGATGATCATGCTGTTGATCACCTTGTTTTCGATTGCAGCGGCAGTACTGAGTTACTATGGTTTTACCCTGACGCGCAGCGAAAAGCGCTATATCCGGCGTAGCGGCCTTTTTACCCGCCATGAAATCAGCATGCGCCCCTCGCGTTTGCAGTGGCTGCAGTTGCAACAAGACTGGCTGGATAAACTCTTTGGCCGCTGCAATCTGTACTACGAACAGGTGCAATCCATGCCCATGGCTGCGGCGCAGGGACATGCCGGTCACGGCAAAATCATGGTACCCGCATTGCAGCCAGAGCAGGCCGGAGCTCTGATGACGGAGGCCATGCCCGACCAAAACGTCAGTGGCACCGCCTTTTCAGCAGTGAACTGGCGCTTTTTACTGCCCTCACTGTTGCTGTTCTGGTTGCCGGCACTGGGCTTCAGCCAATGGGCATTGCGCCCGGACGATGCGCTGCTGGCCAATCTGTTACTGCCACTATTTGCGCTGTTGCTGGGGCTTTTACTGCTGCGCTGGCGCCGCTTTGGCTATGCAGTGGATGAGCACTACTTCTACCTGCGCCGCGGTGTGATAGGGGTGGATTATTACTGCCTGCCGCTGTACAAACTGCAGCAATTAAGCCGCCAACAACACTGGCTGATGCGTCGCGCCGGTTTGATGCACCTGCAACTGGTGTTTGCTTCCGGCAGCCTGACCGTGCCCTATATGCCCGCACCGGACGCCGATAAAATCGCAAATACCTTCCTCTACCACAGCCAAAGCAGTGGTAAGGGTTGGATGTAAGGCGCTGCATCTACAGAGTATAACAAAGCGGGAATGATCAGCGCGGTGTGACCCGCATAATACCGCCCCGCCATAACCCAAGATAAAGCACAGTGGCATCTTGCTCTTGTACCAGCAGCATACTACGCACACCGCCATAGAAGCTCGCCGCGGCCGGGTACTGATAGCGTTGCCAGTTGGCACCGCCATCGTACGACCACTCCAAAATAAGCGGCTGAGGCTCATCAAACTTTTTATCCCAGCCTGCCGTAAAGAGTCGCTGCGGGTCAGCAGGATCAATCGCCAGATCGTAATAAAAGCGGTAATCGACATCGCCGAACAGATTGTGCCAGTGATTGCCATAATCGGTCGATTTTACGATACCGCCTTCGCCACTGATGTACAGCGTATCGGCATCATTGGGTGCAAAACGGATACCGTAGACGACCGCAGGAGCTGGAAATAATGTCGGGTAAATGGTGGCCTCAGAGCCATCAAGCGGTACCTGAAAAAGCACCGGGTTTTCCATGGCACCCTGGCCACCGTACCAGAGTTCGTTGTGCTGCGCATGATAAGCCAAGGCCGACTTAGGTTGGCCAAAGCCGCCCCAAAAACCATGGATGATTTGCCAGCTCAGGCCAAAGTCATCCGAATAGGCCAGTACCTCTATCCCGGAGGCATACAAACGGCTCTTTTCTGCATCATAAAGCAAGCCGTATATGCCTTCTTCCTCCCCGGCAAAACCAAACTGGTGTTTAACTTCCAGCCAATCGGCACCGGCATTGTAGCTTTCGAATAACAGATAGTGGAAATAGCCGTCGTCATCCTGCCGGTAGCTACTGGCCATAAAGTGCTGCTCGGTAATGGCAACCACATCGAACAGGGAGTAACCCGCCAAACCGGCTTGCTGCCAACTGCCATCGCCATGACTAAGGTAAAGTCCATCGCTGGTGGCAGCTAATAGCCAGTCCTGTTGCTGGTAGAGGCGATTGACCGTGATGCCGGTTAACCCCTGATGCTGAAAGGTAAAAGGTGCTTCCTGGGGCGGGGAAATCTCCGCATCCGGATCCGAACCACAAGCAGATAGCAGCAGAATAAAGCCCAAGCATGGAAAAAAAGTACGCCACATGATGTTTCTCCGAATCACCTCGTTGCCGGATCACACTATCCTACCTTGCAGGATTAGACTGTAATTAATTGTGATGTCTACCGTTGTATCTTTAGTACACAAACAGAGGCTTTACAGCATCAGCAAGAGCCGGGGCTTTTAAGCCAAGCTGTAACTGGTGTTTTTCTCCGTAACTTGCACAACAGAAACCCAGCTCCAGACGCTTTCAACGGTTGAGAGACCAAATATTAACATTATTTTCTCTGTGCTATAATCCCGCGCCTGCCGTAATCTGAGTTTATTTCCATGAAACACTCCCTGCTTATTGCACTTACCCTGCTTGTTTTTAGTACAGCTTCTGCTCTGGCCGATGAACGGGCTCGTTGCGGCAAAAGCACCCTCTGCTCGGTGGAAAACGCCAGGCCGCCTTTTGTGCTGCGCAACCTGCCGATGCCTGATGGTATTCAGCCTGGCCGCTTACCGGTTCTGATAAACACTTTCTCTGATGATCGGATAGTTGAGGTTGCCTTTACCGCTGAGCTGCTGATGTCATTGCAGCAGATGACAGAACGATGGTTGCAGCAGCATACCGATCTTGCGGTGCTGCCGCCCCCTGCGGTGCATAATCAGCATTACCCAGGCCTAAAGCTGTCTCATAATACCGAAAAACAACACAACTCTCTGTTGGCCTGGGGAGCAAGTACCGTTTTTGCTGAGGCAATGAAGCAACCACAGTACCAGGCAACAGACAGTCTGTTGCTACTTTTTATTGGCCGCAATACCCTGGTTCCCCAAGGCAGCATACCGCCCTACCTGACACAAAGCAGTTGGCAGGGGCGGGGCGAAAAAGCCAGACTGGGGACTGAGTTTTTTGAATCGCTGGCTTACCAGGCGGTGCTGATTAACCGACAAGGAGAAGTGATTGCCGCTGCAACGGAAGGCTTTCAGGCCGGGACCAGCTATTACGATGACGGCTTTTTCTGGTCATCATTAACCCGCAGTGATCGCAGGATATGGTATCAACTGAATGCAGGCAATATCCGCCAAAGCATTGCTGAGTGTGAGCACAATGCAGCCTGCCCCGCCTTTCAGGCGTTGTTTCAGCTATTTGCCAACTTACAATTGACCATCAAAGGGATGCACTAATGGCCCATACAATTCGATGCAACCTTCTGATACTGCTCTTCACTGCAAGCCTTGCAGCCTGCAGCACGATAGATTTTAACCACTACAACTGGGATGAAGATCCAAACGGCTGGCTAGACAAATATCGGGTATACCGTGCCCTGCAAAGCGATGAAAGCGCACCACATTGGATCATGACCACAAACCAGCTGACACATGTCGGCCTGTTGCCTGTATCTTTGGATCCACGGCTGATCGACAGTCACCCAACCACCCGCATCTTTCAAAGAAAAGACAACAAAAAATACCGCGGCACAACCTTATACAAAGCTTCATCTTCTTATGGGGCTGTTGTGAATGCATCCCTGCTGACGCAGCTTCAATCGCAGATAACGACTGAGCTGCACTCGACCTTGGCTAAGGCGCCACAGTTGAACAACCAATTGCCATGGGATCGTGAGCACAAGCCAGATATTTTTTGGGGCAGCATCGAGCAGTTTCGTTTTATTCATGGTACTACTCGCTACAACTATCTGGATTGTGCTTTTCCAACCCCAGAGCCATGCACGCTGAAACCAATGCCCGTTAGTTGGGCATGGGACGCTTCTTCGGCCTGGCAACTCGAAGGGTACCTAACTGCTCAGGCTACAGATGACTCCCGCTATCTATTGGTCATGAACTGGAATCCACAAAGCTCAATCTTCGAGCGCGAAGATCGTTTTAACCTTGATATCAAACCCACCCGCCGTTTACTGGGTGCACTTTCGGATGAGCTTGGCGTCAGCCATTGGCTGATGCTGCAGTTAAGTGTCGCCGATTTTGATCAGTGGCTGGAAGCGGATGCCCATGGGGATTACCAGCACGATTTTGTGCTGCAGGCCCTGCTACTGGATACCGCTGGAAGGGTGCAGCAAGCCAAAATCAGCCCCTTTACCCTGCGCTGGAATGCTGCTTCCATGCTGCTGTCAGAAGATGAGCTCCAGAAGTTGCAACCAGCCTGGCAAGCGGCACTGGTCAATGTGTTAACCAGCTTTGGTCTGATGGATTAACTGCACAAAACAAAGGCCCAAAACGGGCCTTTGTTGTGAAGCGCAGTACGGTTTAGACTTTGCGCAGCCAGCCGTGTTTGTCTTCCGCTTTGCCCCACTGGATGGCATTCAGTGCCTGGCGCAGCTTCATGGTGACCGGGCCGGCTTCACCGCTACCGACCTGGTGCTCCTGGGTACCACGGATCAAGGTGCCCACCGGGGTCAGCACGGCTGCTGTTCCCGACAGCGCAGCTTCGGCGCCTGGCTTGGCCGCGCGTTCCAGCAGCTCTTCCACACTTAGCTCTCGCTCCGATACCGTCATGCCCAGATCGCGTGCCAGCGTTAAAATAGAATCGCGGGTTACGCCGTGCAGGAAGCTGGTATCCAGCGCCTTGGTAATGATTTCATTGCCGTCAATCAGCAGGAAGTTGGCGGCACCGGTTTCCTGCACATCGCCACCCGGGCAAAACAGCACCTGATCGGCCTGCACACTGGCGCGGGCTTTTAAAATCGGTTGCAGCGCGCTGGCGTAGTTGCCGCCGCTTTTCACCATGCCCATATGGGCGGCGCAGCGGGCACCATTTTCTTCCAGCAACAAACGCAGTGGCTTGGCACCGCCAGCGAAGTAATCACCAACCGGCGACAGCAACACATACAACATGGAGGATAAGGTCGGCGCCGCCGCTTTGCCGATGGCCGCCTCGGTACCAATATGCGTCGGCCGGATGTACATGGATCCCGGCGGGGCCGGTACTTCGGCGGCAAAACGCTGCACGATGTCGATGATCATCTGCTCCAGCATCGGCGCCTCAAAGGCAGGCAACGACAACAGCTCGCTGCTTTGTTGCATCCGGGCCACGTTGCGATCCATCCGGAACAGATGGATGGAACCATCTTCATGGCGGAAGGCTTTTAAGCCTTCAAAGCAGGTGCTGGCATAATGCAACACATGCGCACCCGGGTGCAGGCTGATGCTGTTGGATGAAACAATCTCTGCGCTGCTCCAGGCGCCGTCACTGAAGCGGGCCATTGCCATTTCTGGCATAAAAACGGTACCAAATGCTGCCATAACTTCTTCCTGTAAGGTTCGGGGTCTAAGCCCGCTCTGAGGCGGGTTGCTAAAACAAATCCGTAAGGGCCTGAGTGTACTCACTGGCTGCCTGAGTGGCAAACTAATCCCACCAGCTAAGGCTTTATAGCTATTGGGTACCACCGACCGTCATGGCATCCAGCTTCAGGGTGGGCTGACCCACGCCAACCGGGATGCTCTGGCCTTGTTTGCCACAAACACCAACGCCGGCATCCAGTGCCAGATCATTGCCCACCATTGACACCTGCTGCATCGCAGCCGGGCCGTTGCCAATCAGGGTTGCGCCTTTAATCGGCGCCGTGATCTTGCCATTTTCAATCAGGTAAGCTTCCGACGCCGAGAAGACAAACTTGCCGGAAGTAATATCGACCTGACCACCGCCAAAATTCGGTGCATAGATGCCTTTTTTCACGCTGGCGATAATGTCTTCCGGTGCATGGTCGCCGGCCAGCATGTAGGTGTTGGTCATCCGTGGCATCGGTAGATGGGCAAAGGTCTCACGGCGGCCATTGCCGGTAGGCGCTGTATTCATCAGCATGGCGTTGTGTTTATCCTGCATGTAACCTTTTAATATGCCGTTTTCAATCAGCACATTGTACTGCGATGGGGTGCCCTCATCATCGACATTAAGCGAGCCACGCCGGTGCGCCAGGGTGCCATCATCGACAATGGTGCAGTGTTTGGACGCCACCTGCTCCCCTATGCGGCCACTGAAGGTAGAAGAGCCCTTGCGGTTAAAATCACCCTCTAAGCCATGGCCAACCGCTTCATGCAGCAAGACGCCGGGCCAGCCAGCGCCCAGCACCACCGGCATGGTGCCAGCCGGTGCATCAATGGCGGTCAAATTCACCTGTGCCATCCGCACTGCTTCGCGGGCATACTGCTGCCAGCGCGGGCTGCCATCCACCTCGGCGGTGAAGTAATCGTAATTGCTGCGGCCACCACCGCCGGCACTGCCGCGCTCGCGGCGCTCACCCTGCTGCAGCAGCACGGAGCAATTGAGCCGGATCAACGGCCGGATATCGGTGGCAAAGGTGCCATCACTGGCCACCACCAGCATTTCTTCGTACACGCCGGATAAACTGACCATCACCTGCTTAACCCGCGTATCCAGTGTGCGAATAAAGGCTTCAATCTGATGCAACAAGGCCACTTTTTCGGTATTGCTCAGGCTTTGCAGTGGCTCACACGGCAGGTAAATCGCCTGATTTTCCCGCCGGCTAAAGGCTTTCACTGTGCCTTGCTGACCATGGCTGGCAATACCCCGGGCAGCAGTGGCGGTTTGCAGCAGCGCATCCTGACTGATGGTATCGGCATAAGCAAAACCGGTTTTCTCGCCACTGATGGCGCGCACACCAACACCTTGCTCAATATTGAAAGAGCCGTCTTTTACCAAACCATCTTCCAGCACCCAGGACTCATGCACGCTGGACTGAAAATACAGATCGGCATAATCCAGTTGATGCTGCAGCAAATAGCCTAAATTCTGTTGCAACTGCTGCTCGGTCAGGTCATGGGCATGCAGCAGGTTTTGTTCGACTCGGTTCATGGTGTCAACTCACAATTAAAACGGTTGTGTTGCCAAAGTGGCATGGCCTGACGCACGGCCGTCAATTCGTTCAGATCAATACGGCTGCTAATCCAGCCTGGCTCAACGCCGGCATCCGCCAGCACCCGGCCGTAGGGATCAATAATCAGGCTATGACCAAAGGTCTCACGGCCATTGGCATGCACACCGGTTTGGTTCGGCGCCACCACAAAGCACTGGGTTTCGATGGCTCTGGCCCGCAGCAAGCTGTGCCAATGGGCAGCACCTGTTACCCTGGTAAACGCTGAGGGTACCGCCAGCACCTGCATGCCTTGCGCTGCCAATTGCTGCATCAGGCCGGGAAAACGCACATCATAACATATCGTCAAACCAAGCTTCAGCCCCTGACAATCGGCTAGCGTGACTTTTTCACCCGCCATGGTACTGTCCGACTCGCGGTAACTACCAGTGCTGTCCGCCACCTCGACATCAAATAAATGCAGTTTCTGATAATCGGCCAGCAAACTGCCATCAGGAGCAAACAGTAAGCTGCTGGCAGAAAAGCGGGCAGGATCGGTACTTAAGGTTGGGAAAGAGCCCAGCAGTAAATAAAGCTGAAACTCACATGCCAGCGCTGACAATTCTCTCTGCCAGGGCCCCTGTCCTAGTGGCTCGCTAAAACCTTGCTGCCAGCCCTCGGGCCCACCGAAAATAAGTGCACACTCTGGCAGCACCACCAGATGATGCGGATGCCTTGGCAGCAAAGCCAGTAACGCACGCAGCCTGGCCAGGTTCTCGGCCGGCTCTGGTGTGCTGCACCACTGCAAGGCCGACAGTTGCCAGTCAGTCACCATGCGGCTGGTCATTATGCAACTCGGATTCATCGCCTGGCTTTGGCTGCGCTACCCGGACAGGCACAGGCACTTCGGTACTATGACGGTTCACCTCGGTCACGATAGGTTCATCAATGGTACCGGTTACCGTGAAATTAACCCGGGAAATCACTTCGGCCGAGGTAAACATTTCATCCAGCGCCAGCGCCGCCAGGCCTGATACCGGGTTGACCATCCAGGCAATAATCACTGGCAAACTGGAGGTCACCTTGGGCACCAAGGTCATTTGGTAATCCAGCTTACGGTTCACCAGGTCCGCATAGCCTTGCATGCTAAGATTGCCTGCCACGCCATCAATGGTGCTGTTGCTGGTTTGCGCCACCCCCTGGTGCAGGCTGATATCCCCCTGCATCCGATTGTAATAGAAGCCTTTGGCAAACACATCACGAAAATCAAGCCGTAGTTTTCGCATCAGAGAGTTCAAGCTAAACAGCGAAAATAAACGGGCACCTTTGTCGCTGACTTCAGACAAAGAGCCTTCGCCCAACAACCAACTGGCGGTTCCCCCCAGACTGGCCAGCTCAAATTGCAGCGGGCTACCCTGCCAGTGCAAGTCGAACAGAATATCTGCCCGGCTGCCGCTGATGGCGCTGCTGAGTTCGTATTCACTGAGCAAGGCCCCAAAGTTCGGGCTGCTCAACTGGCCCTGAAAATGGCTCTGGCCAAGACCATGGTCTGGTTGCCAGTACCCACTTAACTGCAGTTGGTTGCGCTTATAGTCAGCCTGTAAACGTATGAGCTCAAGGCCCTGCTCAGTATTGGCCAGTTCGGCCTGTACCTGCCCCAGCGCATAGGAGTTATAGCTGCAGTCCTGACAGCGCAGCCGAATGGGAGGCAATTGCTGCAGCCAGGTCATTGGCTGCCGCTCTGCTGCAGGCTGCTGGTCGGTTTGGGGCTGCTCAGTGCTTTGCGCTTTAAGACGCAGATAATCCATCTCTATTTCGATGCCACGCTGATACCAGTCGTGATAAAAACGCCATTGACTGGCCAGCTCAGCGCCATTTAGCTGCAACCCCCAGTACTCCTCATTGGGAGTGAGTTCGAACAGGGTCTGATGCAATGCCAACTGGTCGGTCAATTGCATACTGGCCACCCGGCCCCGCACCCGGCTTAAAGCAGGCCAAAGGCGGTGGGTCCCCTGCGTGTCCGCCGTCAGTGGAGGCAGTAACAGCTCAAACCAGGGCATCAATTCGGTTGCCTCCAGCTCAATATCCACCACCAGGCCTGGCTCCAGAGTTCCGTAATGCCGCCCTCCCAGCCGAAGCAATACCTGATCCATCGCACCGCTATCGTGTTGCAAACGGGCCTGAAAATACAGTGGCTTTGAGTACGCTGCTCGGATCAGGCTCTGCTCGGTAGTACCCTGCACCCAGACTTCCAGAGCTGCTTCCTCGCCAGCGGCTTTGGCATAAGGAGCCGGCAATGCCAGTTCGGTCTGGTCAAAATTGGCCTGCAGCTGGGCCTGATAGGCAAAACCATCACCCGGCAATTGCACATCCAACTGCAGTTGCCAGCCGGCATCCCCACTGGCCAACTCAGGCAGTGTGATGGGCAGTTTACTCAGCAACTGGGCAGCGTCCTGTTGTCCTGCCAATTGCAGTCCCAGCTCGTATTGCTCATTGTCTTGCTGACCCGTCAGTTGCAGTGCAAAAGGCAATCCCAGCCAACTGGCGGCAAGCTCAGTAGCATCAATCCGGTCATTATCAAACTGCAGCTGGCCGCTGATCTGTTCAATTTTTAGTTCGGGAGCCCGCAAATAGGCCTGGTTACCATCAAACCGTACTTTGCCCTGCGCCCGCACACTGGGCTGCTGCAGACCAATAGCAAGCTGCACCGAGCTCTGAACCGGCCCCTGCAAACCAACATAGGCCAATGCTTCACCTACCGAGCCCGCTAGCGGGGATTGCTGCATCAAAGCTTGCACTTCATGCGCCTCGGCCGCGGTTTCAATCGCGATGTATAAGGTGTCCGCCTGAAACAAGTCATCAATCCGGACTTCCACTTGCTCACTGATATGCAGCCCTAACAAATGTGCAGCGCGACTTTCAATCTGCATGCTACTGTTTTCAAACCAGAGTTCGGCAGCAATACCAGTGAGTTCCGGCCAGTCCGGCTGGAATTGCATCCGACCCTGCTCTACCTGACCGGTCGACTGGAACACGCCCTCCTGCTGACGAAATGGAAAGCTGGCCAAAGGCCCATGCCAGAGCGTGGCGGCATGGCGGACTTCGCCCCCTTGCAGGGATTCGGATAAGTAATCGATAATACTTGCAGGCATGTAATGACGCGGGTAAAAGTGCATGGCATTACTGACCGCTACCCCATCGGCTGTTGCCAGTAGAAATAACTCTGGCTGGTCAGAAAAGTTTAGCACCAACTGAGCATCAGCCTGTACCTGCTCATCCTGCATACTGAACTGATGCACCCGGAGCTGCCAGTTATTCCGGCTTTGACGCAACTGCAACCTGGCCTGCAATTGCTGGTAACGCATCGGTTCGCTGAATGCTCCCTGCCAGAGCAACGCACTGTCCTGGCTGTGCAGCTCGAGCTCAGCAAAGCCCGCCGCGGCAACCAGGTGACCGTTCAATTGTTGCACACCAGGAATATCGCCATCAGGCTGACTGTGCAGGTCCACCAGCTCTGCTGTCAGTTGCCAGTCATCAGGTTGCACCTGCCAGGACAACTTTGATACTTGTCCACCTGGCTGCAGTCGTGCCAACATAGCCAGCTCACTGCGCTGTTCTGCTATCAAGGCAATCAGTGGTTGCAGTGCATCCAACTGCAGTTGCTGCAACTGGCCAAACACCGCTTGCTGTTTACGGTGTACTTGCAACTCTATCCCGGGGTAGCTCTGTTCAGCATCGCTCAACTGCAATTCAGACGAGAACAGGGACCAGCCACTGCTGTGCGGATACCAAAGCAACTGCCCCTGGCTGAGTTTAAGCCATTGCTGTTGCTGCTGGTCGTGCCATCCCAGCGTATTATCAGCCAAATCCACCTGAATGCGTTGAATCGCACCTTGATCTACCCGACCCCAGGCCTGTAGATTGACGTGGGCGTACTCCAATTCAGCCAGCTCCGGCAAAAATTGGCGAAGCCAGGGCTGAATGTCCAGTTGCTCACTTTGCACATACAATTGACCAAAGGTAGTTTCAAGTCGCTCACCGTGTAGATCCAACACAAAGGACAAGCTGTTACCGGTCACCCCCTCAACCGCAATGCGGCCCTGCCCCTGGTGACGCAACCCTTGATTTCGCCAGCTCAACTCCCGTACAGACAGCCAAATCGGGGCGCTGTGAGCTAACTCCAGCCGGACGCGGCTATCATGGATAATAAATTGCTGTAGCTGCCGGAAAAACAGCTGCTCCAGGGCCTCGGTCAGTGGCTCCTGCCGGTTGTCGTCACCGCCAGCAAGCAGATGATCAGCGACCAAACGCAATTCAACACCAGAGAGTCCAACATGGCTGGAGCGCAGCTGCATACTGCGGATGCTGCGCCAAAAATCCAGCTGAATACTGGCTTTGGCAACGGAAAATCCCAATTGCTGGCTGTCACTGGCAAACTCCAGTTCATGCAGCAATAAAGCCGGGCCACCCGCTTGCCAGCTGGCACTGAGCTCACCAATACGCACTTCAGTTCCATACTGACTGGAGAGAAAGGTTTCTATCCCGCTTTTATAATGTGCGGCATAAGGCAGGCTGTAACGCAGGATAGATACCAGCGCCGCCAGCAGCACCAAACTGACAGCCAGCAATAGCCACAGTTTGTGCAAACAAAATAAACAAAGCCGTCCGACTTTTTGCACTAAATCATCACCACATCGAATTGTTCCTGATTGTACAGGGGCTCCAACTGAACACTAATTTGCTTGCCAATAAATACCTGAACTTCCGCCAGATTATGAAACTCATCATTGGTTAAGGCATCCTTCACGGCTGGCGACGCATACACCACAAACTCATCAGCATCGTAAGCCCGATTCACCCGTACAATTTCCCGCAGCACCTCAAAGCAGACAGTTTCTACCGTCTTCAAACTGCCACGGCCCTTACATACTGGACAATCGGAACAGAGAATATGTTCCAGACTTTCTCGGGTTCTTTTGCGCGTCATCTCCACCAGCCCCAAGGCAGAGAAGCCATGAATATTGGTTTTAGCCCGGTCACGGCTTAGCGCCACTTCCAGGCTATGCAGCACCCGACGCTGATGTTCTTCATTTTGCATATCGATAAAATCGATAATAATAATGCCCCCCAGGTTGCGTAGCCGCAACTGCCGGGCAATGGCCTGAGTGGCTTCAATATTGGTGTTAAAGATGGTGTCTTCCAGATTGCGATGGCCAACAAAAGCTCCGGTATTCACATCGACCGTAGTCATCGCTTCGGTCTGGTCGATAATGAGGTAGCCCCCGCTTTTTAGCATCACTTTGCGTTCCAATGCCCGTTGGGTCTCATTTTCAACATCAAACATATCGAAAATTGGCCGCTCGCCTGGGTAGTACTCTAGCAAAGGGGTCATCTGAGGAATAAACTCATCGGTAAAGGCCAGCAATTCCTGATAAGTCAGCTTGGAATCAATGCGTATCCGTTCCAGATCGGTGCCAATAAAGTCTCGCAGGATCCGGTAAGATAAATTGAGATCTTCGTACACCCGGCCTTCTTTGCGGGTTTTTTGTTTGCGTTTGCTGATTTTAGCCCAAAGCTTCTTTAAAAAGCGCGCATCCTGCTTCAGTTCTTCCTCACCCGCGCCCTCTGCGGCAGTGCGGATAATATAGCCGCTGTGTTCATCAATAAATTCCGAGACCACGGCTTTTAAGCGTGCCCGCTCTGTTTCACTTTCAATACGTTGCGACACACCAACATGATTGGCATCGGGCATAAACACCAGATAACGTGAAGGCAGGGTAATGTCGGTGGTTAAGCGGGCCCCTTTGGTGCCCAAAGGATCTTTCACCACCTGCACCAGCAACAGCTGCCCTTCATGTACCAGGCCGCGTATGTCTTTACTGACTGACGATGGTTCGGCGTCTTCACCCAACTGAGGCTGCACGATATCGGAAGCGTGTAAAAAAGCAGCTTTATCTAAACCAATGGACACAAAGGCGGCCTGCATCCCCGGCAACACCCGGCTGACCTTGCCAACGTAAATATTGCCCACTAAGCCCCGCTTGGCCTGACGTTCAATATGGACTTCCTGCAACACCCCATTTTCAATCAGCGCCACCCGGGTCTCACTGGGCGTCACATTCAGCAACAGCTCAGAGCTCATAGTGCTTCCTCCATCTGCTGCAGCAACAGGTCCGTTTCGTACAGCGGTAAACCAACTACAGCACTGTAGCTGCCTTCCAGCGACACCACAAAACGACCACCTATCCCTTGAATACCATAGCCACCGGCTTTGTCTGCCGGCTCACCACTGTGCCAGTATTCGCTGATCATCTGATCAGACAGAACGCAAAAGTGCACCCTGGTACTGACCAGGTGCTGCAACAATTGCCCTTTAAAGACCAGAGCCACAGCGGTATGAACCTGGTGGATGCGACCTGACAGCAGGTGCATCATCCGGCGAAAGTCGTCCTGATCCCGAGGCTTCCCCAGCACTTGATCGTCAATCACGACGATAGTATCGGCACCAAGCACCGGCATCCGTCCCGCGCAGGCAGCAAGGCCAGCTTCCGCTTTGTTACGAGCCAGTCGCTGTACATAGTCCAGTGCCGCCTCATTAGGTAGCAGACATTCATTCACTTCGCCCTGAACCAGTTCAAAGGGCTGTTGCAGTAAGCTTAGCAGCTCACGCCGACGCGGTGAGGCCGAAGCCAATCCAATGGTAGTTTTCATCGATTTGTTCTTAACGTACTTTAAATTGTCGTCGCACCCGGCGCAGCAGCCAGAAAATCCATGGCCATACCAGAGTACCAGTGAGCACCGGCCACAGGTATGCAGGCAGAAAGTAAACGCCGGTCAGAAAGTGGCTTAACCAGAAAATAAGCAAATGGTACAAAGCCAGCAACAAGCCAATCAACAAGGATTGCTGCAGCACGGAAAAATTCCTGATCTTCAGATGGTTTGAGGCCACCACAAAGGCAACCAAAGAGAATGCCAGTGCATTCACCCCTAAAACGGTCCCGACCAGCACATCGACCCAAAAGCCCACCACAAAGGCAGTGCCAATATTAGCCCGAAAGGGTAACGCCAACACCCAGTACAACAACACCAGCAAAGCCCAATCAGGCCGGAAGAGCTTGACCATGGCAGGCATGGGCATCACCATTAAGATCAATGCCAGTAATAAGGATAAATAAATAACACCAATACCCTTGGCTTTTTGCATCAGTGCTCTTCCTCTTGCATTACCTGCTCAACCTGAGGCCAGAGCAACAAGACATAACGAATGCGATCCAACTGGGCAAAAGGCTCTGCATGGACCTGCATAAACGGCTGACTGACATCACGCTGGATTTGACTAACCCGGGCAACCGGATAGCCTTCCGGGAAGCGACCATCCAGACCCGACGTCACCAAACGATCGCCTTGCTGGATATCAATGCTGTGTGGTAAATGCACCAGGCGAATGCGGTCCCACTGGCCAAGTCCTTCAGCCACGACGCTGACTCCGGTTCGTTCAATGCGCAAAGAAATACCGTGGGTGGTATCGGTAATAAGCAAAGCCCGGCTACTGGTGGGGCCAACACTAACCACCTGCCCCAAAATACCCAACTCATCGATCAATGGCTGGAACTCAGTCACTCCATCGTTGCTGCCTTTGTTCAGTACAATTTGGTGGCTAAATGGGTGACTGTACACGGCCAACACTTCAGCCACCAAGCGCTGCCCTTCGGCCACAGGAGCTGATCCCAATAACTCGCGCAGTTTATTGTTTTCCTGCTGCAAAAACTCCAATCGCTGCAGCTTGCCACTTTGCTGCAACAGCCGCTCCCGCAGTACGTCGTTTTCTGCCAGCAAGCGCTGATGCGACATAAATTGTTCAGAAGCACCGGTTAAAATCACCTGGGGCAAGCTGGCGATGTAAATCAGCGGACTGGCGGCGGCTGTCAAATAGCTGCGTATCTGAGTGGAGCTGTCGGTATAACGATCGACCACCATAAGGCAGACGCTGAGTAGCAGCGCAAAAACTAACCGCAGTCGTAAAGAGGGACCTCGTTCAAAAATCGGGTTCATCAGGCAGCCCTAAAAGCATAGAGCTGCCACCACCATTGTGGATTATTCATAACTGAATACATCACCACCGTGCATATCAATCATTTCCAGGGCTTTGCCACCACCGCGTGCCACACAGGTTAGCGGCTCATCCGCCACCACCACCGGGATACCGGTCTCTTCCATCAGCAAACGATCCAGATCACGCAGCAAAGCGCCACCACCGGTCAGCACCATACCACGTTCGGAAATATCCGATGCCAGCTCTGGCGGTGATTGCTCCAGAGCCACCATCACCGAGCTGACAATACCCGCTAATGGCTCTTGCAGTGCCTCCAGAATTTCATTGCTGGTCATGGTAAAGCTGCGTGGTACCCCTTCGGCCAAATTACGACCACGCACTTCAATTTCCAGCACATCATCACTTGGGTAGGCCGAGCCAATTTCAGTTTTGATGCGCTCTGCGGTGGCTTCGCCAATCAAGATGCCGTAATTACGACGAATGTAATTGATGATGGCATCGTCAAACTTATCGCCACCAATACGCACCGAGGAGGAGTAAACCACGCCATTCAATGAAATAATGGCCACTTCGGTGGTACCACCGCCAATGTCCACCACCATGGAACCCGTCGCTTCAGACACCGGCATACCCGCGCCAATAGCAGCTGCCATCGGCTCGTCAATCAGATACACTTCTCGGGCACCTGCACCCTGTGCAGACTCACGAATAGCACGACGCTCAACCTGGGTAGAGCCGCAAGGTACACAAACCAGTACCCGCGGACTTGGCCGCAGGAAACTGTTGCTATGTGCTTGCTTGATAAAATGCTGCAGCATTTTTTCAGTGACATAGAAATCCGCAATTACACCATCTTTCATCGGCCGGATGGCTTTGATATTGCCAGGCGTTCGGCCCAACATCCGCTTAGCGGCATGACCGACCGCAGCTACACTCTTAGGGCCACCGGCCCGCTCTTGCCGGATAGCAACCACTGAAGGCTCATTTAACACAATACCTTGATCTTTCACATAAATAAGAGTGTTGGCTGTGCCCAGGTCGATGGATAAGTCGTTGGAGAAGATACCGCGCAGTTTATTAAACATGGAACTGATTGATCCTTATGCTCAGTCAAGCCCGGATGCTGTCAGCCAGAGCCCTAAGGGGCTGCCTGCAGTCTCGGGTGCCAGATAGACAAAAATTCTGTGGTTATTCTATGTAACAATGCCGCAAGAAAACAGCTTTATCCAGCATTTTTACTGAATTCCTTGCAGAAAAGAACAATTCGTTGAATTGATGGCTTCGACAGCGCTTTATGGCAATGGTTCACGCCAGTAGATCCGACGTGGATTGCCGCGATAGCGGCCAAAGAACACTTCAGCCTGCGGGTTCTGATCCAAATTAACACCACCATCTCGCAGCCAGGGATCCACCCGATACTCAATGATCCAGTAGTTAACTAGGCCTGGAGGATTCAAGTACAACGTCTGTGCTGGGAAACGCCCATTTTCAAGCAATCCCCCCACTCCATCAAGGCTAAGTGTAGAGGGGCCCTCCACTGTCGTCAGCGAATCTTCAGTTTTCGTTACTTGCGTACAGTGGTCAGCTGCATTGTGCACAAAACGTTCGCCATCCCAGTATTCCGCTCGAAAGGCCAGTGGCAATGGCTCATCTTCTGGCCCAAAGGCACTCTCCAGCGCCAGCCGGCCATAGCGAATATCCTGCATACCAGCCAAGCGGATAGCACTGCACTCCCCCAGCAAAGCACAATCGCTGCTCGTACCAGGGTTCATATCGAGCCCGCTCAAACCAATGCCATCGCCATCGACAAAATCCAGGCCAAATTGCATCATCTGAAACGGACCATCCAGCGTTGGGCTGCGACCAAAAACAACGGTCTGCTGCCAACTGGCTTCGCCCGATAGCCATTGCAATGTCGGACCAGCTGGCTCCAGCCTATTGGATAGCACCACTCCATTGTTGGCATTTTCGGCGACAAAGTCAGACTGCACTGCTGCACGGGCAAAGTCACCAACATAGTTGAACGTCGGCTGGCCAGATACTGCTCGCGCCTGAAGATCCAGCGACCAGTCCATCTCTTGCCCCATGTAGCTAAAGCCTGAACAGCCTGACGTAATATCGGCATACAACAAGGTAAAATGATCCGGCGTAATCCGTCCTACCGGCTGACTGCTGGCGGGCGGTATCGTCATTCCAAGATAAGACAAAGGCGCAGGCCGGGCAGTTAAGCGAAAGACCCCCACTTCTGTGAGCAATGCATCGATCTGGGTGCTCCCCGTCAGACCGCGTTGATGCTGATAGCTGGCAGGTTGCAACTGGCCTGGTATACCATCCACCGGTGCCAACAGCTCCTGCTCTAACGCAATGCCAGCCAGGCTAAAGTTTGGCGTGACTGGCATAGCACACACCGCAGCGGCTCCATCCTGCCAGGCATGAGCACTGACAACTACAGGAAAGGACTCCCCTGCTCGTGCAAACATCGGGCAGCTGGCATTGCCTGCCGCACAATCTGCAGCGGTCTGTACGCAGAGACCGTAAGGGCGCTTGCTAAACTGCCCGGCCCCTTGCAGCACCAAACCGGCATCCTCGGTGGCAGCTGAGCCTTGATAGCGCGCAGTAAGCTGCACCCGACCTGCATCGGCATAGTTCACCTGCAACACAGCTTCGCCAGCCGCATTAAAAGTCAAAACTTGACTGCTGGGGCTGGTACCTGACAGGCTGACAGCTTGTTCATTCACCAGAATAGGCCAGGATACCGGCCGGCTGCTGGCATCGGGGGTAATGTAATCGGACCAAAACTGCACTGTGCGGGTGACATCAGAAAAAGCGGGCACACAAGCCTGAGTTGCATCGCTCTGACGAACGGCCCGCAGGCGCACATCGGAGTCAGGCTGATTGGCAATCCCATCCGGTATTTCAAGCACAAAGCCACTGCTGGCATAGTTCAGTGTGCAACTGGTCGTATTCTTCGGCCCGCTGCCGGCCCGGCACAAGGTCGTGCTGAGGGGCCGGGTACCCGGCACAGAGCCGCTTACACCAACAGTGACTGAGCCTGGGGTGCTACGCCGCAGTTGCACCGTAGTGCTGCCACCACTGAAGTTGATAGTATGACCACCAAGCCACTCTCCAGTTGGCACCAACTGAGGGCTCAGAGTGGCCGTAACCGGCTCAGTATACAACTGACTGCAATCCGCATTTAAGCAAGCCCTTACCGTTAAAGTTTCCGGCTGGCAGGTCAACGCCTGGCCACTGTGGTCAAACTCAAAATGATCAATTTGCACCCCAACAGGTAAAGAGCGCAGGGCGCAGATACTGACATTATCTAATTCATGGTTATTGTTGGAACCGCCGGTTGAACCAGTAAAAGACAGAAAGAAATTCTCTGGCACAGCTCCCTGACCGGGCTGTGCCAAGGCATTAAAAGGCTCCACCAGGTTTTGGAAACCAGCACCTGCTCTCACATCCCGCGCTACCGATACCAGTGCCTGGCCAGATAAGCGCGAGTCAATAACTATGCGATAGCGGTGCCCCGGTGCCGCCGTGTTGCTTGGCCGCTGATCAATGGGTGGAGAAAGGCCGGCAGCCGTCCCGGCCAGGTAACGGTACTGATTTGCTTGCGCCCCACGAATAGAGATCGCATTACGGCGAAAACCTGGGCCACCTACCCGGCCTTCGGTTGGGTTGGAAAAATTCCCCCATTCATCCAGGCCAATCCCAAGCCAGCCGCCGGCAAAGCCCGGACAATTCGGGCAATCCGTACCGGGCCCCTTTTGCGCATAACCGAGCGACCCGCCAAAGGCACCAGGTTGCGGGGTAACACTGGCATCCGACAAAATGACGGCTATGCCATCAGCGCCTTGCCCACTGGCAGGTGACCAGCCAAAATAATCAAACTCAATAATGACCAGGTTGTCAGCAGCAGGAAACAGCCGTTGAAAAGTAACAGAGGTCGATTGGTTACCAACCGCCTGGGTTAATCGCAGGCGACCATTCACGATAGAGGGAGTAAAGGTACCACTGCTGCGCGAAGTGACCCAGTCCTCGGAAAGAAGCCCATCACTGAAATTATCGGTCTGGCACCCCAATGTAGCACTGCACAAGCCTCCACCCTGCAGCCGGGTTAGTGCATTAGCGTCAAACTGCACAGTGGCACCAAAGTTGGCCAAAGCGCCTTTGGCTGTAATGCCTCCCTGGATCTGTACATTATCATTCAGTGTGATAGCTCCACCAGCCAGAATAAAACCATTGATACGGGTGCCACTTTGAATGGTGACACTCCCACTCACCACCAGGATAAAATGTTCAGCAACACCCGTGTCGTTTAAACGACTATTGGCGCCTATGGTCAAGTTGCCGTTGATAAATAAACGCGCCGTCGGTGCAACAGTAGTTCGGATCGTATTGGCGGGAATTTGCCAGTTTGCATTGTTGTCGTAGTAATAGTCACCAGCCTGTAATGGTTCAGGAAAGCTGGGGTTTGGTGCCGGATAGTTGATCACTGCCGGTACAGGACTATTGCTACGGATGGCCTGTGTCCAGATTTCATCGCATTGTACTGCTGCCGCCGCCGCACTGAGCAAAAGACAGAGCCAAAGCGCCCACTGCAACAGCCTTGCACCATGAGTCACAAGCCCACCTCCATCTGTACCGTTCGACTGGTGCAGAGCTCGTTGCTTTGGCAAGAAGGCTGCGACCAATCCGCCAGGCTGCGACATTGGCCGATACTGGTCAGATGGAATAAATGACCGCTGCGTCCATCCAACTCCAACTGCTCCTCTGCCGAGGAGCCGGACGGCCTACATGTCACCCAGGCCCGGCACTGATGCAAACCTTCACCAGCAAACCAATAGGTCACCGGGTTATCCGGGCAGTTTGCTGTTGGCTCTGATAAAGGAAAAAGCTCCGTTGCTGCCAACTCCAGGCCACTTTGGGCAGCAAACAGGGCTCGGGTCCCCAAGACTTCGTACACCACCGATTCACTGCTGCTTTGTAGCAGCCGGCTCATTGCCAGCAGCAAGCCGAAGATCACCACAATCACAAAAATGGCCACCACCAACGCACTGCCTGCTTGTTGTTTTATGTTAAGGTACATTAGGCAGATGCACCTCATGGTTGAAAAACAAGTCGTCAGTCAAGGTGCTGCCAAAGTTCAGCACAATATGCACCACGGCATTGCGGCTCAGCACCGGCGCATCGTAGCGAAATACCTGTCCTGCAGGCAGTACAGCCGTATTCAAACCCTCGGCCATTAAAACACCGGTGCCCATGGCGGCAGGCGCTAGCTGGCTGGCAGAAAAGTCATAGCCCGAATAACGCCAAAGCTGGCTGCCCTGCACGCAATAGCTGATAGGCGCTGCCAACAGATAAAAGCGCCGTTCAGGCGAGTGCTGGGGAAAACTGTGAATGCCGGTCAGATTCGCTACCGCCAATGCAGGTGAGGCTCCGGCGGTAATGCCCTCTAAGGCCGCATTCTGAGCCCGTGATGCATCATAAATATCGGCAGCGTCACGTGGGTAAAGCACCAACCGCTCATTGCCCTGTACAGCATCAAAACCAGCAGCACTGGCCAGTTCCAGCTCAGCCGAAGCATCCGGGCTGATGGGTGCCTGCAGATACAAACCACTCAGGACAAAAGGCGTAAACTCCAGACATTGCACAGTCCCACTGCTGGCTATGCGCACACTGTTAGGCACGGCACTTCGCAACTCGCGGCTTAGGCGCTCTATCGCAAAACGGCTTTGCCCCAGCAGTTGTTCACGTTCGCTGACATCCACAAACATCCGGGCAGCAAAGCCAATAAAGCTGGTCACCGAAATAGCCAAAATACTTAGCAGGACGATGCTGGTAATCAGCTCAATCAGAGTAAAGCCACGACCAACCATCACCAATTCCCCTTGTAGGCGCTAAAGATGATTTCGGTATTGGTTGGCGTGGTAATGATCACATCAATGCGTTTCAACGGAGAACGATTCGTAATCGGATCAGGATCAACATAAGACACAAAGACCTCAGCCTGGTAATTCCGATAAGCATCATTCAACTCTGCAGCCAGAATATTACTGAGAATGGCACTGCCCTCGGCGCCAAAACCATGAAAATCATCCACATCATTGAACCACAGCCGGGTTTCAGCGCCATCCGGACCATAGTCATTTTGATCAGTACAGGGGGGGCCGCCCTCGTCGCAGCGCAAAAAACCGCCACTTCGGTCGCTCTGTTGATCAAAAGAGCGGGCCAGGATTTCATTCATTAAACTATGACCCAATTCAGCCGCCCGCACCTGATGCCAGGGATCGGTACTGCGGACAAAGAGTGGTGATAAGACCGATGTGATCAGCGTTAA
The DNA here is from genome assembly GCF_039631345.1 of Alkalimonas sp. NCh-2. Lineage (NCBI taxonomy): Bacteria > Pseudomonadati > Pseudomonadota > Gammaproteobacteria > Alkalimonas > Alkalimonas sp. NCh-2. Next base: position 1,067,513 of record NZ_JBDIUV010000001.1, read on the forward strand.
CGCCACCGCCAGCACGGTGATGCCAATCACCAGCTCAATCAGAGTCACGCCTTGCTGCTTAGTGGCTAACATGACCGGATATACCCCTGGCTTTCAATGCAGACTTGCAGGCTATTGCGACCAGTGATGGTAATGACACAAGCCGGTGAGGCCACAGCACAACCCTGCGGGCGCCCCAGGGTATCAAAGCTAAGCTGATTAAAGTTAGCGCTTAAGGTGACATTATCGCGACTGGCGATACAGAGATGAGTTGCATCGTTACGACAATCCGCAGTGATGCCCAAAGCAGATGCACTTAATGCTAACTGAGCCTCCGGACAAAAAACACTATCGGTACATTGCATCGCCTGGAGCTGCACCCGGCGTAGCACCGCCAGAGCCTGTTCCCGATACTGATATTCAGACGTACCTGCCCCGCTAAAAAAGCGGGGCAGCAAAGTCACACTCAAAATACCAAGCAGTACCATCACCACAATCAGCTCTACCAGGGTAAAGCCGTTCGATGACCTGTACTGCCTGACCATACGGACTCCTTAACTAGCAGCCTGCCGTTTGCACAGTAATGATGGGTTTGGCCTGGGCCTCTGCAGACTGGGTGTAGAGCACCTGACAGGCTTGCTCTTCTGTTGCTGTATAAGCGGTGCTACCTGGCGTAATCGCAATAGTCGCTGGCTCTGCATCTGCTACCGCAACCACTGTCCAATCATCCTCACCCAGATCCAGCATAATTGCTATAGCCGCTGTAGTTGCTGCCGGGTAGCCAAATACAGTAGCAATATCTCCCGCCGGATCCGTTACTGTCGCGGTACCCTGATTCTGCACACCGGCAATAATGGCTTTGCCATACACCAAAGCGGATGCTGATTCCAACGAGCCTTTGATTGCATTTAACGTACTGGCACGTGCATCACCGGACAAATTTAAAAACCGTGGCGCAGCCGTCACCGCCAAAATACCCAGAATAACGATCACAATAATCAGTTCAACCAATGTAAAACCTTGATTTCTTTTCATCACGTCAATAAGTCCTGTCAGTTTTTAAATACGCGAACCAAGCCTGTGCCCGGTTCATATTGGAAAAGGTTGCCTTGAGTGGTCGAATCAACCACACCACCATCTGCAATAGCCCGGATAGACTGCGTTTGATAATAACGGCACAAGGTTGCATCACCATCAGTACGCACAAAAATACTTGCCTGCCGTCTCGCAGCCTGAGTATCCGTTGTTGTTGCCTGTGGTGCTGCTTGCAAAATCTCCTCAAGAATGGTGGCACAACTTGCGGCTGTCACAGCCCCACCACCATTTGGGTACCCATTGGTTCCTACCGCTACGGGGACTCCATCGTATAAAACCTCGCCTGCAGGCCGGCCTTCGACTTCCCATTGAGCACGCACCAGCCCGACAGCAGAGGCGAAACCACCAGCCACACCATCGATAGCAGCATCTTCCGCCTGCTCGGTAATATTTAAAAATCGAGGCAGCGCAGTGGCAGCCAGTAATCCTAAGATAATGACCACTATCACCAATTCGATTAGGGTAAAACCTGCTTGCTTTTTCATCGTCCATCTCCCGAGTTACTTTGTTTTAGTATAGAGCGACTTGTTAAAATTACACGCTTTTTCAACTTGGCTAGTTCCCTCCCCGATAGGCACTGAGCATATCCCACATGGGTGTGAAAATACCCAGCGCCAAAATCAGCACCATCACGGCCACTATGGTGATCAAAATCGGCTCAATCCGTGCGGTTAGTGTTTTTAAATCGTAGGCAACTTCACGCTCATAAAAACTGGCGACCTCCGCCAGCATGGCATCCATCTGGCCGGTTTCTTCGCCCACCGCTACCATCTGCATCACCAGTGGGGTAAACATCTGACTTTGTGCACTGACCCGGTACAGGCTTTCACCGCGCTCAATTTTTCGCCGCATCTCGCGAATTTTATCGCCCAGATAGGCGTTATCGACCGCCTCGGCCACCAGACTAAGTGCAGTGGTCATCGGCACTCCGGCTTTGAGCATTAAACCGAAACTGCGGGCATAACGCCCCAAAGTAGCGCGATTAATAATATCGCCGACCAGCGGCACCTTTAGTTTAAAGCGTCCCCAACGCACCCGCCCTTTATCCGTTTCAATGCTGTAACGCAGTGCTATGCCACTGATAATCAGCAGCACCAATAACAGCCAGCCGTACTGCTGGAAAAAAGCAGATGTTGCCAACAGTACCTGGGTTGACCAGGGCAACTCCGCATTAAAGCGCGCAAACATGGCAGCAAATTGCGGAATAACCAGCACATTCAAAATAACCAGAGCCAGTGCCAGTGCAATCAATACAAAGCTCGGGTAACGAGTAGCCTGCTTGATCAGCTTGCGTGTTTCCTGCTCCTGCTCCAAATACTCCGATAGCTGTAAAAAAGCTTCATCCAGGCGGCCAGTGTTTTCCCCCACATGCACAATACTAACAACCAGCCGATTAAATACCTTGGGATGACCGGCCATCGCCACCGATAAAGTTCGGCCCTTTTCCAGCTCGCCACCCAGTTCAGTCAATACTTGACGCAATCGCGCCGAACTGGTGCTGGTGGCCAGCCCTTCAATGGCCCGGATCATCGGAATGCCAGCTTTCATCAGCGCATACATTTGCCGGCAAAACATGGTTAGCTCACTAAGACTGATGCCGCTAAACCAGCCTGATAGACGAAGTTCGGTCTTGTTCTGAACCGGCACCGGCTCTATTGAAACCGGAATAAGCTGGCGCTGACGTAATAGATCAGCCACACCGGCTTCATTGCCGGCTTCCATCTGGCCTTGTACAGCCATGCCCTGCGCGTCACGTGCCCGATAACTGAACTCAGGCATCTGAACCACCAACGACCGTTGATTCAACCTCCAGATACTCCGACACCCGAATCACTTCATCCAGCGTGGTGATCCCTTGCTGGGCATAGCCAAGTGCCATCTGCCCCAGGCTACGAAAATGCTCACTGTGATAGGCCAGCGAGGCAAAGGCTTCGTTATCCCCCCGTCGCAATGCGTCGGCCAAAGGCTTGGTCATAATCAATAATTCAAACACCCCAACCCGCCCTTTAAAACCGGTGTGATGGCACGACTGGCAGCCCTTACCATGCCAGTACTGCCTGGCAAGATCTGCTTTGCTATGGCGCAGCCAGTTCTGCTCCAGTTCATCCGGCTGATAGGGCGCTTTGCATTTCTCGCAAATGCGTCGCACCAGACGTTGCGCCAAAATGGCCCGCAGCGAACTGGCTACCAGGTATGGTGCGGCCCCCATATCCACCAAACGCAAGGTACTGGTAACCGCATCATTGGTATGGAGCGTGGATAACACCAAATGGCCAGTCAATGCGCCGCGCAACCCCATCTCAGCGGTTTCCTGATCACGCATCTCCCCCACCATGATAATATCCGGATCCTGCCGCAATGATGTTCGGAGCACCTCGCCAAAACCCAGCCCTATCTTATAGTTCACCTGAACCTGATTAATGCGTGAAATACGGTACTCTACCGGGTCTTCTACCGTGATAATTTTACTGCCTTCCTGGTTCAACTCGCTCAAAATGCCATACAAAGTCGTCGTTTTACCCGAACCGGTGGGGCCGGTAACCAGGATCATGCCGTGTGGGCTTTTCATCAGTTGCCGTAATTTCCGAATAAAATCATCTGGCATACCGGTTTGTTCCAGCGACAATAACCCTGCCGTTTGATCCAATAACCGCATCACCACAGATTCGCCATACTGCACCGGCATGGTCGACAAACGAATATCAATGCGATGACCTTTTACCTGGATCTGAAAGCGTCCATCCTGTGGCAATCGCTTTTCGGAAATATCCAGATTGGCCATCAGCTTCAATCGCAACACCAGAGCAGAAGCAATACTAACCTCATTCAAAGTACTCTCTTGCAACACGCCATCCACCCGCTGACGAATGCGGATCAGTGTTTCATCCGGTTCAATATGAATATCAGAGGCCCGCACCTGCACTGCGTCTTCAAAAATCGACTGCAGTAATTTAACAATGGTGGTATCGGATTCGGTGTCCAGGTTCAATGCATTAAGATCGAAATCGCTGGTTTCGGCGTATTCTTCTTTTAACTGGGTCGCAAAACTTTCTATCTGCTTGGTGCGCCGATACAGGTTGTTAAAGGCTTCCATCAGCTGACTTTCGCGCACTACCGCAATCTGTATTTGCCGGGGGGCTAACATGGGAGCCAGTTGATCCAGGATCGACAAATCGGCCGGATCACTCATGCCAAGCAAAACCTGCTGCTGATCCGCTTCCAACACCAAGGCCCTGGAGCGCCTGGCATGCACTTCGGGCAAGAGTTGCGCTACCTTGGGATCCAGTCGCTGCTGACTTAAATCCAGAAAAGGCACCGCCAGTTGCTGCGCTAAAAAGCGTAATAACTCATCTTCCTGCAACAGGTTCAAATCAATCAGCGTAGAACCCAGCTTGCGCCCGGTCTGGCGTTGTTCTGCCAAGGCCTGCTCCAGCTGTTGCTCGGTAATCATCTGCTCATGCACCAGCAGATCACCCAACCGCATTTTCAGTTTAGGTTTCGCCATCGCTCAATTCAGCTCCTGTAAACGCTGCCGGATATACTCTTTCGTTGCCGGGTTCAAATCATTCCCCAATTGCAAACTGCGTTGAAACTGCGCCACAGCCATAGACCGCTGACCTAACGCATCGGAGCTAATAGCCATCCCCAGCCACCAACGTCCCTCCTGAGGCTCCAGCCTGGCTAATTGCTCAAAAGCCACCACCGCAGCTTGATGCTCCCCCAGTTGCTGCCAGGCCGTGGCCCGAAGTGCCAGCTCAGCAGGCTGCAAACCAGACTCATGCATCTGTGATAATGCCTGAAGCGCTTGAGCCCACAACTGCTGACGACCATAGCTAGCAGCAAGCAGCGGCACCAACTGACTGGCATCGGCCCCTTGTGCCAACCCCAATTGCAACCAATACTGGCTACCTGCCTCATAACCAGCCTGCTGCGCCATGCGAGCCAAAGCCTGATAGGCCTCGGGCTGCTGCGGAGCCTGGGCCTGTAACTGCTGCCATGCCGCACGAGCTGCATCAGGCCGACCCGCTTGCTCGGCCTCTAGTGCCTGTTGCCGCAAACGCTGTTGCTGCTCTACCGCGCTTAACTCAACCCGCTCTATTTTCAGTTGTGCCTGCGGCGCTTCTGCGGCATCCACCGCGTGCTGTGGTTTTTGCTCCGCTACCATGGCTTGTACCGCCTGAGGCGGCGTTGCAGGCCCGGTAGAGCCAATAGGATCTGGCAGCAACCCTGACTTAGGCTCTTTGCTGCTCTCAATGACAGCTTCTGTCGCTACCAGCAGAGAAAGTTCTGCCTCATTCTGCTCAAAACTAAGCTCAGGCTCGGCTGCCAGCGCGGGAATTGCAGCTTCCATCGCAGCAGGAGATAGCTGCGCCTGTTGACTACCTGCAGACCATTGCGACCAGAACCATAGCAACACTACGAGGATCCCGACGGGCAACAAAAGAAGCCACCAGCGTCGGACCACTGATTGCGAAGGTAACACCCGCGATGCACCTGGCTGAGACTGTGCAGCCAACTGGCGTTGGTCCAAATCCTTCAACATCTGATTGATCACACTCATAAAGGACCCCAATGCCAGAATGCGGCCCCAACCAGGGTCACCAACATAAAGACTGCCGGTACCCAGGCAGCAAAGCGAACTGCTGGCACGTCTTCGGTATCTTGTGCCGCCGCACGGATATGCCTCCAGTTAATATGCAACTGCCCCCGGCCATAGGCCAACATCAAGGCTTTATGTGCCAGAACATTTACCAGCCTTGGAATACCACGACTGTATTTAGCCAGCCCAAGCAGCGCCAAGGAGCTAAAGCGCAGATCTGAGTTGCCTGCAATCTGCAAACGAGCCTGGACATAAGCCCCGACCTCAGCCACAGTCATAGGCCGCAATTGGTAAGAAAAACTGATGCGCTGACGTAACTGACGAAACCGATGTTTGGCCAGCCGCAGATCCAGCTCCGGCTGAGCAAAGAGCACCACCTGCAACAGCTTGCGTTGCTCCGTTTCCAGGTTGGTTAACAGGCGTAATGTTTCCAGAGTTTCATCAGGCAATGCCTGTGCCTCATCAATCACCAGGATCACTTGCTGCTGCCTGGCGGCCAGCAACAGTAAATGCCGCTGCAGTAGCTGATGCAACTGTTGTTGATCAATATTGCCGGAATAGTGCAAACCGAGCTCAGCCGCTAAAGCCCAGCGCAGCTCAATAGGCGATAACGACGGGTCTGGCAGGTACGCAAGGCGCCAATGTGCTGGCGCCGAGTGCAGCAACTTGCGACACAGCAGGGTTTTGCCAGTGCCAACCTCCCCAACAATTTTAATAAAACCTTCCCCGGCTGTAAGCGCCGTCTGCAATACTTCAAAAGCTTGCTGGTGTGGCACTAACCCAACATAGAACACCGTGTTTGGCGTCAGGCTAAAGGGCAACTGCTGCAGCTCAAAGTGCTCAAGGTACATGGCCAGAGCCTCAGGGATACCAGCGATTAAGGCTATCTGCCGATTGCTGAATATGCGGCTGCCATTGCTCCGGCTCTACCACCACAGGGCGCAGCAAAATCACCAGTTCCTTTTTTTGTTCCAGCGTATTCTTGCTGGTAAAGAGTTGCCCAAGCAAAGGAATAGAGCCAAGCACTGGCGTTCTTGATACAGAGTCCGTACTAACCGTTTGCATCAAGCCGCCAATCACTACAATTTCACCACTGCGGGCACGAATAATGGTGTCTGATTCGCGGATATTACTACGAGCCAGTGGCAGCACCACCTCTTCGTTGCTAAGCCGAATGGTCTTGATTTGTTCAGCAGTTTCAGTGACCGATGGATGCACATGCAAAATGACCTGACCATGCTGGTCAATTTGCGGCGTCACATCCAATGCGATACCTGAAAAGAACGGCTGCAACTCGATCGACGGTGTGCTGATGGTCCCCCCCACCGTAGCAGTCGTATCGCTGCTGATATTGGTGACATAATACTCATCCTGGCCAACTTTGATCACAGCTTTCTGGTTGTTAATAGCGGTCACCCGGGGGCTGGATAACACCTGGGCACTGCCCTGAGTTTCCAGCAAATTGATCACACCATTAAAATCCGCGTTGCTGAAAGAAATCGCAGTCACTCCTCCGAGGGCAGAGCTGGTTGGGTTACCGGGTGTAACGCCGGTCGTAGTAAAATTGAAATTGGTGGAGCGAACCGAGGCCAGCGCATTACTCCAGTTAATCCCTTGCTGGAATTCATCACTTAAAGTCACTTCAATAATTCGGGCCTCCAGAATCACCTGACGCTGCAGGTGCTGCTCGGCAACGCCAAGAAAGGTTCGTACCGCAGCAATTTCATCCGGCATACCGCGCACCGTCACCAACCCCGCTTGTGGGCTTACCACCACCATACGATCAGCGCCTGAGCCAAGCATCTGACGTAATGCATCCTGCAAATCTTTCCAAAAGTCCGTTTCACTCTCACTGTGTATGTTACTGCCACTGAATTGCTGTTGCATGCCCTGTTGAGTACCCAACATCGGATTTTGCGACAGTTGATTTTGCTGTTGCACACTGCGACCACGCTGTTGATGCCCACTTCGCATGTCTTGCGACACGCCACCGGAGTTAACCGAAATGGCAGAAAAGCCACTGCGCTTTAACATCAGATAATTCACCGCGATGGTTTCAGTTCTCAACCCAGCAGGCTGTACTTGATACACCCTGCCTTGCCGGCGAATATCAAAGCCATACAAATCCTGCACCACCGCTAAGGTCTCTGGCAGGGTAACCTGGCGTAAATTCAGGCTAATAGTACCCTGTACATCCGGGTGTACCGCGATACTGTAATCGGTGTCTACAACCAGGGAGGCAAAAAAATCCTGCAACCCAACCTGGCTGGCTGCAACATTAAAACGTGGTTCAGACACCATGATCTCTGGTTGCGGCCTTGCTGCCATAGCCAACAGATCCTGAGTGACCGATGGCGGGATTTCCGCCGCGGCTAGAGCAGGTGATGCGGACACGGCTTGCTCTAAAGTGGCTTTTGCCTGCTGGGCCTGATGGCCGCTTTGCATACCTTGACAGCCATTCAATCCGATTGCCAACGCACAGCTAAAGCTTAACCGTCTGAAACATACTTTATTCATTATTGTGGGTCATCTTCTGAAATAGAAATAATTGCTGCTGTACACCCGCCTGTTCCAGCTGCACATGATCGGGATGGATCGCCTGCAAACGGTACCCATTCACTTCGTCTCCTACCTGCAGAACCCGGCCGTTAATCACAGCATGTGCGTTGTGCTCCTGCCATCGAATTAAGTGCAGCTGCATGATGACATCAGCTGCGCCTGGCTGGCTCAGCTGGCTAGCTCCCCGCGCCGGGCGGGTTGGATCGGCCATGGCAGCCATACTAATCAGTAACAACAAAACACTAAAGCTGGATAAAATCTGCATGATCACCCACCGTTACAATTTCGATTGAAAGCTCAGCTAAAGGGTGTTGCATAACGCGATAGTGCACATTGCGCCAGCCCAGTTGCCAGGGTAGTTGCTCAAGCTGCTGCATCATCGCACTCAGTGCCTGATACTCACCTTGCAACACTAACTGGATACGGTGCTCATACAACAGTGCCTGTTGCGCTTCGTCATGCGCTATCACTTTGGGGGCCTGGCTGCTTAACGATAACAACCGAACGTCAGGGTCGCTTATCAAGAGGTTTTGTAGCATCGGCAACATTCTGTCCGCACCAATAAAATGTACCGCCCGCTCGGCCAACTGCTGCTCCTCCAGGGCCAGACGTTGTTCCAATCGCGCAATCCGCTGCCGGGTATCCTGATCGATATCACGCCCAAGCTCACGCTGCAACTCGGCAATACTTAGCTCTGTCTGTTGCAACTGCTGCCTTGCCTGACGGAGCTCCTGCTGCTGTTGCTGAGTGCTTTGCCAGGCAGGTTCCAACCAATAGATTGCTACCAACCACAACAACAGCGCCAAGCTCGTAAAAAATACCAGCCGCCGCTCACGTAGCTTTAGGGTATCGTATCGATGCTTTAGTTGTTGCCAATTCATGGTGCACTCCCAGGTAGGGATTGCACTTGAAAGAGCAAAAGCCCGGATTCATCTGCTTGCTGCATGGTTAGGCTCTGAAAACCCTGCCCTTCAAAATACGGCAGCTCTGCCAAACGGCGGAGCCAGCCAGGTACCGCAGCCGAACGCAAAGAGTATCCCCGAAAACTACTGTGGTTTTGATGTAAGGTAAACTCAGTTAACCAAAGCTCAGGCACATCAACCTTTGCAAGGTGTGTCAATACCTGTGAGTAGTGAACCTGCTGTTGTTGCTGCTGCAGCAGCAACAACTCATTCAAGCGCTGGCTGCGATGCAACCTGGCCTGCAACAAAGCTTGCTTGCGAGTCAGCTCCGCAGAAGGCGCACGTTGCTGCAACAGTTGCGTAAACTGCTCCTGATGCAATGCCTGTTGCTGTAACTGCCGCTGAATACTGTGCACGTCTTGATTTATCTGACGTTGCTGAAAAATCATACCGCCCCAAACCAGTGAAAGCAGCAACACTGTAATACCAAGCGCGAACAACAATTGTGATAAGCTCCAGCGTTCTGTGACTGGTAATAAAGCAGCATCAAACAAATTAACTTGCGTTTTCATACCCGACCTCCTGCTCTGCAGTACTTTCATACTCCAGGGCGGCTGCCAACGATGTGGCGAACTGTGCTTGTTGCTGAAGATCGAGTTCCGGTAGCCATTGGCTGAATTGCAGCTGTTGCACTTCAGCAAAGCCAAGTTGACGGAAAAAGCCGGCAATATCGGCCTGCAAAGCGGTATTGATTGCTAACACCAATTGCCGGACCGGCGCCTGCTTTAACTGACCTTCAAAATAGTCAACTGAACGCTGCACCTCCAGGCTGAGAGCATCCAAATAACCTTGGTGCAAACTATCTAAGCTAAGCTGCTCAGGCGACGGTAATCCACGAACCCGTCGCGAAAAGCATACCCTGCCAGCGCGTAAAATCATTATTGATAAGTCCTGACCGACTCTTTGGGATAACAGCAGCACCGGTTGCGTTTGAGCCGGCAATAGATTTTTAAGCACCCACTCTTCCGGTAGTATCGTTTTTACCGGAACTCTGGCGCTGTGCAGACAATGCACCAATGGTCGCAACATCCTCTGGCTGCTTACAACCACCTGAAGCCGACTCTGCTGCTGATGAGCACCCGGTAAGTCGATGTAATCAAATTGCATGTCACCAGGCTCGAACGAAACCAAATCCTTCAGTTGCCAGCGTAGCGCTGCTTTTAGTTCATTCTCAGGAACTTCAGGCTTATCAAGCTGGACCAATTGATAAAATTCAGGAGCCAGAGTAACCGTCATTTGCTGAACTGGGGGCAGCTCTGCAAGTAGCTTTTGCAATGGTCTTAGCCAGTCATTGTTTTGAAACATCAGACTTCGCCGAAAGGTACAACGCAGCGACAGCTTATCCTGACTCAAGACAATGAGAGTGCAGCCGTCACTCATCCAATGCAGTGCAGCGACTGAACGCTCACTGACATGCTTTTGAAAAAGCTTTTGAAGCGATGTCCACATAAAGGATCTAACCTGCGTTAAAAGCCGTTATAATCCACGACTTTACTGTTGTTTTAATTCTGTTCAGGTATCTTTTAGGTTTAGCTTAGCATGATGATCAAGAAGCCAGCAAATAACTGGCAACAAATCTGGGAGCCATCCATTGATCAGCATCAAGTGGGGCTATGGCTTTACCAGACAACACAAGCAGCCAATGCCCTCTGCGGCAATAAAGGATTAAAGCTGCACTATCCACTGAAAGTCGCTCTGCAACAAGGAAAAAAGGGCATCCTGACCTTTGGCGGTGCATTCTCCAATCACTTGGCGGCTAGCGCCATAGCTTGCCAGCAGCATCAGTTGCTCTCCATTGGTTTGGTTCGCACCGATCAGCTGGATACCGAGAACCCAACCCTAAAACACTGCCTTGCTTCAGGCATGCAGCTTGTACCCATCAGTCGAACTGACTATCGTTTGCGAAGCAACCCAGCCTGGTTAGCGCAGTTGCAACAACAGTATCCGGATTTTCTGATTGTGCCGGAAGGTGGCAGTTCCATGCTTGGCGTGCAAGGTGTATCAGAGCTGGATTTAACCAAAACCCCGCATGGCAACAGCCAGTTTATAGTAACAGCCACCGGCAGTGGTGGCACTCTCGCAGGGTTAGCCCTTGGTAACCCAGATGCTCAAGTGCTAGGTATCGCCGTGGTGAAGGATCTGAGCTTGCCGGCCAGGATTACACAATGGTGCCCACAGACAAACAACTGGCAGCTGATAACCGGTTATACCGGCAAGGGCTATGGCCGTTTTGATGCACAGCTGCTGGAGTTTTGTCTGGATTTCAAACAGCGCCATCAGATCACCCTTGAACCGATCTACACCGGCAAAGCCATGTCTGCTTTGTACCAGTTGATCGCACAGGGCGCATTTCCCAAGGGCAGTAGTATTAGTTTCTTTCATACTGGTGGCTTGCAAGGATTGGCAGGGTTACGTTATAGAGGGTCACTCACTGAAGCAGACTATCAAATTTTAGCGGCTCAAGGCTGAAACCTCATTCAGGCGCTTTAACGCAAAAAGGCCTACCGGTGAGGGTAGGCCTTTTGCTTGAATAAGGTGCCTGGCGGTGTACTACTCTCGCATGGCGAATGCCACACTACCATCGTCGCAGCTGCGTTTCACTTCTGAGTTCGGAATGGGATCAGGTGGTTCCACAGCGCTATTGCCACCAGGCGTAACTGGTTGTCTGTCTTTAACTAGCAAGCTGATTTCGATAGCGTGCATACAAGCCACTTGGGCGTTGTATGGTTAAGCCTCTCGGGCAATTAGTACAGGTTAGCTTAACGTGTCGCCACGCTTCCACACCCTGCCTATCAACGTTGTGGTCTCCAACGACCCTTTAGCAGACTTA
>NZ_JBDIUV010000010.1:0-15215 GCF_039631345.1 Alkalimonas sp. NCh-2
TTCCGAACTCAGAAGTGAAACGCAGCTGCGACGATGGTAGTGTGGCATTCGCCATGCGAGAGTAGTACACCGCCAGGCACCTTATTCAAGCAAAAGGCCTACCCTCACCGGTAGGCCTTTTTGCGTTGAAGCGCCTGACGGCGCACAGCTCACCCACGCCAGCCACCGAGGTGGCATTGCGAAACACTTCCCTGTGTTTCGCCCTTCGGGCCTGCCTACGGCAGCCCCAAACTGCTCCTGCAGTTTGGTCGCCATGCCGGTTCGGTGCATCACCCATCTATCTGCGATAGCCTGAAGGAGCGTCTCTGCCTGTAGCTTGTAACAAATGCAGTCTTCTGACCGGTGGGCCTTTTTACGTTGAAGCGGGAGCTGGGGTTTCGCTAAGCTAACTGTTTGGCATGGTGCCGGCTGAGCGCCCTGAGCTTTGCAATGTTGCATCTACTGCTGTAGATAAGCTTCAGTCAGCAAGCATGGTTTGCTAAGGTGGAAACCCTGGCAGAGGCTTAGCCCGTATGATCTGATCAGTTGATAAGCTTCTTCTGTCTCAATGTGAGTAGCTATCGGTTGAATTTTCATACTGCCTGCCAACTCAATAATACAGCGGAGCACTGCCTGATTAAGTGGATCTGTGGTAATATTTTTGGTGACGCTTCTGTCAATTTTTAACATGTCAATGGGCAGCTGTTTCAGGTAGCTGAAAACAGAAAGGCCACTGCCAAAGTTATCAAGGCAGACAAGACAACCTAGCTCATGTACATGCTTGATAAAGGCAATGGTGTCATTTAAATACTCTACCGCAATGTATTCATCAAATTCGAAGCAGATCTTTGTTGTTGGGATCTTGTAGAGCCTTAGTTGTTCTGTGATAAAAAATTTGAAGTCTGGGTCCATGATTGAAGCAGCAGAGATGTTGATATGACACAGGCTGCTTTGTTCAAGATGTGCTGGATGTTGGTACAACCAGGCGAAATAGCGTTCGATAACCCAGCGATCAAGGCGTTGAGTAAGGTTCGCTCTGCGAGCTGCGTAGATAAAGTTAGCCGCTGGAATAAGGTGACCGGCCTCTGCTCTTAGGCGTAACAGTACCTCGTAACGAGATTGTACCGGCTGCTCTGGCTGATGAATAAACTGAATGTTTAGAATCAGCTGATTGTTGGTTAGTGCTGAGCGGAGCTTATGCTCCCATTCTTGCTGTGCAAATTCGCTCACGGAGTCTATCTGGTCCGCTGGATGGAAAAGGTGGATCCGATTGGAACCTTTATTCTTAGCCTGCTGACAACTCTGCTCAAGTATAATTAAAGCCTGCTCTGCGTTATCACTAAGGTGTTCTTTACTGACAACTCCGATAGATGCATTCATCCGGAAAATATGTTGCTGCCAAATAAATCGATATCCTCTTAACACATCAAGTAAACGATAAGACAGCACAAATATTTCCTGTGAGCTCTTACCTGGCAACAGAACCCCAAATTTGTCTGCAGATAACCGTGCAAGGGTGGCTTCGGGCAATTCGTGACGCAATTTTGTAGCTATCTGGCGAAGCAATGCATCTCCGGCGGCCTGATCACATTGTTCGTTTATCCGCTTAAAGTCGATTAAATCAATTTGTAAAAGGCAGCCAGGCTCGGCAGAATGCAGCCAGCTGTCCAGCTTATTATGAAATGCAGTCTGATTAAGTAAAGTTGTAAGATTATCAAGCTCATTCAATTGGCTTATTTTTGTCTTTGCAAAGTCTTCGTCACTCAGAGGCTGGATTTTAATGCAAAACATTTTCTCCAGAGCCGGCCCGAAAAACATATCCGTTGTTGCCGTGATGAAAAAGGAATCTCCGTATGTATTCTGCAACTCTAGAGTCAGAGCGGCTGTTGATTCCACTCCCTGTGTTTTAGGTAGAGGCCATTCTGGCAAAAGCTCATCAAGCTGAAGATCCAGCTTGGCTGTTGATTCGGTGGTGGCGCCGATGAGATTATAAAAGCTATCATTTGCTAGTAACAGTCGTCCAGTTTCTGATGCTATTACAACGGCTCCTTGCGATTGTGCAAATAGTGCTTCTCCACACAATTGTTTGATTTGTTGTGTTCGGGAGCTTGGCAGCAGCGCATCATGATTGTTCTGATGCCCGTAATGGTAGCTGATGCATGCGATGCTAAGAATCAGAGCGGCTAAAGCGACTTCATACCACATCATCGGCAGTTGCAGTAACCCAAACTCTGAAAGCATGATAAGACCACCGCTTATCAGCAAGAAAAGCCAAAGTAATGCAAAGAAACGTGCTTTGCCGTGGCCTTGCAGAAAATGAGCGAAGGATACAAAACAGTTGCTGATTAGTACGGTTAAAGCACAAGTAAGCAGCAGATGCACACGCAGTTGACCGCTTGCGTAGAGCGGGGTAAATAACAGGATCAGACTCAGCGCTTGATTCAGCAAAAAAAGTATATACCAGGGTTGTCGTTTGAATGAGGACAAAGCCTGGTACGTAAATTGATTAAGGCACAACAATGTTGAGCCTGCGAGAATATATAGAATGGCTGAATTAATTTCAGGTTGGTTGGGCCATATATAAGCGAACGCTTGCCCATTCAAGGTGGCGATGATCAAACCAAAACTAAAATAGCAGCCAGCTTGATACAAATAAGAAATATGTCGGCGCCGGATCAGCAAGTAGAGGTTGTACAACACAACAGCAATCAATAATCCATAGATAATACCGGCAACAAGATTTAGTTGATTCTGAGCGGCTCTGAAACTGTCTTGTTGCCATAACTCTAACCGTAAAGGGACCAGGCCTGCATCCTGGATCTTAAGAAATACATCGATTTCCTGGCCTGGATTTAGATGAAGTGGAAACGCAAAGCTGGGGTAGGGCAATAGGCGTTCATCATAAGGGTAGTCGCTGCCAGTATGGTAATGGTGCTGGAAGCGATTTGATTGTCTATCCAGTAGCACCTTGGTCACTTGATCCGCGAGCGGAAAGTCATAATGGATGATAGTGTCCAAGGGGATTTCTCCATGGTATTGGAGCCGAACGAACAGCCAAACTGCTTGCCCAGTGTCAATTTGTAGCTTTTCTTTTTCCTCTACCAGTTGGAATGCGTGATGGCGGGCCGGATTTAGCAAGAACTCCTCAATCTCCAGCGTATCGTCTGTGATCTGATAATAAAGTGTCGGGCGCAGAGACAGGCTCTCAAGCTGCGGATCTACCTGAATACTTCGGGCATAATGCGCCTGGCTGGTAAAAGATATCCCGACGCAAAGCAGGAAAAGTACAATTCGTGCAATCACAGCATCCCTCACTGCTTACCTGGTAGTCACCGCGGAGTTTTATGGTATAGGCTGACAGGTCTATGGTTGCATAGCCATATCACGTTTTTATTACTTTGCCAATGTATCATGACTGAGCGAACTTGTCAGATAGTCGCTTATCTCCAATAAAAATGTTGTTCCATAGCGACTTAGCTTGGTAAGGCCAACGCCACTGACTTGTAGCATAGTCTGTTCATGTTCGGGAAGGCGTTGGCACATATCAATGAGTGTTGCATCACTGAACACCATATAGGGGGCGATATCTTCTTGCTCTGCCAATTGCTTGCGCAGTCGTTTCAAGCGAGCGAACAGTACTTTATCGTAGTTTTGTGGTTTGCGTTTATCTTTACTGCTACTGGCATGCAGCCGAGGGACAGCCAACTGCAAAGGTTGCTCTCCCTTCAATACCGGTCGTGCCGCAGGCTGTAACTTTAAGGCCGCATGTTGCGTGATGTCTTGCTGTAAAAAGCCAAAATGTACTAGCTGACGTAAGATACTAAGCCAGAAATCATGGCTGTAATCCTGACCTAAACCCCAGGTGGATAATTGATGGTGGCCGTATTGCTGTACTTTTTGGCTATTGCTACCGCGTAATACCTCGATGACATGGCCCATACCGAAACGCTGGCCAACCCGGTACACGCATGACAACGCTTTTTGTGCCAGCTCGGTACCATCAAATTGTTTGGGTGGAGACAGGCAAATATCACAGTTGCCACAGGGGGTTTGTCTTGCTTCGCCAAAGTAGTTCAGCAGTACCAACCTACGACAGGTCTGAGCTTCGGCAAAGGAGGCCATAGCAGAGAAACGCTGACGGGCAACCCGTGATCGCTGTTCGTTCTCTTCCTGATCAATCCAATGATAGATACGGGCAACATCAGCCGGATCAAACAGCGTTAATGCTTCTGCTGCTACGCCATCTCGCCCGGCTCTGCCAGTTTCCTGATAGTAAGCCTCAATCGTACGGGATAGCTCATAGTGCACAACGAAACGGATATTGGACTTATTGATGCCCATGCCAAAGGCTACGGTGGCAACTATGACCTGAATATCATCGCGTTGGAAGGCATCTTGCACCCGACTGCGGCTGTCAGAATCCATGCCTGCATGATAAGCGGCTGCACTGAAGCCTCTCTCAAGCAACTGGCTTGCCAGTTCATCCACTTTGCGTCTGGAGTTGCAGTATACTATGCCGCTTTGACCATCCTGCTGTTTCAAATAGCTGACCAGTTGCTCCAGCGGCCGGAACTTTTCCTGGATGGTATAGCGAATGTTGGGACGGTCAAAGCTGCCAACGTATTCCTGGTGTTGCTGCAAGCCAAGTTGTTGCACAATATCCTGTCGGGTGGCTGCATCGGCTGTCGCTGTTAGTGCCATTACAGGCACCGCAGGAAAGCGCTCTTTGATCAGTGCCAGTGCCATGTAATCCGGCCGGAAATCATGACCCCACTGTGAGATGCAATGAGCTTCATCAATGGCAAACAAACTGACGCCAAGCTCACTCAAACGTTCTAAAAATTGAGGCTGTAGCAAGCGTTCCGGTGCAACGTAGAGCAGCTTCAGTTGTTGTTGCCGCAGTTTGTTGTAAATAGCCAGTACTTCTTCGCGGCTCAGGCTACTATTTATAAACTCGGCGGCAATGCCGTTGGCTTTGAGTGCATCCACCTGATCTTTCATCAGTGACATCAGAGGGGATACTACGACAGTAACGTGCGATAGCATCAAGGCCGGCAACTGGTAACATAACGATTTGCCACCGCCAGTTGGCATCAGGACAAAGCTATCCCTGCCAGCCAGTGCTGCATCCATTACCTCCAACTGTCCGGGGCGGAAGCTGCTGTAGCCAAAGTAAGTTTTCAGATGCTGGAGTAGAGTATCGTGCACAGGTGATCGCAGCTCGCTGGTTAAAGTGGCATTGTAATCAAAACGGACGCTGCTGTCTGCCCCAGCCCCCTTGCTTAGTACGGCAAAGCCAGTTAGTCTTGACAGGTCCAACCAGAATGGTGTGCCTCATGAAACATGCTGATTTATTGCCGCTTATTGCTACAACCTTTGAGCAAATGCCGTTTAACCAATTGTTAGGCTTGCAGGTAACCCGCTTCGATCTGGAGCAGGCGGAGGTCTGTTTTAGCTGGTCTGAGCAATTGATTGGCAATCCAGTGCAAATGATTATGCACGGCGGTGTTATCGCCACCGTACTGGATGTGGTTGGCGGCATTATGGCAGTATCCAGTGCGCTCAGCAGGATGCAGAGCATTCAGCAGGATGAGTTGATGAGCCGCTTAGGAAAAATGAGTACCATTGACATTCGTACCGATTACCTGCGCCCCGGCCGGGGCGCGCATTTTACTGCCACGGCTCGCGTTATTCGAAGTGGTAACAAAGTGGCTGTGTGCCGGATGGAGTTGCATAACGACAGTGGTGTACACATAGCATTGGGGACTGGTACCTACTTAGTTGGTTAAATGCTGTCGTACTACGTAGTGCTTTTGGTTAGAATACAGGCCTGATTTCCTACAGGCATAGTCATGTCACTGACGCGTGAACAAAAGCTGGGTGGTCTTGCCGCCATCTGTGCTTACACTCTTTGGGGCATAGCTCCGCTCTACTTTAAGCAAATTGCTGAAATCCCATCGCTGGAAATACTGGTGCACCGCATTGTTTGGTCCTGTCTGCTGCTGTTGCTTGTGGTGGTAGCAATAAGGCAGTGGTCGCAAGTGCTGGCTGTGGTGAGGCAACCCAAACTGATGAGCTTGCTGTTGCTAACCTCTTTGTTACTTGGCTTTAATTGGTGGTTGTTTATCTGGGCGGTGAATCAGAATCATATGCTGGATGCCAGCCTTGGCTATTACATCAACCCATTGCTGAATGTGTTATTGGGCATGGTGTTTCTGGGAGAGCGTTTGCGGCGTATGCAGTGGTTTGCCCTGGGGCTGGCCGCTTGTGCTGTGCTCTATCAGGTACTCAGTTACGGCGCTTTTCCCTGGATTGCGGTTGCCCTGGCAGGCTCGTTTGCCGTCTATGGCTTGCTGCGTAAAAAGCTGGCGGTAAATGCCATCATTGGTTTGTTGCTCGAGTCCTTACTGCTGCTGCCACTGGCCGTTTGGTATTGGTGGTTTGTAGCAGATAGTTATGCCGTTAACCTGCTGCATAACAACTGGACGCTGAATCTGTTGCTGATGGCCGCCGCCTTGGTGACGACCGTGCCGTTACTGTGTTTTATAGCCGGCGCCCGGCGCTTGCAGCTATCGACCATGGGCTTTTTTCAGTACATCGGGCCCAGTCTGATGTTTGTGTTTGGCGTTTGGCTGTATCAGGAGCCTTTGGCCCAGGAGCGCTTGATCACCTTTGCTGTGATCTGGACTGCCTTGCTGATCTACAGCCTGGACGCCTTACATGCCAACCGAAAAGCCCACCCCAAACGCTTGGTTTAAGCATTGGCAAATTGTTCGCGATTGGGCAGCCAGCGCCTTAGTAATTGCTGGCAGGCTGGTTGATGGTGCTGCCACAGCTCAGTCGCCAGCTCACGGGCTACCGGCAACAGGTACTCATCCCGCTCTAAATCGGCGATTTTAAGCTGTGCCAGTCCGGTCTGGCGGGTACCCAGCAACTCACCCGGGCCGCGGATCTCTAAATCACGCTGCGCAATCACAAAGCCATCATTGCTGTCTCGCAGCACGGCCAGTCTGGCCTGAGCCGTTTGTGACAGAGGGGCGTGATACAGCAGTACACAGTGGGAGGCGGTACTGCCACGGCCGACCCGACCACGCAATTGATGCAGTTGCGCCAGGCCAAGCCGCTCGGGGTTTTCAATAATCATCAGGCTGGCATTGGGGACATTGACGCCAACCTCAATCACTGTGGTGGCGACCAGTACATCCAGCTCACCCTGACTAAAAGCTTGCATCACCTGCTGCTTTTCCGCAGGTTTTAAGCGGCCATGCACCAAGCCAACACGTACATCCGGTAAGGCCTCCTGCAAGGCGGCACAGCTTTGTTCTGCGGCTTGGCATTGCAGTACATCCGACTCTTCAATCAGGGTGCAGACCCAATACACCTGTCGCTGTTCTTCTGTGACCGATGCTTGCACACGGTCAATCACCTGTTGTCGCCGTGTGTCCGGTATCGCAACCGTAGTGACTGGTGTCCTTCCCGGTGGCAGCTCATCGATGATTGATGTATCCAGATCGGCATAGGCCGTCATGGCAAGTGTGCGGGGAATCGGGGTGGCGGTCATTATCAACTGGTGCGGTGCGCGGTTGTCGATGCCGCCCTTTTCACGCAAGGCCAGCCGTTGGTGGACGCCAAAACGATGTTGCTCATCAATAATCACCAGCGCCAACTGATGAAAGTGCACATCCTGTTGAAACAGCGCATGGGTACCTATCACCATGGCAGCCTCGCCGCTTTGGATCAAGTGCAACTGCTGTTGTCTGACTTTGCCTTTACTTTTGCCTCCCAGCCAGGCTACGGTGAGCCCTAAGGGATCGAACCATTGACGAAAGTTTTCGGCATGTTGCTCTGCCAGGAGTTCTGTCGGCGCCATCAAAGCTACTTGATACCCGGCAGCAATAACCTGCAAGGCAGCCAGTGCTGCCACCAGAGTTTTGCCTGAACCCACATCGCCCTGTACCAGCCGAAGCATTGGCACTGTATTGGCCAAATCGGTATGGATCTCCGCCACTACTCGTTGCTGCGCGCTCGTTGGTGCAAAGGGAAGTTGTTGTAAAAATTGGTGAATAAGCTTGCCATCAGGCTCTGCTACGGCAATCCCTTGTTGTGCCTGGCATTGCTGCCGAAGCTGGAACATACTGATTTGCTGGGTAGTCAGCTCTTCTAAGATCAGCCGCTGCTGCGCAGGGTGTTGGCCCTGCTCTAATTGCTCCAGGCTGGCATCTGGCGGTGGGCGGTGTAAGTAAAACAGCGCATCCGTTAGTGTCCAGCCTTGCTGACCACTGGCTGGCAGATACTCCTGTGGACTAAAGCGTTGCAGGTAACCAAGCGCCAGCTCGGTCAGATTGCGCCAGCTGGCTTGCTTTAATCCTTCTGTGCTGGGGTAAATGGGGGTCAGGCTTTCCGCCACCATGATGTTATCTGTACCCTGAACTAGTTTGTATTCAGGATGCATCATCTCGAGACCACGCAAGCCGCGCCGGGCTTCTCCGAAGCAGCGTAGTTCTACCCCTGGAGAAATAGCCTCTTTTTGTGCGGCACTAAAATGAAAAAAACGCAGTGTCAGACTGCCGCTGTGATCGCGCACTTTAACCAGCCAGGAGCGGCGTTTGCCAAACTGGATCTCGCTGCTTTGTACTGTACCGAGGATAGTGGTGTGCATGCCTGGTAGCAAATCGGCAATGGCGCAAACTCGGGTTCGGTCTTCATAGCGTAATGGCAAGTGAAACAACAGGTCCTGTACACTATGGATACCAAGCTTTTGCAGCCGCTCAGCCATTTTACTGCCAACGCCTTTTAATTGCGTAATGGCCAGGTTATCCAGTTGTGTTGCTGCCACGAAGCGATCTCTTATGCTTGCTGAATGTAGCCAGTGTACCCTGTTCAGCCAGGAAAATACCAGTGACTGAGGTGGTTGTAGCTGGCTAGCCCCTGAAACGATGACGGTGTCGTTTCAGGGAAGAGGTGGGTTAGTAGGTTGATGGAACTTCCATCACTCCATCAATTTCAATTTGGGCGCCGCGCGGTAAGGCACTGACCTGGACCGCAGCTCTGGCTGGGTAGGGCTCGTGGAAATACTGACTCATGATGCTGTTCACGGTAGCGAACTGGCTTAAGTCGGTCAGAAAAATATTCACCTTCACCATGTCATTCAGGCAGCCGCCGGCAGCATCGCAGACAGCTTGCAGGTTTTTGAATACCTGGTGCGTTTGTTCGCTAAAGTCTTCCGAGACCATCTCCATGCTGGTTGGTACCAGTGGGATCTGGCCGGATAAATAGACCGTAGTACCTATTTTTACGGCCTGGCTGTAGGTGCCAATGGCTGCAGGAGCTGCATCGGTACGGATAATGACTTTGGACATCTTACTTCCTTCTGTAAATTTTCTGCACGTCCGGCATGACACGGATTTTCCGCATCACATTGGCCAGATGCACCCGGTCGCGAACCGACAGGGTAATGTTAATAATGTATTCACCGGTATCCCGATCATCGGTCGCTAAGTCCTGAATATTGGAATCCTGGGTCGCTATCAAAGCGGTCAGTTTCGCTAATACGCCCTGGCGATTGATAATATAGACCCGGATATCACACAGGAAGTGCTTATCCTGAGTTTGATCCCAGCGCACCGGGAAGTACTTGGCCGGATCTTTTTCCCAGCCTTTGATATTCCGGCAATCGCTGCGATGCACATTCAGGCCTTTACCGGGCGAAGCATTGGCAACAATGGGATCGCCCGGAATGGGGCGACAGCATTTGGCAAAGGTTAATAACATGCCTTCGGAGCCGACAATCACAGCTTTGCTATGGCTTTGCTCCTGGGTTGGAGCTGCATCATCTGGTGTATCGAAGTCGCCAAGCAAACGCCGGGCAATGGCAATGGGTAACTGGTTGCCCAGGCCAATCTCTACCGCCAGTTCATCCATCGATTTTTGCCGGGCACTTTGCAGTACTTGCTCCACACGATCGGTCGCGATATCTGCCAGCTTGACATCACCCAGTGCCGAGTTCAGCAGGCGATAACCCAAACTGGTTGCTTCACTTAACTGCTGTTTCTTCAAATAGTTGCGAATGCCCAAAATGGCCCGGCTGGTCACCACATAGTTTAGCCAGTTGGCGTTTGGTTTACCGCCTGGGCTGGTGATGATTTCTACCGTCTGGCCGGTTTCCAGCGGCCGGCTCAGTGGGTAAGGCTTGCGATCGATCCGGGCACCGACACAGCGATTGCCAACATCGGTATGCACCGCATAGGCGAAATCGACGGCAGTGGCATCAATCGGCAGCTCAATAATTCGGCCCTTGGGGGTAAAGACATAGAGTTCATCCGGGTACAGCTCGGATTTGACGTTTTCGACAAACTCATGGGTGGAGCCTGCACTTTGCTGTAGCTCCAGCAGGCTTTGCATCCAGCGGCGGGCACGGATTTGTGCGGTGGTGCCGCTGTGCTCACTGCCGGCTTTGTACATCCAGTGGGCTGCAATACCCTTGTCGGCCATTTCATCCATCTCGGAGGTGCGGATCTGGATTTCGACCGGAATGCCGTGCGGGCCAATTAACGAGGTATGCAGTGATTGATAGCCATTTTGCTTCGGAATGGCGATGTAGTCTTTAAAACGAATCTCAATCGGTTTGTACAAATTGTGCACCACGCCTAAGGTGCGGTAACAGTTGTCGATGCTCTGTACAATGACCCGAAAAGCATAAATGTCCATCACATCGTTGAACATCCGCTCTTTGTTTTTCATTTTTTGGTAGATGCTGTACAGGTGCTTTTCTCGGCCGGATACTTCAGCTTCAATGCCGGCATCGGCAATGCGGCTGCTGATTTCGCCTTTAACCTTCTCCAACAGTTCACGGCGATGGCCGCGCGCCTGTTGCACGGCCGATTGCAGCGCGCGGTAGCGCATCGGGTATAAGGCCTTGAAGCCGGAGTCTTCCAATTCGTTTTTGATGTTGTGAATGCCCAGGCGATTGGCAATGGGGGCATAGAGCTCCAGTGTTTCGCGGGCAATGCGACGACGCTTTTCCGGGCGCAGGGCACCAATGGTGCGCATATTGTGGGTGCGATCGGCCAGCTTGATCAGGATCACCCGGATATCCTGCGTCATGGCCATAAACATTTTTTGCAGGTTGGTAACTTCAAATTCCTGATAATCTTTGAATTTGACCTTATCCAGCTTGCTGACACCCTGCACCAGCTCGGCCACGGTATTACCAAAGCGTTCGGCTAGATCTTCTTTGCTGTAGGGCGTGTCTTCAATCACATCATGCAGCAGGGAGGCCATCAGAGTTTCATGATCCATCCGCATATCGGCGAGGATACTGGTCACGGCAACCGGGTGGGTGATGTAAGGTTCGCCACTGGAGCGCATTTGTGGGGCATGCGCCTCTCTGGCCAGCAAGTAGGCTTGCTGGATTTGCGCCACCTGGTCGGCGGGCAAGTACGCTTGAATTTGCTGCTTTAAACCTTCAAACAAATACACCTGAACCCCCCATACCGCATCAGGACAAACCAGCGAAGATGCTGCTTACTGCATTTATATCAGAATCGGGCGGTGTTGAGTAGGTTACCAGCAGCAAAAACGCTGCTGGTCATCAAGAAAAGAAGGTTTTATTCGTCGCCGCCAATAATAGCTGCAACGGCGGCCATCTCGGTCGCTTCCTGCTTCATTTGGTCCTGACGCTCTTGCTGGTCCAGAATGGACTCAGTGATCAGACCTTGTTCAATTTCACGCAGGGCGATGACGGTACTTTTGTCATTTTCCCAGTCCACCAGTGGATCTTTACCTTCAACACTGATTTGACGGGCACGGCGGGCTGCGACCAGGATCAGGTCAAAGCGGTTGCCAATTTTATCCACTGCATCTTCAACGGTTACGCGAGCCATTCGCTACTCCAAGTCAACAAGTTGTGCAAGACCCGCTAGTATACGCTAATCCGCTGACTTCGCCAACAGTTGATCCAGCAGATCCTGTTGCCGCTGTTGTTGCCGGATAAGGCGGTTGCGCTGACACAGCACGATGGAGCGCAGCTCCAGCAAGGCTTGCTGAAAATCATCATTCACAATCAGATAGTCGTATTCATCGGCATGGCTCATTTCATCCTGTGCCTTGCTCATTCGGCCGGCAATAATGTCGGCGCTGTCCTGGCCACGACTTTGCAGTCGCTGCTGCAGCACATCCAGGCTGGGGGGCAAAATAAAGATGCCAATGGCGTCAGGCAATTGCTGCCGGATCTGACGAGCTCCCTGCCAGTCGATATCCAGAAACACATCAATACCCTGCTGCAGGGTGTGTTCCAGCGTGGTGCGTGAGGTACCGTAGTAATTGCCAAATACCTCGGCCCACTCCAGAAACTCACCGGCTGCAATACGGGCTTTAAAATCATCTACTTTGACGAAATGATAATGGACCCCGTTTTGCTCACCAGGGCGTGGTGCCCGCGTCGTGTGCGAAACGCTGACCTGCATATCGGCATGCTGCGCCAGCAGCGCCTGGATCAGGCTGGATTTACCAGCCCCGCTCGGGGCCGATACAATGAATAAATTTCCGGAAACCTGCGCCATCTGTCTGTCCTGTGGCCATAAAACCGCAATTTTACGTTGCCAAAGCGCTGGCTGCAAATACCGCGACAAATACAAGCCTAAGCGCCGCTACTTTTTCGTGGGTTTGGCTTTGACCGATAGCGTCAGGGTAAAAGTGGCCATTGGCTCATCCCCATGCAGGCTGGGGCAGGTCACCACCACCGACACCGGGCGGTTGATGCGCTCACCGCTGGCCAGGGATTCATCAATCATCTGGTCAATCACATCGCCATCGTGGCTGGTAAAATGCACTTTGGCTTCAGGGCGTTTTAAAAAGCTGCCCTGCACATCTTTAAAGGCAAAATTGGCATTCACGCCACGGGCTTTGGCTTTACTAAAGACCAAAAAAGCCCCCGCCAAATCCGCGCCAATCGCCAAAGCACCAAAATAAATGCTGCCCAAATGGTTTTTGGTGCGCCAGGTGTGCGGCATGGTGACTTCCAGCGTTTTGCTGTCCATTCGCACAATTTTTGGTGAGCAAAAACCAATCAGCGGAATGTACCGCCAGGCAAATAATTTCAAGCCCCAGTTGGCTTTACGAAGGGAAATGGCCATCTTGCAACTCCAAATAATGTATCGGGCCAGCTTATACTGGTCAGACCATGAAGGCAAGGGCGTTGCGGGTGACCGGGCAGCAAGGTCTTATCTTTGATGGTGGCCTGAGCGCAAAAGTCAGGCCAAGAGCGACTTGGTTTTGTTGGATGAGGCGAATAATACGGATATTCGCCTCATGGTGTGAGTAGAATAGAAAGTGTCTGCACATCATTGAAATAGCAAGCGGCTATTCAATATTCTGCACCTGTTCGTCGATAAGAATTAAATGGCAATTTAATTCAATAGCTTAAATTTGCATGATGAAAGTTTATTGAGCATTACCCGCCCTTTTACCCACCACAAATAATTGGCTTCATGGCTACTAACTTCTATTTTCAATGTGATCTAGCACAGCATCAGCTAGCTTTCTAAAAGTCGCCAAGGCCTCTTCCCACTGCACTGGATCGTCGGCGTAGACCATTGGGCTAACATAGCTGTTATACCGCTGAATAAACTTTGGGTCATCCAATAAGAGCTGCAGCCCGAAACGCAATTCGTTAATGGGTGACTCAACCATCTGTGGATGCTGATTACCATACCTTTCCACATCGGACTGCATTGCCATAGCAACCAACGAGCTGAGCCTTTCAAGCTCAGAAGGTTGGGCAAGTTGAATATGGTAGGTGTCATAGATGTGCCTGATCAAGGTGACGTCATCATCACGCTCGCAATTACGGGCAACGCTGGCGGTTCTTCGCATCATTGACAAGAGCTTTTCAGCTTGCGTATCGATTATTTCTGCGCAGGTTATTTTGTCTACCTCAATTCCTAGCTTAAGAATTTCAGCATAAATTGATTGGACACTTCTGGCGTGAGGCTCACTTAAAAGCTCTGACTCGATAAATTCGAGTTTTATGAATGGTCGCAAGCAAGGGGCTTGCAGATATTCTTGAGGGTAGCGGATGTCAAAGCTGAAATACCTGTACTCATCCCTGACAATTGGTTCGCTCTCAGTAGAGAAGATCATACTTTGTTCAATAATCGATTCAACCCGCTGTTTTACTGCTTTGCGGGCGTTTTTCTTTGCATTGCGTGAGGAAAGTTGAGATAACGTCTGCTTTGGGACCAGTTTCAGATCAACATCTTCTGACATGCGGTAGGTCTTGATGGCGGACTTTGCAAGCGCGGTTCCACCAGAGAATACGATTTGGTGATACTCAAGCTCAAGTGCAGAAATAAGCTGAAGCAGCTGAACGACATAATAGTCTTTTTCTACGATAGCGGGGTTGCCAAGTCCTAAAGCATTGGCAACGTCAACGAAGAGTGAGCTATCGAACTGTGTTGACACACTGCTTCCCTACCGAAATTTTGCGAGTGAAGCGCGAGCTCTTTGGTGTGATTTTAATGTTAGCTGGTATTTGAGTGCTTTCGCCAGACAGGCTCATGCGTGAAAGCTCATCAAATTGGTACTCAACACCTAGCCGGTCCATTGCCTCGATAAGAACACCATCAGCACCAGCAGGGTTATCAGGCATAAGCTTGCCGGTGATCCGGTTTACTCTGGCGCGAACATAGAGACCGTAACCAATTTTCATCAGTAGACCTTCACGAACCAAGTTTCTCAGCCCACGGCCGACCTGATCGTAATCCGCGATATCAGCAAAGTCAGAACGCAGGAAAACAGAGCGTTTTGAGCGCTTTATTCGCTTCTGTAATTTGTCCTGTATCGTCATCTGATACCTCCTGTGCATAACACCAACATCATAGGCAAAAATACGACATTTTTCAAATGCAAAAATACGACACTGTGATGATTTCCTGGGTAGTATCTATGAGGCTTTCGTCCGGAGACTCATGATAATTGTCTTGAAAGCGAGGTGTGGGATTTGCTCAGGATGCAGAGTTGATTTTGTCATAAAGCTTTGAAATTAACTCCCTTAGCTCATGGTAATCATCCCAGAAAATAACTGACGTCAAAAGTAGAATTTTCTCGTAATATAAACGCAGGAGATTCTGCATGAAAACATCAAAATTTAGCGACAGCCAGATCCTGGCAATTTTAAAACAAGCCGAGGCAGGCGCACCTGTTCCTCAACTATGCCGTGAGCATGGCATGAGCTCAGC
>NZ_JBDIUV010000011.1:1771-3112 GCF_039631345.1 Alkalimonas sp. NCh-2
AGTGAGTTTTTAACTCAACACTCACCACTAAACACTCAACACTAAGTTTTTTCATTTGAGTTTATCTCAAACTGCTCTTTAACAACTTGGCAAGCTGATAGTAGAAATAACAAGGTAACAATTTATTTGTGACCTTACTCACAAGCGTGCGACTTCAAGAGGCTAAGGCCACTTGGGGTTGTATGGTTAAGTGACTAAGCGTACACGGTGGATGCCTTGGCAGTCAGAGGCGATGAAGGACGTACTAACTTGCGATAAGCCATGATGAGGCAGTAAGAGCCGCATGAGTCATGGATTTCCGAATGGGGAAACCCACCTGATTTATCAGGTATCGTTGCATGAATCCATAGTGCAACGAGGCGAACCCGGGGAACTGAAACATCTAAGTACCCGGAGGAAAAGAAATCAACCGAGATCCCGTTAGTAGCGGCGAGCGAACGCGGGCCAGCCCTTAAGCTTATTTGGTGTTAGTGGAATCCTTTGGAAAGAGGAGCGATACAGGGTGATAGCCCCGTACACGACGGTGCCATTTAAGTGAAAACGAGTAGGACGGGACACGTGATATCCTGTTTGAACATGGGGGGACCATCCTCCAAGGCTAAATACTCCTGACTGACCGATAGTGAACCAGTACCGTGAGGGAAAGGCGAAAAGAACCCCTGTAAGGGGAGTGAAATAGAACCTGAAACCGTGTACGTACAAGCAGTGGGAGCACCTTTATGGTGTGACTGCGTACCTTTTGTATAATGGGTCAGCGACTTACATTCTGTAGCGAGGTTAACCGAATAGGGGAGCCGTAGGGAAACCGAGTCTTAACTGGGCGAACAGTTGCAGGGTGTAGACCCGAAACCGGGCGATCTATCCATGAGCAGGTTGAAGATTGAGTAACATCAATTGGAGGACCGAACCCACTAATGTTGAAAAATTAGGGGATGACTTGTGGATCGGAGTGAAAGGCTAATCAAGCTCGGAGATATCTGGTTCTCCTCGAAAGCTATTTAGGTAGCGCCTCGAGCGAATACCATTGGGGGTAGAGCACTGTTTGGGCTAGGGGGTCATCCCGACTTACCAACCCCATGCAAACTCCGAATACCAATGAGTACTACTCGGGAGACACACGGCGGGTGCTAACGTCCGTCGTGGAAAGGGAAACAACCCAGACCGCCAGCTAAGGTCCCAAAGTTATGATTAAGTGGAAAACGATGTGGGAAGGCATAGACAGCTAGGAGGTTGGCTTAGAAGCAGCCACCCTTTAAAGAAAGCGTAATAGCTCACTAGTCGAGTCGGCCTGCGCGGAAGATGTAACGGGGCTAAATCATACACCGAAGCTGCGGACTTGTG
>NZ_JBDIUV010000011.1:3212-4948 GCF_039631345.1 Alkalimonas sp. NCh-2
AGTGGTAGAGGAGCGTTCTGTAAGCCGTTGAAGGTTGTCCGGGAGGATGGCTGGAGGTATCAGAAGTGCGAATGCTGACATGAGTAACGACAAGGGGAGTGAAAAACTTCCCCGCCGAAAGACCAAGGGTTCCTATCCCATGCTAATCAGGGTAGGGTAAGTCGGCCCCTAAGGCGAGGCTGAAGAGCGTAGTCGATGGGAAACGGATTAATATTTCCGTACCGGCAATACTGCGATGGGGGGACGGAGAAGGCTAGGCAGGCGCGGCGTTGGTAGTCCGCGTGAAAGTGCGTAGGCAGAGAGACTAGGAAAATCCGGTTTCTTAATGCTGAGACACGAGACGAGACTCTACGGAGTCGAAGCTGTTGATGCCCTGCTTCCAGGAAAAGCCTCTAAGCTTCAGGTATTGACGACCGTACCCGAAACCGACACAGGTGGTCAGGTAGAGCATACCAAGGCGCTTGAGAGAACTCTGCTGAAGGAACTAGGCAAAATAGTACCGTAACTTCGGGAGAAGGTACGCTCTTTGATGTGAATCCCTTGCGGAGTAAGCATCGGAGAGTCGCAGTGACCAGCTGGCTGCAACTGTTTATTAAAAACACAGCACTCTGCAAACACGAAAGTGGACGTATAGGGTGTGACGCCTGCCCGGTGCCGGAAGGTTAATTGATGGGGTTAGCGCAAGCGAAGCTCTTGATCGAAGCCCCGGTAAACGGCGGCCGTAACTATAACGGTCCTAAGGTAGCGAAATTCCTTGTCGGGTAAGTTCCGACCTGCACGAATGGCGTAATGATGGCCAGGCTGTCTCCAGCAGAGACTCAGTGAAATTGAAATTGCGGTGAAGATGCCGTATACCCGCGGCTAGACGGAAAGACCCCGTGAACCTTTACTATAGCTTGGCACTGAACATTGACCCTACATGTGTAGGATAGGTGGGAGGCTTTGAAGCGGGGACGCCAGTTCTCGTGGAGCCATCCTTGAAATACCACCCTTGTATGTTTGATGTTCTAACGACGGCCCGTTATCCGGGCTTCGGACAGTGTCTGGTGGGTAGTTTGACTGGGGCGGTCTCCTCCTAAAGAGTAACGGAGGAGCACGAAGGTTGGCTAAGTACGGTCGGACATCGTACGGTTAGTGTAATGGTAGAAGCCAGCTTAACTGCGAGACAGACACGTCGAGCAGGTACGAAAGTAGGTCATAGTGATCCGGTGGTTCTGTATGGAAGGGCCATCGCTCAACGGATAAAAGGTACTCCGGGGATAACAGGCTGATACCGCCCAAGAGTTCATATCGACGGCGGTGTTTGGCACCTCGATGTCGGCTCATCACATCCTGGGGCTGAAGTCGGTCCCAAGGGTATGGCTGTTCGCCATTTAAAGTGGTACGCGAGCTGGGTTTAGAACGTCGTGAGACAGTTCGGTCCCTATCTGCCGTGGGCGTTGGATAATTGAGTGGAGTTGCTCCTAGTACGAGAGGACCGGAGTGAACGAACCGCTGGTGTTCGGGTTGTCATGCCAATGGCACTGCCCGGTAGCTATGTTCGGAACGGATAACCGCTGAAAGCATCTAAGCGGGAAGCCGGCCACAAGATGAGTTATCCCTCAGACTATAAGTCTGCTAAAGGGTCGTTGGAGACCACAACGTTGATAGGCAGGGTGTGGAAGCGTGGCGACACGTTAAGCTAACCTGTACTAATTGCCCGAGAGGCTTAACCATACAACGCCCAAGTGGCTTGT
>NZ_JBDIUV010000012.1:0-1412 GCF_039631345.1 Alkalimonas sp. NCh-2
TAGCGGTAGCTTAGCTCCCGCTCAGGAGTGGTGACTTCCGCCATCCGCCCAAAGGCATTGTATTCAAACTGCTGCGCTCCGCGCTGCACCATGTTGCCTGCTGCATCGTACTGATACAAGGTAGCATGCTGGCCACTGCGCTCTGCCAAACGGTGGCTAGCCGGCTGATAGATGTACTCGGTAACACCGGCTGCTTGCTCTTTGCGTAAACGATTACCAATGCTGTCGTAGCTAAACTGACGCCCTGCCGGGAACTCACTAATCAGCCGCGACAGACTGTCGTAACCAAACTCGCTGCTTACACCATAAAGCGGCTGCTCAATCGCCGTTATATTGTTCAGCGCATCGTACTGATAACCCAACGCCAGCATCGAGCCCAATTGCCGGCTAACCAGTTTGTAATCGGTATCGTATTCGTTATGCAGGGTTAAACCATGGCCATAGTGCAGGCTTTTTATCGGACCAAAGGGCAAATAACGGATATCCGACACCAGGGTTTGCAGCCCATGCAGTTGTTGCAAGCTTAGCTTGTGGATACGGCCGGTGCTGTCGTAGTCGTACAGTACCTGGCTGCCACTCGGTAATGTCACTCGCTTTAAGCGCTCTCCATGCTCGTAGCTATAACCCAGACTGTACCAGTTCGCTCCCAACTGATGCCGTGCCAGGGCCAACTGGCCATGCTCTGTATACTGATACTGGGTTTCGCCAATGCTATCTGTGACCGATGTTAACTGCCCCACTGCCGGATGTATGCCGTGCTGCTCGTCGTACCGTAATTCGATGTGCTCTGCACCCCCGCTATGCTGCACGCGGATGAGCCGATTTAACGCATCGTACTGATACTGCAGTTCAATCCCCCGTGCATCGGTAACGCTGGTTCGGTTCCCTGCAGCATCATAACTAAAGCTGCTGGTACCGCTATCCGGGCTTATCAATTGCCTTAGCTGATTAAAGTTATCGTAATAATAGCTGGTGGCTTTTCCCTCTGCATCGGTGACGCGACTTAACTGATCGGAGTTATCGTAACGAAACTCGGTGGCATTGCCTTGTTTATCGATGTGCTTGATTAAGCGGTTAAAACCATCGTAACGAAATGCTTCCACAGCGTTCAGCGCATCCTGCCGCTGCACCGGCTTGCCATCAACGTTGTAACTCAGTTGCTCTTCTGCTTGCAACGATTGCACTCGGATCAACTGACTTTGGCCATCGTACTCGTACTGTTGCTGAAACGTCAGGTCGCCACTTGGATCGGTGAAGAAAATACGAACCAGATCCCTCTGCTCGTCGTACTCAAAGTGTTGCTGGTTGCCCTTGCTGTCAGTCACGGCAATCAGTTGCCCGACAGCATCGTACTGATATGTGAACCGAACGCCAGCAGCATTGGTCATGGCACTCAGTAAACCTGCTGCGTC
>NZ_JBDIUV010000012.1:1512-2705 GCF_039631345.1 Alkalimonas sp. NCh-2
CGCTCGAGTGTGGTTACCGTGCCTTTGCTGTCGGTGGTAGTTTTGCGCTTGCCCATAAAGGTACTGCTGTAGCGATGGCGCACTACGGTATCACCACAGCTAATGCAGGTTACCCTGGAAATCCTGTCCTGCTCGAACTGGTAATGCTGTATTTTGCCACTGCTATCCTGCACGGTGCGCGTACCATCTGCATGGTAATCAATGGTACTGGCTGGGCCTTGCCCGGCAGTCGCACTTTCCACGACCCGGCCATAGGCATCGTAGCGGTAACGTAAAATGGTCTGCCCCTGCTCATCAGTCACCGAGGTAAGGAGTTTGCTGTTTGCAGGCTCCTGGTAGTGAAAGGTGATCTCTGAGAATTCATCGGCTACCCCTGTCGGCTTTCGCATACGCAGCAGGCGGTGGCTGTGATCGAACACAAACTGATACGTCTCCCCGGCGTACTCCATCAAATAACGATAACCCTGGGCATCCCCCTGCCGCAGCACGCTGGCCTGGTGCAGTGGCTCTGCCCCTTTACGAATGCTGTAGTGCATGTGCTCATCACTCATGCGGTTAAAACTTATTCGGGTACCATCCCGCTTAATCACTTTGGTAAGACGGCCATGGCTAAAGCGCTCTTCATCGCCATTGGCACTGGTGTAGACAAATGCTGAGCCATTGCCCGTCAGGCGGCCTTTCTCTGCTGCATGTGCCGCATGCCAGCCGCCAACAATACCGGGGTAATTCACATAATAGAACACAGAATAACTGCCATCCGGACGCCAGATGCTGATGTTGTGCAGATCATTGCCTGCCCAGTTGTAACCGGGCCAGGCTGGATCGGTGTACGGGGAACTCCCTTCCGCGGAAAGCCTTACATCGTGCTTGCTGATCCAGTTGGCATTCACCTCTGCCACAGGCTTGGCATGCGCACTGACATCGGTGGCGTAATAAAAATCCAGCGGCAGGTACTGCTGCAAACCGGCTAAAGCACCGACATGGGTGTTCGACAAACGTTGGGCTGCATCCAGCGGGCTGATGGGCTTGCGCACACTGCCATCAAATGCATCCACACCGTGCTCTGTCGGGCAGCCTGGTTCGCATTCATCTTTATCGTCGTAGGTGATCACAAAAGGTAGTGGAAAAACCTGAATAGGCGTATTCATAATAGGTATATCACAGGCAATATAATGCCAATACACCATTTCCCA
>NZ_JBDIUV010000013.1:0-1172 GCF_039631345.1 Alkalimonas sp. NCh-2
GCTGCCCGTCTACCAGCATCGCCAGCGGCTCGCCTTCCAGGTAAATGTATTCTTTAGCGACCGTTCCATCGGCGGCTATTTCCGCCACCAGCAAGTTGTCCTGATTGTAGAGGTAATAACGGCTTTGGCCATCCGCTATTTTTTCAGCGCGCTGCCGAAATGGTGGACAACTGGTTTAGTTTTTTGACAAAATGATAAAAGACTCACCGTCATACGCCCCTAAAACTATCTCCTGAACTTTCATACTACTATCATTTATTTCAATTTGATCACCTAGAAATTCATGTGCATCCGCCGATGGCAAGGCAATGGCACAAACAAAGTGCCAACTAACTTTCGATGCATATATTATCTTTATTAAATCATTGACGGTCCGAGTGTTATATTTACATGCAACATGGAACACCCCCCGCTCTCTAAATACCGCAAATTCTCTAAAATCTTCAACATCGGAAGCTGAAGCCATAACATCATCAAATATACAAAATAACCCACCTGCATTTATTTTTTCAAACAAGTACTCAGCCAACCATGACGTAACATCACTAGATGATATGGTCTCTGCCTTTTCGAAGTCATGCTGCAAATCAATAATGCCACCTTCTGCAATTTTTTCAGCCTTATCCTGACATACAAAAGCAGGCAAGATAGCGTAACATTGTGGGAAACTACCCCTTAAAAAAACTCTTGCAAACTCACATACATCATTGTTGTATGACAACATATCCACAACATAATCTTTCACATTACTATTTAGCTTAATTTTTTGCATAGTTATTTTCCTTTCGGCACAGTCGAACCATCAGGATAAATTCTCCAGCCTGGGCCCTTTCTATCATTAAAGTCCCAATGAGGACCAATAGGTGCTCCATGGCCTAAATCTGGATGAAGACTGTGCGGCCCATTTGGATTTTTATACCCTCCATGCGCACCTCCTTGAGGAGGTTTCCCCTTCCATGGCCATTCAACACCATCAGAACCGACAGGGTTTTGTTCAGGATTATCGAAATCAAAATCAGGTACATCGCTTGGACAATTTTTTGGTTCACTCGACATCACGGCTATAGCAAGCGCACCTGCCCCCACTACAGCACCTGTACCCCAAAAACCTAAGCCGCCGACGGCTGTCCAACCTGCTGCAGTTGCACCGCCGCCGCCAACAAAAACCGGAA